>NZ_CP053985.1:6441732-7085906 GCF_013267355.1 Achromobacter pestifer
CGCAAGCGCCTGCGGCGCCTGCTCCATCGCCGCCGCTTCCGCCTTCACCCAATCGATGAACGCCTGCACTTCCGGCCGCTGCAGCGCATCCGGCCGGCTGACCACGTAATACGCGAAGCGCGCGGGCCAGGGCTGGTCCAAGGCAATGGCCAGCCGGCCCGATTCGATGTCCTCGCGCGCATGCGTGTCTTGCACCAGCGCGATGCCCTGCCCCGCGGCAGCCGCCCGCAGCAGCAGCAGATCGTCCTCGTAACTGGGGCCGCGCTGCGCTTCACGCCCTGCGTCCACGCCGTGCGCCTGCAGCCACAAGGCCCAGTCCGCGCGGTCGGAATCCTGCAGCAACGGGTACTTCAGGCAGTCCTCGGGCCGCTCGATGGCGGGACCTTGCGCCAGCGTGGCCGGGCTGGCCACGGGCAGCAGCACCGGAGACATCAGCCGGAAAGCCGACAGCCCCGGGTAATGCCCCAGGCCATGCCGCAACGCCACGTCGATGCGGTCGCGCTTGAAGTCGACCAATTGCGACGAGGCTTCCACCCGGACCTCGATGTCCGGATGCAAGGCCGAAAACCGGCCCATGCGCGGCACCAGCCAGGACGACGCGAACGACGGCACCGTGCTGACAGTCAAGGTCCGCTGCGTGGCTTGGGCCTCAAGCAGCGACAGCGATTTTTCGATCTGGTCGAAGGCGCGCATCAGCCCCGGGTACGCGCGGGCGCCCGCCTCCGTCAGCCGCACGCCGTGGCGCTCGCGCACGAACAGAGCCAGCCCCAGCCGGTCTTCCAGCACGCGTATCTGCTGGCTGACTGCCCCAGGGGTCACGCCCAGCGCTTCGGCGGCGGCCTTGAGGCTGCCGAGGCGGCCGGTTTCGGTGAACGCTCGCAGCGCGAGCAGCGGCATCACGGCGCCCATAAACATCCTTGATTTAGAAAAACTATCTTCAACATCATGCCCATCCGCAGATAGTTAGCAATCATAAGACATGCGATCAATCTTCAGCCACTCAATCATGAAAATAGCTGTACTTATTTGATAAATCCAAATCCGATGGTCGTCCCTATGCGATACGCCACGCTGCATATGGCCGCCGCCTGCAACACACAGGCAAGACTCCGCAATAAATCGGCATTTGCTAGAGTGACCATATTGAAAATGATAATCATCCCCGGAAGAGAATCATGTTCACGCAATGCCGGCTCCGGCAAAAGGCAGATCCCATATGAACCGTGAAATCCATGACTTCGCCGCCATCGGTCTTGGCCCGTTCAACCTCAGTCTGGCCTGCCTGGCCGCGCCCTTGTCCGGCGTGCGCGCAGTTTTCCTGGACAAGAAGGCAGGCTTCGATTGGCACCCCGGCATGCTGATCGAGGACTCCACCTTGCAGAACCCCTTCCTGGCGGATCTCGTGAGCCTGGCCGATCCGCGCAGCGAGTACAGCTACCTGAATTACTGCAAGCAGACCGGGCGCATCTATTCCTATTACATGCGCGAAAACCACTACCTGAACCGGGCCGAGTACAACCGCTATTGCAAATGGGTGGCGGCCCGCCTGCCGAACCTGCGCTTCAATCACGACGTGCAGAGCGTGCTGCACGATCCGGACAGCCGCGCCTACCTCGTGACCGGCCAGCATGCCGTCAGCGGCGAGCGCTTCATGGTCCGCTGCCGCAAGCTGGTGCTGGGACTCGGTACCCAACCCCAGCTGCCGGAATGTTGCGAGCCGCGCACCGCGCCTTATATCCACAGCGCGGACTACTTGCGCCACAAGCCCCAGTTGCAGCGCAGGCAGGGCATCACCATCGTCGGCAGCGGACAGAGCGCGGCCGAGGTCTTCCACGATCTGCTGCGCGACAGCGCCAAGCATGCCTACAGCCTGACCTGGATCACCCGGTCGCCCCGTTTCTTCCAGATGGAGAACACCAAGCTCACGCTGGAACTGATCTCTCCCGACTACACCGACTATTTCCACAACCTGCCCGAAGCCCGGCGGCGCGAGATGCTGCGCCAGCAAAGCAGCCTGTACAAGGGCATCAACGCCTCGCTGATCAATCAGATATATGACCTCCTGGACGAAAAGATCCGCGCGGGCGATCGCCGCTACACGCTGCTCACCAGCGCGGAACTGCGCGCCAGCCGGCATGAGCGCGCCACTGGCCGCTACCATCTGGACTTCATGCACGCCGACACCGGCCAGCCGTTCAAGCACGTAACGGACGGCCTGGTGCTGGCCACCGGCTACGCCCCGCGCATCCCCGCCTGCGTCAACCCCATCAGCGACCGGATCGCCTGGGATGAAGGGGGCGGCTACCGCATCGCCCACAACTACGCCATCGACCGCACCGGCACGGAGATCTTCGTGCAGAACACCGGGCTGCTCAGCCATGGCGTCACGAATCCCGACCTGGGATTCTGCTGCTACCGCAATTCGCAGATACTGCGCGACCTGACCGGCGTGGAGCACTACGCCATCGAGCCGCGCACCGCACTGCAGGATTTCCGCCCGCCGGCGAACGGCGTGCTGGCGCACCGCCTCGGCATGCCAGAGCCGATGCCCATGATGGACGGCCATCGCGCCGCCACCATCTGATCTTGCGGGGACCCAGCATGCTCACGATGACAGCCACCTTTCTGGGCGAGGTCGTGCGCCAGTCGCGCGACCATTACGACGAGGGCCGCGGGCTCGCGCTACGCCCCCTCCTTCCGGAAACGGACGCGACGCTGTTGCGGCAATGGTTTTCCATGGATTACGCACGCTTCTGGTCCATGCAGCAGCACAGCGAAGATCAGGTGCGCGACTTCTATGAAGCCCTTTGCGGTAGCGGGCACGCCAGCGCCTGGCTCGGCAGCCATGAGGGACAGCCGGCCTTTCTGGTGGAGTGCTACGACCCGGCCCGGGACGAAATCGGCGAACACTACGCGGTGCGGCCCGGCGACCTCGGCATGCATCTTTTCATCGGCCCGCCTCGCTTGCGGATTCCCGGCTTCAGCCGGCAGGTGTTCGCGTTCGTGATGCGCTTCATGTTCGACCGCCTGAACGCCGCGCGCATCGTGGTCGAGCCCGACGCGGACAACACCAAGATCCACACGCTCAATCTGGCCATGGGCTTTACCTACTCAGGCCAGGCCCGTTTCCGAGACAAGACCGCCAGTCTGGCGTTCTGCACACGTACACAGTTCGAACAGGCCCAATACCAGGAGTCGACCCCATGAACCCTCATGCCACCCCCCATCCCGCGCAGGTCGCCAACCATCTGGAGCCGGAAGTCTGGGCCAAGGTCAACCGCCTGCTCGTGCGCAAGGCCATCTCCGAATACACCCACGAAGGACTGCTGCAGCCCGAACATCTGGGCCCTGCGGACACGCCGGGTTTCGACCGCTATCGCCTCGCGCTCGCGGACGGGCGCGTCGAGTACCGCTACGATGCGCAACTGATGGCGATGCGCCACTGGCGCATCCGCGCGGAATCGATCGCCAGGACCACGGCCGGCGCGCCCGCGCCGCTGGATGCCCTGCAGTTCGTGATCGAGATCCGCGACAAGCTGCGCATTCCGGAAGACCGGCTGCCCATCTATCTGGATGAAATCGCCAGCACGCTGCACGGCGCCGCCTACAAGCACACCCGCCCTTGCCTGCCCGCCGCCGAACTCGCGCTGGCCGACTACCAGGCCATCGAAACCTCGATGATCGAGGGCCACCCCAGCTTCGTCGCCAACAACGGCCGCCTGGGTTTCGACGCCGAGGACTACCACGCCTATGCGCCGGAGGCGGCTACCCCGATACGCGTGATGTGGCTGGCGGTGCACAAGGACAACGCGCATTTCGCATGCCTGTCCACCATGGACTACGCCAGCCTGTTGCGCGGCGAGCTGGGCGAGGACGCCGTGGCGCGCCATGCCGCCACGCTGCAAGGCCAGGGTCTGGATCCCGCCGACTACTACCTGATGCCGGCGCACCCCTGGCAGTGGTTCAATAAGCTGTCGCTGGCGTTCGCGCCCTACGTGGCGCAACGCAAGATCGTATGCCTCGGTTACGGTGAAGACGACTATCTGGCGCAGCAATCGATACGCACCTTCTTCAACATCAGCCAGCCGGGCAAGCACTATGTGAAGACCTCGCTGTCGATCCTGAACATGGGTTTCATGCGCGGGCTGTCGCCCTATTACATGTCGGGCACGCCCGCCATCAACGAATACCTCCACGGCCTGATCGCGGCCGACCCCTGGCTGAGCGCCAACGGCTTCACCATCCTGCGCGAGGCCGCCAGCCTGGGATTCCGGAACTACTACTATGAAGCGGCGATTTCCGTCGACACGCCCTACAAGAAGATGTTCTCCGCGCTATGGCGCGAGAATCCGCAGGCGCTGATCAGTCCCGACGAACGGCTGATGACCATGGCCGCTCTGCTGCACGTGGACCCGCAGGGCCAAGCCCTGCTGCCCGCGCTGATCCGCGCTTCCGGGCTGAGCGCCGCCGCGTGGCTGGAACGCTATGTGGACGCCTACCTGACACCGCTGGTGCATTGCTTCTACGCCCACGACCTGGTGTTCATGCCACATGGCGAGAACGTCATCCTGGTGATCCGGGATCATGTGCCGGTGCGCGCCTTCATGAAGGACATCGCCGAGGAATCCTCCATCCTCGACCCGCAGGCCGAGCTGCCCGAGAACGCGCGCCGGCTGGCGGCGGACGTGCCCGAGGAATACAAGCTGCTGACGATCTTCGTCGACGTGTTCGAGGGCTACTTCCGCCATCTTTCCCAGATCCTGGCCGACACCGGCCTCATGCAGGAAGACGATTTCTGGGAGCTGGTCGCAGGCCGCATTGCCGCCTACCAGCAGGCGCATCCGCAACGGCTGGAAAAATACCGCCGCTACGACCTGTACGCGCCGGACATGATCCACTCGTGCCTGAACCGCCTGCAGCTCGCCAACAACCTGCAGATGGTCAATCTGGCCGATCCCATCGGCAGTTTCCAGATGGCGCCCAGGCTGCCCAACCCCGTGGCGCCTTACCGGCCGCAATGGCTGGACCGGACCGCCGACGCCGATGCCGCGCAGGCCCTTGCGTGACCCGCGAACTGGACGATCTGCTCGCGCTGGCGGGCCGCCTGACGCCCGGCCTGGATGGCCGCGTGGGTCCCCCGGCCGCGCCCGGCATCCGTCCCGGCGGGAGCAACGCCGATGCCATTGCAAGCTTGCGCGACTGGTGGCGCGAGCGCCATCCGGAAGCCGGCCCGCATTACCTGGCGCTGCGCTGCTGGGGCCTGTTGATCTGGCAGCCCGTGTACCTCTGCGTGATCGCCGCGCACCGCAGCGGCATTGTCCCGGATCTGACGCGGCTCAGCCAGCCAGTCGCCAACGGCTTCATTGCCGGCTACACCATGGAACGCCATGAACCCCTGCACGGGGGGCTGGAAGACCGGCTGGACGCGGCCGCCACGCAACTGCGCGAGATCGCCGCCTTGTTCCACCGCGAGCTGGGCGCGGCGCTGCGTCTCAATCCCCGGGCGGCCGCCTGCATGCAGGCCGATTGCGTCCTGTCCGCCCTGTTGGCGGCTCGCGCGGGCGTGAGCGCCGCCGACAACGCCTGGGCCACGGCAGCCGCGGCCGATTGGCTCGCGCGCCTGGGCATCGCGGGCAGCAGCGGCTATCTGAGCTATCAGCGACGGTCGCTGCCGGCCATCGCCGTCGACCGGCAGGTCTGCTGTCACCACTTCCGCCGAAGCGACGGCGACTACTGCAGCACCTGCCCCAAACTGGATATTGCCGAACGCATCGCCCGGATCGACGCCGAAAGCGTCGAGCCCGTCTGACAGACGGCCGGGAGGCGAAAGGCGCAAGGAATCCGACATGACCGACATAGGCCTCCTCGCACACGTGGAGCAGGCGCTCAGTCCGCTGCACGTGCGGGCATACTTCGACGATGGCCTGTTTGCCCGCGAACAGGAAGTGATATTCAAGCGCTCGCCACTCTATGTCGGACACGAGAAGACCGTGCCTGAGCCTGGCGACTGGCGCAGACTGCCGCACGAGGACGGCGGACGCGTCCTCGTGCGCGGCGCCGGCGGCGTGGAACTGATATCCAATGTGTGCCGTCACCGCCAATCGCTGATCCTGGGAGGCGAGACAGGCGCCGTCGCCGGGCCGGGCAAGCCGGCAGGCAATCTGTCGGCCACGGGCGGCAACATCGTCTGCCCGCTGCATCGCTGGACCTATGACAATCGCGGCCAGATCCTGGGCGCGCCGCAATTCCCCAGCACGCCTTGCCTGAACCTGCCGCGGTTTCCCCTGAAGCGCTGCCACGGCCTGCTGTTCGAGGGACCGGGCGACCCGCTGGCGGACCTGGGCGACCTGTTCGCCCGGCCCGAGTTCGACTTCTCGGACTACGTGCTCGACCACGTCGAGGTGCACCAATGCAACTACAACTGGAAGACCTTCATCGAGGTCTATCTGGAGGACTATCACGTCGGGCCGTTCCACCCCGGCCTGGGGCGCTTCGTCACCTGCGAGGACCTGAGCTGGGAATTCGGCAAGCGCCGCAGCCTGCAGCGCGTGGGCGTGCACGACTCCCTGGAGAAGCCCGGATCCGACGTATACCGCGACTGGCACGGCACCCTGATGCGCTACCGGGACGGCTCGCCTCCGGATTTCGGCGCGATCTGGGTGACCTACTTTCCCACCCACATGATCGAGCTTTACCCGCACGTCCTGGTGCTGTCCACGCTCTACCCCAAAAGTCCGCAGGAGACGGTCAACATCGCCGAGTTCTACTATCCCGAGGAAATCGCCCTGTTTGAACGCGAGTTCGTCGAAGCGCAACGCGCGGCCTACATGGAAACGGCGGTCGAGGACGACGAAATCGGCGAGCGCATGGATGCCGGCAGACGTGCGCTGCTGCGGCGCGGCGTGAGCGAGAGCGGTCCGTACCAGTCTCCCATGGAGGACGGCATGCTGCACTTCCACGAGTGGTACCGCAGCACCATGGGCGAACAATTGGGCGATTGCGCCGCGCCCTGAGCGCCACTGCCGGACCCTTAAATTAATGCGAATATATGCTATTCTCATTTAAACCCCGCCGCCTCCCCTGGCCGACGTCCGGGGGGCTCAACCCGCAGCGCGAGTGACGCCATTGAATCCCTCCTTCCCCGCCGTCCGATTCACCGTCGCCGATTTCAACCGCCTGGGCGGCCATAACGGTTTCCACTATCAGTTGCCCGGATTCCAGGCCGCGAGCGCCGATTCTGACACTGTCTGCATCGCCGAAGGCCGCGTCGAGGAACACGCCATCCGCCCCGGCCTGACGCTGGTCATGTCCGATGTGCTGGTGCATCACCACTACGAATCGACCTCCGTCATGACGCCCCGCTTTTCGGCCATCGTCATGCTGCAAGGCCAGGCTCAGGCGCGCGTCGGCCACCACGACGACCTGCCGCTGGTCGCCCAGAGCGGCATCAGCGCGGTCTACGGCGATACGGTCGCCATGACCGGCATCCACCATGCCGGCCAGCGGCTACGCAGCGTCAACCTGTCGCTGTCCGAGCCGGACGCCGCGGACGATGACCCGATCAGCGATCGGATCCGCAAAGCCCTGCGCACGCCCGCCTTCCGGCTGCGGCGCTGGCAGGTGCAGACGCATCTGATGCAATCCATCGAACACCTCTTGGAATGCCGTTGGGACGACCCGCTGCGCGCCATGCTGCGCGAAGGCGTCGGCGCGCAGCTTCTGGCGCATGCGCTGGCTGCGCTGGACCAACAGGAGCCCGAACCCGGCACGCTGTCGCAGCGCGACCGCCAGTTGCTGGAGCGCGTGCGTGAACGGCTGCACAGCGCGCCTGGCGAAGAGCACACGCTGGATGATCTGGCGAAGCTGGCCTGCATGAGTCCCAGCACCCTGCGCGCCAAGTTCCGCGCCGCCTATCAATGCTCCGTGTTCAGCTGGCTGCGCGAGCGCCGGCTGGAGGTCGCCCGCGAGCAACTGGCTCGCGGCTGCAGCGTGCAGCAGGCCGCCCACTGCGTGGGCTATCGGCATGCCACCAATTTCGCCACGGCGTTCCGCGAGCGCTATGGCGTTGCGCCCAGCGAACTGAACTGAGCGGGGCTGCCGTGAGCGTCCCGGCCCGCGGCTTTCGGCAGCACCCATTGTTCTTGCGGCGTTGTCCATTCATCCGACCGCGGCTGGCGGGCGACCATGGGACCACGCTTCCCGCCCCGGGAAGCTCCTGCCCCGGACGCTGCCGTGCCCCGCCCCGACAAACCGACTTCCTTTCCCATGATGGTGCTGATGCTGGGCCTGCTGGCCTGCGTGGCGCCCGCCACCATCGACGCCTATCTGCCCGCCTTCGCCGCGCTCGAGCGGGAATTCGGCGTGCCGCAGGAAACCGTGCAACTGACCCTGGGCGTCTACATGTTCTGCTACGCGGCGATGCTGCTGCTGCATGGCACGCTGTCGGATTCGCTGGGCCGGCGCCGCGTCATCCTGGCGACGCTGCTCTGCTACATCGGCGGCAGCGCGCTGGCCGCCGCCGCGCCGAGCTTCGCTTGGCTGTTGGCGGCGCGGGCGCTGCAAGGCCTGTCCGCCGGCGCCGGCATCGTGGTGGGCCAGGCCATCGTGCGCGACTGCTACGAAGGGCCGGCGGCGCAGCGCGTCATGTCCTATCTCATCCTGGTGTTCAATCTGTCGCCGGCCCTGGCGCCCATCGCCGGCGGCCAGTTGGCGGCGCAGCTGGGCTGGCGCGCCGTCTTCCTGATGCTCGCCGCCCTGGCCGCGACGGCCTGGGCGCTGTGCGCCTGGAGACTCCCCGAGACCCTACCCGCCAGCCGGCGCAGGCCGTTGTCGTGGCGCGCACTGGCTTGCGGCTACGGCGCGCTCCTTGCGGACCGGCGATTCACCGCACTCGCCGCCGCTTTCAGCCTGATCTTCGCGGCCCAGGGTTTCCTCATCGGCGCCGCGCCGGACTTCATCGCCAACGTCCTGGGCCTGCCCGAAACGGATTTCGCGTATCTGTTCGTGCCGCTCGTGATCGGCGCCATGGCGGGCGCGCTGTTCGCGGCGCGCAAGGCCGGGCGCTGGACAGACCACCGCATCACCGGGCTGGCGTACCTGCTGATGGGCGGCAGTTGCCTCGCAAGCGTCATATACGCCGCAGGCGCCGGGCAGCCGGCCTTGCCCTGGGCGGTCATCCTGCCCGCCCTCTACACCTGCGGCCTGGCCATGTGCGTCCCGGCCATGACCCTGCACATCCTGGCCCGTGCGCCAGGGCTGTCCGGCACCGCCGCCTCGGTGCTCGGCTTCGTCCAGATGCTGGCCTTCTCGGTAGCCAGCGGCTGGGGCGTGCCGCTGATCTACGGCCGGCCCCTGGGCCTCGCTCTTGCGATGCTGGCCTGCGTCGCCGCGAGCGCCGCAGGCTGGGCCTGGCTGCAACGGCAGTCCGCGCCTTTGGCGGACGCCCGATCCGGTTGATGCGGCGGCGTTCGGCATACGCATCGCATCTTCCGGCATACGTTCAAGTCTCCTGCAAAAACAATAATTCTCATTACCAAATTTTTCAGCTGGAGCTTGTGTTCATGTCCCCCGCACTGTCCCCCTCGCGCACGCTTACGCGCCGGGCGAATCTGCTTACCCTGGCCGTCCACACGGCCTTGCTGTGCTCAGCCTTGCCCCACCACGCCGCCAACGCGCAATCCAGCGCCTCATCTGCCCCCGACAAGACCGTCGAACTTCCCGCCGTCACGGTCAGGGGCGCCGGCATGCCCGGCACCACCGAAGGCACCCATGCCTACAACACCGAGGCCATGAGCACCGCAACCGGCCTGACGCTGTCGCCGCGGGAAACCCCGCAATCGGTCAGCGTGGTGACGCGCCAGCAGATCGAGGATCAGGGTTTGCAGGACACGGGTTCCATCCTGGCCAGCGCGCCAGGCATCTCCGTCACGCGCAGCGACAGCAACCGCCTGTCGTTCTCCGCGCGCGGCTTCGCGATAGACAATTTCCAGTTCGACGGCCTGAACGCCCCGATCCTGAGCCAATGGAACTACGGTTCCACCGACATGGACGCCGCCATCTACGACCGCGTGGAAATCGTGCGCGGCGCCACCGGCCTGATGACCGGTTCGGGCAATCCGTCCGCCGCGGTGAACTTCATCCGCAAGAAGCCGCTGCGCGAGTTCGCACTATCCGGCAGCGCCAGCGCCGGCAGTTGGGACTACGTGCGCGGCGACGCCGACCTGTCCGTGCCGCTGACGGAGAACGGACGCATCCGTTCGCGCTTCGTCGCCGCCTACAGCCAGGGCGACAGTTACGTTACGTTCCTGGATTCGCGCAAGCGCACGCTGTACGGCGTCATCAGCGCCGACCTCACTCCCGACACGCTGCTCACCATCGGCTTGGAGTATCAGCGCAACCAGAGCAACGGGTTCGGCAGCGGTTTTCCGCTGTTCTATTCGGATGGCTCACGCACCGACTTCAACCGGTCCGTGGCCAACAACACGCGCTGGGCACGCATCGATACCGAATCGACCACCACCTTCGTGGACCTGAGCCACCGCTTCGCCAACGATTGGAAGGCGCGCGCCGCCTATAGCCACAATGAGGGCGAGTACCGCATGAAGCAGCTCTACCGCGGCGGTTATCCGGACCGGACCAGCGGCACGGGCATGAGCAGCAGCTTCAACAACTACGATGGCGACCGCTCGCGCGACGACATCAACCTGACGCTGTCGGGCCCGTTCCAGTTATTCGGCCGCAAGCACGAACTGGCCCTGGGCTGGATGAGCGTGGACGACCACAGCGACATCGGCCAGTACCTCATGGTCGGCGCCAAGCCCGCCATCGGCAGCTTCTTCGACTGGCGCCAGGACCATATCGCCGAACCCAGCTGGTCCAGCCGCAAGACGCCCGCCGACGACATGCGCGTCAAGCAGACCGGGACCTACGCCGTGGGCCGCTTCTCGCTGGCCGATCCGCTGCACCTGATCGTGGGCGGACGCTGGAGCAATTGGGAGACGAACCAGACCTACTTCGGCAGCAAGCGCCAATACAAGATCAACGACCAGTTCACGCCGTACGCGGGCCTGATCTACGACATCAACAAGACCTACACGGCCTACGCCAGCTACACCGAGATCTTCCAGCCGCAGAATGCGCGTTCGCCCAGCGGCTCCATCCTGCCGCCCATCGACGGCAAGAGCTACGAGATCGGCCTGAAGGCTTCTTATCTGGATGGCCTGCTGGACGCGGCCGTGTCGCTGTATCAGACCCGCCAGAACAACCTGGCCCAGGCCATACCCGGCGAGTCGGTCATAGGCATGCCCGGCACGCAGGCCTACCGCGCCATATCCGGGGCCAAGGTCGAGGGCTTCGAACTGGAAACCACCGGGCAGATCATGCCCAACTGGAACATCGCCGCCAGCTACACGCACTTCACCGCCAAGGCCGCCGACGGCAAGCCCATCAACACCAGCCATCCGCGCAGCCTGTTCAAGCTCTACAGCACCTACCGCCTGCCCGGCGACCTGAACCGGCTGACGGTGGGCGGCGGCGTGGACTGGCAAAGCCGCATGTACCAGTCCGCCGCCAGCCCGCGCGGCAACGTCGACGTGGAGCAAGGCAGCTACATGCTGGTGAACCTGATGGCGCGCTACGAATTCAGCAAGCAGGTCTCGGCCACCCTCAACGTCAACAACCTGTTCGACAAGAAGTATTACGACCAGATCGGCTTCTTCAGCCAGGGCTGGTGGGGCGCGCCCCGCAACGTGATGCTGACGCTCAGGGCCCAGTATTGATCGGGGGAATTGCCGGCACGATGCGTCTGAGCCTCTCACGCTTCAAGCATACGATCCTGCGGGCCGGCGCGGCCTGCCTGGCCGCGCTCGCCCTGGCGGCCTGCGACCGCGCTGCCGATGCACCGGCCGCTCCAACACCACCGGCCGCCCAAACCGATGGTTTTCCGGTCACGCTAGACAGCGCCCTGGGCCGCGCCGTCATCGCGGCGCCACCGCAACGCGTGGTCACGCTGGGCCTGGGCGCCGACGATCTGGCGCTGTCGCTGGGCGTGGTGCCGGTGGGCGTGGGCCGCGCCGACTGGGGCGGCGACGCCGACCACTACTGGCCCTGGGTGCGTGCGGCGATCGAGGCCCGCGGCGCGCCGCTGCCACAGGCCATCGCCATGTTTCCGGAGCTGGACGTCGAAGCCATCGTCGCGTTGCGCCCGGACGTGGTGCTGGCGCCTTTTTCCGGCGTCGGCGCCGAGGCCTATGCGCAGCTGTCGCGGCTGGTGCCGGTGGTGGCCTATCCGGAACAGCCATTCCTGACTCCGGTGGATACGCAGATCGACCTGATCGCCGCCGCGCTGGGCCGGCGCGAACAGGCTGCGGCGCTCAAGGCGCAGATCCGCGGCGCACTGGCGCAGGCCACGCGCGACCACCCCGTGCTGGCCGGCAAGACCTTCGCCTATGTGCGCGCCGACCTGGGCTCGGGCAATTTCGCGGCCTATGTGGCGGGTGATCCGCGCGTGGACACGATTGCCGCCATGGGCCTGACACTGGCGCCGTCCATGCAGGGCCTGCACGCCAGCGCCGGCCATTTCGCCCACTACCTGGGTTTCGAGCATGCGGACGCGCTGGGCGACGTCGACGTGCTCGTGTCCTGGTTCTACACCCCCCAGGAACGCGACCGGACCGCGGCGCTGCCGCTGTTCGCCTCCATACCCGCCGTGAAGCGCGGCGCCTACGTGGCGCTGAGCGACCCGGCGCTGATCATGGCCTCGTCCTCGGGCACGCCGCTGGCCGTGACGTGGATGCTGGGCAGGCTGGCGCCGGCATTGGCCGCGGCAGCCGAGCGGGCCAAAGCCAGAACCGGAACCCAGAATGAGTAAGTCGGCCCATGCAGCCGGCCTCGGCGCGGCCTGTCTGTTGCTGGCCGCCGCCACCCTGGGCAGCCTCTGGCTCGGTTCACGCAACCTGTCGCCCGGCTCGGTCTGGCAAGCCCTGCTCCGGCCCGATGACGGTTACGCCGCCCTGGTGGTCGCCTCGCGCGTGCCGCGCACCTTGCTGGCCATGCTGACCGGCGCGGCGCTGGCCGTGGCCGGCGCGCTGATCCAGGCCCTGACCCGCAATCCGCTGGCGGAGCCCGGGCTGTTGGGCGTCAACGCCGGCGCCGCCGCCTCCATCGTGACCGCCGCCCTCGCGCTCGGCGGCCTGCCGGCCCATCCGTTCTGGGCGGCCCTGCCCGGCGCACTGGCCGCGGCAGTGGCCGTCTACCTGATCGGCGCGGGCGGCCGGGGCCTGCAACCGGTGCGCCTGATCCTGGCCGGCGCGGCGGTCAACGCGGTGCTGTTCGCCTATGTGCAGGCCGTGGCCTTGCTGCGCGAGGACATTTTCGACGCCTATCGCTTCTGGGCCGTCGGCTCGCTGGCGGGACGCTCCATGGCCGAAGTGGCCCGGGCCGCACCCTACATCGGCGCCGGCCTGCTGCTGGCGCTGGCACTGGCCCGGCCCTTGAACGTCCTGGCGCTGGGGCAAGCGCTTGCCCGGGCGCTCGGGGTGCGCGCCGGGCTTTACCGCGCCCTGGGCCTGCTCAGCGTGGCTGTCCTGGCCGCCGCCGCCACCGCGGCTGCGGGCCCTATTGCCTTCGTTGGCCTGGCGGTTCCGCATATCGCCCGCCGTATCGGCGGTCCCGACCTGCGCTGGCAACTCGTCTACTGCCTGCTGCTGGGTCCCATCCTGATGCTCGCGGCCGACATCCTGGCGCGCCTGCTGCGGGCGCCGGCAGAGCTGCTGACCGGCGTGGTGGCCGCGTTCCTCGGCGCACCGTTCCTGTTGGCTGCGTTGCGCCGCCAGCCTGGGAGCCGCCCGTGAGCGGCCGGCGGCGAACGCTGCGCGTCGGCGCCTGGCTGTCGCTTCCCTGCTCGCCACGCGCGCTGGCCTACGCCTTGCTGCTGGCGGCGCTGGCCATTGCGTCGATCGCGGGCGCCCTGTTGACGGGAGAGCAAGGACCCGCGTGGTCCCGGATTGGACGCATCCTGGCGGGCGGCGGCACGGCGATCGAGCACTGGCTGGTCTACACCGTCAGGCTGCCGCGCGCCCTGGCCGCGCTGGGCGCCGGCGCCGCGCTGGCCCTGTCGGGCGCATTGTTCCAAAGCATTACCCGCAACCCGCTGGGCAGTCCCGACATCATCGGCCTCACCGCGGGCGCCTCGGCAGGCGCGGTGGCGGTGACGATGGTCTGGCCGGGCGCGATGCCGCTGGCGTGGGGCGCCGCGGGCGGCGCGCTGCTGGCGACGGCGGGCGTCTGGTTCGGCTCCGGCGCGGGGTTTTCCGCGCCCCATCGCATGGTGGTCGCGGGCATCGCGGTGGCCGCCATCGCCTTCGCCTTCGTGCAATACGGCCTCTCCAATCTGCGCCGCGAACAGGCGCACCTGGCCGCAACCTGGCTCAATGGCAATCTGGCCGGCAAGACCTGGAACGATGTTGCGTTGATCGCCGCGGCCTGCGTGGTCCTGCTGCCCTTGGCGCTCGCCCTGGGCGCGCGCCTGCGGCTGCTGGAAATGGGCGACGACGTGGCGCACGCCTTGGGCGTCGCCCCTGGACCGAGCCGGCTCGCGGCGACGCTGCTGGCCGTGCTGGCCGCCGCCGCGGCCGTCAGCGTGGCCGGTCCCATCGCCTTCATCGCGCTTGCGGCCCCGCAGATCGCGCGGCGCTGCGTCCCGGCCAGCGGCCCGCAGCCCCTGCTGGCCGCATTGACCGGCGCCGTGCTGCTGGCAGGCGCGGATCTGCTGTCGCGTTCGGCTGGCGCCAACGGCTTGCCGGTAGGCGTTCTTACCGCCGGCATCGGCGGCCTCTATCTCGCATTTCTGCTGCTGCTCGAATGGCGCAAGGTTTCGACGTGACTACCGCGATGCCCCCACCCGCCCTCCAGCTCCGGGACGTAAGCCTGTCCTACGGCGCCCGCCGCGTGCTGGACGGTTTGACGCTGGACATTGCGCCGGCCTCGTTCACCGTGATCCTGGGGCCCAACGGCTGCGGCAAATCCACGCTCTTGCGCGTGTTGGGCGGCGCCCTGCCTCCCGGCCGTGGCCAGGCCCTGCTCGACGGCGCCGACCTCGCCACCCTGCGCCGAAAATCGGTGGCGCGCCGCCTGGCCTACCTGCCGCAGAATCCGATTGCGCCCGAGATGGTCACCGTGCGCGACCTTGTTGCCCGTGGCCGCTATCCCCATCAGTCCCTGTTGCGGCAATGGTCGGCTGCGGACGCCAGCGCCGTCGATGCCGCTCTCGCGGCCACGGATCTGGACGCACTTGCCGCGCAGCCCGTGCACACGCTCTCCGGCGGCCAACGCCAGCGCGCCTGGCTGGCGCTGGTGCTGGCCCAGGAAGCCGGCATCATGCTGCTCGACGAACCCACCACGTTCCTGGACATCCGCCACCAGCTGGACCTGCTGGAGCTGTGCGCCCGGCTGCACCGCGCCGGGCGCACGCTGGTAGTGGTCCTGCATGACCTCAACCTGGCCTTGCGCTACGCCGAAAGGATCGTGATGATGCGCGATGGGCGGATCGCGGTGCACGGAGATTCCGATTCAGTCCTGACCGAGGACATGATGCGCCAGGTCTACGATCTGGATTGCCGCGTCATGCCCGATCCCGAGACCGGCAGCCCCATGGTCGTGCCCCGGCGCGCACGCTAGCTTTTCAGGAGTGTCAATGGAAGTTTCCTTGAGTGGAAGAATGGGCGGCCCAGAGGCAGGCGTGTCCTGGCTCGCCGGAATCGTCCTGCTCCGGCCCAGGCTGAAGTCCGCGCTGGCCGACCTGGCGGTCGCCGGCCTGCGGACCATTGACGTAGAGATGTGGATCGGCGGCAGCATCACCGACTACGGACCAGAGGGCTTTTCCTCCACCGCCAGGTACTACGCGAAGAAAGAGTCCTTGTTGCTTGCCATCTCCGTACCCAAGGCAGTGGCGGCGGCCTCCCCGCAAGAGCGTCCGGACCAGGCCGTGCAGGGCTGGCTGGCCGACGGCTTCAGTTCCGTCAAGCTCCCGCGCAGCGCCCAGAAGCTGCCCTTTGCCCTCATTGCAGAGACGGTCCGCTCTTCCTTGGGCATCGCCGCGCAGTGACAAGCAGCCTTGTGAAATGAAAAAGCCCGCCTAAGCGGGCTTTTTCCTGCAACGCAGGCGCTTCAGAGCATATGCGCCAGGAACTCGCGGCTGCGAGCCTCGCGCGGCGCGCGGAAGAAATCGGCCGAAGGCGCTTCCTCGATGATGCGGCCTTCGTCCATGAAGATGACCCGGTGCGCGACTTCGCGCGCAAAGCCCATTTCGTGGGTGACGACCAGCATGGTCATGCGTTCGTCGGCCAGCTGCTTCATGGTGCGCAGCACTTCGCCGGTCAGTTCCGGATCCAGCGCCGAGGTGGGCTCGTCAAACAGCATGATGTCCGGCTCCATGGCCAGCGCGCGGGCGATCGCCACGCGCTGCTTCTGGCCGCCGGACAGGCGCGTCGGATAGTTGTCGCGCTTGTTCAGCAGGCCGACCTTGCGCAGCAGCTCTTCCGCCTTGGGCACGATCTGGGCGCGGGCCATGCCCTTGACGGTGATGGGCGCCTCGATGATGTTCTGCAGCACCGTCATGTGCGGGAACAGGTTGAACGACTGGAACACCATGCCCATCTTGCGGCAGATGCGGCGCACGTCGGCGTCGCTGGCGTACTGGCTGTGCCCGCCGGGCACAGCGCGGGCCATGGCCTCGCCTTCGACCTCGATGCTGCCCTCGTCTATGGTTTCCAGGTGGTTCAGGCAACGCAGGAAGGTGCTCTTGCCGGAACCGGACGGCCCGATCACCGCCACCACTTCGCCCTGGCCCAGGGTCAGCGACACCCGGTCCAGCACGCGGTTGGAGCCGAAGGATTTGATGATCTCGCGGGCCTCGATCATGACGGGACGCGCGGACGGAGAATTACTGGTCATATTTGGCATAGCGCTTTTCCATGTGCTGGAAGAACCACGTCAGGATCAGCGTCATGATGAGATAGAAGGCGGCGGCGACCAGGAACGGCGTGGTCGTGAAGTCACGCTGCACGATGCCGCGCGCCGTGCGCAGGATGTCGTTGAGCGCCAGCACGTAGATGAGCGAGGTGTCCTTGACCAGGGTGATGGTCTCGTTGCTCATGGGCGGCAGCACCCGCTGCACCATCTGCGGCAGCACGATGCGGCGCAGCGTCTGCAGATAGGTCATGCCCAGCACCTTGCTGCCCTCGTACTGGCCGCGGTCCACCGACTGGATGCCGGCGCGGAAGATCTCGGCGAAATAAGCCGCATAGTTCAGCGCGAAGGCCACCACGGCGGCCGGAAAGTCCGGCAGGCGGATGCCGATCACCGGCACGAACGGCAGCGCGAAGTAGATGAACAGCATCTGCAGCATCAGCGGCGTGCCGCGCATGAGCCAGATATAGCCATTGACCAGGCTGCTGGCCAGCCGCCACTTCGAGATCCGCACCAGCGCCAGCACCAGGCCCAGCGGGACGGCCAGCGCCAGCGTGATGAAAAACAGCGTCAAGGTGACTTTCGCGCCTTGCGCCAATGGCCCCAATAGGGAGAGTACGTAGTCCATGCCGTGGGTTCGCGCCGTCAGCGTCCGTGGACGCCAGGGCAAGATCGTTTCATGAGTAAGCCCGCCAGGCGCATCGGCGCCGCGGCGGGCTGCGAAATACTGCCGGCGCGCCCGGGCCGGAGGGCCGCGGGCGCCGCCCGCCCCTTACTTGATGATGTTGGCGCCGAACCACTGGGTGGCGATGCGGCCGGCGGTGCCGTCCTGCTTCATCGAATCCAGGGTCTTGTCCAGCTTGCCCAGCAGCTCGGTGTCGTCCTTGCGCACGCCGACGCCGTAGTCCTCGGTGCCGAAGTTCTCGTCCAGCACGCGGTACTCGCCGGCGCGCTTGCTGATCAGGTAGCGGCCCACCACTTCGTCCACCACAATGGCGTCCAGGCGGCCGGCGGCCAGGTCCATCAGCGCGGTGACGTTGTCGCCGAACTTCTTGACTTCCTTGATCTGGGCCGCGACCGGATCCTTGGCGATGGCGTCGGTGGCGCTGCTGCCGTCCTGGGCGCCGACGACCTTGCCGGCCAGGTCAGCCTTGAGCTTCACCGGGGACGCGTTGCCGACGATGATGATCTGGTGGTTGGCCATGTAGGGCGCGGTGAAACTGATATTCTTCTTGCGCTCTTCGGTGATGGTCAGGCCGTTCCACAGCACGTCGACGCGCTTGCCGTTGAGTTCGGCTTCCTTGGCGCTCCAGTCGATGGGCTTGAACTCCACTTCCAGGCCCAGGCGCTTGCTGGCTTCCTTGGCCATGTCGATGTCGAAACCGACGATCTGGTTGTTCGAATCGCGGAAACCCATGGGCGGGAAGTTGTCATCCAGGCCGACCACGACCTTCTTGACGGCGGCGGGCGCCTGCGCACCGGCGGCGGCGGGCGCATTGTCGCTGGGGCCGCAAGCCGTGAGCAGCGCGGTTGCGGAAGCGAGGAGTACAGCTGTCAGTTTTTTCATCGTTATGGATGCGCCGGGCGCAGGAATGAAGAATGCCGGAATGGCCAGTCAAAAAGCCGCGAGCCGGTATTTTAGCCTCCCCGCCGACTACGGGCGCAGGCCCGGGGTGACGTCCGCTATTGCGCCGGGTGGAAACGCTCCAGCAGGCGCAGGAACAGCTCCACGGCGCGCGAGCCGGGGCGCGACACCTCGGTAATCGCGCAGAGGGTGTTCTCGTAGGTGGGTCCGCCCGGCAGGCGGGTCAGGGCGTGGCGGCGCGAGACCGAATCGGCGTAGTGGGCGGGCAGCAAGCCCACGCAATGGCCGGACGACACCAGCATGGCGATGGCCTCCAGCCCGGTAGCCTCCGGCCCGCGGGCAAAGCCATAGGCGCCCAGCGCGTCGTGCACGAACGGATGCGAGCGGTAGACCAGCGGCAGGTCGCGGGCCAGGCGCACGCTGCCGCGCGCCACGAAGATCTGGTGCCGCTCGATGAACAGCCGCTGGTAGTTGAAGCCGCTTTCCCGCCGGTACATGCCGCGGATGGCGATCTGCACCCGCCGCTCGCGCAGCGCCTGGTCCAGCTCGTTGAAGGTCATGACGGTGAGTTCGACCTTGACGTCGGGCGCCTCCAGGCGCATGGCCGCCAGGGCTTCGGGGATATGGCAGTCGGCGTCGGTAATGACGTGCTCGACCATGCCGATGGACAAGGTGCCTGACAGCACGCCGCGCACCGCATCGATTTCGGGACGGATCCTTTCCAGCGATTTCAGGGCATCGCGCGCCAGTTCCAGGGCGACCTTGCCCGCTTGCGTGAGTTCGAAGCCCGAGGGGCCGCGGTCGCACAGCCGCACTCCCAGGGTTTCCTCGACCTCCCGCACGTGCCGGCTGATGGACGCCTTGGACATGTGCAGCTGCTTTTCCGCCGCCGCGAAGCCGTTGGCCTGGGCCACGGCGCAGAAGATCCGCAGGGAACGCAGGTCGCGTTCGGTGAACTCGGGACGGGACAAGGCAGCGGCTCTGAAAAGGTATCGATTTTCGAAACCATACCACTAAAAAAATCATTTTTCACGACCCAACCCGGCAGATACAGTGGGTCCAGCACTGGCGTCCAGGGGCGCAGACCCCGGCACATTCCGCAAGGAATATTCGCCGGCCCAGTGCCGGAACCATGACGACATACAAGGGAAAAATCATGCAGAACCTGTCCAGAAGGCGTTTTGTCGCGACCACGCTCGCAGCCGGGGCCACGCTGGCCCTGCCCTCGCTGTCCTACGCCGAGGGCGGATCGCTGGCCGACATCAAGAAGCGCGGCAAGCTGACCGTGGGCACCGAAGCCGCCTACGAACCATTCGAATTCGTCGAAAACGGCAAGGTCGTGGGCTATGGCCACGACGTGCTGCAGCTCATGGCGGCCAAGCTCGGCGTGCAGCTGGAACAGATGAACCTGCCGTTCCAGGGCCTGTTGCCGGGCCTGATGTCGCGCAAGTTCGATTTCGTCGCGACCAGCGTGGGCATCACCCCCGAACGCGCCCGCCGCTTCGCCTTCACCCAACCCGTGGGCGTGGTGCGCTCGGTGCTGATGGTGCGGGTGGACGACGCCTCCATCAAGCAGGACATGGATATCGCCGGCAAGATCATCGGGACCCAGATGGGCTCGTCTTCCCAGCCGGTGGCCGAGGAATTCGAAAAGCGCCTGAAGGAAAAGAACGGCAAGGGCTACGCCGACACCAAGCTGTTCCAGGCCTACCCGGACGTCTCCAACGCGCTGGCCAACAAGACCGTGGACGTGGCGCTGATGCCCTCGAACATCGCCGCCGTGCAGATGCGCAAGCAGCCGGGCGCATTCCGCATTGCCGGCGAGATCGGCCAGGCCAAGCTGCTGGCATGGGTCGCCAACCCCAAGGACCTGGAGATCCGCCAGTTCATCAACGACACCTTCGACGAACTGCGCGCCAGCAACCAACTGCTGGAGCTGCAGAAGAAGTGGTTCGGCGCCCCCATGGACACGCCGCGCGCCAACTACCTGCCTGACGGCGCGATCTAGGCGGACCTCCCATGCTGGATTGGTTGAATCAGAACGGCGCCCTGGCGCCGTTCCTGCACGGTGTCGTCTCGGGCACGGCGATCACCCTGGCGGCATCGGTGGCGGCGTTCGCCATCGGCATCTGCCTGGGGGTCGCGCTGCTGCTGGCGCGCTTGTCGCCCTACGCGCCCGTGCGCGGGCTGGTCATGCTCTGGGTCAGCGCCATACGGGGCACGCCCGCGCTCATCCATATGCTGATCGCCTACTACGTGGTGCCGCCCCTGCTGGGCATCTCCGTGTCGCCGCTGGCGGCCGGGATCGGCGCGCTGGCCTGTAACACCAGCGCCTATATCGTCGAGATCCTGCGCGGGGCGTTGGGCACGCTGTCGCCCGGCCAGGTGGCGGCCGCGCGCGCGCTCGGCATGCGCAGCCGGCAGATCTGGCGGCACGTGCTGCTGCCGCAGGTGTTCTACCGCGCCATCCCGCCCTTGACCAGCGAACTCACCATACTTTTGAAGGCCTCGTCGCTGATGTCCATCATCGCCGTTCCGGAGCTGGCCACGGTCGCGCGCAACGCCACGCTGCAAAGCGATCTGCCGTTGCAGGTGTTCACCGTGACGGCCGCGGTGTACTTCATCATTCTTTTCTGCCTGTCGGCCGCCTCGCGCCTGTGCGAGCGCCGCGTGTCGAGGATGCTGCCCAATGCCCATTGATCTCTCTATCGTCGGGCAGTCCGTCCCCGTCCTGCTCAAGGGCCTGCGGATCACCGCTCTGGTCAGCCTTATCGGCATTCCGCTGGGCATCCTGATCGGCACGATCGCGGCCTATGCCGCGCAGTCCCGCGGCTTGCTGCGGCCCGTGGCGCTGGCCTACGTGGAACTGGTGCGCAACATTCCGTACCTGATCCTCGTGTACCTGTCGTTCTTCGGTCTGCCCAAACTGGGGGTTCCGGCCTCCGCCATGTCGGTCGCCATCGGCTGCACCGCCTTCTACACCGGCGGGTACTTCTGCGAGGTGCTGCGCGCCGGGTTGAAGAGCGTGCCGCGCGGCCAATCCAGCGCGGCCCTGTCGCTGGGCATGACCTACTGGCAGACGCAGCGCCACATCGTCGTGCCACAGCTGTTCGGCTTTCTCATCCCGCCCACCACCAGCCTGGTCATCATGATGTTCAAGGACTCGGCGATCTTCTCGGTGATGAGCCTGCCGGAAATGACTTACCAGAGCAACCTGCTCACGGCCAACACCTTCGCCTACCTGGAAGTGCTGGGCACCACCGCCCTCATCTATTGGGTGTGCAGCGTGCTGATGGCCGGCACGGGCCGCCGCCTGGAAACCCTGGTCCGCCGCAAGACGCGCCAGGCCTGATCCTCCCACCATCAAGGAAACGAGAACATGAGCACCTATACGGTCCCTCCCCGCATCGGCCACCCCACCCTGCTGTACTCCACGCTGGCGCTGGACCTGGACAACCTGCAGGCCGATGTCGCCGTGCTGGGCATGCCCTACGGCTCGCCCTATTCGGCCGCGGACTTCAGCAACGACCAGACCAATGCGCCCACGGCCATCCGCCAGGCGACCGACCGCGTGGTGCGCCGCCCGGGCCACTACGATTTCGATATCGACGGGCCGCTGCTGCAAGGCCGCGACGACATCCGCTTCGTGGATTGCGGCGACATCATCCCCGACCTGTCCAAGCCCCGCGGCGAACACTATGAACGCGCCGAGGCCGCGGTGCGCCGCATCGCCGCCGCGGGAGCCGTGCCCATCGTGCTGGGCGGCGACCACGGCATCACCACGCCCGTCCTGCGCGGCCTGGACCAGCAGGGTCCGATCACGCTGGTGCACATCGACGCCCACCTGGACTGGCGCGACGACGTCAACGGCGTGCGCGACGGGCTGTCCAGCCCCATCCGGCGCGCCTCCGAGATGGCGCACGTGGACCGCATCATCCAGATCGGCCTGCGCGCCCAGGGCAGCGGCCGCCCGGAGGAACTGGACGCGGCGCGCGCCTATGGCGCCGAACTGGTCACCGCCTACGAACTGCATGACATCGGCATGGACGCGGTGCTCGAGCGCATTCCGGACGGAGGCAACTACTACCTGACCATCGACGCCGACGGCATGGACCCCGCCACCATGCCAGCCGTCGCCGGCCCCGCGCCGGGCGGCGTCACCTTCGTCCAGGCCCGCAAGCTGATCCACGGCCTGGTGCGCAAGGGCCGCGTGGTGGGCATGGACATCGTCGAAATCCAGCCCGAAAAAGACCTCAACCAGATTTCCTGCATCACGGCGGGCAGGCTGATCCTCAACCTCATCGGCGCGTCCATCCGCGCGGGGCATTACGACAAATGAACGCGCCCGCCCCCATCATCGAAATCCGCGGCGTGGACAAGTTCTACGGCAGCCATCAGGTGCTCAAGCAATGCTCGACGCGCGTGAACCGGGGCGAGATCGTGGTGGTCTGCGGGCCGTCCGGCTCGGGCAAATCCACCCTCATCAAGACCGTCAACGCGCTCGAACCGATCCAGGCCGGCGACATCCTGATCGACGGCGCCTCCGTGACGGGCGCCACCGACCTGCCCAAGCTGCGCACCAAGGTCGGCATGGTGTTCCAGCACTTCGAGCTGTTTCCCCACCTGGACATCATGCGCAACCTGACCCTGGCGCAGCAGATCGTGCTGGGGCGAGACATCGGCTCCGCCCGCGCCAAGGCCGGCGCGCTGCTGGAACGCGTGGGCCTGTCCGCCCATGCCGGCAAGCACCCGGGACAGTTATCGGGCGGCCAGCAGCAGCGCGTGGCCATCGCCCGCGCGCTCTCGATGGATCCGATGGCCATGCTGTTCGACGAGCCGACCTCCGCGCTGGACCCCGAGATGGTCAATGAAGTGCTGGACGTGATGGTGGAGCTGGCCGAGGAAGGCATGACCATGATGGTCGTGACCCACGAAATGGGCTTCGCGCGCCGCGTGGCCAATCGCGTGGTCTTCATGGAAGACGGCGCCATCATCGAGGACAGCCCCACGGACAGCTTCTTCCGCGACGCGGCCAGCCCCCAGGCGCGCCGTTTTCTTTCCAAGATCCTTCCCCACTGACGGCCGGATAGCCGCCAGATCCATCCGCTGCATCAGGACTCCTATGGCCCACACCCGCATCCGCAAATTCAATACCCGCGAAACCTATCCCGAACAACGCCTGGACAACGACCTGTGCCAGGCCGTGGTCGCCGGCAACACGGTGTTCCTGCGCGGCCAGATCGGCCAGGACCTGGACACCCGGGAATCGGTGGGCGTCGGCGACGTCGCCGCCCAGGCAGAAAAAGCCATGGCCAACGTCGCCATGCTGCTGCAGGAATGCGGCAGCGAACTCTCGCACATCTGCAAGCTCACGGTCTATCTGGTCGACGTGCGCTATCGCGAAGAGGTCTACACCGTGGTCGGCCGCTGGCTCAAGGGCGTTTTTCCGGTTTCCACCGGCATCGTGGTTTCGGCGCTGGCCCGGCCCGAGTGGCTGGTGGAGATCGACGTTACCGCCGTGATTCCGGGCTGAGGCGGCGACGTCATGGCTACCGCCTCCGAGGCGCTGCTGGCGCGCCTGATCGCCTTCGACACGGTGACCCTCACGCCCAACCTGGCGCTGATCGAGGTCGTGCGCGAACTGCTGTCGGCGCACGGGATTGCCTGCACGCTGGTGCGCAGCGATGACGGCAGCCGCGCCAACCTGCACGCATCCGTCGGCCCCGCCGATGTCCCGGGCGTGCTGCTGTCGGGACACACCGACGTGGTGCCCGCCGCCGGACAGGCCTGGACCGTGCCGCCCTTCGCGCTGACCGAGCGCGACGGACTGTTGTACGGGCGCGGCGCGGCGGACATGAAGGGCTTCGTGGCCTGTGCCGTCAACGCGATGCTGCTGGCCAGCAAGCGCCCGTTGCGGCGGCCGCTGCAGCTGGCGCTCTCCTACGACGAGGAGATCGGCTGCGTCGGTGTGCGCCGGCTGCTGGACGTCATGGAAATGGCGCCCACCCGGCCCGCGCTGTGCATCGTGGGCGAACCGACCTCCATGCAGATCGCCACCGGCCATAAGGGCAAGATGGCCTTGCGCGCCGTCTGCCAGGGACTCGAGGGCCATTCCGCGCTGGCGCCGCGGGCGCTGAACGCCATCCATCTGGCGTGCGACATGGTTGGCGCCATGCGCGCCCTGCAAGACGAGCTGCAGGCCCATGGCGCGCGCGACCCGGACTACGAGGTGCCCTACGCGACCGTCCACGCGGGCTGCATCCACGGCGGGCGGGCCTTGAACATCGTGCCCAACGAGTGCGTGGTCGACTTCGAGATCCGGCATCTGGCGCAGGACGATCCCGACGCGCTGCTTGCGCCCTTGCGCCAGGCGGCCCAGGACATCCGCGCTCAGGCCCGCCTGCGCGCGCCCGCCGCGGATGTCCGGATAGAGCAGATCAATGCCTACCCGGGCCTGGACACGCACCCGGCCAGCGAGGCCGTGCGTTTCGTGGAATCCCTGCTGCCCGCCGACACCGGTAAGACCAAGGTGGCCTTCGGCACCGAGGGCGGGCTGTTCACCCGGCGCCTGGACGTCCCGGTGGTGGTGTGCGGCCCGGGATCCATCACGCAGGCCCACAAGCCCGACGAGTTCATCTCGCGCGCGCAACTCGCCGAGTGCGATGCATTCCTGGAGCGGCTGTTGGCGGCGCTGTAACGCCGGCCCCGGCATTGATTGCCACGCAGCCGGACGCCGCCCGCGGCGGCGCCCGGCCTCCTTGCTCAATCCGGCTTGATGCCAGCGGACTTGATCAGCGTTTCATAGCGGCCGGCCTCCTCCTTCATGGCCGCCAGCGTGGCCTGGGGCGTGGAGCCGCGCACCAGCAGGCCGCGCGCTTCGTAGGTCTGGCGGAAGGCCGGATCCGCCGTGACCGCCGTCACCGCCTGGTTGATCCGCGCCACCAGCGCATCCGGCGTCTTGCCCGGAGCGAACAGGGTAAAGACCGTGGACGGGATGCTGCCGGCCTTGCCGCCCGCCTCCTGCAGCGTCGGCACGTCGGGCATCATGGCGGCCCGCTGCGAGGCGCCGGCGACCAGCACGCGGATCTTGCCGGCCTTGTATTGTTCCGACACCGCCAGGCCGCCCGCCATGACGCTGTCCACATCGCCCGCCATGGCCGCGGTCATGGCCGGCGCCACGCCCTTGAACGGCACATAGGTGAACTGCACGCCTTCGGCGCTGGCCAACATGGCCATGCCCAGATGGTTCACGTGGCCCTGGCCGCCGGTGCCGACGTTGATGCGCTGCGGATTGGCCCGGGCGTAATCGATGAATTCCTTGTAGGTCTTGGCCGGAAAGGCATTGCTGACCGCCACGTACAGCTGCACCTGGCCCAGGTCGGTGACCGGCTTGAAATCTTCCTGCCAACGATACGGCACCTTGGCGTACAGAAAGGGATTGGTCTCCAGCGCCAGCCGGTCCACCATCAGCAGGGTATGGCCGTCGCCCGCCGCCTTGGCGACGTAGTCGCTGCCGATGATGGCGTTGGCGCCGGGGCGGTTCTCCACCACCACGGTCTTGCCGCTCTCCTTGAACAGGCGGTTGCCCAGGTCGCGCGCCAGCACGTCAGGTTCGGTGCCGGGCGGATACGGCACCACGATCTTCACGGTGTCCGACGGCCAGGCCTGGGCCACGGCCTGGGCGGCCGGCAACAGCGCCAGCGCGGCCCACAATACGGGTTGCAAACAACAACGGTACGGCGATCCCATGGTACTTCCCCTTGTATATGTCGTTCCGGAAGCGTCCGGCGACTGAGTTGCCGCTACGGGCCAGGACGGACCCGGGCGGCTGGAAATCCAGATCAGGACCGGTCCGCTTCACCAGCGGCCGATCAGAATGCCCATCATCCGTTCGTGCGCATGCGTGCGCTCGCGTACTTCCTCGTCGGTTTCGGTGGCGCGGCGCTTCAGGCCCTCGTGCCAATCCAGCAACGCGGAGCGCATCCGCGCCGCCACCGGCGCCATGCCCGGATCGGCGCCCAGGTCATGCAGCTCGCCCGGGTCGTCGCGCAGGTCGAACAATTGCGCCGGATAGCCCTGCCAATGCAGATACTTGTAGCGCTCGTCGCGCACCATGAGACCGGTGCACTCGCGCTCGCCGCGTCCCAGGAACAGGCGCGCCTCGCGGTAGGCGTAGTCCAGGCTGCCCACCACGTATTCGCGCGCGGGCGGCGCCGAGTCGGACTCTCCGCGGATGCCTGGCAGCAGCGAGCGGCCCTCGATGCGGTGTTCTTGCCCCGGCAGCGCCAGCGCCTCCAGCACCGTGGGGACGATGTCGATACATTCAACGAAAGCGTCGCTGCGCGTGCCGCGGGTCGCGTCGGCGGCGGACGCCGGGTCATGGACCAGGCAAGGCACGCGCATCGCGCTCTCGTAGAAGTACTCCTTTTCGCCCAGCCAGTGGTCGCCCAGGTGGTCGCCGTGGTCCGAGGTGAAGAGGATCAGCGTGTCCTTCAGCCTGCCGCTGCGCTCCAGGTAGTCCAGCAGCCGGCCGATCTGGTCGTCGATCTGCTTGACCAGCCCCATGTAGACCGGCCGTATGCCGCGCCAGACTTCGTCGCGGGCGAAGGACTCCGACTCTTCCAGCCGCTGGTAGGCGCCATGCACCGGATGCGGGCGTTCCCGTTCCGCCTGCGAGCGCACCGGCGGCGCGCAGTCTTCCGCGCCATACATGGCGTGGTAAGGCGCCGGCGCCTTGTACGGCCAGTGCGGCTTGATGTAGGAAAGATGCAGCGCCCAGGGCTTGTCGCCCTGCTTCTGCATGAAATCCAGGGCGCGGTCCGTGAGATAGGCCGTCTCGGAGTCGGCCGCGTCCACCCGGGCGGGCAGCGGCGCGTTGCGCATCAGCCAGCCGCTGGCGATGCTGCCGTCGGCGGCCTGGCTGCCCACCACGTAGTCTTCCCAGGGCCGTTCGCTGTCGTAGCCCCGTTCGCGCAGGTAGCGGCGGTACGGGCTGTCCTTGGCCAGTTCGAAATGGCCGTCGTAGCGCTCGATGGGCACGAAGCCGCCCTGCAGGAAACGTTGTTCGTCCTCGGACGCATAGCCTTTGCCCCGCAATCCGGCGCGGTCGGGCACGAAGTGCGTCTTGCCCAACAGGTGCAGCGGCAGTCCGGCCTGGGCCAGGTATTCACCCAGGCACCATTCGTCCACCGGATGCGGCACGCGGTTCCAGGTGACTCGGTGCGACAGCGGATAGCGGCCGGTGTAGTAGGACGCGCGCGACGGACCGCAGACGGCGGAAGTCACGTAGGCCCGGTCGTACTGGACGCCCATGCGCGCCAGCCGGTCGATGTGGGGCGTGCGCAAGGCGCCCGCCCCGCCATAACAGGACAGGTGGTCCGCGCGCAGCTGGTCGCACATGATGAACAGCACGTTGCGGACCGGGCCGTTCCCGGTTTGGGCAGGCGCGTTCATGGCTGCGCTCCGTTCAGGATGGCCCCGGGCGCGTGCGCCGGACTGCTTGCCTGCGCCACCGGCTGGCCGGCGGCCTGGGCGGCGCCCGGCACGAAGCGGGCGGCGTAGCGGCCGAGGGCGTCGGCCGCGTCCTCGCGCCGGCCCAGCGCCGCGACGTAACGGTCCGGACGCACCAGCACCCAGTCCGCGCGGGTGCGCTGGAACCAGAAGTGCAGCGCGTTTTCCGTGTCCTGCAGCACGGGCAAGGCCCCGGCTTGCAGCTCGTCGGGATCGCAGCCGCTACGCGCGCGCTGCGCCGCCACGTAGCGGCAGCCCAGCTTGTCGAGCTGCGCGCGCAGGGCCGGCGGCAGCCCGGCGCGCGGATCTCGTCGCCACCCTATCAGGGCGAAACCCGCCCCCAGCGCCTCGTCCAGGCGCTGCGTGGCGCCGTTCTCGCATTCCACCAGCGGCTGGATGAACATGCGGCCGATGCACTCGCGCTGCGTCTTGTCGGCGCTGTCGCCCACCACGCCGCGGCTATAGCGCGGCATGGGCTTGAACTTCATCTGCAGCACATAGTCGCGAATTTTCGGAATGTTCCGGATCGACAGGAAGAACGTGTCGCGCAGCGCCGCCAGCACGGGATTGGTCTGCGACAGCATGGCGCCGAACATGTCGGCCAGCGAGATCATGGCGCGGGCATGGCTGTGGCGTTCATCGTGGTAACTCTGCAAGGCAGCCGGGTCCAGGCGGCCCTGCACGATCCAGGCCACCTTCCAGGCCAGGTTGAAGGCATCGCGCAGGCCGGCGTTCAGGCCCTGGCCGATCCAGGGCGGAGTCAGGTGCGCGGCATCGCCCGCCAGGCAGAGCCGGCCCGAGACGAAGCTGCGCGCCACCCGCGAATTGTGGGTATAGACGCGGGCGCGGATGACATTGAGCCTGGCCGGATCGGCCACATGGTGGCGCAGCAGTTCCTGCACCTTGTCCGGCTGCAGCATCTGCTCGCCGTCCTCTCCGGGAAACAGCATGAACTCCCAGCGCCGCAGGCCATAAGGCAGGCGCAGGCAGACGTAGGGGCGGCGCGGCTCGCAATGCAGCGCGGTGTAAGGCGCGTCCAGGGGATCCTGGTCGCATTCGATGACCACCCATTTGCGCGGATGCGTGTTGCCGTCGAAGGGCAATTGCAGGATGCGCTCGCGTACCGTGCTGCGCCCGCCGTCGGCGGCCAGCAGGTATTGCGCGCGGATCTCGCGCTCGGCGCCCTCGGCATCGCGCACCCGCACCGTGACGCCGCGCTCGTCCTGCGTCAGCGACAGCAGCTCCGCGCCGAGTTCCAGCGTCACATGGGGAAAGCGCCGCAGCCCGGCGCGCAGCGTCCGCTCGCCCAGCGGCTGCGAAAACAGGTTGCGGCGATACCAGCCGAACTCGCGCGTGGCCGGCAGGATCTCGGCAAAGCAGCGCTTGGTCCGCGTGTACATGCGCATGGGCACGTTCTGGATCATGTCGCGCAGCATCTCATCGGCCAGGCCCGCGCTCTGGAAGGTGCGCATGGCCTCGTCATCCAGGCCCACCGCGCGCGGATAGTCCAGCACGTCCTGGTTGCGTTCCAGCACCAGCGTTTCCACGCCATAGCTGCCCAGCAGATTGGCCAGCGTCACGCCGACCGGCCCGGCGCCCACCACCAGCACCGGCACTTCTACGATATGCGCCATCTCGGCTCTCCCTTGGATTCTTGTCTTGTGCCTGGCGGGTTGCGCCTCGGGCGCGCCTCAGGCGCGCCGCAGGAACCCGCCGACGGCCTGCTCGAAGGCGGCCGGCCGGTCGTCATGGATGTAATGGCCGGCGCCTTCGATCTCGACCCATTCCACGTTCGGGTTGCGCGCCGCCATGCCGCGGGCGGTCTCGGCCTGCAAATAGTCCGAACGCCCGCCGCGCACGACCAGGGTCGGACAGCCCAGCGCCTGGACCTGCGGCCACAGGTCCACCACGCGCGCTGGATCGGGGTCCAGCCGGGTGGCGGCGATACCGGCATGGTCGTGGCGCCAGGTCCAGCCGCCCGCCCCGTCTTCCTTCAGCATGTGGCGCAGCCGTTCCTCGCGGGCGGCCTCGGTCACGCTGGGCCGCAGCGCGCGCAGGTACTCACGAGCCGCGACGATGTCGGCAAAGGACTCGGGCGTCTCGCGCAGTTCGCGCTGGATGCGCGCCGCGCCCGCGCTGCCTTCGAAGGCAGCGGGACCGGCGTCCTCGACGATCAGGCGCCGCACGCGCTGCGGGTAACGCGCGGCGAAGACGATGGCAGCGATGCCGCCCATCGAATGGCCCAGCAGGTCGAAGCGGTCCAGGCCCAGGGCGTCGGCCACGCCCGCCAGGTCGTCGACGTAGGCGTCGGTGTAGTAGTTGCGCTGCGGATCCCAGCTGCTGGCGCCGCGCCCGCGCTGGTCATAGGCCAGCACGCGGAAGTCCGGCTGCAAGGCCTGCGCGATGCCGGCGAAGGTCTCGGCGTAGCCCCGGATGCCGTGCAGCATGAACAGCGGCCGGCCTTCTTGCGGCCCCCATTCGGTCAGATGCAGGGTCATGCCGTTGACGGCGATGTCGGTGTCGCGGCGTTGCATGTGGGCTTCCTTTCAGCAGAGTCCGTCTTTGCCCTGGATTTCGCTGGCAGGGATGCCGCCCAGGCGCGCATGCAGGCGGCCGCGGGTGGCGAAGGCGAAGGCGATCAGCACTTCGTCGCGGTTGGGCGCGTCGCCGAACAGCGCGGTCACGCTGTCGTAGTGCGAACGGACATAGAGCGCGTCCTTGTGCGCCAGCGGAATATCGATGACGGTGCCAGGGCCGCCGCGCTTGCCGGTGGACGGCACCCAGGCTTTGCCGCCGCCGAGTGCTGCGCGCACGGGTTCGGCGAAGATGGTGGTCAGGAGTGCGTTGCCGTGCTCGTACTCGCCGTCCGTGCCCACCACGCAGGCCTTGCCGTAGCTTTCCAGCGGCTGGCCGCCGGCCGCGGCGATGATGCGCCGGCCGAATTCCTCACCCAGCATGCCCGAAGGTTCGACGTAGCCCGACAGGTCGCGCTCGAAGCGCCCCGCATAGGGGTTGTGCAGCGCGGCCGCAATGACGATCTTGCGCAGCGGCTCGCCGTCGGCCGGTTCGCCGGTTTCGGTGGCCAGGGTGTCGTCGATCTGCAAATACCATTTGCGGATGCGGTAGGGACCGAAGTTGGTGTTGCTCATGGATGCTCCAGAAAGTGTGGGATCAGTCAGGGATGCGCCGCGCGGGCGGTCAAAGAGGGTCCAGCGTCATGGGGACGCTGGGCGCGTTGTGGTCGTGCAGGACCCGCTTGCCCTCTTCGTCGCCGTGCACGGTTTCGCAGAAGAACTCGAAGCGGTGGCCGTCCGGGTCGGTGAAGTACAGGCCGTAACCGACCTTGTGGTCGGTGATCTTCACCACCTCCACGCCCTTGGCCAGCAGCATGCCGTAGAGGCGGCGCAGTTCGTCCACGTCGCCTTCGATCTCCAGGCCGTAGTGCTGCATGTTGACGGGGCCGCGGGCGGGCTCGCCTTCGGCCGCGCGGATCAGAGCGATGTCATGGTGCTTGCGCCCGAAGGACAGGAACACCCATTGCTCGCCGCGCGCGGTCTCCTGCATGCCGAGCACGGATTCGTACCAGGGCGCCGACGCGAACGGGTCGCGCACGAACAGGGCCAGATGGGTGCGCGCGATGCGCGGCCGGCGGTCTGCCGGCGCTAGCGTGGTGGTGGTGGTGGACATGGCGGTCTCGGGCGGGGTGTCAGTTGACGGACTGGGGATGCGCGGTCACGGGCGCGGCATACGGCGTCCAGGCCACGGCGGTGATTTCGCTGAAGTCGCGCCATTCCTTGAACCAGCTGCGGCCGCCGTCGGTGGAACGGAACAGATGGCCGTACTTGGTGCCGGCGAACGCCAGCCGCGGGTCGGCGGCGTGCACGCCGAAGGCCCAGAAGGTGGAATTGGGCGGCGTGTGCAGCAGCGCCGGCTGCCAGTTGCGGCCACGGTCGGATGAACGGTAGATCCTGCTGCGCGTGCCCGGGGTGCCGTCGCCGATGGCCAGCAGCAGCGTGTCGGGTTCGTCCGGCAGCGCCTGCACCGTACGGGTGTAGTACATGCCGTCAAAGCGCGACTTGGAGGCCACGCCCTCCCAGCGCCGGCCGCCGTTCTCGCTGAGATAGACGGAGTTCACGGTCAGCACCATGGCGGTCTTGGGCGCGGCGGCCGTGGCTGGCAGCACCGCGACGCAATGGATGTCGGGGTTGGCGATGGCATCGGCATTGCCCTCCTCGTCCTCGCGCGACCAGGTATCGCCGCCGTCGCGGCTGTGCCACAGCCCCCCTTCCTCGACCCCGAACCAAACCTCGCGGCCGTCGTCCGGATCCACGCAGACCGACAGGATGCGCGGGCGGTTCACGCCGCGGCAGAATTCCGGCAGTTCGGGCGACAGGCGCTGCCAGCTGGCGCCGCCGTCCACCGAACGGAACATGGCCGCGCGCGAGGGCGCGCCGGTACCTGCGTACATGCGCCGCGGATCCGTGGGGTCGATCGCCATGGCCCAGACGGTCATGCCGTTCATGGGGCTGTCGACCCGCGTGAAATGCGCGCCGCCGTCGGTGCTGACGCACATGCCGGCGTCGGCGCCGGCGAACACGCGGCGCGGATCGGCCGGGTCCACGGCCAGGCAGCGCACCGTGCCATCGAACTCGATGGCTTCCTTCAGCCCCAGGCGGTGCCAGGTGGCGCCGTCGTCCACGCTGCGCAGTATTCCTTGGCCGGCCGTGCCGACCAGTATCGTGCCTTGCATATCCAGACTCCCCGAATAAGGTTCAGCGGTTCAAAGAAAGATGCCGCGCGTGATGCCGCCGTCCACCCCCAGCGATTCGCCGGTGATGGCGCCCGCCCGCGGCGACGCCAGGAACAGCACCGCGTCGGCGATCTCCGCCGGCTGCAGCACCCGGCGTATGGGCGTGGCGCGGGCATAGTTGGCCTCGACCTGGGCGGCGGTCAGCCCCTGCTTGGCGGCTTCCTTTTCGTACAGCTCGTGGATGTGGGGCGTTTCGACCACGCCCGGATGGATCACATTGACCGTGATGCCGTGCGGACCCAGCTGGTCCGACAGGGTCTTGGTCATGTGGCAGATGGCCACGTTGCGCATGCCCGAGAGCTGCTTGCTGCCGCGCCCGGTCAGGCCGCCGATGTTGACGATGCGGCCAAAGCCGCCCTGGCGCATGTGCGGCGCGGCCGCCTTGGCGCAGCGCATATAGCCCACCACTTTGATGTTGATGTCTTCCAGCAGGCCTTCGGGGTCGGCCTCGTCGATCTCGCTGCGCACCAGCCCGCCCGGATGGGCCGCGCCATTGACCAGGATGTCGATGCGGCCGAAGTGTTCGGCCACGCGCTGCATCATGGCGTTGACCTGGGCGGTGTCCGACACGTCGGCCGCCACGCCCAGCACTTCCACGCCCGTGGCGCGGGTGATGTCGGCGGCCACTTCGTCCAGCTGCGCCTGGCGGCGCGCCACGATGGCCACGCGCACGCCTTCGGCCGCCAGCGCTTCGGTCACCGCGCGCCCGATGCCCAGGCTGCCGCCCGTGACCACCGCGACTTTCCCCTTGAGTTGCAAGTCCATGCTTTGATGCTCCTTGTATATATGGCGGCGCCTACAGCGCCATCTCGATCAGGACCGGTCCCGGCTGGCGCAGCGCGGATTCCAGCTGCGCGGCCAGTTCTTCCGACGTCGCGGCGCGGCTGGCCTGCACCCCGTAGCTGGACGCCAGCCCCACCCAGTCGATGCGCGGGCGGTCCAGCGCGGTCAGTTCGGCCGCGCGCTCGCCCAGCACGGCATTGCCCCGGCGCAGCTCGTTGCGCAGGATGGCGTACTGGTGGTTGGCGGCGATCAGCACCGTCACCGGCAGGTTTTCATGCGCCAGCGACCACAGCGCCTGGATCGTGTATTGGGTGCTGCCGTCGGACAGCACGGCCACCACGCGGCGCTCCGGGCAGGCGATGGCCGCGCCCATGGCGACGGGCAGGCCCTGGCCGATGGCGCCGCCGGTATTGGTCAGCACGGAGTGCGGCGCGGCGCCGGCGGACGCGGCATACAGCGGATAGCCGCAGGTGCCGCCTTCGACCGAGACGATGGCGTTTTCGGGCAAGGCCCGCGCCACCACGGCCGCGATGGATTGCGGCGTCAAGGCTCCCGGCGCCGGTTCGGGCAACGGCGCGGCGGCGGGTTCGAAAGCCGGCGCGCCCGCCAATTCGGCCAGCGCCTCCAGGCGCGATGCCGCGTCCTGGCCGGTTGCAGCCAGTTCCAGCAGACGTTCCGCCGGCACCAGCCGGCTGGGATGGCCGGCATAGCCGAAGTACGTCACCGGCGGCAGCGCCCCCACCAGCACCACCAGGTCGGCGGCATCCAGCGCGGCGCGAGCCGGTTCCGGGAAATACGGCAGCCGGTCGAAGTCCGGCAGGCCCCGGCCGCGCTCCGATCTGGCGGGGAAGGTCTCGGCGTAAGCCGTGCCGCCCAGGGCCGCGCACAGGCGCGCGGCGGCGATCTGCGCGCGCCGGCCCAGGCCGCTGGCTGGGCCGCCTCCGCCCAGCAGGAACAGCGGCTTTTGCGCGCGGCTCAAGCGCTGCCATGCGGCGGACGCGTCGAATGCCTCAGGTTCCGCCGCGGCCTCGGCGGCGGCGTCCGCGCAATCCTCCGCCACGCTTTCCGCCTGGAAGTCGGCGGGAAAGATCAGCGTCGCGCCCTGGCCGCCATCGGCCAGGCTGGCCCGCACCGCGGCGCGCGCGGCGTCCGCCGCGTCCTGGGCGGACGCGATCCGTTCCACCCAGCCGGACACGGGACGCGCCAGAGATTCGATGTCCGAGGTCAGGGGCGCGTCGCATTCCAGGTGCCAGCTGGCGTGGTCGCCGATGATGTTGACGATGGGGGTGCGGGCGCGGCGCGCGTTATGCAGATTGGCAATGCCATTGGCGAAGCCCGGTCCCAGATGCAGCAGGGTCGCGGCAGGCTTGCCGGCCAGGCGGCCATAGCCGTCGGCCGCGCCAGTGCAGACGTTTTCCTGCAGGCCGACGACGCAGCGCATGCCGCGCACCTCCTCCAGCGCACGCACCAGGTCCAGCTCGGTCGTGCCGGGATTGGCGAAACAGACTTCCACGCCCTGCTTGCGCAGAGCCTCCAGCAAGGCACTAGCTCCGGTCATGATTACTGCCTCCTTTTTTTGCTACTTTATCGTAATTTGATAAATGTGCAATTTCTTTTGGCAGATTGATGCGTGATAATTTATTAGAATTATCTATTTGATAGATCCGAAAAAATCTCCTATACACACGCGTGCGCGGCGCGCGCCGCGGGGCGATTTGCCAATACGCGTCCCTTGGTGCACCCTCGCAGCACGTCTGCCTTCCCACGTCTCACACACATGAACAGTCTTCGCCGCATGCTCGATGTCCTGGACCTCTTTCAGCCCGACCGGCCGGTCCTGGACGTCGACGCCATCTGCCAGTTGCAGGGCTACGCGCCCGCCACCGCCTACCGCTACGTGCGCGAACTGTGCGCCTGCGGCTTGCTGGTGCGCCTGCCCGCCGGCTACGCGCTGGGCCCGCGCATCATCGCGCTGGACCTGCAAATGCGTGAGTACGACCCCATGCTGACGGTCAGCCGCGACCTGATCGAGGAGCTGTCCGGCCAGACCGGGCTGGACGTGCTGCTCAGCGCGCGCTACGACGACAAGGTGATCAACGTGCACCAGCAGGCGGGGCGCAATACCCAGGCCCTGAACTTCGGCCGCGGCCGGCACATGCCGCTTTTGCGCAGCGCGACCGCCCGCGTGATCCTGGCCAATCTGGGGCCGCGCCAACTACGCCGCGTCTACGACGAGCACGCCGATGCGCCCGACATGCAGCGGCTGGGCCAGGACTGGAAGTCCTTTTCCCGGGCCATGCTGCAAGTGCGCAAGGCTGGCTATTGCATCTCGTCGGGCGAACTGGATTCCGGCAAGACCGGGATCGCCGCGCCGATCTTCGATGAAGAGAACCATGTGCTGGGCAGCATCACGCTCATCGGCATGCAGGACGCCTTCGCGGCCTTCCGCGAGGACTACCTGGCCGGCCTGATCTGCCGCGCCGCCGACGAAATCACCCGCCGCATCGCCCAGGCCCCGGCCAAGCTGCAGCAAGCTGCCTGATCCCCGCCGCGCCAGTCCCAGGTTCACGCATGACGCCCGCCATCCGCATCGGTCCCCTCGTCTTTCCCTCGGACCTGCTGGTCCTCATCGCCGCCGCCGCCGTCGGGCTGCTGGCCGCCCGGATCTTCGCCCGCAAGCAACAGCCACGGCCCGATACGGCTGCGGTGCCATGGCGCGCGTTGATCATCGGCTTGGTCGTCGCCCGGCTCGGCTTCGTCTGGCAATACCAGGCCCACTTCATCGAGAATCCGCTCAGGATCCTGGACCTGCGCGATGGCGGCTGGGCCGGCATGGCCGGACTTGGCGCGGCCTGGATCTATACGCTGTACGCGGCCTTGCGCCGGCAGGCCCCGCGGCCCGCGCTGCTGGGCGCGCTGGCGCTGGCCAGCGCGGTCTGGATAGGCGGCGGCCGCTGGCTGGCGCCCACGCCGCAGGCCCAGCCCGAACTGGCCGCCATTGCCCTGCGCCAGCTGGATGGCGCGCCCGCGGCGCTCGCGGCCTACCAAGGCAGGCCCACCGTCATCAATCTGTGGGCAAGCTGGTGTCCGCCCTGCCGCCGCGAAATGCCTGCTTTCGCCGCGGCGCAAGCGGCGCATCCCGATGTGAATTTCGTCTTCCTGAATCAGGCCGAAGCGCCGCCGGACGTCACGGCGTTCCTGGCGCGGCACGCGCCGTCGCTGCGCAATGTGCTGCTCGATCCGGCAGGCGCGGCCTCGCGCCAGATGAGCAACCGCGGCCTGCCGGCCACGCTGTTCCTGGATGCCCAGGGACGTCTGGTGGACCTGCGCGTGGGCGAGCTGTCGGCGGCCTCGCTGGCCCAGCGCCTGGAGGCGATCCAGACGCCGGCCAGCGGCGATTGACGCGTTGGGGTTTCAGGCCTGCGGCTCGGCCGCGGCACGGGCCCAAGGCAAAGGCCGCCCATGCATCTCGCGTTCGAACAGCCGCAGGCGCTGGCCCACATGCGTGAGAGGTTCTTCCAGCCGCACGACCAGGACGGGTCCCGCCGGCAGCGCCCGGACCGTGGCGACAAGCGCGGCAGGCCCGCCGTCCCGGGACGGCAACTCGGTCCATGCCTGCAATTCCGCATGCTCCACCGCCGCCGGCCGCGCCTGCCCATGGCCGCAGGCCGGGCACCACAGGCGGGCGGGATAGACCAGATGGCCGCAGCTGCAGCACTGGCTGACGTTGACGCTCATGCTTCCTCCCGGGCCAGCACCGCGGCGTTGGCGCACATGCCGTAACGCAGCTGCACCATGCCGTAGCCGGTGGCCACGCCGTGGCGCGCGCCGCGCACCTGCCGATCTCCTGCCTGCCCCAGCAACTGGCGGACCACCTCGACCAGGCCATGCATGCCGCCAGCCGTACCCGCCTGCCCGGCGGACAACTGGCCGCCCGCGGTGTTGACCGGCAAATCGCGGGTGGCCAGGCGGCGCGCGATGAAGCCCGGCAGATCGTCCGCGCGGGCCAAGCCCAGATCGCAGAGCTGCGCCAGCGCCATGGCGGGATAGTCGTCGTAGACGCTGAGCACATCCATATCTTGCGGCCCCAGGCCCGCGCGCTGCCAGAGCGCGGGCGCAAACGCCGCGATGCCCGTCTGCAGCCCATCGCCTTCCTGCTGGTCGCCGTTGTAGCGGGCATCGCTGGCCAGCAGCCGCACGCTGATCGCTGCCGGACGCGCGCTCAGCACCAGCGCGCAAGCGCCGCTGACCACCGGCACGCAATCCAGGCGCCCCAGCGGCGGCGCGACCATGGGCGCGGCCAGGTACTGCGCCAGGCTCAAGGGCTCGCGATACGCCGCGTTGGAGTTGCCCACCGCCCATAGCCGCTGCGCGACGCACAACGCGCCATAGTCTTCGCGGGTGAGGCCGGTATGCGCCATCTGCCGCTGCGTGAGCATGGCGAACAAGGGATTCGGCCCCTCGCAGCCCAAGGGGCTGAGATAGTCCTGCGCGCTGCGGTTGTAGCCGCGCACCAGCCCGGCGAAATCCGCGCCCGTGAAATGGTCTCCCGCCACCAGCACGATGGTCTTGGCCTGCCCGGCTTCCAACGCCAGCCAGGCCTGGCGCAGCAGATTGATGGCGCTGGCGCCGCCCATCTCATCCTGCATGCACCAGTTCAGCCGCAGTCCCAGGCGCCACGCCAGATCGATCGCGCGGTCGGGGCGCAGCGTGAACGAAGCCACGCCCAGCCCATCCACATCGCCGGGCTCCAACCCTGCACTGCGCAGCGCCTGGGCGATCGCCTCGGCCAACAGGCCGGCCGTGCTGGTCCCGGGGCCGGGATGACGCAGCGAAGGCGTTTCGCCCACGCCAACGATGCCCGGGCCGCGCACCGCGCTCACTCCGACTCCTGCCGCGGCGGTTCGCGCGTCAGCAGCAAGGTGACCACGGTGACCGCGGCCATGCCCACCAGGAACCACGCCACCGGCGTCGCCGACTCATACTTGCGCAGCAGCGCCATGGCGATCAACGGCGACAGTCCGCCGGCGAACACAGAAGCGAGTTCGTGACCCAACGCCAGGCCGGTATAGCGGACCTCCGCGGGAAACAGCTCGGCGAAGTATGCCGGCTGGGTACCTATCATGGCGGCGTGGCAGACCGTGTTGCCCAGGAAAAAGGCCAGGAATATCCACACCGGCTCCTTGGTCTGCACCAGCCAGAAGAACGGAAAGGCCACCAGCACCAGGCCAGCCGAACCGATCAGGTACACCGTGCGCCGCCCGATGCGGTCGGACAGATGGCCAAACCAGACCAGCGTGCCCAGCTCGATGAACATCGATACCAGCACGCCGCCCAGCATGACATCGTTGGGAATGCCCAGGAACTTGCCATAGGCCAGTGCAAACGCCAGGAAGATGTACGACCCGCCGTTCTCGGCCACGCGCAGTCCCATCGCGGTAAAGACCTGGCGCGGATAGCGGCGGAACACCTCCACCGCCGGCATGCCGCGCTTGGCGGTCTTGGCGGCCTGCACGAACTCATCGCTTTCGGGGATGTGCTTGCGGATGTACAGGCCGACGCCGAAGATCAGCACGCTCAGCAGGAACGGCAGGCGCCAGCCCCAGCTCATGAAGGCTTCCTGCGGCAGCTGCTGCGCCAGCATGAAGACGCCCGACGACAGCACGAAGCCGCCCGCCACCCCCAGTTGGCTGAAGGACGAGAAGTAGCCGCGGCGCTTGCCTCCGACCGCCTCGCTGATCAGCAGCACGCCGCCGCCCCACTCCCCGCCCGCGGCCGCGCCTTGCAAGATGCGCAGCAGCACCATGGCCGCCGGCGCCCAGAAGCCGACCTGCTCATAGGTCGGCAACAACCCGATCAGGAAGGTGGCTACCCCCATCAGGCCCAGGGTCCATTCCAGCGCCAGCTTGCGGCCACAGCGGTCACCGATATGGCCGAAGATCACGCCGCCCAACGGCCGCGCCAGGAAGCCCACGGCAAAGCCCGCGAACGCCCCCATGGTGCCCAGCAGCGGGTCGGTGCCTTTGGGAAAGAACAGTTCGCCGAACACCAGCGCCGCCGCCGTGCCGTAGATGAAGAAGTCATACCATTCCATCGCGTTGCCCGCGACGGACGCCATCACCACGCGCCGCGTGCGCTTTCTGCGCGCATCGTCGCCAGCGGCCGCGGCCGCCCCCTTGTATGCCATCGTCATTGCCGCCCCTAGTCTGTTTGAATGAACCTGCGGCGCTCAGCGCGCCACGCGATAGCCAGCGGCGTCCCGGTCCCAGGCGTCGCCAGTGATACCCTCATCCCGCAAGTGGAACTTGCGGATCTTGCCGTTCTCGGTGCGCGGCAAATCGTCCAGCACGCGCAGATAGCGCGGCACGGCGAAATACGGCATGCGAGGCTGGCAGAAATCCAGCAGCGCCTCGGGCGCAACGGCCTGCCCGGACTTGTAGACCAGCGCCGCCATGACCTCGTCCTCGGCCAACTCGGAACGCACCGCATAGACCGCGGCGGCCGCGACCGACGGATGCGCCAGCAGCACCTGCTCCACCTCATACGAGGAAATGTTCTCGCCGCGCCGGCGGATGGCGTCCTTCATGCGGTCCAGGAAGCGGAAGTAGCCGTCCGCATCGCGCACCACCCGGTCTCCCGTGTGGAACCACAGGTTGCGCCAGGCTTCCACCGTCTTGCCGTCCATGCCGAAATAGCCAGTGGCGATGGCGTACGGCGTGTGTGCGCGCAGCAGCAATTCACCCGGCGTGCCGTCGGGCACCGCCGCGTCGTGTTCGTCGGCCGCCATCGCGTCGAATTCGGGCGCGGCGCGCCCCATCGTGCCGGGGCGCTGTTCGGCCAGCGTGCCACCCAGCGCGAAATTGGTTTCGGTGGAACCGTAGCCCTCCAACAACGCCATGCCGGTGCGTTCGGAAAACGCCGCATGGAAGCGTTCCGGAACCCCGGGCGCCAGCGCGATCCGCGCGCGGTGGCGCCGTTCGGCCGGGGCAGGCGCTTGCGCCAGCAGCATGGGCACCATGGCGCCCAGCAGATAGGTCACCGTGGCGCCCGCGGCCTCGAGCCGGTCGAAATAGCGGCTGGCCGAGAAGCGCTCGTCGCACACGATGGTCGCGCCCGTGACCAGCGCCTGGAAGCAGGCGTTCAGGGCATTGGTATGGAACAGCGGCAGGCTCGTGTAGAGCACGTCGCTCGCGCTGATTTCCAGGTTGCGCGCGGCGATCCTGCCCCACCAATAGAACTGCGCGTGCGGACAGCACACGCCTTTGGACAGGCCGGACGTGCCCGAGGTGTACAGGATGGCCAACGTGTCTCCCGGCCCAAGCTCGGCCGCCGGCGGCAGCGGCGTATCCGGCACAGGGGGTGGCGGGCACGCATGCACCGGCAGCGCGTCGGCATTCCCGTCCAGCAACCAGATGCGGTTCAAGGCCAGGGGCTGCATGTCCAGCGCCGCAAGCGCCGGACAGGACGCGGCGTCGGCCACCAGCAAGCGGCAACCGCTGTTGGCCAGGATGTGCTGCAGCTGCATGCCGCGCGACGCCGTGTTGATGGGCACCACCACCGCGCCCAGCCAGCCGCAGCCCAGCACGATGGACAGGAACTCGTGCCGGTTGCCGGCCATCAACCCGACCCGGTCGCCCCGGGCGACGCCGGCCGCGGCCAGGCGCGCCGCCCAGGCGGCCGCATGCCCGGGAGCGTCGCCATACCGCAGCGAGCCGCCCGGCGCCTGCACCCATATGCGCTCGCCCCAACGGGCGCCCTGCTCCAGCAACAACGACGGCAGTGTCAACGCATGCATGGCGGTGCTTCCCCTGTGTTGCGGCCATCGGCAAGCGTTGCCCCAGCCCTATGAAATTAGTCTAGGAATCAACTATTTATATGTCAAATTTATGGCTATTATTTATCTTATAAATCAGGCTGATATAAGGGGCATGCATGGACTTCGACCTGAACCTCATGCGGGTTTTCCTGACCGTGCTGCACGAGCGCAGCGTCACCCGCGCGGCGCAACGCCTGAACCTGACGCAGCCCGCCGTGAGCTACGCGCTGGCGCGCCTGCGCGAAAAATTCGACGATCCCTTGTTTGCGCGCACGGCCTCCGGCATGCAGCCCACGCCGGTCGCCTTTGCCCTGGCCGAACCCATAGAGCGCGGCATGAACAGCTTCGCGGAAGCCGTCAGCCTGCGGCAGCGCTTCGAGCCGGCCAGCAGCACCCGGCGCTTTCGCCTGTCCATGTCCGATATCGGCGAAATGGTGTTCCTGCCGTCGCTGATGGAACGCGTGCACGCCCTGGCGCCGCGCCTGCAGGTGGAAGTATTGGAGATCCCGCTGGAACGGCTGCCGCAGGCGCTTAAAGAAGGCGAGGTCGATCTCGCCATCGGCAATCTGGCCGGACTGGGCAGCGAAACCTGCCACGCGGAACTGTTCAGCGAACGCTACACCTGCATGGGCAGGCGCGGCCATCCGGTGTTGTCGGCGGGCCTCACGCGCAGCCAGTACAAGCGCCTGGACCACATCCTGGTGGCCTCGCGCGCCAGCGCCCACCGCTTGCTGGACGATGTGCTGAGCGAGGCCGGCCTGCCGCGCAGGCCCTATCTCACCTTGCCGCATTTCTCGGCCGCGGCCGAGATCGTGCGGCGCACCGATCTCACCATGACCCTGCCGCTGCGGGCCGCGGTCTGGTTCAACCAGGACGACGCGTTTCAGATACGCCCGCTGCCCATCGCGCTGCCGCCGCTGTCCGTGACCGTGCATTGGCACGCCCGCTTCGAAAGCGACCCGGGCACCGTCTGGTTGCGCCGCCTAGTGGTGGAGACGCTGGCGGACCCGGCCTGAGCCCGCGCAGGCGCGACGCTTATCGCATCGCGCCCAGCATCAGGCCCAGGTTCTGCACCGCCGCGCCCGACGCGCCCTTGCCCAGGTTGTCGAACACCGCCGTCAGCAGCACCTGCCCGTGCTGCGCATTGCCGTAGACGGCCAGGCGCAGATCGTTGGTGCCATTGAGCGCCTGCGGATCCAGATGCGTATGGGCGGCCGCGTCCTGCGGCGCCACGACCTGCACGTGCCTGGCGCCCTCGTAGTGCTGCTGCAGGCAGGCGTGCAGGCGCTCCATGGCCACGCCCGCCGGCAGCAGGCGCAGCTGCAGCGGCACGGTCAGGACGATGCCCTGGCGGTAGGCGCCATAGGCCGGTACGAACACCGGCCGCTGCGTCAGGCCCGCATGCCGTTCGATCTCGGGCGTGTGCTTGTGCGCCAGGCCCAGGCCGTAGAGCTGGAACGCCGGTCCCGGCACGCCGTCCGCGGCTTCGTAGGCGTCCACCGCCGTGCGACCGCCGCCCGAATAGCCGGACACCGCGTGCACCACCACCGGATAGTCGGCCGGCACCAGTCCGGCACGCACCAGGGGGCCCAGCAAGGCGACCGCGCCCGTCGGATAGCAGCCGGGGTTGCTGACGCGCCGCGCCTGGGCGATCAGCCCGGCCTGCTCCGCGTTCATTTCCGGAAAACCATAGACCCAGCCCGGCGTCGTGCGGTGGGCGGAACTGGCATCTATCACCCGGACCGCGGGATTGACGATGGAAGCGGCGGCCTGGCGCGCCGGCTCGTCCGGCAGGCAGAGGATGGCGATGTCGCAGCCGTTGATCGCCTGCGCGCGGCGCTGCGGGTCCTTGCGTTCGGCCTCCGGCAGTGTCAACAGCCGCAGATCCGTGCGCCCGTGCAGGCGTTCGTGGATCTGCAGGCCGGTGGTGCCCTGGTCGCCGTCGATGAAAACTAGAGGTTGGGTCATGGCGCTTGCATCCTGGATCAAAGGGTGCGCCTGAAGGTTCCGGGCGCAGGACTCCATCATCGGCCCGGATACTAGATAATAAAAGTCGAATATCATGACTATCCAATTCAGCTTTCCTGAACGACACCACCATGCGTGAAATCAGCCTGGACCGCCTGCGCACCCTGGTCGCCATCGCCGACCTGGGTTCGTTCGCAGACGCCGCCCGCGCCCTGCATCTGGCGCCGCCCACCGTCAGCCTGCACGTCGCCGACCTGGAAGCGCGCATCGGCGCGCCGCTGCTCACGCGCAAGCGCGGCCAGGTCCGCCCCACCTCCATCGGCGAAACCCTGCTGGAACGCGCGCGCCGCCTGCTGGCCGAGGCCGACCAGGCGCTGGACGACGTGCAGCGGCAGGTGCAGGGACTGGCCGGACGCGTGCGGCTGGGCGCCTCCACCGGCGCCATCGCCCATCTGCTGCCGCAGGCCCTGGAAACGCTGGGCCGCAACCACCCCGGCATCGACGTGCAGGTGGCCGTGCTGACTTCGCAGGAAACCCTGTTGCGCCTGGCCGACGGTTCGCTGGACCTGGGCCTGGTGGCCCTGCCCCAACCGCCGCTGGAAGGCCTGGTGCTGCGCCCCTGGCGGCGCGACCCGGTCGTGGCCTTCCTGCCCGCGGGCTGGAAAGCGCCCGCGCGCCTGACGCCGGCCTGGCTGGCCGAACGGCCGCTGATCCTGAACGACGCCAGCACGCGGCTGTCGCGCCTGACGGGAGAATGGTTCGCCGCGGCGGGCCTGAACCCGCGCGCCCGCATCCAGCTGAATTACAACGACGCGATCAAGAGCCTGGTGGCCGCCGGCTACGGCGCCACGCTGCTGCCGCACGAGGCTACCGCGCCGCAGCTGGATCCGCGCATCGAGATGCGCGCGCTGCGGCCCGCGCTATGGCGCCCGCTGGGCATCGCGCACCGCGCCGGGCAGGTAGAGCAAGCCACCCGGCACGTGCTGGACGTGCTGTGGGAGCTGCGCGCCTCACCCGCCCGCTGAGGGCGTGCGGCGGAAGTACGCGGTGCGCTGGCTTTCCTCGCGCAGGCGCCGCGCGCGGGAGCGGAACAGGTCCTTGCGCCCGACGATGCCCACCAGCCGGCCGTTGGCCCGGTCCAGGATGGGCACGCGGCCCGCGCCGGTCAGCGCCATGCGGTCGGCGATCTGGCTGGCCAGTTCCTCGGGATGGCCATACACCAGGTCGCGGCCTTGCAGCGCCTCGCCCAGGGTGCGCCCGGTCTGCTCGTCGTCGATGGCCCAGGCCAGCGTATCGGCGCGCGTGACTTCGCCCACCACCGCGCCCTCGGCATCCAGCACCGGATAGCTGGTGTGCACCGGCTGCGCCGTCGTGAAATGCGCGATGGCCTGCGCCACCGTCCAGTCGGCCGGCAGGGTCTGCACCGGCGTGGTCATCACCTGGCTGACCCGCAGCAGGTCGAAGGGGTCCACGCGGTACTCGCGGCTGATGTGGTGCCCGCGCCGCGCGATCTTCTCGGTCAGGATGGAGCGCTTGAGCAGCAACACCGTCATCCCATACGCGAACACGCAGGCTGCCAATACCGGCAGGAGCGCGCCCATGTCGCCGGTCAGTTCCACCGCGAACAGGGTCGCGGTCAGCGGCGCGCGCATGGTGCCGCCCATCATCGCCGCCATGCCCAGCAGCGCCCAGAAGCCCGGATCGGCCTGCGGCAGCAGCGGCGTGGCCAGCGCGCCCAGCGCGCCGCCGAATATCAGCAGCGGCGCCAGCACGCCGCCCGAGGTCCCCGAGCCCAGCGCGACGGACCAGATGATGACCTTGACCGCCAGAAGCAGCAGCACGGCCCGGAATGCCAGGTCGCCCGCCAGCAGATGGCGGATGTTGTCATAGCCCACGCCCAGCGCCGCCGGCTCGATCAGCCCGCCCACGCCGATGACCAGGCCGCCGAAGGCCGGCCACCACATCCAGTGCAGCGGCAGTTTTTCGAACAGGTCCTCGGCGGCGTAGACCATGGAGGTCAGCACGCCCGAACCCAGCCCCGCCAGCACGCCCACGGCGGCGCAGGCCAGCAGATGCGCGGGCGTGAACGTCAGCGAACCCGAATACGCGAATATCGGCCCGCCATCCAGCATGAAGGCGCGCGTGGCCGCGGCCACCAACGCGGCCATCGCCACCGGCAGGAAGCTGCGCGGCTTCCATTCGAACAGCAGCAGCTCGACCGCCAGCAGCACCGCCGCCAATGGCGTGGCGAAGATGGCCGTCATGCCCGCGGCGGCGCCGGCCACCAGCAGGGTCTTGCGCTCGCCGTCGTCCAGGTGGATGGTCTGCGCCAACAGCGAGCCGATGGCGCCGCCCGTCATGATGATGGGGCCCTCGGCGCCAAACGGGCCGCCCGTGCCGATGGAGATGGCGGAAGACACCGGCTTCAACACCGCCACCTTGGGCTGGATGCGGCTCTTGCCGATCAGGATGGCCTCCATCGCTTCCGGAATCCCGTGGCCGCGGATCTTTTCCGAACCGTAACGCGCCATGAGACCGATGATGAGGCAGCCCACCACTGGAATGGCCACGGAGGCCAGTCCCAGGTGGCCTGTCGTGATGGGCTGGTCCTCGAAGGAAAACTGGTGGTGGTAGGCCAGATTGGTGCAGAGCGCGATCAGGCGCAGCAAGGCCCAGGCCGCAGCCACGCTGGCCAGGCCAACCGGAATGGCCAGGCCCATGAGCAGGACCACGCGCTTGTCCGTGGTGAAGTCGCCCAGGCGCAACGCGGCCCGGGCGGAGGAAGAAGTGGGAGGCATGTTCGAAGAGAGGAAGAATTCCGCAGGGATTTGCGATACGTCATATATATCGTATCACGACATATATTAGAATCGGCCAGGTGAAACAGCCCCCGCCCCCTACCCAGTTGACCTCCACGGACTACGAACTGCTGGCCGACTTCCGCTACGCGCTGCGCCGCTTCGCCGCGTTCAGCGAAAACGCGGCCGCCGGACTGGACCTGATGCCGCAACAGCACCAGGCCCTGCTCGCCATCAAGGGCACCCGCAAGAACGCCCCGGGCCGCCGCGGCCTGTACGTGGGCGAGATCGCCGAACGCCTCTTGATCCGTCCCCACACCGCCGCCGAACTGGTGGGCCGCCTGGCGCGCCTGGACCTGGTCAGCCGCGAAGCTGATCCCGAGGATGGCCGCCGCGTCGAGGTGGTGCTGACCGCCCGCGCCGAACGCATGCTCGAAGACCTGTCGGCCTCGCACCTGGAAGAGCTGCGCGCCATGCGCCCGCTGCTGACGCGCCTGCTCACGCGCATCGGCGACGACTCCGGCAGCGCCTGAATCCCGCCCCGCTGCATAAGCTTATGCAGTGCAGCTTTGCCCCGCGTGATAAATTATCGCCCCGCGACATATCGATGCGCGAGGAGATCGTTTTGGGTGTAGCAATCAAGCGCTGGCTGGGCTCGTTCGCGCCAGCGCCGGTAGGTGTCAACGGACGCGAAAAACTGTACGGCGCGCTGGGCGCGCTGCTCGGCCTGTTCTGCACGGAATGGGTGGGCCGCCACGCGCTGGGCGACGCCAGCCCCTGGTTCATCGCCCCCATGGGTGCGTCCGCCGTGCTGCTGTTCGCCGCCCCCGCCAGTCCGCTCGCCCAGCCCTGGTCCATCATGGCCGGCAATCTGGTCTCGGCCCTGATTGGCGTGTTTTGCGCCCAATTCATCCCCGTGCCCGGCGTGGCCGCCGCCGTGGCGGTGGCCCTGGCCATCGGCGCCATGTTCTCCTTGCGCTGCCTGCATCCGCCCAGCGGCGCGGTGGCGCTGACCGCGGTGCTGGGCGGCCCCGCGGTCGCCAGCCTGGGCTATGGCTTCGCGCTGTGGCCCGTGGCGCTGAATTCCGCCATCCTGCTGTGCATCGCCGTGGTCTTCAATGGCGCGCTCAAGCGCAACTATCCGCGCCGCCATGCCGATCCGGCCGCCGGCCACAATACGCGCGACCTCGCTCCCAGCGCCCGCCTGGGCTTCAGCCTGACCGACCTGGACGAAGCGCTCACGCAGCGCGGCGAGCTGCTGGACATCAGCAAGGAAGACCTGGAAGAAATCGTCCTGGCCGCGGAAATGCGCGCCAGCGTGCGCCGCTTCGGCGACGTGCATTGCGCCGACATCATGTCGCGCGACGTGGTCACGGTGCAGGCCCAGGATCCGCTGGACTACGCCGTGCGCCTGTTCGACAAGCATCGCCTGCAGGCCTTGCCGGTGCTGGATTCGGCCGGCCGCTACGCCGGCATGGTCAGCCAGGGCGATGTGCTGGCGCGCCGGACCCGGCTGGCCGCCGTCGACGCGGACGCCGCGCCCGACCTGCTGGTGGCCGACTGCATGCGCAGCGAAGTCCCCTTCGCCACCCCCGGCCTGCCCGTCATCGAACTGGCGCGCCCCATGTCCGACAGCCTGCATTGCGTGCCGGTGCTGGATGAAGCGCGCAACCTGGTCGGACTGGTAACGCAATCGGACCTGGTGGCGGCGCTGTACCAGATCGCGCTCGCGGCCAGCTCGCAGGCGCCGGACCCTGACGCCCAGCGGCTGGCGGCCTGAGCGCCAGCCCTCCGTAGCCCTACGGATTCCTGCCCGCGCCGGCCGCAAGGCATAATTTCAGGCGTGAATCCCCTATCGCGCGCTCGCGCCTTCTTCTGCTGGCTGGTCCTGTTCGCCCTCGGCGCCTTCTGGATCGGGCGGCAGGACTATGTGGACCAGTACGAACGCTTCACCCAAAGCACCAGCGTGGCGCAGCGCATGCTGAGCCAGAAGACGGTGCAGCATGAAGCCGTGCTGGCGACCCTGGCCGCCCTGTCCCATCCCCCGGCGCCCGAACGTCTGTATCCCAGCCTGCAACCGGCCATGCCGCAACTCCTGGGGCTGGGCTACCTGCCTGGCGGCGCCTGGTCCGGCAGCGTGGCGGAACCTGCGGGCCTGGCGGCGGCCGTTGAACGCGCGCGCGGCCTGGGCCGGCCGGTGACGCTGCCGGTGGACCAGGCCCGCTACTGGCTGGTGGCCCCTTCGGGCTGGAGCCTGCTGCTGGACGCCAGCCAGCTGGTGCCCGCGGCCGACTTTCCTCCCGGCCTGGCCAACCTGAGCTTGAACGTGAACCAGACGCCGCTCCCCCTCCTGGACAAGCAGCCGGACGCGGCCGTCCTCGGCTGGCCGCTGGCCCTGCAAAAACCGCTGGGCGCGGCCAGCCAGCCCTTCCAGATGCGCAGCACGCGCAAGCTGACCCCGAACGCCTGGCCGTGGGCCACCTGGCTGGCCTGGGGCTTGGCCAGCGCGCTGCTGGTGGCCGGCGCCGCGGCCTGGCAGCGTTCGCGCGCCCAGGCCCGCCGCCAGCAGGAACAGCTGCGCCTGGGCGCCATGGCCCGCCTGAGCACGCTGGGCGAAATGGCCGCGGGCATCGCCCACGAACTGAACCAGCCGCTGACCGCCATCCTGGCCCAGACCCGGGCCGCCCAGCGGCTGCTGGACGACGAAGAGGAACGCCCCGCCGTGCGCCATGCGCTCCTGGCCAGCGCCGAACAGGCCAAGCGCGCCGCCGACATCATCAGCCGCATGCGCGCCCTGGTGCAGCCCAGCTCGCCCGCCCGGCGCGAAGCGCTGGACCCCGACGCGCTGGTGGCGTCGCTGCGCTTTCTGCGCGAAGCGGAACTGGCCCGGCAAGGCATACGGCTGAACTGGCACAACGCCAGCCCCGGCGTCCGTCCGCTGGGCGACCGAGTGGCGCTGGAGCAGATCCTGCACAACCTGGTGCAGAACGCCGCCGATGCGCTGGCCGACGTCCCAGGGCCGCGCCAGATTTCGCTGGAGGGCCGCGCCGACGGCGACGACTACCTGTTCAGCGTCAGCGACACCGGCCCCGGCATCGCCGCCGATGCGCTGCCGCGCCTGTTCGCCCCCTTCTACACCACGCGGCCACAAGGCATGGGCCTGGGACTGGCGCTGTGCGACACGCTGGCCGGCTCCATGGACGGCCGCATCGCCGCGCGCAACCTCAGCCCGGCAGGCGCCTGCTTCACGGTAAGCCTGCCGCGCGCCGCCGCCTGACGACGCAGGAATCTCCCATGCTCGAACAATCCCCTCTGGTCTATCTGGTCGACGACGACGACGCCGTGCGCGACGGCCTGGCGCTGCTGCTGCGCAGCGTAGGCCTGCGCAGTGAGAGCCACGGCGATCCGCTGGCATTCCTGGCCCAGTTGCACCCGCAATCCATCGGCTGCGTGGTCCTGGACATCCGCATGCCCGGCATCAGCGGCCTGGATGTGCTGAGCCGGCTGGCCGAGCAATCCGACCTGCCCGTGGTCATGCTGACCGGCCACGCCAACGTGGACCTGTGCCGCCGCGCGTTCAAGGGCGGCGCCATGGAATTCCTGCAAAAACCCGTGGACGACGACGTCTTCCTGGACGCCGTGCAGGCGGCCGTGCGCACCCACATCGCCAGCCGCGACAAGCTCGCCGTGACCCAGGCCGCGCAGGAACGGCTGGACAAGTTGTCCGGGCGCGAGCGCGACGTGCTGGAACGCATCGTCCAGGGCCTGAGCAACAAGGAGATCGCGCGCGAGTTCGACCTGTCGCCGCGCACCGTCGAAACCTACCGCGCCAACGTCTTCGCCAAGCTGGAAGCGGAAAACCTGGCCGGGCTGATCCGCGAGTATGCGGGGCTGCTGGGTTAGGACTTGCACAGGTAACCTCCGTAGCCCTACGGAGGCCCCAGCGTAGCCGACCGAATACCGCCGAACGGCCGCCATCTTTAATCTGTCTGTTCCTGTCACCGACCCACAAAGGACACAGACATGTCGCCCAAATTCATCGCTTTCGCCGCCCTGTTCGCCTGCGCCGGCGCCGCCAACGCCGCCGTGCTCAACGAAAGCAATCTGTCCATGGCCGACGCTCAGAAGCTGGCCGCGGACACCGTCGCCGCCTGCCAGGCCAAGGGCTACAACGTGAGCGCCTCGGTGGTGGACCGCGCCGGCCTGCTCAAGGCTTTCGCCCGCGCCGACAATGCCGGCCCGCACACCGTCGAAGCCAGCCGCGCCAAGGCTTACACCGCCGCATCGGCCAAGACCCCGACGCTGACGATGCTGGAAAACGTCCAGAAGAACCCGGCCGCGGCCACCTTGACCGACATTCCGGGCTTCCTGGTGCTGGGCGGCGGCGTCCCCGTCAAGGCCGGCTCGGCCGTGATCGGCGCCATCGGCGTGGCAGGCGCCCCCGGCGGCAACCTCGACGCGCAATGCGCCGACACCGCCCTGCAAGAGAACGCCGCGCTGTTCAAGTAAACCGCTGCTGGCCGGCTCGCGGCGCGTTTGCCGCGCCGGCGGCATCGCGGTAGGCTTGGGGCGCCATGCCCCAGCCGCCCTCTATCTCCCTGCTCGACGCCATCCTGCGCCGCACCGCCCGGCGCTATCGCGTGCCGGCCATGTCACGCATACCCGCCGAGGGCGCCTCGCCCGCGACCGCGCTGGCCATCGCCATCGAACAGGCGCGCCAGTCGCTCGCAACCAACGCCACGCCGCCGCCAGCGATCAAGCAGGCCTTTCTCGACGCCCTGTCGCGCCTGATCCGCGACGCCATGCGCGAGTCCGACGGCGATCCCGTGTTCCAGGCCATGCTGCTGCGGCACCGCCTGCCGCTCGTGCGCGAGTATGCCTCCCTGGCCGCGCGCGCTGCCCAGGACCGCCGCGAGATCATCGCCGCCGCCAACGCCATCGCCCATCCCGCCAAGGTCGAACGCATGCCGGCAGGTCCGGCGCGCGACGCCATGGCCGCCTTGCAAGCGGCGGCGGCGTCGGAGTCATGGGCGGCGCTGCCCGCAGCCGCGCATCGTCTTCTGAGTCTGCCCGCCGACGCACAGCCGGCTGCCCTCGCCCTCGACCGGCTGCTTGCCAGTCCTGCGCTGGAGCATCTGCAACGGCTGGACGTCCTGGCCTGCGACAGTGAGGTGCGCCGCTACCGCGCCTTGTGGGAACGGCAAGGCCCGCGACCGGGCAGCGCCACCGCCCTCGCCGAGGGCAACGCATCGCGGCTGCGCGGCGACGCCGTCGAGGCGCAGGCCCTGCATGCGCTCCAAGCCCTGGCCAGCCGTCTCAATGACGCGGATGGCGGCAAGGCCTACCAGGCCGTGTCCTCCATGCGCGTGCCGTCATCGATGCCCGCCAACGCCGAACGCGCCAAGACCGAATGGGATGCCGCGCTGCTGCGCCGCGCCCACTCCGATGGCGCGCCGCCGGCCTGGGATCCGTGCCTGCTGCTCGAAGCCAAGGCCTCGGCCGACGCGGCCGCCACCGACTTCCCGCGCCTGTTGCGCGGGCTGCGCCTCCTGGCGCAGGCCGATCCTCGGACCGACTACGCCTTCAGCACGCGCCAGGGCCTGTTCCCCCTGCGCGGCGCAGCCCTGTGCACGCTGCCTGCCGAAGGCCCGCAGCTCGACAGCACCGTGCTGTATTGCTGTGACGGTCCGGCCGACGCGATCCCGCGCCTGCTCAGCGCCGCCAGCCGCATGCAGCTGCTGTCGGCGCCGTCCAGCCTGGAATATGCGGGCCGCCTGGCGCAGGGCCCGGACGCGGCCCCGGAAACCTTGGAGCCAGTCTGGCAGCAGCTGCTGCAATCGGAACAATGGAGCGGCGTGCTGCAGCAGTACCCGACGCTATGCCAGGCGCGCGAACTGATGGCGCACCCGGATGACCTGATGGCCGCGATCGAAAGCGCCGCGGCCTGAGGCCTGCGCGCGCTGGCCGATCAGGTCATTCCCGCTCGATCAGCCGGAAATCCCGGCTGCCTTCGCGCTCCAGCTGCGCCACCAGACCCAGCTCCCAATCCAGATAGTCCCGGAAGCCCTGATCCCGCGCAGCCAGATCGTCGAACAGATAAGGACTGATGCTCTGGTCATCGTCTCCGGTCAGCACGCCTTGCGCGCCACGGGCCAGTTCCAGGCCCTGTTCCTTCCAGGCGCGCGTGCCGCCCAGCAGGTAGTGCACCGGCCGCTGAATGCGCCACGCCAGCTCGGCCGCCACGATGCTTGCCAGCACGCCATCGGCGGAGGTCAGCACGATGGTCCGGTCGCGGTCCTCGGGCAGGAACTCGGCCAGACGATCGGGCGCGCTGTAGCGGGAGCGCGGCACGTGACCGCGCTCGTATGCAAGCCTTGAATCCACGTCGAACAGCACGGCCTCGCCGCGGTCCAGCGCGATCCGCAACGCATCCGGCCGCAGCCCGGGCGCATCGGGACGGTGCCGCAGCACGCGCCGCGGCTCAGGCCCGCTCTGCAACGCGGCCGATGCCGCGGGTTGGTACAGATAGACCTCCACCGCGCCCAGCTGGGCCAGCCAGGCGCCGGTGGTCAAGGCGCGCACGCCGTCCCAATCCGCCAGCACCACGCGGGCGCGGCGCGTGGCCAGGTACTCGTCCGTGGCCTGCACCAGTTGGCCGCCGGGCGCCCAGCGCCAGCCCTCCAGATGGCCAGCCTCGTATTCCTCACGGGTGCGCACGTCGAACTTGTAGAGCGTGCGCACGCCCTGTTCCGCCTCGAATGCCTGCAAGGTGGCGGTATCGATGTGCGCGATGCCTGCGCGGCGCGCGACCTCGGCCGCCTGCTGGCGAGCCGCGGCCAGCGCCTGGCCGTCCGGCTCGGGCAGCGCGGCATGCCGGCCATAGGCCAGTTCGCGGCCCGACAGCAGCCACTCCATGGTGCCGTTGCGCAGCGACGCCACGCGATTGGGTATGCCGGCGTCGATCAGCGTCTGCGCGCCGACGATGCTGCGCGTGCGCCCCGCACAGTTCACCACCACAAAGGTCCCTGGATCCGGCGCCAGCTCGCGGATGCGATAGACCAGTTCCGCCCCGGGCAGGCTGTGCGCGAAGGGCAGCGTGAAGTTATGGAATTCCTCGGGCGTGCGGCTGTCCACCACCACGATGTCGTCGCCGCGCGCCACGCGCGCATCGAGTTCGTCCACGTCTATCCACGGCGTGCGCTTCTCGTGTTCGATGACTTCGCCGAAGGCCTTGCTGGGCACATTGGTGCCGGAGAACAGCTCCCGCCCTTCCCGCTCCCACGCGTCCGTTCCGCCCGCCAGCACCGAAATATTGGTCCAGCCCAGGCGCGCCAGCTTGGCCGCGGCCTGGTGCGCCAGCGTCTCATCGTCATCGACCAGCACGATGCGCGCACCGCGGCGCGGCGCCAGCCTGTCGATCAGCAGCTCCAGGCGCCACAAGGGCGCGGGCGCGGCATGCAGCAGATGGCGGCGCGCATGACGGCCGGCCTCGCGTACGTCCAGCAAGGCGATCTCGCCCCCGCCGCGCAGTTCGTCCTGCAGGGCGGAGGCGGAGATGCGCGCATGGTAGATCGCGGCAGGCGGCGAGAATGTGCGGTAGGTACCGCCCGCGGTGCTCTCGAACACCACGCGGCCATGCAGGCGGTCCAGCGCCAGCCCATAGAAATGCAGATGCGCGCCGGGCTCGTCGTCCACCAGTTCGATGGTGTGCACGTCCGCCGGTCCCAGCACGATGGAGCTGCCCGGCTGCACCTCCACGCGCTTGACGTGGGTCAGCACGTCGCGCAGGGGATCGGCGCTGCGTTCGCGCGCATAGACCTCGTTGCGCTCATTGCCTTGCACGCCGGCGATGATGGCCCAGGTGGTGTGGTCATGCGGCGGCTGGGCCTTGCCCGGCGCTCCCAGCGACAGGTACAAGGCGTGGCCGCCGTCCAGGTCCTCGGCCAGCCGGTAGATGGCGGTCGGCCGGCCCGGGACCACCGCGAACGCTTCCGCCGGAAACAGCTCGCGGCGCCGTCCCAGCGCTTCCAGCAGGGTTGCCACTTCGGCCAATTGTCCGGGCGTGGCGCTGGCTGCGTCGGGCGCCAGCCGCCGCGCCTGGGCAATGAATTCGCGCACCGCCTCTGCGCGTTGGTCGTGGATGTTCTCGGCCGCTGACGTCGGTACAGATGTGCTCATGGGATGACCCTGGATTCCGTGTCGAAGAAAAGGTCAGCCTACGTGCGCTGCGCCGCGACGGGAACGAAGCGATGCAACTAACGATATGCGCAGGACGACGGCCAGTCCGCCGCCTGGCTCAGCCTTCGCCCTTGAGCTCGCGTTCGACGATCTCGCGCGTCAAGGTCGGCACAAACATCTCGACGAAATGGAAGGCGTAGCCGCGCAGCCATGCGCCGCGCCGTATCGCCAGCCGCGTCAGGTTGATCTCGAACAGATGGCGGGCGTCGATGGCGCACAGGCGCGTGTCGCGTTCGGCATCCCAGGCCACCGAGGCCACGATGCCCAGGCCCAGCCCTAGCTCCACATAGGTCTTGATCACGTCCGCGTCCATCGCCGTCATGACGATGTCGGGCGTGATGCCGGCCCGCGCGAACGCCTCGTCGATATGCGCCCGGCCCGTGTAGCCGCGCCCATAGGTGATGATGGGATGGCGCGACAGCTGCGACAGCGTCACGCCATCCTGCTGCCGTTCCAGCGGATGGCCGCGAGGCACGATGATGCTGTGGCTCCAGCGGTAGCACGGCAGGTTGACTAGCCCTGGATAGTCGGCCACCGCTTCCGTCGCCACGCCGATGTCGGCCTCGCCTTCCAGCAGCATCTCCGATACCTGCTTGGGCGAACCCTGATGCAGGTGCAGCACCACGTCAGGATAGCGCTCGCGGAATTCCTTGATGACAGGCGGCAAGGCGTAGCGCGCCTGCGAATGGGTCGCCGCGATGGAGAGCACCCCGGTCCGGCTGTCCGCGTATTCCGCGCCCGCGTGACGGATATTGTCGGCGCATTGCAGGATCTGCTCGACCAGCGGCAGGATCAGTTCACCGGGCGGGGTCAGTCCAATGAGCCGCTTGCCCGAGCGCACGAAGATGTCGACGCCCACCTCTTCCTCGAGCTCGCGGATCTGCCGGCTGACGCCGGGCTGGGACGTATGCAGGCTCTCGGACACGTCGGTCAGGTTGAAGTCCTGGCGCACGGCCTCGCGCACGGAGCGCAATTGCTGAAAGTTCATCGCGCGCCTCAGCCCAGGAAAGCCAGCTGATTGCCGGAGGGGTCTTTCACATACATCACGCGCGCCTCGGCGTCGGGCAAGGAGCAGACCGGATGGTGTCCTGCCAGGCGCAGACGCGCCAGGATCTCGTCGTAGGCGCCGGTTCTGAGGGCGAGGTAATCGGGCTTCACTTCCCGGCTGACTTCCTCCACGGGAGACAGCGACAAGGTCGCCTCGCCCAGCGCGAACAGCAAGCGCTGGCCGCCGGCGCCGGCCATTTCGTCCAGGCCGATGATGTTGCTATAGAACTCGCGTACCGTTTCCTGCCGTTGCGCAAGAAAAGGAAGCTGTACCGATCCGATGGAAAGAATAGTAGACATGCCCTGCCGCCAATCATGGAACAGGGCAAATTCTAGTGGTCGCGGGTACTGACGGACAAAGAGGTATACGTTGCTTCTACATAGCCCGAAACCCTAAAGAAAATCACTCATTTGCATATGCATCAAGCGCTGCGCCGCAGGGCCTGGCGCGTGGCCTCGAACGCGCGGCCCAGGTCGGCCACCAGATCCAGTGGGCTCTCCAGCCCGATGTGCAGGCGCACCACCGATTGGGTTTGCCGGCCCTCCCGCCAATGGCTGTGCTCGGCCAGGCGCTCGGGCGCGGCCTCCAGCGCCAGGCTTTCGTAGCCGCCCCAGGACGCGCCGATCGAAAAATAGCGCAAGACATCGATGAAGCGCGCAGCGGCCGCGGCATCGGGATGCCGGAACGCGAACGACACCAGGCCGCTGGCGCCGCTGAAATCCCGCCTCCACAGGGCATGGCCCGGATCCTGTTCCAGCGCGGGGTAATAGACTCTGGCGACGTCCTCGTGCCGCGCCAGGTACTCGGCCACGGCCAGCGCGTTTTCATGGTGGCGCGCCAGCCGCACATCCAGCGTGCGCAGGCCGCGCAAGGTCAGGTAGGCGTCGTCCGCGCCCACCGACAGGCCCAGGGCGTCGTGGGTCGCGCCCAGTCGCCTGGCCAACTCGGGACTGTCCACGGTGACCACGCCCATCATCACGTCGGAATGCCCTGCCAGATACTTGGTCGCCGCCTGGATGGAAATGTGCGCCCCCAGCGCCAGCGGCTGATAGTACAGGCCGCCGCTCCACGTATTGTCCGCCGCCACCAGCACGCCATGCCGCCGCGCCACCGCGGCAAGCGCCGGCAGGTCTTGCACTTCGTACAGCAGCGAGCTGGGCGATTCCAGGTACAGCAGGCGCGTGTTCGGGCGGATCAGCGGCTCCAGGTCGTCGCGCGCGGCGGAAAAATACTCCACCTCGATCCCATAGCGCTGCAACAGCGCGCGGTCCACCTTGCGCACCGGCGAATAGACGCTGTCGGCCACCAAGGCGTGCTCGCCCGGTGCCAGGGTCGCCAGCAGCACCAGCACGATGGCCGACAGCCCAGAAGGCGCCAACAGGGTGCGATGGCCGCCTTCCAGCAACGCCACCGCCTCTTCCAGCGCCTGATGGGTGTCCAGACCATGGCGCCCGTAGGTCGCCACGCGTTCGCCGGCCGCGCGCTGCCGGCCCAGGGCCGCCTGTGCGGCGGTATCGGCAAAGCGCACAGTGCTAGTGCGCACCACCGGCACATTCACCGGCCCGGCACCCTGCTTGAGGTCGGGCGCGCCGGCATGCACCAGCCGGGTCTGGATGCGGGCACTGGCCAGGCTCATGCTCGCACCTCGGTACGAATCTGGATCAGCGATACGAAAGTCATGCACACCTCCATCAGGGTTCATACCGCCAGGCGCAGCGGATCGAAATTCAAATAGGTCTGTATGGGATCGGGGTTCTTCCCCCGCAGAGGAACCGCGCCGGTCCCGCGTTGCAGGAAGGCGCGCGTGCGCTCGCTGGCCGGCGCTCCGAACAAGCGCGCCGGCGGCCCAGACTCGACAATGCGGCCGGCCTCGGTGAAATACACGATGTCGCTGACCTCTTCGGCAAAGCGCATCTCGTGGGTCACCAGCACGCAGGTCAGGCCGTCCTCCACCAGTTCGCGGATCACGCTCAGCACTTCTCCGACCATCTCGGGATCCAGCGCGGAAGTCACTTCATCGAACAGGATCAGCTCGGGCTGCAACGCCAGCGCGCGCGCGATCGCCACGCGCTGCTGCTGGCCGCCGGACAGCTCGCCGGGATAGGCGTCCTGCTTGTGCTCCATCCGCACCTGAGCCAGCAGCTCACGCGCCCGCGCCTCGGCCTGCGCCCGCGGCACGCCGCCCACCTTGACGGGGGAGATTGTCAGGTTCTCCAGCACGCTCAGGTGCGGGAACAGGTTGTACTGCTGGAACACGAAACCCACGCGCTTGCGCAGGCTGATCAGCTCGGCTTCCGTCTTCAAGGCGTCGACGCGCACGCCGCCGACCTCGATGCGGCCGCGCTGCGGGCGCAGCAGTCCCGTAATGCAGCGCAGGATGGTGGACTTGCCCGACCCGGAGGGTCCGATGATGGACACCGCCTGCCCCTGCTGGATCTCGACGTCTATGCCCTTGAGCACCTCCGTCTGGCCGAAGGCCAGATGCACGTCCCGCAGGCTGACCAGCGGCGGCGCAGCCGCGCCGAGGGAGGCCGCTGCGCGCGCCTCGAACTCAATGATGCTCATGGCGTTTTTCCAGATACCGCGTCCAGCGCGCGATGGGGTAGCAATAGGCGAAGAAAAGCGCCAATTGCGTGAAGTAGACCAATATGGTGAAGTCGCTGCGCGACACCGTATTGCTGGCCACCGTGGCCGCGTCGACCAGATCGTGCACGCCCACCAGCGAAGCCAGCGAGGTGCTCATGGTGATGCTGGCGTACAGGTTCATCCATGACGGCAGCATCCGCCGCAGGCACTGCGGCAAGACGATCATGCGGAAAATCTGCGTGCGCCGGAATGCCAGCGACTGCGCGGCCTCCCATTGCGCGCTGGGGATGGACTGGATCGCACCCCGGAAGATCTCGGCCACGTTGGCGCTGGCAGGCAGGCCCAGGCCGATGACCACCTTGATCCACTCCGGAAACGGCAGGCTCCATCCGCCCAGCCGCAACTCAAAAGGAAATACGTAGGTGGTGAAGTACACCAGCACCAGGATGGGCGCATTGCGGAACAGCAACACGTAGGCGCGCGTCAGGCGGCGCAACGGCAGCGACGGCGATAGCGACAGCGCGCCCACCACCAGCCCGGCCAGCGTGCCCAGCGCCATGGCCAGCACGCTGATCTGGATGTTCATCGCCAACCCGCGCAGCAAGGCGGGCGACCAATGCCACAAGGCCTGTACCGCGGCGGGCGCGGTGCCGGTAGCCGCCCACGCCAGATTCAGCGCCGCCAGCGCCAACAACACCGCAAGCCAGGGATCGCGCAAGGCCGCCGGCAGCCGTCGGCCCGCGGCCCCTGCGTCCAGGACCAGGTCATTGGCCATAGCCAGGCATCCTCAAACGTTCTTCCAGCCATTTCCCGCCCAGGCCCACCAGCCAGGTCAGCAAGCCGAAGTACAGCAGGATCAACAGCAACAGTTCCAGCACGTTGTCGCGGTATGACCAGATCATGATGGCTTCATAGGTCACGTCGCCCACCGCGATGGCCGAGGCGATGGCGGTCATCTTCACCAGGTCGACCAGGTTGTTGACCAGTGCCGGCAAGGCAAAGCGCAATGCCAGCGGCAGCTGCACCTGGGTCAGGATCTGGCGCCGCGAAAACGCCAGCGAGCGCGCCGCCTCCATCGTCACCGCGGGCACCGCTTCGATACCCGCGCGCAGGGCCTCGGCATGGAACACCCCCTTGTGCAGGGCCACCACGATCACCACCCATGCGAACGGCGCTATCGGACTGCCGCCGCCCAGCTTTTGCGTGATCAGCATGTTCAGCACCAGGAAAGCGCAGTACAGCTGCACCAGCGTGGGCGTGTTGCGCGTGACTTCCACAAAAGCCTGCAACGGCCGGGCCAGCCAGGCACGGCCGCTGGTCAGGCCCGCCGCGATCAGGACGCCGAACAGCAGGCTCGCCGGTATGGTCCACGCGCACAGCTGCAGCGTCACCAGCAGCCCGCGGCCGAACGCGGACAGCTCGCCCGCGTCCAGCACAAAGCCGTAGTTCAGGCCCAGTGGCTTGAAAAAGCCGACCCAGGCTTGCAATGCCGATTCCAACATGTCCCGGCCCGCCTCAGCTTCCCTGCTTGTACTTCGCGTGCAGTTCCTGCAGCAGCGGCTGCGGCGGAGCGATGCCCAGGCGCGTTTCCGTGGCAATCAGCCAGCCTGTGCGGTGCCAGTCCTGCACCACCTTGTCCACGGCGGCGATGGTGTCGGCCTCGCCCTTGCGGGTCCAGACCACCGAGTTGGCCGGCAGCACCTCGGTGGCGATGGGCGCGTGATAGTCCTTCCATTCCGGGTTGCTGCGCAGCAGCGGCTGGATCAAGGTCGAATCGTGCACCGCCGCGACGCACTGGCCGCCGCGCAGCGCCAGCAGCGAATCCGACGAGCTCTTGTAACCCTTGACCACGGCGCCATAGTCGGCCGACAGGGGACGGGCGAAGCTGCTGCCCTGCGACACGCACACCGGTTTGCCGCGCAGGTCCTCCCACTTCGCGATGCCGCTGGTCTTCAGGGTGGCGGCCGTGCCGCCCACACGGAAGAACGGCGTGGGCACGTAGCCCAGGATCTCGGCGCGCTCCGGGTTCAGCTCCATGGACGCGATCAGCAGGTCGACCTTGCCGGAGATCAGGAATTGCGTGCGCGTGGCGGTCTGCACCTGCACCAGTTCCGCCTTCACACCCAGGCCCTTGGCCAGCTCGCGCGCCAGCTCAGGGTTCCAGCCCACCAATTGCTGCGTGGCGGGATCCAGCGAACCGAACACCCCGCCATTGGCCAGCACGCCTATGGTGATGGTGCCGCGTTCCTTGACCTTGTCCAGCGTGGCGTCGGCCTGCGCCGCGCCGGCGGCCAAAGCCAGCGCCAGGGAGATTGCGATGCGGGCGCCGCCCGGAGTCTTGCGAGTTGCCATGTCGTTGTCGATGGATGTGCATTGAACGGACCTCCATGCTGCTTGTCCGCGCAGTCCACGACAAAGAAGACTTTCAGATATGAATATGCGGACGGCCGATAGCGCTTGAAACCGGCGCTACAGGCCGGACACCGTGTCAAAGTCGGAGAAGAACGCGCAATGGCCCGGGTAACCCGGCCGCGCATCGCATGCCTTCAGGCAGCCCGGCTTGCCGCCGGGAAAGCTCGCCGACACCGACATGCCGAAGCCATAGGTGGGCGTCGTCACGTCGAAGCTGCTGTCGCATACGGTCTGGGCGCTGTAGGCGAAGGTCATGCCTTCGCGCCGGCCATTGATGGCGAACGACACCTGGAAGCTGTCCAGGCTGCGCCATCCGGGCCGGGGCAGGACCAGGAAACGATAGTGCCGGGCATCCAGGCGCTGGCCGAAGATCTTCAGGCGGGCCAAGGACGAATCGGTCTTGGGCGACGGATAGGGCAAGGCCAGCAGCGCCCGCGGATCCCCCAGCACGCCCAGCTCGAAACCCAGGCCCTTCCGATAGAAGGGCACGTCGATACTGGGATAGCCCGAATACTCGACCCGCTTCTCGGCGCCGTAGACGTCGGTTTTGGGGGTGTGGTCGGGCGCGCGGGCGAAGGTGACGTCCAGCGTCAGCGCGGCATCCGTGGGTTTCGCGTCTTCGCTGCGCAAGTGCTTCTCAAAGACATCGGCCTGCGTCGCGCACCCCGCCATCAGCGCCGCCAGCAGCGCGGGCGCCGCCAAGCGCGCCGCGCGCCTTGCGGTCAGCTGGAACATGGTGCGCGCCATCATCGAACTTCTCCTGGTTCCTGAGCCAGGACCGGCGATGAATCCAGCCCCTGCCCTCGCAGCTGCCAGCCTTGCCGGGTCTCGTGCCAGCGGAAATTGCGGTTGATCCATTCGGCTTTCAGGTTGTCGTACAGACGGCGCTGGTCGATGCGCTTGCCCTCGTCCAGCGCCTTGCCCGCAGTCGCATAGCTCTCGTCCCATAGCGGTTTGAAGGCCTTGCTCTGCATCGCCCTCGTGAACGGCACGCGCGCATAGACGCCGTCGTCCTGCTTGCTCAGGCGGATCTCGTTGTCCAGCAGCAAGGCGCCGCTACGGTTGTCCGGCGCTACCGACACCAGCCTGACCCCTGACGGCTGGTACTCCTTGGGCAGCAGATGTTCGAACCACAGCACCTGCCCGGTCGACGTCACCAGCGCGCGCGAGCCCGCCGTGAACAGCAACAAGTCCTGTCGCCCGGGCTGCGGCAGGCCCAGGTCGGGATCGCGCATGTCGATGGTGGGGCTCAGCACGCGCGCCAGCGGCGTGTCGTTCTGTACCGCAATCAAAATCGTGCCCACGCCCATGAAATCGTTCGACACGGCCAACAGCACCGGCTGGCCGCCCATCGTCGGGCCCAGCGCCTGCACGCGGATGAACTCGTACGCGTTCAGCGGCCGATACGTCTTGCCGCGGTACTTGATCTGCCGCAGCCTCGAACCTTCATATCCCTCGATCCGGAAATCGCCCATGGCCTCGCTGACCTTGCCCGGCGCGGGCGTCGCGCCCTGCGCCTGCGCGCCGCCGGCAATCAGCAACGCGAGCGTCAGCGCAATGCTGGCGCGCGTTGCGCAGCGGCGTGAGACGGGTGGGCGGGAAGCGGGCACGGCGGTCCTGTATGTCATGACGCATGTGGAAGTGCGCATTCTATCTCCGCCTGCGGTTCGTCATCAGAAAACAGATATCCACATGCGAATTCAATCGTTCTAGCAGGGCCCTGCATCGGACAGACTGCCCTTCACTCAAGCGCAATCAGGAAATTCGATGTCCCTACCCTCAGTCACCGGCCTGGACCACTACATTATCCGGGTGCACGACTTGCAGGCCGCAACCGAGCAATATCAGAAGCTAGGCTTCGCCCTGGCGCCGCAAGGCCGGCACCATCGCGGCACGCGCAACCAGACGCTGATCCTGGACGCCAACTATCTGGAATTGCTGGCCTTTCCGCCGGAGCTGCGCGAGCAGTCGCGCTTCGCGGGATTCGACGACGCCCACCAAGGCCCGGTTTCCGTCGCACTGCAAACCACCGACAGCACCGCAGTGCATGCGGAGCTTGCGTACCTGGGCATAGACGCCGAACCGCCTCAGCGCGGCGGCCGTCCCGTGCACCTGCCCAAAGGCAGCGAGGACGCGGCCTGGAACAATACCCAGTTTCCCGCGGGGCTGTTCGCGGTGCCGGACTTCTTCACCTGCGGCCACCTCACGCGCCATCTGGTCTACCGGCCCGAATGGCAGGATCACGCCAACGGCGCGCGCCGCATCGAGTCCCTGATCGTCGTGCATCCCGAGCCGCGCGCCTTGCGCGCCGCGTATGAACGCGTGCTCGGCCCGATTGCCATCAGCGAACTTCCCGGCCTGGGCCTGCAAGTGCGGCGCGGCAGCCTGCGCATCGACTTCCTTGCACCCGCCGCCTTCGAGCAGCGTTTCCCCCAAGTGCGCGTGCCTGCGGGCCTGCCCGCCAGCAGCCAGGGCGGCTGGTTCGCGGGCTCGGTCATCGGCGTGCGCGATATCGGACAGACCCGCGCGTGGCTCGACGCCAACAAGGTCCCCTACCGCGCCAACGCGCAAGGCGAACTGGCGGTGGCGCCCGAGCATGCCGCGGGCGCGCTGCAAGTCTTCGTGCAGGAGGCATGATGGGCCAGCCCCTGCCCGACTACTGGACCTGCTTTTCCGCCAACTACGCCGCGGCGCGCGGCGCCTTCGTGGCCGCCGCCGCCGCGCACGGCGCGGCGCTCTCGCGCCACGAGCATCCCACCGCGCGGGACCCGCAAGGCCGGCCGCTGACGGTGGACGTGGCGGTACTGGGCCGCCCCGCCGCCGCCCGCACGCATCTGGCCATCAGCGGCACCCACGGTCTCGAAGGCGCGGCGGGCTCGGCGGTGCAGTTGGCCTGGCTGCAGGTGGACGGCGGCCTGCCCTTGCCGGACGACGTCAACGTGGTGCTGGTGCATGCGCTGAATCCCTACGGCTATGCGCACGACACGCGCACCACCGAAAACAACGTCGACCTGAACCGCAATTTCATCGACCACACCCGGCCCGCGCCGACCAACCCGCATTACGGCGTTCTGCATCCACACCTGATTCCGCCACATTGGACCGAAGCCACGCTCGACGCCGGCGCCGAGGCGCTGGAGCGCTTCCGCCAGGAACATGGCGCGGACGCGCTCTTCAACGCGACGGCCAGCGGCCAATACACGCATCCGGACGGCCTGGTCTACGGCGGCAGCGGTCCCGAATGGTCCAACCGCACCCTGCGCCGCATCGTCGACGAGCACCTGGGCGCAAGCGAGCGCGTGGCCTTCATCGACTGGCACACCGGCATCGGCGAATACGGCGAACCCTTCTTTCTGTGCTTCAACCCGGATGGCAGCACGGAGCAGGCACAGGCCGCAGCCTGGTGGGGCGCGGGGCGCGTGCTGGGCCAGCGCCCGCACGGCCTGGCCCGCCCCGATTACCAAGGCCTGGTATTCCGTGGTGTGCAGCAGGCGCTGGGCGAGCGGCCGCTGGCCGGCGCGGTGGTCGAATTCGGCACCCGCGGCTTACAGATGCGCCCGGCCCTGCGCCTGGACCAGTGGCTGCGCTTCAAGGCACCGGCCGCGCCCGACACGGTGCGCGATGCGCAACTGCGCGCCGACCTGGTCGACGCCTTCGTTCCCGTTTCCAGCGTCTGGCGCCGCAATGTGGTGGCCCACGGCCTGCAGATCACGCGTCAGGCCATAGCCGGCCTGGCCGCGTGGTGATTCTTTCCCTTATCCACACTTCAAGAAACTCATGAAAGCCATCGTTTTGCGTGAACACGGCGGCAGCGACAAGCTGCGCCTGGAAACCGAATTCCCCGATCCCGTCGCCGGTCCCGATGACGTGGTCATCCGCGTCGGGGCCTCGTCCCTGAACTACCACGACGTGTTCACCCGGCGCGGCATGCCCGGCATCAAGCTGCCCTTTCCCGTCATCATCGGCCTGGACGTGGCCGGCGTGGTGGTGCAGACCGGCGCCAACGTGCGCGACTGGCAGGCGGGCGACCGCGTGCTGGTCGACCCGATAGACCGGGTCGACGGCGGACTGGTGGGCGAGACCATCCACGGCGGCCTGGCCGAGCTGTGCCGCGTGCCGGCGCACCAGTTGCTGCGCCTGCCCGACGAGGTTAGCTTCGACCAGGCGGCGGCCCTGCCCGTGGCCTACGGCACCGCCCTGCGCATGATGAACCGCATCGGCCAGATCCAGCCCGGCGAAAAAGTGCTGATCCTGGGCGCCAGCGGCGGCGTGGGCGTGTGCGCCGTGCAATTGGCCAAGCTGGCCGGCGCCGAGGTCATCGCCTGCGCCGGCAGCCCCGAAAAGGCCGAGACGCTGCGCGCCCTGGGCGCCGACCACATCATCCTGTACACCGAGGAAGACTTCCTCAAGGCAGTCCAGGAGCGTTTCGGCAAGCCGTCGCGCCGCCGCAGCGGCAAGCCCGGAGGCGTGGACGTGGTGGTCAACTTCACGGGCGGCGACACCTGGGTCAAATCGCTGCGCTGCCTGCGCCTGGGCGGCCGCCTGCTGACCTGCGGCGCCACCGCGGGCTTCGATCCCAAGGAAGACCTGCGCTACATCTGGACCTTCGAGCTGCAGATCCGCGGCTCCAACGGCTGGGAACGCGAGGACCTGCATGAGCTGCTGGCGCTGGTGCGCGACGGCCGGCTGCGCGTCCACGTGGACCGCAAGTGGCCGCTGGAACAAGGCGCCCAGGCGCTGGCCTCGCTGGAAGACCGCAAGATCGTCGGCAAAGTGCTGGTGTCGGCATGAGCGCGAACCCGAAGGCGCTGGCGCCCGCCGCCACCCTGGACGCCGCCGCCATCCAGGCCAAGTTCGACGATTCGCCGTTTATCGCCTGGCTCGGCCTGTCGGTGCGCGACGTGAACCATGAACAAGGCGAACTGACCGTGCTGGCCCCCATGCGCCCCGAATTCGAGCGCGGCGCGGCCAGCGGCCAATGGCATGGCGGACCACTGGCCGCCGTGATCGACACGGTGGGCGATTTCGCCGTGGGCATGCTGCTGGGCCGCGGCCTGCCGACCATCAACTTCCGCGTCGACTACCTGCGTCCCGCCGTCAACACCGCGCTGACCGCCGTGGCCCGCGTGCGCCGCAACGGCCGCAGCGTGGGCGTGGCCGACGTGGATCTCTACAACGACCAGGGCGCGCTGGTGGCCATCGGCCGCGCCACCTACGCCACGCTCAGCCAGGGCTGAGCGGACTCTCATCTTCAAGGACACCATCATGACCACTGCGCAGCGCCCCGGACGGCGCGCCTTCCTGACCCGTACCGCCGCGGGCGGCCTGGCCGCCGGCCTGGGCATTGCGCCCCAGGCACTGCTGGCCGCGACTTCCCAGCCCGGCGTCGACGCCGGCCCCGCCCGCAAGGGCGGCACCCTGGTGGCAAGCTGGGGCGGCCTGGAGCCTCAGGCCCTGTTCGTCCCCGGCGGCGGCGGGTCCAGCCCGTTCCAGACCGCGACCAAGATCCTGGAACGCCTGCTCAAGCTGGACGCCGACCTGAAGTTCCAGCCCGCGCTGGCCCTGTCCGTCACGCCGGCCGCGGACTTCCGCAGCTACACCATCAAACTGCGCGAAGGCGTCACCTGGCACGACGGCGCTCCCTTCACCTCGGCCGACGTGGTCTACAACGTGCTGCAGCACTGGAAGCCGGTCTCCGCCGGCATCGCGCTGAAATCGCTGACCGGCGCCACCGCGACCGATCCGCTGACCGTGGTGTTGAACTTCGACGCGCCCGTGCCGGAGTTCTTCCTGAAATCCACCCTGGCCGGCCAGTTCCAGCTGCTGGTGCCCAAGCACCTGTACGACGGCCGCGACATCATCACCAATCCGCTGAACAACACGCCGGTCGGCACCGGCCCCTGGAAGTACGGCAAATGGGTGCGCGGCAGCCACGTCGAATACCTGCGCAACGACAGCTACTGGAATGCCGGCCAGCCCAACCTGGACCGCCTCATCATCCGCTGGTGGGGCGACCCCGCCACGCGCGGCGCCGCGCTGGAGACCGGCGAGCTGGGCCTGGCCTACTCCAATCCCGTGCCGGCGCGCGACATCGACCGCCTGCTCAAGACCGGCAAGGTGGTGGTGGACACGCGCGGCTACCAGAACTCGGCCTGGACCGTGACCGCCGAATTCAACCAGCGCCGCGACATCGTCAACCGCCGCGAGGTGCGCCAGGCCATCCTGCACGCCATCGACCGCCAGTTCATCGTCGACACCATCTACTACGGCCGCGGCAAGCCCGCCATCGCGCCGGTCTTCAGCAGCAACCCGCTGTTCTACACCGAGGACGTGCCGCGCTATCCCTTCGACCCCAAGAAGGCCGCCGCGCTGCTGGACGCCGCCGGCCTGCCGGTGAAGGACGGCAAGCGCTTCACCGTGAACCTGGTGGCCGCCGCCTGGTTCGAGGAAAACGCCAAGCTCGGCCAGTACCTGAAGCAGGCCTTGCAAGACGTGGGCATCGAGGTCAAGCTGGATTCGGTGGACCGCGCCACGGCGCTCAAGCGCATCTATGGCGACTACGACTACGACATCGCCGTCTCCAACTTCACCTCGCCGCTGGAACTGGTGCCCACCGTCACGCAGTTCTACACCACCGACGGCATCGTCAAGGGCGCCGCCTTCCGCAACGCCACCGGCTACTCAAATCCCGAGATGGACGCCCTGGTCGCAAAGCTGACCCAGGAAACCTCCCCGGACGCACGCCGGGCGCTGGCGCACCAGTTCGCCCGCCTGGCCTCCACCGACGTGCCCCACGTGCCACTGGTGGAGATCCAGTCGTTCACGCTAGCCGGCAAGAACGTGCGCAACTTCACCACCGGCGCCAACGTCCAGGGCGAAAGCCTGGCCGACGTCTGGCTGCAGGCCTGAGGCGCGCGCATGCCGATCCGACTGATCTTGCGCCGGCTGGCCCAGGCCGTGCCGCTGCTGCTGGGCGTGGTGGTGCTGAACTTTGCGCTCATCCAATCCGTGCCTGGCACCTTCCTGGACGTGATGACGGCCGAGCAGCAGGTCACCGATCCGGCGCTCATCGAGCGCCTGCGCGTGACCTACGGCATGGACCAGCCTCCCGCGGTGCAGCTGCTGAAGTACGTGGGCTCGGTAGCGCGCGGCGACCTGGGCTATTCCTACCGCCACAACCTGCCGGTGCTGGACGTGATCCTGGCGCACCTGCCGGCCACGCTGCTGCTCATGGGCGCCAGCCTGGCCATCGCGGTGCTGGTGGGCATGGCGGCGGGCATCGTCTCGGCTGTCAAGGTCAACACCTGGTGGGACAGCGCCGTATCGGTGTTCGCGGTGCTGTGCTTTGCCGCGCCCAGTTTCTGGCTGGGCATCATGCTCATCGTTCTTTTCTCGGTGAAGCTGGGCTGGTTTCCGGTCGGCGGCATGGTCACCATCGGCCTGTCCGGTGGCGCCTGGCGCCAGGCGCTGGACGTGCTGCATCACCTGGCGCTGCCGGCGCTGGCCCTGGGGCTGTTCTATTCCGCCGCCTATGCCCGCGTGATGCGCGCCTCGATGCTGGAGGTCAGCCGCATGGACTTCGTGCGCACCGCCTACGCCAAGGGCCTGACGCGCAGCGCCGTGGTCCTGCGCCATGTGTTGCGCAACGCCTTCCTGCCCATCGTCACGCTGCTGGGCCTGCAACTGGGCGCGGTGCTGGGCGGCAGCATCGTGGTCGAAGCGGTGTTCAGCTGGCCCGGCATAGGCGCCGTACTGTTCGACAGCGTCATGAGCCGCAACTATCCCGTCGTCCTGGGCATCCTGGTGCTCAGCTCCTTCGTGGTGATCATCGCCAACATCGCCGTCGACCTGATCTACACGCGGCTGGACCCGCGCATCAAGGCTGCCTGACATGTCCGCATCCCCTACCCTCGCCCTTCCCGCAGCATCCCCCCACCGCCGCGCCTCGTTCGCCGCGCGCTTTGCGCGCAACCGGGGCGCCGTCGCGGGCGCCGCGCTGCTGGTCCTGGTCGCCTTTCTGGCGGTGGGCGCCGGCTGGCTGTATCCCACCGACCCGCTGCGCATCGTCGGCGCCCCCGAGATCTGGCCGTTCGAGTCCTGGCACCATCCGTTGGGCACCGATTCCATGGGCCGCGACATCGCCGCCATGATCGCCCATGGCGCGCGCGCCACCCTGCTGATCGGCCTGGTGGCCGCGGCCACCGCCACGCTGATCGGCGTGAGCGTGGGCGCGGCCGCGGCCTGGGCCGGCGGCTGGGTGGACGAAGGCCTGATGCGCGTGGCCGAACTGTTCCAGATCATTCCCAACGTCGTGTTCGTGCTGACGGTGGTGTCCATCCTGGGACCGCGCATCGAGCACATCACGCTGGCCGTGGGGCTGGTGTCGTGGCCGCCCATTGCGCGCCTGACCCGGGCCGAGTTCCTGTCCTTCAAGGAACGCGAGTTCGTGCAGGCCTGCCGGGCGCTGGGCATGAGTCCGCTGCGCATCGTCGCCGCCGAAATCCTGCCCAACGCCCTGCCGCCCGTCATCGTGATGTCCTCGCTGGTGGTGGCCGGCGCCATCCTCTACGAATCGGTGGTTTCCTTCCTGGGCCTGGGCGACCCCAACATCGCCAGCTGGGGCCGGCTGGTCGGCGAAGGCCGCAGCCTGATCCGCTCCTCCTGGTACATCTGCGCCGTGCCGGGCGTGGCCATCATGCTGGCCGTGCTGTCGTTGAACCTGGTCGGCGACGGCCTGAACGACGCGCTCAATCCCAAGCTGCAAAAGCGCTGAGCCGCATTCTCTTCGGAAAATTCCATGACGCACTCCCTACTCAATCTGGGCCATCTGGCCGACCCGGAACTGTCTTCCGATCTGCCCGCCATCATCGACCTGCGCCAGTCCGACGCGCCGCTGCATTACACCCATGCCCAGGTCCGCCTGCTGGCGGGCGGCGTGGCCGCCTGGCTGTCCGCGCGCGGCCTCGCAGCCGGAAGCCGCATCGCCATCGCCGCGCTGAACCGGGCCGAATACCTGATCGCCTACTTCGGCATCATGCGCGCGGGCTACGTGGCCGTCCCCGTCAACATCAAGCAGTCACAGGAGAACATCGACTACGTGCTGCGCGACGCCGGCATCGCACTCGCGCTGGTGGACGGACCACGCCGCGCCGCCTTCGAGGCCAAGGTGCCGGTGCTGGACTTCGACGACGCCGGTCCGCAGGGCTTTGCCGCGCAGATCGCGCCCACGGACTTCGGCTTCGTCACGCCGCAGGCCGACGATATCGCCCAGATGCTGTATACCTCGGGTTCCACCGGCAAGCCCAAGGGTGTGCCGCTTACGCACCGCGGCCAGCTGTGGGCGCTGGCCGCCACCTCCGGCGCCGTCGTCGCACGCGCCGATACGCAGGAACGCTATCTGCTGGCCCAGCCGCTATTCCACATGAACGGCCTGTTCATGGCCAAGCGCGCCTTCGCCAGCAACAGCCTGCTCGTGATCCAGCCTTCGTTCGACGTCGCCGCCTACGCCGCCGCGCTGGAGCGTTACCGCATCTCCGTCCTGACCGCCGTGCCCACCATGTTCGCGCGGCTGGTCAAGGATCCGGCGCTGCTGCAAGAACGCGACCTGTCGGCGCTGACCCGCGTCATGCTGGGTTCGGCCCCCATGACCGCGGCGCTGCTGGAACGCATCCAGCGCGCCCTGCCGGGCGTGCGCGTGACCCACGGCTACGGCACCACCGAGGCCGGCCCGGCGGTGTTCGGCCCGCACCCCGACGGCCTGCCCACGCCCGCGCTGGCGCTGGGCTACCCGCTCGATCCCACCCAGGTGCGGCTCGCGGACGGCCCCGGCCCGGACCAGGGCGTGCTGCTGATGAAGAACCCTGCCGTGCTCGCCGGCTATCACAACCTGCCCGAAAAGAGCGCCCAGGTGCTCAAGGACGGTTGGTACCACAGCGGCGACGTGCTGCGGCGCGATGCCGACGGCTTCTACTACTTCGTGGGCCGCGCCGACGACATGTTCGTCTGCTCCGGCGAGAACATCTATCCGGTCGAGGTCGAGAAGCTACTGGAATCTCATCCCGACGTGCGCCAAAGTTGCGTCGTGCCGCTGGCCGACGAGGAACGCGGCCATATCCCCGTCGCCTTCGTCGTGCGCCGCGACGGCAGCCAGTTGCATGCCGACGCGCTCAAGCGCCACGCGCTCGAGCACGGCCCGGCCTACCAGCACCCGCGCCGCATCCGCTTCGTGGATGAACTGCCTTGGGCCGGCACCAACAAAGTCGACCGCAATGCGCTGCTGCTTGCCGCGCGCGAACTGGAAGCGCAACATGCGTGGACCCAACCCGAAACGGAAACGGCATGAGCCAGACTGAAACCCCCGACAGCCTCGCCGGCAAGACCGCCCTGGTCACCGGCGCCAGCCGCGGCATCGGCCGCGCCATCGCCCTGGCCCTGGGCCGGCGCGGCGCGCGCGTCGCGGTGCACTACAACAACGCAGGCGATGCCGCCGACGAAGTCGTGCGCCAGATCCAGGCAGCCGGCGGCCAAGCCTGGGCCTTGCAGGCCGACCTGGCACAAGCGGATGCCGCGTCAGCGTTGGCGGGCGAGCTGCGCGCCTCGCTCAAGGAACGCTACGCCGACGACGGCCTGGACATCCTGGTCAACAACGCCGGCGTGGGCCTGCGCGCCCGCCTGCCGGACGTCACGCCGGACGCGTTCGACCGGGTGCTGCAAGTCAACCTGAAGACCCCCTTCTTCCTGATCCAGCAGACCCTGCCCTTCCTGCGCGACCATGGCCGCATCGTCAACGTGTCCTCCATGGGCACCCGCGCCGCCTATCCGGAAATGAGCGTCTACGCGCCCGCCAAGGCCGGGCTGGAAGCGCTGACCCTGCTGCTGGCGAGCGAACTCGGCGCACGCGGCATCACCATCAATGCGGTGCTGCCGGGCGCCACGGCCACCGACCTCAATGCCCGCGCCCGCGATCCGGAGCAGAGCAAGGTCATCGCCAAGACGATTGCATTGGGACGCGTGGGACAGCCTGAGGATATCGCGGACATCGTCGCCTTTCTGGCGTCGCATGAGGGGCGCTGGATTACGGGGCAGAGTATCGATGCGACAGGTGGGCAGCGGCTGTAAGTTGCGCCTCGCTGGCCGCGCCCCAGCATCTAGTCATGCAAGCGGCCGGTTCAAGATGCTTTCGTACTGAAGCAGGTCTTCCGCCGAAAAGCAGCAGAAGATCACCTCCAGTATGGATGAGTCTTCGGCCAGGCTTACGCGGACGCTTTCGACGGCCACCTGCGCCGCCAATTCGATGGGATACCCGTATATCCCCGTGCTGATGCTGGGGAACGCAATCGACTTGACCGCCCGTTCCTCCGCCAGCTCGATGCATCGGCGATAGCAGCTGGCCAGCAGCGCCGGTTCCCCGCGATCGCCGCCCCGCCATACCGGACCCACGGTATGGATGATGTACTGCGCGGACAGGCGATAGGCTTGGGTCACTTTCGCATCCCCCGTCTTGCAGCCGCCCAGCAAGCTGCATTCATGCAGAAGATCCGGGCCCGCGGCGCGATGGATGGCGCCATCGACGCCGCCCCCGCCCAGCAACGAGGAGTTTGCGGCGTTGACGATGGCGTCCACATGAAGCTTCGTAATATCTGAACGGATTGCGCGCAGGCTAGTGGACATGATCTTGCTCCTTGCGGTACGGGCGCCGCGGCGGGTCTAACGGGCGGTCTTCCTGGCAGCCAGTCTCGCCATGAAGAACTCATCGCGCTTGCCGGCCCCAACGGATTGGAATAATGGTTTCAGTCTACAATTCCGCCCACCTCATGCGCTCAAAAATTCGCTGGTTGACACCGCTTCCCCACATGCAACGACGCCTTCTGAATGCCCTGTTGATTGCCCTCCTCGTCAACGTCGGCATGCCTGGCGTTCCAGCGCAAGCCCAGCCCCAATCGACGCCAAAGATACAACCTGGCGAGGGCCGCCCATACGAAATCGCCGATAGCGAAGTATGGGACGTGCCCGATCCGGTGTCAGGCCGGGGCTACCAGGTCTACGTCGCCTTGCCGCCGTCCTACGCGAAGCAGCCGCAGCGGCGCTACCCCGTGCTGTATGTGACCGACGCCGACTACGCCTTCCCTATCATCCGGCAGTTGGCGCGCCGCCTGAACGTGGAAGGACCGCAGATCGAGGAATTCGTTCTTGTCGGCCTGTCATATGGCAAAGGCGAGGATGGCGGAGTCAGCCGCCAGCGCGACTACACGCCTACGCCGAACGGCCCAAGCACCGCGCCGGCCAACGCGGTCCATGGCCAGGCGCGCGCCTATCAAGCGTATCTACGCGATCAGGTAAAGCCATACGTTACCGCCCGCTACCGGACCGAGCCGGACAGAGCCTTCTTTCTCGGCCACTCCTATGGGGCGTTGTTGGGGACACAGATCCTGTTCACCGAGCCCGGCATGTTCAACGGCTATGTCCTCGGCAGCCCGTCCCTCTGGTATGACAAACGGCATGCCTTGAAGCTCGAAGCCCGCTATGCCCAGCAGCATCGGGACCTGACGGCGAATGTCTATCTTTACGTCGGCGCCTACGAAGCCCTGCGCAAAGGCGACCGGCGCTACAACCAGACGGTGGACATGGTCGCCGACAACCGGGCGCTGGAGGCAGCATTGCAAGGCCGGAAATATCCGGGCCTGAAACTGAAGTCCGTGGTCCTGAATGACGAGGACCATCTCACCGTGGCGCCGCGCGGTTTCATGCAGGCCCTGAAGTATCTGCTGCCGGTGCGCTGACCAAATACAGAGGTCCGATCTGAATCCATGGTGCAGGTGCGAAACGGATGCGCCTGCCCTAGCTCGCCGGCCCCTTCAGTTCGATCTGATTGCCGTCGGGATCGAAGCAATAGATCGAAGGCCCTTCGCCTTCCGCGCCATATCGCATCACGGCCTTGTCCGCCGTAATGCCGAAAGTACGCAGATGCTCGAGGATGGACGTTTCATCGAACGGCTCGACCCGCAGGCAAAAGTGGTCCAGGTTGTGCCGGTCTTTCCCTGGCGCTCCCCCGCCCGCGGCACCCAATGGCCCTTGCACATCGACCAGATCGATCATGGAAGCGCCGGCGCGCAGATGGATCATCGCGTACTTATCGTTCTTCTTGCTGATCTCACAGCCTAGTACTTTCGTGTAAAAGTCCACGCTACGCGCCAGGTCCTGAACCCTGAGCACGACGTGGTCCAAGTGCTTGATCTGAAATGCCGGCATGATGATCCTCCTGGGCCGAGAGAGATAAGGTTGGTATTGGCCAACTCCAGACGTATGGCACCCCTCAACGGGATGATCGAAGCTTCACGAACACGAGCTCGGGGTCGCCGTCATCCAGGTTGTCGATTTGGCCGCTTCCGATAAAGCCAAGCTGGCCGAGCAATTGGCGCATCGCGATATTGGAAGTATTGGTCGACGTGAACAACTTTCCTCCCCGGCATTGCAATTCCAGCGTCCGCATGATGGCCGTAGCGACGCCACGGCGTCGTGCCGAATGCTTGACGACGATCAACGGGATGAAATCGTGTTCGAAGAACGAGCGGTCAAGCACCCCGTAACCGATCAGCGCCGAAGCATCCTCCGCTTCTGTCGCGGCCCAGCATTGGCCAGCAGCCACGGCCTGGGCGATAAAGGTCCTCCTGCCCGGTTCTTGCCTGGCGATCGGATCCAGTTCAACCATCGAATCGATGTCTCCGCTCTGGGCTATTCGGACGTGCGTTTGGGCAGACATGATCGCCGGGCATCAGGATGGGAGGATTCTTAGTCTACCGTGCCAGCTAGAACCGATCGAGCTTCAGCCCCGCCGCCAGATAATCAATGAAAGCGCGCACCTTGGCGGGGGGAAGCCTGTGCTCCTGCCAAAGCACGTGTATGGGCACAGGCTTGGACTCGAAGTCTTCGAGTATGACTTCCACCTGCCCCGCATCCAGCAGATGCCTGATCTGCCACAGAGGCGAATAGCCGATCCCGAGCCCGGCGCTGACGGCAGAATAGATCGCCGCCATCGTGTTGGTCCGAAACGGACCACGAACCCCGACGCTGCGCCGTTTGCCGTCTATCTCAAAGGCCCACTGCCCCGAGCGTTGATCGATGGTCCTGACAATGCAGTCGTGCTGCCGCAGTTCCGAAGGATGCGCGGGACGGCCATGCTCTTCGAAATAGGAAGGCGCGCCGAACACGACTCTGCGCAAGGCTCCCAATCGCCTGCCTTGCAAACCGGAATCCGGCAGGTCTGCGATGCGCACGACCAGATCGAGGCCTGCGGCGGAAAGGTCGACAAAGGAGTCCGTCAGTTGCAGATCGACTTCGATCTGCGGGTACGCGCGCATGTACTGCGCGATGATCGGAACCAGGAAGTCCGGACCGAACAGCACCGGGGCGCCCACGCGCAATATGCCCGACGGCGCGGCTCTACGGTCCGCGACCTCGAGCCGGGCCTCGCCGATTTCCTCCATCGCCGGCTTGACCCGCCGAAAGAACGCCTCGCCGGCTTCGCTGAGCGAGGAATGGCGCGTGGTGCGATGGACCAGTTGCACTCCAACGTCCTCTTCCAGCGCTGCCAGAGAACGGCTGACGGCCTGCAGCGAGCGGCCGAGGCGGCGGGCGGCTTTCGTCAGGCTTCCCGTTTCAGCGATATGGATGAACGCTTCCAGGTCTTCGAGGCGGCTCATTATTTATCTCGAATATCGTGATTCATTTTCAATTTCTGCACGTATTGTTCCACCAAACAGTAGAAAATACACTGCCTTCGTACTCACACGCATACGAAGGAGAAACCTGTGAACGGCACTCAGCCTATCGTTCTGGTGGTCGGCGCCACCGGCAAATTCGCCAGCCTGGTGGTTCCCGAATTGCAGCGGCGCAAGGTCGCTGTCCGGGCGCTCGTCCGCGACGAAACACGCGCCGCTCAGGCCCGCTCGCTGGGAGCGACCGCGACCGCCCTCGGCGACCTCCGCGACGTCGACAGCCTCGTGGCTGCGACGCAAGGCGTGGACGGGGTCTTTCATATCGGCCCCGCGTTCACCGCTGACGAAGCGCCGATGGGCGTTGCCCTGGTCGACGCGGCCAAGCGCAGCGGCGCGAGGAAATTCGTCTTTTCATCGGTCATCCAGCCGACGAACGTGCGCCTGGCCAATCACGCCAGCAAGATCCCTGTGGAGGACGCGCTTTACTCGTCGGGGCTGGACTATACGATCCTGCATCCCGCGAACTTCATGCAGAACATCGGTTTGGCCTGGCCATCGATCCGCAACCATTCCAGTTTCGGCGAACCCTTTCCCAAGAACACCAGAATCGCTCGCGTGGACTATCGCGATGTGGCGGAGGTCGCCGCAATCGCCCTGACCGAAGACAGACTGGCCTACGCGACCTTGGAGCTGTGCGCCGGCATGTACAGCCGCATGGATATCGTGGCGGCCTTGGGCGAGGAACTGGGATCTCCGGTTGTCGCGCTGGAGCCCGGTTTCAGCGCATGGGCGGAAAGCGCGCGCCTGCCTTATGGCGAGCAGCAGTTGCGTCTGCTGTCCAAGGTTTTCGATCACTATCGGGCCTGCGGGCTCGGGGGCAACAGCCTTGCGCTGAAGGCCGCGCTCGGACGGGACCCTCGTTCACTGCGCGGGTACATCAAGGACCTGGTGGCCGAGAAACAGTCCGCACCCAACCGCAAGGAGTATCCAGATGCCTGAGCACACGCCCAGACCCGCGCGGAAAAGACTCCCGCAGCGCTATGCCCCCTTCTTGATGCCGCTGGTTCTTTCGGTTTTCATGTCGGCCATCGTCTCAGCGGTGGCGACTGCCGCGAGCGTGGGCGTGGGCCCGGATTTTGTCATCAGTTGGCCCGGTGCCTGGGGGGCCTCCTGGATCGTGGCCTTTCCCAGCCTATTGCTCCTGCTGCCCGTCGTGCGGCGGATCGTCGCCTGGATGGTGGTCCAGCCATAGGCTGGGCAGCGCCGGCATGAACCCTGCGTGGCTACGCTGACGTACGTCAATCGGCCGGCCACGCTAGCATCGCGGCATCGATGATCATGTTGAGCTTCTTCACGCCCGCGCCGTCGCGGGCCTGGATCGACAGGCCTTCGAGCACGGTCGTATAGAAGGCGGCAAGCTGATGGACGTCCGCGGACGGCGAGAGGTCGCCCTCTGCCATGCCTTGCGATAGCCGTTGCCTCAGCATCGATTCCCCGTCCTCCCGGTTTGCGGCCAGAAACGCGCGCACGCTTTCGTTCTCGGGCGCGCCCAGCAGCGAAGACAATACGATCATGCAGCCTCTCGGCCCCTCGGCGACGGCATAGGCTCGTGCGTTCGATCGCAGCATGGTTTCGACGGCATCGCGGGCCGTACGGGCTGCGCTGAGGCTCTGCGACGTCGCTCGCCCCTCGACGCGGTCGTACAGCTCGACCGCCTGCCGGAAGATCTCCTCCTTGCAACCGAAGGTCGCATAGAGGCTGGGTTTGTTGACGCCCGTGGCGCTGACGAGATCCTGGATCGAGGTGCCTTCATATCCTTGCGTCCAGAAGATGCGCATGGCCGCCAGCAAGGCCAGGTCCTTGTCGAACTCCTTCGGACGCCCGATTTTCGGCGCGGTGGCCGATTTTGCTTGATTGCCAGAATTCACGATTCAATTATCCGCAGGCCCGCTACGCCCATGCCTATCAACCCCAGGCACAACAGTTTGGCCGGCGGCATCTGCTCGCCAAGCACCAATGTACCGAAAACCGCCACGCCGAACGCGCCGATGCCTACCCAGATGGCGTAAGCGGTGCCCACCGGCAGATGCTTCAGGGCCAGGGAAAGCAGGACGAGACTCAGCATGGCGACGCTTATGCCGATCAGGCTCGGCCAGAACCTCGTCAATCCATCGGCCTGCTTCAGCGCCAATGCCCAGACGATTTCAAGCATGCCGGCCAGAATCAGAAATACCCAGGCCATCTGAATCCCCATTTCTGTTGGACTTCCCGAAACCCTAGGCGGTGAAGCCGCCATCGATGGCGAGCGATGCGCCGGTGATGAATTGGCTCTCGGCCCCCGCAAGATAGGCCACGGCGGCGGCAATTTCCTCGGGTTCGGCGTAGCGTTTGACCGCCATGAGTTCCAACTCGGCGGCTACCGCCGGACCATCGGCGGGATTCATCTCGGTGTCGGTCGATCCCGGATCGACAATATTGACCGTGATGCCGCGGCCGCCGACCTCGCGAGCCAGGCCCTTGGTGAATCCGATGAGCGCCGACTTGCTCATCGCATAGAGCGTCACGCCCCCATAAGGCACTCGTTGCGCGAAGCAGGAACCGATGGAAATGATGCGCCCGCCGGCCCCCATATGAGCCAGCGCGGCTTGCGAGGCCACGAATACCGCTCTGGAGTGGATCGCCAGGGTGTCGTCGATTTCCTCGAGCGTGGCGTCCTCGACAGGCCCGTAGGGGAACACGCCAGCGCTATTGACCAGTATGTCCAGCCTGCCCAGTTCCTGGGCAGTCTGCTCCACCGCCGCCCGGACGGCGGCTGGATCGCGGCTGTCCGCCTTGAAGGCCAGGACCTTGGCGCCGCTTTTGCCAAGTTCGCGGACGTGGTCTTTTGCGGCCTGATCCGACCTGGCATAGGTGAAGGCCACATCGGCGCCCCGTTCTGCGAACCGTCGAACGATGGCGGCGCCGATGCCGCGCGTCCCCCCGGTGACCAGCGCGACTTTGCCTTGGAATTCCATCGCTAAAGCTCCTTTTATACCGATCGGTTCAAAAGATACTACGCGCGGTGGAATTCGTCGTCAAGCATCACCGCCCTCGGATATACCCATCCCGCGTCTGCGGCAGCTTCATCCCAAGCACGGCGGAAGCAACCTGGGTGCGCAGGATCTGCGCCGTGCCGCCCGCGATGGTGAACATGCGCGCGTCGCGCACGTGGCGTTCCATCGGCAGGTCGCGCCCATAGCCGGACGAGCCATGCAGCTGCAAGGCGTCGTTGGTCACGCGCTGCGCGGTTTCGGCCGCGAATATCTTGGCCTGCGCGGCTTGTGACAGGTCCGGGAAGCCGAAGGTTTGCGGCGTGCCGCTGCGCGCGGCCGCGTGCAGCATGTGCCGGGCCGCATTCAGCTGGATGGCCATGTCGGCGACCATCCACTGCAAACCCTGGAACTCCGCTATCGGCCGGCCGAATTGCTGGCGTTGCTTGACGTAGTCGACGGCTTCCTCGAAGGCGCCCTGCGCGATGCCCAGCGCCACGGTGCCCGCGCCCACGCGCTGGGCGTTGTAGGCCTGCATCAGGCCGGCGAAGCCGCGCTTCAAGCCCTCGGGCGGCACCACCAGCATGGACTTGTGCACTTTGAGGTCGCGGAACTTGATGTAGGTCTCGGGTATGCCCCGCACGCCCATGGCGTAGGAGCGCTTGGCGATTTCCAGGCCATCGTCGGCCGCGTCCGGCTCGCGCACGTGGATGAAGGCACCTATGCCCAGATCCACGCCCTCGTCGAACACGCGCGCAAAGATCAGGTGCAGGCGCGAGACCCCGCCCCCGGTGATCCAGTATTTCTCGCCGTTGATGAGATAGTCGTCGCCCAGGCGGTCAGCCCGGGTGCCCATTTCGCTGGCCGCGCTGCCGGCCTGGGGCTCCGAGATGCAGATGGCGGGCTTGTCGCCCGCCAGCACGCAGCCGGCGGCCAGCGTCTTCTGTTCATGGGTGCCGTACTGCATGATGGCGCCGATTGCGCCCATGTTGGCTTCGACCGTGATGCGTCCCATGGTGGCGCAGGCGCGGGCCATTTCCTCCACGACCAGGACGGTATCGAGATAGCCCAGTCCCTGCCCGCCGTATTCCCGCGGGACCGTCATGCCCATGAAGCCGCCTTCGCGCAGCAGGCCCACATTGTTCCAGGGATATTGTTCGGCTTGGTCGGTGGCCGCGGCCGTCGGTTTGAATACGGTCTGCGCCAGTTCGCGCGCGCGCTGCCGCAGCGCCAATTGTTCTTTCGAAAGTTCAGTCATCGTTCATCCTTGCTCCATGCAAACTCCGGCCGGGCCGCGAGGCCCGCCGGCATCAACCCACCTTGATATCGGCGCGCCGCGCCACTTCGGCCCAGCGCTCCACCTCGCTGCGCGTCAACGCGGCCAGTTCCTGCGGCGTGCCTCCGCCCGCATCCGCGCCCAAAGCGATCCAGCGCTGCACGAAACCCGGGTCCGCAAATGCGGCATTGACCGCCGCGTTGAGCACGCGCACCACTTCCGCCGGCGTGGACGGCGGCGCATAGATGCCGTACCAGCTGGTCGCGTCGTAGTTGGCCGCCCCGCTCTCCGCCGCCGTGGGCACGTCGGGCAGGCTGGGCGAGCGCACCTTGGATGTCACCGCGATCGCGCGCACGCTGCCTGCCCTGATGTGCTGGATGGCCGACGGCATGGTTTCGAACATCATGTGTACGTTCCCGGCAATGATGTCCACGATCGCCGGCGCGGAACCGCGATAAGGCACGTGCATCATCTGGGTGCCGGTGACGTTCTTGAAGTATTCGGCCATCAGGTGCTGCATGGTGCCCGCGCCCGGCGTGGCATAGCTGTACTTGTCCGGATTGGCCTTCAGCAGCGCCACCAGTTCCTGCACATTCCGCGCGGGCAGATCCTTGTTGACGATCAACGCGTGGTTGACGCGTCCCAGAAAGCCTACCGCCGCCATCTCGCGGATGTCGTATCCCAGCTTCGGATACACGGACTGGGCAATCGCGTGATGCACCGCCCCGAACAGGATCGCGTAACCATCGGGGCGGGCCTTGGCCACGGCGTCCGCGCCCAGCGTGCCGCCGGCGCCGCCACGGTTCTCCACGATGACCGACTGGGCCAGGCTGGCGCGCATCGGCTCGGCCAGTTGCCGCGACAGGATGTCCACGGTGCCGCCCGGCGCATAGGGCGCAATCAGCCTGATGCTTTGCGACGGATACTTGCCTTGCGCAAATGCGCGGCTCAATGGCGTCAATGCGGCCAGCGCCAACAACTGTCTCCTATCCATGCCTCTCTCCTCATGTGTCCGCCCTCGTGCGGGGCGGTGTTGTCTAAGGTGTGCGACGTCAGCCCGGCAAACCGTCTGCCGTCCAATCGCCCAGGATTTGCTGCGCGTGCTCGTTCAGGCGGGGCGGCGGCCTGCGGTACGAAACCGGCGTGGCGGACAGCTTCAGCGGGTTGGCCAGCAGGTTCAGTTCGCCGCCCTGCGCCCAGGCGCAGGGCATGCGCAGATGCGCGCCGCGCGCCTGGACGTGCGGATCGTTGAACACATCGCACAGGTCGTTGACCGGGCCGCAAGGCACGCCCACGGCTTCCAACTGTTCCAGCCAGGCCTGCCTGGGGCGCAGGGCCAGCGCTTCCTGTACCCGCTGGCAGAGTTCAGCGCGATGGGCGACCCGGGCGGCATTGGAGGCGTAGCGCGCGTCGTCCGCCAGGCCGGCGACGCCAGCGGCCTCGCAGAAGCGCCGGAACTGCGCATCGTTGCCCACGGCAAGAATCATGGGACCGTCGGCGGCGTCGAACACCTGATAAGGCACGATGTTGGGGTGGCCGTTGCCCAGGCGCGTGGGTGGCTCCTGCTCTGCCAGATAGTTGGTTCCGGCGTTCACCAGCCAGGCAATCTGGCTATCCAGCAGCGAGATGTCGATGTGCTGCCCCTGGCCGGTCAGGTCGCGGTGGCGCAGCGCCGCCAGAATGCCGACCGCGGCATACATGCCGGTCATGACGTCGGCAATGCCCACGCCCACCTTCATGGGCGTGCCCTGCGGCTCGCCGGTAAGGCTCATGATTCCGCCCATGCCCTGGATCAGGAAGTCGTAGCCCGCGCGCTTGGCGTACGGACCCGTCTGCCCGAATCCGGTGATGGAGCAATAGACCAGGCGCGGATACCTGTTCTTGAGCTGCGCATAGTCCAGCCCATGCTTGGCCAGGCCGCCGACCTTGTAGTTCTCGACCAGCACGTCGGCATGGACCAGCAGCTGATGCAGCGCGTCCCGCCCAGCCTCGGTGGCGATATCCAGCGCGATGGATCGTTTGTTGCGGTTGGCGCTCAGGTAGTAGGCGCTTTCGGCGGTCGCGCGGCCGTCCTGGCCGTTGATGTAAGGCGGCCCCCATTTCCGGGTGTCATCGCCCTCGTCCGGCTTTTCCACCTTGACCACGTCCGCGCCCAGATCGCCCAACAGCTGCGTCGCGCTCGGACCCGCCAGGATGCGCGAGAGGTCCAGGACACGCACGCCCTTGAGCGCGGAAGCTTCCACTGACTGCATACGCCTTCTCCATCAGAGTCGATCGATGCAGTCTAAAATTCGCAATCCTCACCTTCAATTGAGTTTTTTTTCAATATGAAGCGATCCTCGCCGTGCCAGCCGGAAGAGCGATGCGCGGCTTTACTTGACCGGAAACTTCAGCTTGGGCGCGGCCTCCCTGACCATGGCCCAGAAGGCATGCGCGGCGGGCGACAGCTTGCGTTCGTTGAGGCAGGCCAAACCGATCCTGCGCTTGGAGGCGGGGCTGATCTTCCGGTAGACCAGCCCGTCGTAGGCCTGCGGCAGCACCAGCGACGCCAGCACGGAGATGCCCTGCCCGCGCCTGACGAACTCCAGGATGGACATGATCTGCGAGAGGTCGTGCGCGATATGCGGCTTGGCGCCGGCGCGTTCGAACATCCGTGTAATGACGGGCTGCGAACCGGCGCGCGTCATGATCAGGGGATAGTCGATCAGATCCTTCACCGCGATGGCCTTGCGCTCGGCCAGCGGATGGCCGGCCGGAACCACCACCATCAGTTCATCCGTGACCAGCGGCAGCGTGTCGAAATCAAGCTTGGGCAAGGCCACCACGCCGATCTCGATGCGGCGCTCGACCAGCGCGCGCTCCAGTTCAGGGTCCGGTTTCTCGGTCACGAAAACGTCGACGCCTGGATAGCGGGCTTTGAACATTTCCAACAGCTGCGGCAGGATGTTCAAGGAGGAACTCGCGCCTAGGGAACCGAGATTCAGCAGGCCCGAACGCAGGCCCGCGCTGGCGCTGGCCGTCGCCCGCACGATCTGCAGGGACGCGAACACGTCCCTGACATGCGGCAGGATCTGCTGGCCGGCATAGGTGAAGTGCACGCCCGCCGCATTGCGGTCGAGCAAGGGCGCCCCCAGCGTGGCCTCCAGCGTGCGCAGGGCGTGGCTGGTGGCCGAGGGCGTCATGCCCAGCCGCGCGCCTGCGCCCGCGATACTGTCGGCGGACGACAAGGAAAGCAACAGCTCCAGCTGTCTGAGGGAGAGGGATTTTGCTGCCTGATCCGGCATGGCCATGTTTCCTTGATGCTAAGCCGCCAGCGCCTGCGCCAGCCCCAACGCCCGCGCCAGAAACGCCGACGTATCATCCTTGCGGTAACTGACGATCACCGGCGACACAAAAGTATCGGCGTCGATCGCCACGTGCGCCACATCCTGCCGCTGCAAGCGCTGCACCGACGCCGGCACCACCGTCACGCCCAGCCCCGCCGCCACCAGGCCGATGGCGGTCTGCAGTTCGTTGGCTTCCTGCACCACCTGCGGCGCATGTCCCGCCGCGCGGAACAGGCCCAGCACATGGTCGGAGAAGTTCGGGCGCGGGCGCGCCGGATACAGCACGAAGGGTTCGCGCGCCAGGCGTTCAACGGACACCCGCCGCAGCCGCGCTATCGGATGGCCCAGCGGCACCGCCGCCATCAGCGCTTCGGTCATCAGCACGCGCCGCTCGATGGCGGGATCGTCGAACAGGATGCGGCCTATGCCCAGATCGATGCGTCCAGCCTTCAGCGCCTCCAGCTGCGGCAAGGTGGTCATTTCCGTGAGGCCGACCTCGACTTGCGGATCGGCGTTGCGCAGCTGCCGGATCAGCTCCGGCACGAAACCGTAGAGGGTGGATGGCACGAAGCCTATGCCGAACCAGCGCCGCTGCGTCTGCCCCAGCCGGCGCGTGCCCTCCAGCACCTCTTCCAGGCGCGCGGTCAACAGGCGCGATTGTTCCAGCAGGAAGCGGCCCGCTTCCGTCAGGCGCAGCGCCCGCGTGGTTCGCTCGAACAGCTGCACGCCGAGTTCTTCCTCGAACAGGCGGATCTGGCGGCTGAGCGGCGGTTGGGCCATGTGCAGCCTGGCGGCCGCGCGGGTGAAGCTGCCTTCTTCCGCCACGGCCTGGAAATAACGCAGTTGCCTCAGTTGCATGGCATGGCCTTATACATACCATAAAGGTATCAATCGGAACCCATATAGTCTTGGACTCGCAGGGAAAACGCAAGCCATACTAAGCCATCGCACGCACCTGATCGCGGAAAGTATGAATCGCGGGAACATCTTCCCGTGGGTCTGCGGACCGTCGGTGCGCGGCGACACAATAATTCCAGCATTACGGAGACCATCATGCGCTTGCGCTCTGCATTCCAACGACTCGCCCGGGCCTGCGTAGGCCTGGCGCTGCTGGGCGGCGCATCCGCCGCCCTGGCGCAAACCTATCCGGATCATCCGGTCAAATGGATCGTGCCCTTCCCGCCCGGCGGCGCGATGGACAGCATCGCCCGCACCCTGGGCGAATCCATGGGCAAGCAGCTCAACACGACCTTCATCGTGGAAAACCGCGCGGGCGCCGGCGGCAATATCGGCGCGGCCAGCGTGGCCCGCGCCAAGGCCGACGGCTACACCATCCTGATCGTCGCCAACGGCATGGCCGTCAATCCGGCGTTGTATGCGGACCTGAACTACGACCCGATCAAGGACTTCGCCCCGATCTCGCTGCTGGCCGTGGTGCCCAATGTGCTGGTCACCAATCCCGCGCGCACCGGCGCCACCAGCGTGCAGGACGTGATCGCCAAGGCAAAGGCTCAGCCCAACCACTACACCTACGCCTCGGCCGGCGTGGGCACGTCCATCCATCTGGCGGGCGAGTTGTTCCTGTCCATGGCTCAGGTGGACATGCTGCATGTGCCGTACAAGGGCAGCGGTCCGGCCATCGCCGACCTGCTGGGCGGACAGGTGGACTACATGTTCGACAGCATCACCTCCGCCAAGCCGCACATCGAAGCCGGCAAGCTGCGCGCGCTGGCCGTGACCACCAGCAAGCGTTCGGCCGCCCTGCCCGACGTCCCCACCGTGGCCGAAAGCGGGCTGCCCGGCTACGAGCTGATGCCCTGGTTCGCGGCCTTCGCCCCCGCCGGCACGCCGCCCGAGGTGGTCGCGAAACTGAACGCCGCCATGCGCGCCGCGTTGAACGACGCCAAGGTGCGCGCCACGCTGGACTCCATCGGCGCCGAGCCCATCGGCGGCACGCCGGATGAACTGCGCGACCACCTGGCGCGCGAGACCGCGCAGTGGAAGACGCTGGTGAAGGAACGCAACATCAAGATCAATTGAGGCTGGCGCGCCAGCTCATGCCTTCCGGCCTGCGGCGGGCATGGCGTCCCACGGGTACCCATCGAACGTATCCTTCACCAGCTCCCGCAGCCAGATGATGGCGGGATCCTGGTGAAATCGCGGATGCCAATGCTGGCGCAACGCAAAGGACGGCAGCGGCAGCGGCGGCTCCAGCACCTTGACCACGCCGTAGCCGCTGAACACATTGCCCAATTCCTGCGGCACGGTGGCGATCAGGTCCGGATGCTGGTCCAGCAATAGCGGCACCACCAGGAAGTGCGGCGTGGACAGGAAGATGTTGCGCTTGACGCCCTGCTCTTCCAGCGCGCTGTCATAGGCTTCGGACGAGCGTCCGGCCAAGGTCACCACGATCTGCGGCATGCGCTGGAACTGTTCCAGCGTCAGCGCATCGCCCACCTCCTTGTTCTTCACGCTGACCAGGGTCACGAAGCGGTGCATGAAGAGCTGCTGCTGGAACAAGCCCTGCGGCGCCGCGCGCAGCGACCCCAGCACCAGATCCACCTCGCCCGAGGCCAATAGCGGCTCGACCTGCTGCAGCGGCACCTGACGCGTGCGCAGCGTGCAATGCGGCGCTAGTTCCCGCAGGCGCTTGATCAGCGGCGGCAGGAACACCAGCTCGCCCATGTCCGTCATGCACAGGGTGAACACGCGCATGGCCGAGGCCGGATCGAACTGCGCCTGCGACAACACCTGTCCGCGTATGGTCGCCATCAACGCCAGGATGGTGGGCGCCAGGCTCTCGGACTTGGGGGTGGGCTGCATGCCCTGGCCGGTCTTCACGAACAGCGGATCGTCAAAGAACACGCGCAAGCGGTTCACGGCATGGCTCATGGCGCTTTGCGACAGGCCGAGCTGTTCGCCGGCGCGGGTCACGCTGCGTTCACGCATCAGGCTGTCGAAGACGGCGAGCAGGTTGAGGTCTAGCTTCTCGTTATGCATAGTGTGCATTTCCAGAATCATGCTCATGACATTGACGCATATTCCGCCGCTCTCTATCGTCTTGTCAAACGCCGCGCAGACCGGCGTTTCCACAAGGAGACAAGATCTTGAAGCCCCTTCTACACCCCGTGCGCGCGGTGCTGGTTTCGTGCGCCCTGCTGTCCTGTAGCGCCGCCTCGGCCGATGTCGGCGTCGGCGTCATCCTCTCGCTCACCGGCCCGGCCGCATCGCTGGGCGGCCCGGCCAAAAACGCCATCGACCTGCTGCCGCGCGCGATCGCGGGCGAGGCGGTGCGCTACATCGTGCTGGACGACGCCTCGGACGCCACCGGCGCCGCCCGCGCCTTCCGCAGGCTGGTCGACGAGCACAACGTGGACGTGGTGCTGGGCACCTCGGTCACGCCTGCCACCCTGACCCTGCTACCCATTGCCCAGGAGAAGAAGGTGCCCTTGATGAGCTTGGCGGCCGGCGCCAAGCTGGTCGAGCCCATGGACCCGCAGCGCCACTGGGTGTTCAAGGTGGTGCAGAACGAAAACCTGATGGTCGCCAGCACCGTCGCGCACATGCAGGCCGCGGGCGTGAAGACGCTGGGTTACATCGGCTTTGCCGACGCCTACGGCGACAGCTGGCTGGCCGAAGTTTCCGCGCAGGCGCAGCGCGCCGGCATCAAGCTGGTCGCCACCGAGCGCTACGTGAAGACCGACACCAGCGTCACGGCGCAGACCCTGAAGCTGCTGGCCGCCAGACCGGATGCGGTCATCGTCGCGGCGTCCGGCACGCCTGGCGCGCTGCCGCAGAAGTCCCTGCGCGAGCGCGGCTATGCCGGCCGCATCTACCAGACCTACGGCATCGCCAACCGCGAGTTCCTGCGCATCGCCGGCAAGGACGCCGAGGGCGCGCTGTTCGCCGTGGGCCCGGTCGTGGTCGCCAGCCAGCTGGACGAGGCCAACCCGATACGCGCCGTCGCCATGGACCTGACGCAGCGCTACGAAGCCGCCCACGGCAAGGACTCCATGTCGGTGTTCGCGGCCAATGCCTGGGATGCCGGCATCGTGCTGCAGCAGGCATTGAAGGCCACCTTGCCCAAGGCCCGGCCGGGCACGCCGGAATTCCGGGCCGGCCTGCGCGACGCGCTGGAAGCGACCCGCGACGCCGTCACTTCCCAAGGCGTGTCCACCATGTCGCCCACCGACCACGAGGGCTATGACGAGCGCGCCGCTGTCATGGTGCAGATCAAGGACGGCGGCTGGCGCTACGTCAAATAAACAGGAGCAAACCCATGTTCATCAAAAATACCTGGTACGTCGCCGCCTGGGACCAGGAAGTCAGCGCCGACGGCCTGTTCTCGCGCACCATCACCGGCGTGCCCGTGCTGATGTACCGCGACGGCGGCGGCCGGCTGGTGGCGCTGGAAGACCGCTGCTGCCATCGCGGCGCGCCCTTGTCGGTGGGACGGCGCGAAGGCGATTGCGTGCGCTGCATGTACCACGGCCTGAAATTCGATCCCACCGGCGCCTGTGTCGAAGCGCCGGCGCAGGCGCGCATTCCGCCGCAGGCCCGGGTGCGCACCTTTCCGGTGGTGGAGCGGCACCGCTGGATCTGGATCTGGATGGGCGATCCGGAACGCGCCGATCCGGCCCTCATCCCCGACACCCAATGGCTGGATCATCCCGATTGGCGCAGCCTGGACGGCTACATCCATTACGACGTCAACTATCTGCTGATTGCCGACAACCTGCTCGATTTCTCGCACCTGCCCTTCGTGCATCCGACCACCCTGGGCGGCAGCGAAGACTATGCTTCGGTCTCGCCCAAGGTCGACCGGCTGCCCGACGGCGTGCGCATCACGCGCTGGACGCTCGATACCGAAGCGCCCGCCTTTGCCAAGAAAGTCCGCGAATGGCCCGGCCGGGTGGACCGCTGGAACATCTACAACTTCACTCTGCCGGGCATCCTGCTGATGGATTCGGGCATGGCCCCGGCCGGCGGCGGCGCGCAGGAAGGCAATCGCGCAGGCGCCATCGAGTTCCGCGGCTGCCAGGCCCTGACGCCAGAGACCGCGACCTCGACCCATTACTTCTTCGCGCATCCGCACAACTTCTCCATCGACCGGCCGGAGATCACCGCGTCGATCCACCAGAGCGTGGTGGATGCCTTCGACGAAGACCGCGACATCATCACCGCGCAGCAGCGCTCACTGTCCCTGTCGCCGGACTTCAAGATGGTGCCGCTGTCCATCGACGCCGCGCTGTCCCAGTTCCGCTGGGTGGTGGCGCGCCGCGTCGAGGAAGAGCAGCAGCAGGCAACGGCGGGCGCGTCCGGCGTGCGGGCCGCGCAGGCGGTAGCCTGAGATGCGGCGGCTAGTCGTCAGCCGCATCGTGCGCGAGGCGCGCGGCGTGCTCGGCCTGCATCTGCGCAGTCCCGACGGCGCCATGCTGCCAGCCTTCGAGGCCGGCGCGCATGTGGATATGGCGCTGGGCAATGGCCTGGTCAGGCAGTATTCCCTGTGCGGCGACCCGGCGGAGCTGGCGGTATACCGGCTGGGTATCGGCCTGGCGGCCGATACACGCGGCGGCTCGCGCTACGTCCATGAACAGCTGCGCCAGGGCGACCTGGTGGACATCGGGGAGCCCAGGCAATTGTTCGGGCTGCATGCGCAGGCCGCCGGCCATGTCTTCATCGCGGGCGGCATAGGCATCACGCCCATCCTCAGCATGATCCATGCATGCGTCAGGCGCGGCGAGCCCTGGCGGCTGCTGTACTGCGTGCGCGACCGCGACGCGGCCGCCTACCTGCCTGAACTGGCCGTCCACGGCGAGCGCGTGGCGCTGCATGTCGACAGCGAACAGGGCGGCGCGCGCTGCGACCTCGATGCCTATCTGGGCGCGCTGGGGGAACCGGGCCAGCATGTCTATTGCTGCGGACCCGGGCCGTTGATGGATGCGGTGGCCGCGGCCTGTGCACGCGGCGCAATCGCCTCGGCGCGCGTGCATTTCGAGCGCTTTGCCGCCAGCGCGCCCGCCACGGCCGAACCCGGCTCAAGCTTTACGCTGCGGCTCGCGCGCAGCGGCGGCTGCCACGAAGTGCCCGCGGACAAGTCGGTGCTGGATGTGCTGGAAGCGGCCGGCGTCGCCTGGCCATACTCCTGCCGCGAAGGCCTGTGCCGCAGCTGCGAAGCGGGCGTGCTGTCCGGCGAGGTGGATCACCGCGACTACGTGCTCAGCGACGAGGAACGCGCCGCCAACCGCAGCATGATGGTCTGCGTGTCGCGCGGCCGCGGCACGCTGGAGCTGGACGTCTAGGCGGGTTCCTGCAAGGCCGACGCATCCAGCAGATGGTCGACGATGGCGAGTATCTGCTCGGCGGCTTCGGCGATGTGCCGCTCCAGCGCGGCCTCGGCTTCTTCGGCTCGGCCCTGCCGCGCCAGCGCGATCAGCGCGCTATGCTCGTCGTGGGCCTGCTGGCGGATCGGCGCGTTGACGACCTGGAAGCGGAAGTAGCGTTCGGATTTTTCGTGCAGCGCGCGCACCATGGCCAGCGCGGCGGGACGTTGCGCCGAACGGTACAGCAGTTCGTGCAGCTGCCAGTTCAGGCGCCCCCATTGCTCGGGCTCGGCCGTGTCCATCTGCGCCACCACCTGGCTCGCCAGCTCCAGATCCTGGGTCTCGCGCTGCTGCACGGCCAAGCGCAACAGCCACGGCTCCAGCCGCAGGCGGATGTCGAAGAACTCCTGCACCTCGGCGCGCGACAGCATGGAGACGTAGGCGCCGCGGTGCGGAATCATGTCTATCAGCCCTTCGGCGCTAAGCTGGCGGATGGCCTCGCGCACCGGCAGCCGGCTCACGCCCAGTTCCTCGGCGAACAGTTCCTGGCGCAGCGCCGAGCCGGGAGGAATCGCGCCGGACAGGATGCGGTCGCGTAGTTCGTCGACCACCAGTTCGACGGCGGTCTTGCGCACGAGGCGGCCGGGGGTGGCGGCCTGGGGACGGGACGGGCTGGGAGCGGATAACGGCGAATTCTGGGACATGAAACCTGCCTGGTTGCGCCGTGCGGCGGAGGCGGCACGGGAGGGTCTGGCGGGAACCAGGGCCGCCATGCCCAGGAAAACCCCGAGAGACAGCCGGTGCCCGCAGCCCTTTTAATGTGAGTATATTGGATCCATGATCCAGTTCAAGCCAGCGCTCCCCAGGCGCCGGTCCGAGGCCTGTGCCTCGTTTTTTTAAGCCCCATATTTTTGGATCCAATATCCAATAACCAGTATCCAACCGGACCAAACCGGACGGACCGCGCATCAGGAGCCGCAGCATGAGCATTCAATGGCAAGGCGTATTCCCCGCCGTCACCACCAAGCTGAAACCCGATTTTTCGCTGGATCTGGAGGCCATCCGCCAGGGACTGGAACGCCTGATCGAGAATGGCGTGGGCGGCGTGGTGATGATGGGCATGGTGGGCGAAAACGCCCAGCTCTCGCCCGAGGAAAAACTGCAGGTGCTGCGCACCGCCGTGGACACCGTGCGCGGACGGGTGCCGGTGATCTCGGGCGTGGCCGAAACCGGCACCGCGCGCGCTGCGGCCTTCGCCCAGGAAGCCGCGCGCATCGGCGTGAACGGCCTGATGGTGTTCCCCGGCCTGACCTACAAGTCCGACGGCCGCGAGACCGTGGCCTTCTACCGCGCCGTGGCGCGCGCCAGCGCCCTGCCGATCCTGCTCTACAACAACCCGCGCGGCTACGGCGTGGACCTGACGCCGGACCTGGTGGCCGAACTGCTGGAAGAGCCGACCATCGTCGCCATCAAGGAGGAGTCCTACGACACCACCCGCGTGACCGACCTGATCACGCGCTTTGGCGGCCGGCTGGCCGTGGTCTGCGGCGTCGACGACCTGATCCTGGAAAGCGCCGCGCTGGGCGTGACGGCCTGGGTATCGGGCATGGCCAACGCGGTGCCCAAGGCCTCGGTGGATCTGCTGAAACTGGCCGTCGAAGGCGATTTCGTGCGGGCCCGCAAGCTTTATGCCGCATTGACGCCACTGTTCCACCTGGACACGGTGGTCAAGCTGGTGCAGCACATCAAGCTGGCCGAGCACCTGATCACCGGCAGCGCCGAAACCGTCAAGCCGCCGCGCCTGGACCTGGCCGGGGCCGAACGCGAACGCACCATCGCCATCACCAAACAGACGCTCGCGGACCTTTCCGCCCTGGGCTACTGATACCGGAGCCGCCACCATGCGCCCCTACCGCCTGACCGCGCTGGTCTTCAGCGCCCTGTCCGCAGTTTCCGTCCTGTCCGCCGCGCATGCCGCGGACTACCCTGCCCGCTCGATGGAATTGGTGGTCGCCTACCAGCCCGGCGGCGGCAGCGACAATACCGCGCGCGCCATCGCCGAGGCGGTGCGCCCGCCCATGCTGGCGCAGCCTACGGTGGTGATCAACAAGCCCGGCGCCAGCGGCTCCATCGGCTGGGCCTACGTCGCCAATGCGCAGCCCGACGGCTACCGGCTGGTGCTGATGACGCCTGAAATGCTGGTGGTGCCGCTGATGGGCATAGGCAAGACCACGGTCGGCGACTTCCAGCCCATCGCCCGCTTCACCGATGATCCCTCGTCGGTCACGGTGCGCGCCGACGCGCCCTGGAAGACGGTGGAGGAATTCCTGGCGGACGCCAAGAAGAATCCCGAGCGCGTCGCCGTGTCCAACGCCGGCATCGGCACCGTGCCGCACATGGCGGCGGCAGCGCTGGGCGAACAGGCCGGGGTGAAATTCGTGCACGTGCCCTACCAAGGCTCGGCCCCGGCCATCATGGGCCTCCTGGCGGGCGACGTGCAGGCCACGACGGTCGCCTACGCCGAACTGCAGCAGCATGTCGAGACCGGCAAGTTGCGCACCCTGGCCGTCATGGCGCCCAAGCGCCTGGACAACCTGCCCGCCGTGCCGACCATGAAGGAGAAAGGCGCGGACCTGCAATTCAGCGTCTGGCGCGGCATCGGCCTGCCCAAGGCCACCCCCGCGGACGCGGTCGAAAAATGGCGGGCCGCGGCCCGCCAGGTAGCGCAATCGCAGGACTTCCAAACGCTGATGCGCAAGCAGAACCTGACGCCCTCCTACGCCGATCTGCCGCAGTTCACGGCCGACGTGGCGCGCCAGGAGGAAGCGTTCAAGGCCTTGGTGCCGAAGCTCAATCTGAAACCCTGAGCATCCAGCCTTGAGCGCAAAACCCTGAACGGCAGCGGGCGCGGCGCGCCCGCTGGCCTGATCCGCTTATTCCACCGTCGCCCCTGACTTCTTCACGACCTCCGCCCAGCGCGGGATTTCCGTCGCCATCAGGTCGCGCAACTGCTCGGGCGTGCTGCCGACCAGTTCCATCCCCATGGTCTTGCCCAGCTTCTCCTGCACGTCCGGCTCTTTCACGATCAAGGCGATTTCCTGGGCCAGCTTGTCGAGGATGGGTTTGGGCGTGCCCTTGGGCGCGTACACCGCCTGCCACGACGCCATCTGGAAGCCCGGCACGCCGGCTTCCTGCATGGTCGGCACCTCGGGCGCCAGCGCGATGCGGTCCTTGGTGGTCACGGCCAGGAGCTTGAGCTTGCCGGTCTGCAGCAGGGGCAAGGCCGCCGTCATCTGGTCGAACATGAAGGTCACCGCGCCCGAGGACACGTCCACCATGGCGGGCGGCGTGCCCTTGTACGGCACGTGCGTGAGCGGCACGCCTATCATGCTGGAGAACAGCTCGCCGGCCAGGTGCGTGGAAGTGCCCGCGCCCGAGGACGCGAAGGTGCGCTTGGTCGGATCACGCTTCAACAGCGCGATCAGGTCGGCCACGGAATTCACGCCCAGGTTGGGATCCACCAGCAGCACATTGGGCAGGTAGGCGATCAGCGAAACCGGCTCGAAATCCTTGACCGGGTCGTACTTCAGGTTCTTGTACAGGCTGGCGTTGATGGCGTGCGTGCTGATGGTGCCGCCGAACAGCGTGTAGCCATCCGGCGCGGCCTTGGCCACATAGGTCGCGCCGATGCCGCCCGCGGCTCCTGGCTTGTTCTCGACGATGACGTTCTGGTGCAGGCGGTCGCCCAGCTTCTGGGCCAGCACCCGGCCCACCACGTCGGTCGAGCCGCCCACGGTGAACGGGACCACATAGGAAATCGGCTTCTGCGCCGGCCAATCGGCGGCCTGGGCGGGCGCCGCCAGCGTGCCCAGCGTGGCGGCGGCCAGCAGCGCGGCCAGCGCGCTGCGTCGTTGCATATTCATGGTTGTCTCCTGCCTGTTTTTTGGCTTGTGGGGTTGCCGGCGGCGCCGGCGGCAAGGCTCAGCGGCCCTGTTGCTTGCGCCACGCGGCGAACTTGTCCCTGGTGCCGGGGTCGGTGGGCGGATACAGCCCCAGGATGGACGCGCCCTCCTGCACCTCGCTGGTCACGAAGTCCTCGAAAGCCGTCATCTCCACGGCCTCGACGGCGATCTCGTCGGCCAGGTGGGCGGGTATCACCACCACGCCCTCGCGGTCGCCCACGACGATGTCGCCCGGCCACACCGCCACGTCGCCGCAGCCGATGGGCGCGTTGATGTCCAAGGCCTGGTGCAGGGTCAGGTTGGTGGGAGCCGACGGCCGTTGGTGATAGGCGGCAAAGCCCAGCTCGGCAATCTCGGGCGAATCGCGGAAACCGCCGTCCGTCACTACCCCGGCCACGCCGCGCTTCATCAGCCGCGTGACCAGGATGGAGCCCGCGGAAGCGGCGCGCGCGTCCTTGCGGCTGTCCATCACCAGCACCGCGCCTTGCGGGCAGGTCTCGACGGCGACGCGCTGCGGATGGGCGCGGTCCTCGAACACCTTGATGGTGTTCAGGTCCTCGCGCGCCGGGATGTAGCGCAGGGTGAAAGCGGGGCCGACCATATTGGGCAGCGCGGCGTTCAGCGGACGCACGTCCTGGATGAACTGGTTGCGCAGGCCGCGCTTGAACAAGGCCGTGCACAGGGTGGCGGTGCTGACGCCGGCCAGGCGGGCGCGGGTTTCGGGTTTCATTTGGGACACGATGGCTCCGGGGGCTGAAGACTGTTGGGGTAAGACGCGGACGGCGCCTAGAAAATCTCGGGTTCGGGCACGGGCGCGCCGAAACCGGTTTCCAGGAAGTCGAAATCGCAGCCGTCGTTGGCCTGCAGAATGTGCTTCGAATACATCCAGCCGTAGCCGCGCTCGTAGCGCCTGGGCGGCGGCGTCCAGGCGGCGCGGCGCGCGGCCAGTTCTTCGTCGCTGACGTTCAGGTGGATGCTGCGCGCGGGCACGTCGACAGTAATCAGGTCGCCCGTGCGCACCAGGGCCAGCGGGCCGCCGATATAGCTTTCCGGCGCCACGTGCAGGATGCAGGCGCCGTAGCTGGTGCCGCTCATGCGGGCGTCGGACAGCCGCAGCATGTCGCGCACGCCCTGCTTCACCAGCTTGGTCGGGATCGGCAGCATCCCCCATTCCGGCATGCCGGGGCCGCCCTGCGGGCCGGCATTGCGCAGGATCATGATGTGGTCGGCGGTGACGTCCAGGTTCTCGTCGTCCACCGCGGCCTTCATGCTGGGGTAGTCGTCGAACACCAGGGCCGGGCCGGTGTGGCGCAGGTACTGCGGCGCGCAGGCGCTGGGCTTGATGACACAGCCGTCCGGCGCGATATTGCCGCGCAGCACGGCCAGCGCGCCTTCGTCGTAGATGGCCTGCTCCAGCGGGCGGATCACGTCGTCGTTGTAGACCTCGGCGCCGGCGATGTTCTCGCCCAGCGTCTTGCCGGTGACGGTCATGGCGGACGGATCCAGGTGGTCCCGCAGCCGCGACATCAGCGCCGGCAGCCCGCCCGCGTAGAAGAAGTCTTCCATGAGATAGGTGTCGCCGCTGGGCCGGATGTTGGCGATCACCGGCACCTTGCGGCTGGCGGCGTCGAAGTCGTCCAGTCCCACCGCGCAGCCGGCGCGGCGCGACATGGCGACCAGGTGCACGATGGCGTTGGTGGAGCAGCCCATGGCCATGGCCACGTTGATGGCGTTCTTGAAGGACGCCAGGCTCAGGATGCGCTGCGGCGTCAGGTCTTCCCAGACCATCTCCACCACGCGCCGGCCGCATTCGGCCGACATGCGCATGTGGTTGACATCCGCCGCGGGGATCGAGGACGCGCCCGGCAGCGTCATGCCTATGGCTTCGGCGATGGCGGTCATGGTGCTGGCCGTGCCCATGGTCATGCAGGTGCCGTAGCTGCGGGCGATGCCGCCCTCGACCTCGGTCCATTGCTCCTGCGTGATCTTGCCCGCGCGGCGCTCGTCCCAGAGCTTCCAGGCGTCGGAGCCGGAACCCAGGATCTTGCCTTTCCAGTTGCCGCGCAGCATCGGGCCGGCGGGCACGTAGACACAGGGCAGCCCGGCGCTGACCGCGCCCATGATGAGACCCGGCGTGGTCTTGTCGCAGCCGCCCATGAGCACGGCGCCGTCGACCGGATGGCTGCGCAGCAATTCCTCGGTCTCCATGGCCAGGAAGTTGCGGTACAGCATGGTGGTCGGCTTGACGAAGGATTCCGACACCGAGATCGCGGGCAGCTCCACCGGAAAGCCGCCCGCCTGGAGCACGCCGCGCTTGACGTCCTCGACGCGCTGCTTGAAGTGGCTGTGGCAGGGATTGAGATCCGACCAGGTGTTGATGATGGCGATGATGGGACGGCCCGCCCAGTCGTCGGGGCCATAGCCCATCTGCATCATGCGGGAACGGTGGCCGAAGGAGCGTAGATCGTCCCGGGCCATCCAGGCGGCGCTGCGCAGGCTTTCGTAGGAGCGTTTCATAGGGGCGAGGCGGTTTTTCGTATTGGCGACGAGGCTATTTAAACACTAATACATTAGTGCGTCAGCTAGGTAAAAACCCGCTAAACTCCGTTACTCTTCAGGCCCCACTCCGCACGCGACCCGATGCAAAGCACCAAGCTCAGACTGGACCGCTCGCGCCACGCCGCGCCGCAGGTCTTCGAACACCTACGCGAACAGATCCTGTCCCTGGAACTGGCCCCGGGCGCTCCTCTGTCGCGCATCACGCTGGCGGAAACCTACGGCCTGAGCCAGACCCCGATCCGCGACGCGCTCATGCGGCTGGCCGAGGAAGCGCTGGTCGAGATCTATCCGCAGCACACCACGGTGGTCAGCCGCATCGACGTGGCCGCCGCCCGCGAAGCGCATTTCCTGCGCCGCTCGCTGGAGCTCGAAATCGTGCGGATGCTGGCGCAGCGCCCCGACCCCCTGCTCTTCCAGCGCCTGCAAGCCAGCATCGACCTGCAGCGCGCCAGCCATGCCAGCGGCCAGTACCAGCGTTTCATCGACGCCGACCAGGCCTTCCACCGCGACATGCACGAGGCCGCGGGCGTGATCCGGCTGTGGGAACTGGCGCAGCGCTATAGCGGCCACCTGGACCGCCTGCGCCGCCTGCATCTGCCCGAAACTGGCAAGGCCGAGCGCATCCTGGACGATCACCAGCGCCTGCTGGACGCCATCGTCGCGCAGGATCCGCAGCGCGCCCAACTGGTGCTGCGTGAACACCTTTCCGGCACCCTCAGCCAGGTGGCCGAGATCTGCAAGCGCTATCCGGACTATGTGCTGACGGCCTAGGCGCCGTTGCCCCTAAGGCGTATTCGCCCCGCGCGGACGCGCCCTGCCCGGTATGATCGGGTACACGCCATGGTCACGAGCCTGGCGCCGGCGCGCCGCGCCACCACCGGAAAACACCAATGACCGCAAGGCACGCATACTTGATCGCCCTGGCCGTGACCGCCTGGGTCCACCCCGCGCAGGCCGCGCCGCCCGGCGCCTGCGAAACCATCACGGTCCGCGAAGGCGATCCGGTGCCCGCCGACGCCTGCGCCGTGAACATCGTGCCGCGCGACCCTGGGCCCGGCGGCATGCTGTCCGGCGGACCAGACTGGGTACCGGTGGATCCGCAGGCCATGCCTGGCGTGTTCTACGACAGCGCATCGATCAAAGTGGTGTCTGAGCGCCCTGCCGTCATGGCAGTGAACGTGGCCTGGTTCTATGCCCAGCCCAAGATTTCCGCGGCCAATGGGCAACCCTACCGCTCCGTGGCCCAGCCGGTCACCATGAACTGCACCGCCAACACCTATACCGTAAGCCAGGTCGTGCATTACGCCGGCGAGAACGCCACCGGCCCCATCGTGGAGTCCCTGCCTCCGCCTGGCATCCGCAATGCCCCGATCGCGCAGGATCCCGTGCAGCGCAAGCTGCGCGAGGTGATGTGTCCCGCCAACGGCAAAAGTTCGCGCAAGTAAGCCGTCCTATCCTTTCCAGTAGCGGTACAGCGCGCGCGCCGCGGCGTCCAGCAGAAAGCCCAGCACGCCTATCATCAGGACCATCGCCATCAGCTCCGAGTACGCCAGCCGGTCGCGCGTATCCAGGATGAAATAGCCCATCCCCGCCGACACCCCCAGCATCTCGCAGGGCACGAGCACGATCCACAGGATACCGATGGCCAGGCGCACACCGGTCAGAATATGGCCCAGCACGCCAGGCAGGATCACGCTGCGCAGCGTCTCCCAGCGGGTGGCCGCGACGCTTTGCGCCAGCTGCAGCCAGCGCGGGTCCAGCTGCTGCACGCCGGCGGCCGTGTTCAGCACGATGGGCCAGACGGCCGCAAAGGCCAGCAAGAAATAGACCGGATCGTCGCCCACCCCAAATGCCATCACCGCGATCGGCATCCAGGACAAAGGCGAAATCATGCGCAAGAACTGCATGGCCGGAGACACCGTCGCTTCCAGCCGCCGGTAGCTGCCGATAGCCAGTCCCAGCGGCACGCCTATGGCCAGCGCGAAGCCCAGGCCGACGGCGATGCGCCGCAGGCTGACCAGGATGTGTAGGGGCAAGTCCGACCCCGTCAGCAGCGAGGCCAGGCTGGCGAAGGTAGCACCTGGCGAAAAGCGCCGCGCCATGCCGCCCGCGGGCGACAGCACGTCCGTGCCCAGCCACCACAGCGCCAGCAGCGCGGCGAGCCCCCCTGCGCCTAGCGCGCAACGCGTGGCCAGGCCTGGACCGCCGCCCCCGCGGCCCGGCACTGCCGCTGGGGCAGCCGTCAGGCCGGCCGACGCTTCGGCGACAGACTCGGGAGCCGTCACGCCTGCACCGTCTCGGTCCGGCTGTACTGGTCCGGAAAACCGAAGCGGCTCAAGCCGCCGGCGGTTTCGATGGCGCGCTTGACGTAACGGTCATCCACCAGTTCGGAGGCCGCGCGGGCCGGGTCCAGGTCGGCCAGAAAACCGCGGTCCGCCTCGATCAGCGTATCGCGCAAGCGGCGCACCAGCTCTTCGGTGTAGCTGGGAAACGGATAGGGCTGGAAGTCGATGCGGCGCTCATCCCAATCCGCATGCCGGATGGCACCGCTGGCCAGGTACTGCTCGCGGTCGGCCGGCGGCGGCGCCAGCACCTTGGACAGTGCCGGCACGGTATGCGGCGTGTAGCGGTTGATGCCTTCCTTGGACAGGAGTTGCGCGGTCTCGGCCCGGTTGTCGCGGATCCACAGCTGCGCCTGAACGATGGCGTCCACGACCTTTTGCGACCACTGGGGACGCTGCTCCAGGTCGCGCTCGTGCATGAACACCACGCAGCACGCGTGATTGCGCCAGACGTCGCCCGTGAACCGCAGCACCTTGCCCACGCCCAGCGTCTCGGCCACCGCGTTGAAGGGCTCGGCCACGATGTAGCCTGCAATGCGGTTCTGCGCCAGCGCCGGAGGCATGTCGGCGGGCGCCATCACCACCAGGTTCACTTCATTGGCCGCCACAGCCCCATCCTTGCGCGCCACCGGCGCCAAGCCGTTTTCGCGCAGCAGATGCTGCAGCACGACGTTATGGATGGAATACCAGAACGGAATCGCGACGGTCTTGCCGCCCAGTTGCTTGACGCTGTCTATGGAAGGCGCCACCGTCAGGCCCGAACCGCCCACGTGATTCCAGGCCACCACCTTGGCCGGCACCTTGCTGCCAAACCGCGCCCACACGGTCATCGGCGACAGCAGATGCACCACATTGACCTGGCCTGAAATGAAAGCCTCGATCACCTGAGCCCAGCTGCGCAGCAGCGTGGGCTTTTCCGCCTTGACGCCAGCCTGCTCGAACAGGCCGTTGTTATGCGCCACCAGCAGCGGCGCGGCATCGGTGATGGGCAGGTAGCCGATGCGCACCGGCGCGTCCGGATCGCTTTGCGCGCGGGCGTTGAACGCGGACAGCAAGGATGCCGCGCCGCCTGCCGTCAGCAGGGCCGAGAGTTTCAACCAGTCGCGACGCGACATGTGTTCAAGGCACATCTAAGCACTCCTAGCAGGATCAGTTCACGCATGAAGAGCCAGTGACTGGCCCTCCGGTTCAGACAGACGCGGCCACGCCGCGGGCGGCCCGCAGCGAGCTGCGCAGGCGGGTAAGAATTTCCAGGCGCAAGGCGCCCATTTCCGGCAACAGATCGGCGCGCGGCTGCGGCAGGTCCACCCGCCACACCCCCAGAATGCGCCCGGGCGCGCCGCCCAGCAGCACGATGCGGTCGGCCAGCACCAGCGCCTCGTCGATATCGTGCGTGATCAGCACCGCGGCGGTATCGAAGTCGGCCACCACCTTGCGCAGCAGCGCCTGCATCTCGCCCCGGGTGACTTCGTCCAGCGCGCCGAAGGGCTCGTCGAGCAACAGCACCGCCGGCCGGCGCGCCAGGCAGCGGGCCAGGGCCGTGCGCTGCGCCATGCCGCCAGACAGCTGCGCCGGGCGCAAATGCCTGGCGTGCGCCAAACCCACCTCATCGATCGCCTGGTCCACCCTGGTCCGGCGTTGCGCATCGGACAGCGCCGGCTGATGCTTGAAATCCAGGCCGAAGGCCACATTGCGCTCCAGCGACAGCCAGGGCAGCAAGCTCGGGTCCTGAAATGCCACCGCGACGCGGGGGTGCACGCCCGTGAGCGGCGCGCCTTCCATCAGCAGCGACCCGCTGCTTGCGGGTTGCAGGCCCGCCAGCACCCGCAGCAGGCTGGACTTGCCCGCGCCGCTGGCGCCCAGCACCGCCACCACCTCGCCCCGCGCCAGCGTCAGGTCCACATCCTGAAACACCGCGTCGATAGCGCCGGGATAGCTGAGCGCCAAACCCTGGGCCTGCAACACGGCTGGCGGACCGGCTCTCATGCGGCGGCACCCGCCGCCAGCCGCGCCTGGCGCTTGGCCAGTTCGGTCTTCAGCTGCACCAGGCTGGGCGTCACGATGGGCAGGAACGCCGCCTCGCGCCAGCGCCGCGCAAAGCCCGCGCCCGCGGGCTTCAGATAGGCCGCGCCCCCGCTGGCCTGCAACTCCAGCTGCACAGCCTGATGGGCGGCATCGGCCAGCGCGATGCGGATTTCGAACAGGCTCCAGGGCTCGGCCACGAAGCGCTCGCTGCGCACCCCGTCTATCAGGCGCGCAGCCAGTGTCTCGACCTGCGCCCGCAAGGCCGCCAGCGGCTGCCCCAGGATGCCGCGCGACGCCTGCCCCTGCCCCGCCTGCTCCGCGGCCTGCAAGGCGCGCCGCGCGAGGCCAATGGACAGCCCGCATTGCAGGCCCGCGAACGCCGGCCTGGCCTGCGGCAGATACTGGCGCGCGTCGGGATGGATCAGCCACTCGGGGCCGATGCGCACGCCGCGCACATCCAGGGCCGCGGTATTGCTCGATTGCAGGGCCAGCAAGGACAGATCCGGACTGCGCGTCAGCCCGGCGATATCGTGCGGCAGCGCCACCACGGCGGGCGTGCCGTCGGGCGCGGTCACGGCGGCGGCCACCAGAAAACCCTGCACCCGCAGATTCGTCACCCAGGGCATGCGGCCATCCAGCACCCACTGGCCGTCCTCCGCGCGCGCGGAGATCTGCAGCGATTCGATCCCGCTCAGGAATTTCATGGCGTTCGACAACGCGGTCGCGCCCGCCTGTTCGCCGCTGAGCAAGGGCGCCAGCCACGCGCCGGTCAGGGCCTTGTTCGGGCTGCGCAACAGGTATTCGATGAAGACGCGCTGCCCCCAGGCCACGAAGGCGCTGGCAACCGACAGTTCCGCCACTTGCGACACCGCCTCGATGGCGTCGCCGATGTCCGTGCCCGCCAGGCCGCCCTGCGCCGGGGGCACGCCATGCCGGAACACGCCGGCCGCGGCCAGTCGCGGCAGCACCGTGGCGGCATCCAGGCTGCCGTCGTCCAGCGCGTCGGCGTGCTGCTCCAGCCACGCCCTCAGATCGGCCGGCAGCACCGGCCCTGCGGATCGCGCCGTCATTGCGCGCCGCTCCAGGCGTAGTCGCGCAACTGGTCGTTCAACGGCGTCTGCGCCAGGTTGTTGCCGAAGTTGCAAATGGTGGCCAGCCCCACCCCCACGATGACTTCCAGCGCGTTGCCATCCGTATAGCCGGCGTCGCGCAAGGCCTGCAGGGCCTCGTCGCCGACCCGGCCGCGTGTCTGGATCACGGCTTCGGTGAAGGCGGCCAGGGCTTGCAGGCGTTCATCCGGCAGCACGCCCTGCGCCCGCAGGGCTTCCACTACTTCAGGCGACAGCCTGGCCTTGTTGCGCGCCAGCGCCGTGTGCCCCGCCACGCAAAATGTGCAGCCGTGGCGCGTGCCTGCCACCAATTGCACCACCTCGCGCTCTTGCAAGGTCAGGCCGGCGCGCGCATTGATCTGCGAGAGTGTCTGATAAGCCTCCAACGCCACGGGCGCATTCGCCAGCACGCCCAGCAGGTTGGACAGGTAACCCGCGCCCTGCTCCGCTGCAGCCAGCGCGGCGCGCGTCGGTTCGGGAGCGCTTTGCGCGGTATGGACGGGCAGACGGGACATGAAGATCTCCTGCGGGTTATCGTTGAAGACATGATTGTGCTCGCGTCGGATGGCAAGCGACAATGCGCGAAGATCGCAACTTGATGCTCGATCTTATCGACTTTCAGCTATGCGCTTATAACCAAACGTATGCCCCGATGATGCCCGCAAACTGCGCCGGTCCATTGACCATATCAGCCACCGACCAAGCCGCCGTCGACGCCCTGCTGCTGTCCAGCCTGGAGGTCCAATCCAGCCTGTACCACCTGGGCCAATACTGCGGCAATTGGTCCGCCAGCACCAGTGGACGCGCACGCGCGAGCTTCCACCTGATCCTGCACGGCCGCTGCCAGGTCGACGTGGACGACGGCCGCGACAGGCTCACGCTGGGCGCGGGCGATGGCATCTTCTTCCTTCGCGACATTGCGCATGCGCTGACGCCGCTGGAACCGGCCGTGGAAAGCGTGCAGCGCACGGCGATGGAACCTCTGTTGCCGCGCCGGGCCGACAGCACGGGCCTGGCCTGCGGCTTCTTCCAGTTCCGGCCCGGACTGGCGGACCTGCTGGCCGACACCTTGCCCGACTACCTGGTCCTGCGTGCCGGCGACGAACGCTTCCGCACGGCGCGCGGCGTATTCGAGTTGATCCTGGGAGAAACGGCCCGCGAGCCGGGCGCTTCGTCCGTGGTGCTGGAACGGCTGACCGACCTGCTGATTTTCTTCATGTTGCGCCATCTGGCCATCCATGACCGCCAGGCTTACGGCTTGTTCGTGCTGGCCCGCGACCCCGCCATGGCCGGACTGCTGCAAGCCATCCTGGCCGAGCCCGCCAAAACCTGGAGCATGCAGGACATGGCCGACCGCGTGCATATGTCCAAGGCCACCTTCCACCGCCGCTTCACCCTGCAAAGCGGCACCACGCCCGCGCAGCTGCTGCAATTGCTGCGCATGCGGGTGGCGCGGCGCCACCTGGAACATGGCATGGGCATCCAGGACGCCGCCGAACGGGTCGGCTACCAATCGCAGGCTGCCTTCAGCCGAGCATTCCAGCGCACCGAAGGCGTTGCGCCATCTGCCTTGCGCAAGCGCCTCACTGCGCTCACCAGCGGCGCATGAGCCTCAGCCCAGGCCCAGCAACAGATCGGCCAGCAAGGCCGGATGCGTGATGTGCGCTTCGTGCGGGGCGGCGATATCGACCCAGTTCCAGCCGGCTTGCGATTTCACCAGCTTGCGCGACTCGTCCAGCACCGCCAGTTCGGGCTGGGTGCAATGGATGTAGGTGCGCGCGACGCCGTTGCCGATGGGATGTTTCAGGGTCAGCGGCGTGGTGTAACTGGCCAGCGGATGGGCCGTCAGGCGGCGCTTGACCCAATCGTAGTCCGCGCTTCCGGGCGTGAAGCCCCAGGGCGCAGGCAGCGGATCGGGAATCGGCACGGCCAGCCCGCCGGTGGCCTTGGAGGCCGCTGCGATGCGCGCCTCGGCATCCGCCTTCGGATACACCGAGAACGCATTCTGGCCGCTTTGCAGCACGATGGCGTCAAAGTACACCAGATGCGCCAGCCGCTGCGGAATCCGGTCGGCCACGCCCGTGATGGGAATGCCGCCGAAGCTGTGGCCCACCAGGATCACGTCCTTCAGTTCCTGGGTCTCGATGACCTGGACCAGGTCCTCGACGAAGGTATCGATGGTGATGTTCTTGCTCAGCAGGTGGGCGCGGTCGCCCATGCCGGTATAGCTGGGCGCGTACACGCGGTGGCCGGCGGCCAGCAGGCGGTCCGCCACCGGACGCCAGCACCAGCCGCCATGCCAGGAGCCGTGGGCCAGGACGTAGTTCCTGGCCTTCGTGGCCGGGGCAGCCGGGGCTGCCGCCCCGGCCGCTCCCGCGGCTGCCAGCGCGGGCAAGCCCGCGGCCAGCTTCAACAAAGTTCGGCGGGGAAGCATCGTCATGGCTTACACCTGCGCCAACGCCTGATCCAGATCCGCCAGCAGGTCGTCGATGTGCTCGATGCCGATGGACAGGCGCACGGTTTCCTCGCGCACGCCGGCCTTCTGCAGCTCTTCGGGATTGAGCTGGCGGTGCGTGGTGGACGCCGGGTGCGTGGCCAGCGACTTGGAGTCGCCGATGTTGACCAGGCGCGTGAACAGCTGCAGCGCATCCTGGAAGCGCGCACCGGCCTCGCGGCCGCCCTTTACGCCGAAAGTGAAGAGCCCCGGCGCCTTACCGCCCAGGTACTTCTGCGCCAGCGCGTGGTCCGGATGGTCCGGCAGGCCGGCATAGTTGACCCACTCCACCTTCGGATGCTCGCGCAGATACTTGGCGATCTTGACGGTGTTCTCGACGATGCGGTCCACGCGCAGCGCCAGGGTCTCGATGCCTTGCAGGATCTGGAACGAGTTGAAGGGCGAGATCGCCGCGCCGGTATTGCGCAGCGGCACCACGCGGGCACGGCCGATGTAGGCAGCCGCGCCGAAGGCTTCGGTGTAGACCACGCCGTGGTAGCTGACGTCCGGCGTATTCAGGCGCTTGAAGCGCTCCTTGTGTTCGCCCCAAGGGAACTTGCCCGAGTCGATGATGGCGCCGCCCAGGCTGGTGCCGTGGCCGCCGAGGTACTTGGTCAGCGACTGCACCACGATGTCGGCGCCGTGCTCGATGGGACGCAGCAGGTACGGCGACGGCACAGTGTTGTCGACGATCAGCGGCAGGCCGTGGCGGTGCGCCAGGTCGGCCAATGCGGCGATGTCGGTGATGTTGCCCAGCGGATTGCCCACGGATTCCGCAAAGATGGCCTTGGTGCGGTCATCGATCTGGGCCTCGAAGGCCGCCAGGTCGGAAGGATTGGCGAAACGCGTGGTGATGCCGTACTGCGGCAGCGTGTGCGCGAACAGGTTGTAGGTGCCGCCGTACAGCGTGCTGGACGACACGATGTTGTCGCCCGCTTCGGCGATGGTCAGGATGGCGTAGGTCACCGCGGCCTGGCCCGAAGCCAGCGCCAGCGCGGCGATGCCGCCCTCCAGGGCCGCCACGCGCTGCTCCAGCACGTCGGTGGTCGGGTTCATGATGCGGGTGTAGATGTTGCCCGGCACCTTGAGGTCGAACAGGTCGGCGCCGTGCTGCGTGTCGTCGAACGCATAGGCCACGGTCTGGTAGATGGGCACGGCCACGGCGCGCGTGGTCGGATCGGGGCGATAGCCGCCATGCACGGCAATGGTCTCTAGCCGCCACGGCTTGTTCGGTTGGGTCACGCGTGTCTCCTTGTTTATGCGGATGGCGAGGTGTGCAGTCCAGGCCGGATTGTAGTTAGGCGGGCGGGATATGGATACCGCCGGGTGCTCATAACCATATCACCGCGCAGCGCGGCTTTGCGCTAGAAGGAGTACCGCAGGTTCAGCATCGCGTTCCTTGGCGCTCCGTAATAACCGGTATTGAACGTCGTATCCAGAGAACTCAGATACTTCTTGTCGAACAGGTTGTTCAGGTTCAGCGTGGCCGATAGCTGCCGGCTGAAGTCGTAGCGCGCCATCAGGTTCACCACTGCATATGCGTCCTGGCGCGCCGTCACCGTCTTGTTCAACTGCCACGGCGTGGTGGAGTAATAGATGGCGCTTTGCCAGTTCACCCCTCCGCCCACGGTAAGGCGCTGCCATGCGCCGGGCAGACGATAGGTGGTCCATACCTTGACCATATGTTCGGGCATGACGGTCTTGATGCGTACGCCTTCGCTGTCCTGCGTGCGGCTGTACGTGTAGGACGCGGCCAGGTTCCAGCCCGGCATGACTTCGCCGGTCAGCTCCACGTCGATGCCTTTGGTCTTGGCTCCCGGCACGGCGCGGTAGGCGGCGATGTTGTCCGTGCCTGGAACCAGATAACCGTCGTCCGCCACGGCAAGATTGTCCTGGCGCGTGATGAACAAGGCGGCACTGCTGTTGAGCGCGCCGCCGAACCACTCGCTCTTCAGGCCGGTCTCATAGTTGACGCCGTCGCGCGGGTCCAGCGCCCGGCCGTTGCGATCCCGGTAGTACTGCGGCTTGTAGATGCTGGTGTAGCTGGCATAGACGGTGTGTGCGTCGTTGAGGTCGTAGACCACTGCCGCGTAGGGCGTGACGACGTCGTTCGACGTGGCCTGCTGCGACTGGTTGAATACCGCGCTCGCGGGATTGGCGAATTTCTGCTGGTAATCCCATTTGTAGCTGCTGATCCGCGCGCCGCCGATAAAGGACAGCGCGTCGGTCGCGCGAAAGCGCGTCACCGCGTAGCCGCCGGTCTCGCGCACATAGGTATCGTTGTCGTAGTTCTTGACGAAGCTGGGCCAGACAGCTTCATTGCCCCATGTGTAGAGATTGAAGGGGTGTGCGGCCGCGTACCCGCTGGTGTCGCGATACACGTCCGAACGGGTGTCGGATTCCGAAAACGCCAGCCCCATCACGAAGTCGTGCCGGCGGCCGAACAGCTCGTATGGCCCTTCAATGTGCAGGTCCAGGCCCGTTTGCACCTGCCGGCTCTTGCCTCCCTGGATCCACAGCGGCATCCCCTTCCCGGTCTGCTCGTTGGCGAAGCCCGAGGACACGCTGGCCATCGCAGTCTGGAAGTCGCGCTGGCTTTCCAGGCGGTTGGCCGAGAACTTCACCGACCAGTCACGGGCAAACTTCTGCTCCAGCGACAGGAACAGGTTGGTCGCGTCCACGTCGAACGTGTTGTTGCGGGCCGCGACGTTCCGCGACCGCGCCAAATCCACCTGCTTGCCGTTGCTGTAGAAGAGCGGAAGCCCCAAACCACCCATGCTGCCGCGCGGACGGTTGCGTTGGTAGTCCACGCCCGCTGTCAGCAAGGTGCTATCGGTCAGGTCCGCCTCGATGATGCCGTAGAACACCTGGCGCTGCTGCTGGTAGTAGTCGATAAAGCTGCGGTTCTGCTGGTAGGCCGCGACGGCGCGGCCGCGCACGCTGCCCGATGCGTTCAGGGGGCCGCCCAGGTCCGCTTGCGCCCGGTACAAGTCCCACGAACCCACGCCGGCGTCCACATGGCCCTGGAACTCGGATGTGGGGCGTTTGCGTATCATGTTCAGCGTGCCTGAAGGCTCGCCCGCACCGGTCATCAGGCCTGCCGCGCCGCGCAACACCTCGACGCGGTCATACACAGCCATGTCGGCCAGGCTGGGCGAGACGTCTTGCGTGCCCACTTCCACGATGGTCGGTACGCCGTCAATCTGATAGCTTTCGATGGCGTAGCCGCGCGAGAGCACGTTGAAGCGCTCGCTGCCCATGTTCTGCACCGAGATGCCTGGCGTCTGCTGCAGCACCGCGTTGATGCTGTTGAGCGATTGGTCCTCGATGCGCTGGTGGGTCATGATGCTGATCGACTGCGGCGTCTCGCGTAGCGACAGATTCAAGGCCGTGGCTGTGTTGCTCGCGCCCGTGGTATAGGAGCCCGACCCTTCGGTGGGCATGGGCACGCCCGAACCGGTGACGGTCACGGCTTCCAGTTGCACCGCGCCGCCCTGCGCCGCCACGCGCTGCAAGGCGTAGCGTTTGTCGCCGGTACGCACGGCCTGCAAGCCGCTGCCGGCCAGTATCCGGCCAAACGAGGCCTCTACCGTCAAGCCGCCCGGTACGCCATGGCTGTTCCGGCCGCGCGTGGCGGCCGGGTCGTAGGACAAGGCCAGCCCTGCCTGCTCCGCATACTGGTTAAGCACCGAATCCAGCGGTCCGGCGGCAATGGCTGACTGCGCCGCCGCCGGGGGCTCAGTCTGTGCTCGCGCCTGCCATGGCGCCGCAGCCAAGGCCAGATGGATCGCCGCCAGCCTCAGGCAATGCCGGCGTTGCGTCTTGTTCATGTTCCCTGCCCCTATGTCGTGTGTACCCATGCATGACGGGCCACCACGCCATAAGGCCAGTTCCTGTTACATATTCATGGCGTGGACAGGCGACGCCCGATGCGGACGATGCCGGGAATGTCCGTATTCACCACGATGGGCAGGCTGTCAGCCAGCGCAGCCAACGCCTCGTCACCGTCCAGCGGAAACACGCCCGAGACGCGCAGGTCCTCCAAGGCGGCCCTGTCATACCAGAGCAACGACCGGCGGTAGCGCGCCAGTTCGGACAGTACGTCCGGCAACGCCGCATTGCGCACGCTCAGGCGATGGCGGGTCCACGCCTCCTCGGCTGAGGGGTCCACCTGCGGTCCCGCAGCCACATCGCGGCGCGACAGGTAAACCGAGGCGCCCTCCGGCACATCGCGGCATTGCGCGGGCGACTCGTCCCGCGGGCACGCGGACACCATCGACTCGGTAACGCCAACCCGCGTGGACGCCGGCAGCACGCGCACGACATAGCGCGTGCCGCGCGCCGTCACGGTGCCGTCGCGCGTCGCCACGACGAAAGGCCGGTTGCCAGCCTCCTTTGCCACCACTGCCAGGATCTCGCCCTGCCGCAACACGATACGGCGCTCGGTACGGGAATAGCGCACGTCGATGGCGCTGCCAGTGTTAAGCACCACCCGGCTGTCGTCATCCAGCACCACTACGCGTTGCTCGCCGACACCGCTGGCATAGTCCGCCAACAGCCAATCGGGAGCCGCCACGCTCCACAGCATCCAGAGCACTGGAACAGCCGCCGCGACCATCAACGCCGACTTGATCGCCTGGGAACGGCGTGCCCGGGCCGGCTTGGCGCCAATCGCCGCCGCCTGATGAACCAGCCCACGCGCCTGCGCCCCCGGCAAGGCGACGGCCGGCCCGGCCAGTGTGCGCCACACGCCATGCAGATGCTGCCACGCCCTTTCGTGCGCCGGCGCCTGTGCGCGCCAGCGGCGGCACGCATCCTCCTCATCGGGCGTAGGCGCCCCGGAAGACATCACGCTCAGCCAATGCGCGGCCTGCTCGAGCACGCGGCGATCCGCAGACTCCTGCCCTCGTGGCGTCATGCGCAGGCCCCGCCTGCCTTGGCATCGACCAGCACATCATGGCAGGCCATCAGGGCGCGCGCGATGTACTGCGTGACCGCGCTGCACGACACTCGCAGCGCCGCCGCGATCTCGGGGTGGGTCATACCGTCGAAGGTGCTCATCAGAAAGGCCTGACCGGCCTTGGCCGGCAAGCGTTCGATCACATCCGCCAGATTCCTGATAGCCTCCACCGCCGCGGCGACGGACTCGGCCGACGGCGCGCTATCGCCGCCGTGCTGGGCCAGGTACATCTCGGTATAGGCGCGCTCGATCTCGCGGTGGCGGAAATCGTCGATGATCAGCCGGGAGGCGGTTCGCGTCAGTAGCGCGCGCGGCTCCTGCACCTGGTCCAGCGCGCCGCGGCGGAACAGCCGCAGGAAAGTCTCCTGGGCGATGTCCTCGGCGTTGAAGCGGCAGCGCAACTTGCGCTCAAGCCAGGCACGCAACCAGGGATGGTGGCCGCTATAAAGCCGTTGGAAAAGATTGAGATGCTCGGAGGACGACATGGCCCGGGCGCGCGGAGGCTGCGGTTCAATTGATATTGAGAACCATTATTATATTATGAGACCACCTTGCGCCGCCAGCGCCCGCGCGGCTCAGAAACGCTCGTCCATCAGCGCTGGCATCACGATTTCCCGCACGAACGACGCATCGGACAGATTCAGCAGCGCGCGCGTCATCGCCACCACGTCGTGCACGGGTATCAAGCCGCCCTCTCCTCTCTGGCTAGCAGCGTCACGCGACGCGTCGATGCCGTCTTGCGTGTTCAGGTAGCCCAATTGCAGGCAGGTCACCGCCAGCCGCCGCGCCCTGAAACTCTCGCGCAAGGCGTCGGCGATGCCCCGCAGCGCGTACTTGGACGCGCCGAACGTCACTTCGGGGCGGCCGCTGCCGGCCAGTCCCGAGGTGGAGCCGGTCAGGATGAGCTGCGGCTTGCGCACGCCGAGGACGCGGGGAATCAGCCGTTGCAGCAACAGGATGGTGGCGGTGACATTGATGTCGACCATGCGCGCGATTGCCTTGGGCGAGTCCGCCAGGAAGTCGTAGTCCTCGCTGAATGCATGCTCTTCCCACACGCCCAGGTTGTAGAGAATGGCATCGAGCTCATCCGGAGCCTGCGCGGCGATCTGCTCGACGGCGGCCTCGGGCCGTGACAGGTCGGCCTCGATCCAGCGCAGTTCGCAGCCAGGCGCGACGGCGACGTCCAGCGGCGCGCGGCGGGCCACGCCCACGATCAGCGCGGCATCCTTGCCCAGTCCCTCCACGAATGCCCTGCCCAGTCCCTTGCTGGCGCCCACCACCATGATCCGCATTGCCGCCTCCGTCCGATCACGCCCGGAAAAGCGCCAAGCTCCCCCGCGGCAACGACGCCCGGTATAGCACGATCCCTGGCGGATTCCCGCAATGCCCGCAAGCGACGGCGGGCATTGCGCCGTTAACGCGTCGCGCCCTGCAGCCACGCCGGCCGTGGCGTCGCGTCCAGCCAGTTCTTGACGATCAGCCCCAGTTCCGTATCGCCCGAGATCCGCAGCCGGCGCTGGAAGAACAAGGTATCGGCGTCCGTCTCCGAGCGCATCAAGGCCAGCAGATCGGCCAGCTTCGCGCCCAACTCCAGTTCGGCGGCGGCGCCGCTCCATACCGGGCGAAAGGCCCCTTGCCGCACGGCGAAACTGCTGCGCAGGCCCAGGTCCTCGACCGTGATGGCGAAGCTGCGGCCTTCCAGCTCAGACGGCGGCGTGAGCCATTTCAGCCGCCGCGCCAGTTCCAGCCCGGCCGTGAAGTGTAGCGAGACGAATGGCGCGGGCAAACGCCGGCCCAGTCTGGCAAACACGCCGGGCACCTGGATCGCTGCGCTCATGCCGCCGCCTCCAACAGGTCGATGCCCGGCTTGCCATGGAAGTAGCCATTGCAGCGGACCATGCCCGCCGGAGGCTGCGCCTCCGCCGGCGCCAGGCCGCGCCGCGTGGCATCCAGCGCGGCGATCGCCTCCAGCGTGCCGGCCGATTGCGGACTCACGCGCAGCACCTCGACGCCCATGGCCGCCAGGGCCGGCGCCTGTGACAGCAGGTCCAGACAGGCCCCCGACTGCACCTGGATGCCGTTGATCGCCAGGAAATCGCTAGCTTCCCGCGTGCGCATGTCCAGCCCGTCCGGATGCTCGATGCAGCGAAAACCGCAGTCGTCCTTCTTCAGGCGGAAATGCCGCGCGGTGAAGCAGCGCGCGGAAAACGCCAGCGCCATGCGGCCCCAGACCATGACTTCCGCCTCCAGGCCCGCGGGCTTCTCGGCCATCAGGAGGGCCAAGGTCTTGCTGTCCATTTCCAGCGGCGCGACGAAGCGCGCGGCGCCGCGTCCGGCCAGCCATTCCAGGGTGCCGCCGTGATAGGCGTTGACGTGAGGGCCCGCCACGAAGGCGCGGCCGTTCAGGTGCCGCACCGCCCCCAGTTCGCCCGCTTCGACCATGAAGTCGTCCTGCCCGCAGAGCTTCTTCAGCGCGCTGGCCTCGGCGCCGGTCTCGATCAGCGTGCGGCCCGACAGCACCACCGTCTTGCCCACGGCGCGCAGGTCGCGTGCGAGATCCATCCAGTCCTCGGCGCGCAGCTCGTGCCTGCGGCTACAGACGGTTTCGCCCACGTAGAGGATGTCCGCGGGGCTGTCGGCCAGCGCCGCGTAGAAATCCAGCGTGTGCTGGCGCGACCAGTAGTACTGCAGCGGTGCGACCGATATCCGGTAAGTGCTAGATGTCATTTCCATGGACGTTCGAATGCGCCTTGCGTGACTTGGGAACCCTCGGAATGGCGCGCCAGCATGGCGTTCCACTCGGGACGGGGTGAGAAGCGGGAAGCGTCCGCATGCGCGCTATCCAACGCCGCGCGCAGGGTCGACACCACCTGGGTGACATAGGCCGGGCTGCGTTGCCGCCCTTCGATCTTGATGGCGGAAACGCCCATTTCCGCCAGCCGCGGCAACAGGCCGATGGCATTCAGGCTGGTGGGTTCCTCCAACGCGTGGTCGGCCTGCCCGTCCACGTCGAAGCGGCCCTTGCACAGGGTGGGATAGGCGGCCGGTTCGCCCGGTTCGTAGCGGTCGATCAGGATGCCGTTCAAGCGAGCGTCCATGCGGCCGTTTTCCTCCGACCAACGCACCGCATGCGCGGGCGAACAGACGCCCTTGTTGTTGGGGGAATCGCCAGTCGCGTAGGACGACAGCAGGCAGCGGCCTTCGGCCATGACGCACAGGCTGCCGAAGCCGAACACCTCGACCTCGACGCTGACGTTGGCGCAGATGCGCGCGATCTCGGCCAGCGTCAACACGCGCGGCAGCACCACGCGGCGGATGCCGAACTGTTCCTTCATCAGCTCGATGGCGTCGGTGTGGGTGGCGGAACCTTGCACCGACAGGTGCAGGCGCAGGTCGGGATAGCGGTCGCTGGCATAGGCCAGCAGCCCCGCGTCGGCCATGATGACCGCGTCCGCGCCCAGGCCATGGGCGGCATCCACGGCGGCGCGCCACTCCGGCGCCCTGCCCGCCTGCACGAAGGTGTTGATCGCGAACAGCACCTGCCGTCCGCGGCTGTGGGCCAGTTCGACGCCCGCGCGGATGTCGCTTTCGGTGAAATTGAGCCCGGCGAAGTTGCGGGCGTTGGTGGCGTTCTTGAGCCCGAGGTAGACGGTGTCGGCGCCGGCATCGATGGCGGCCTTCAGCGCGGCCAGGCTGCCGGCGGGGGCCACGAGCTCCAGGGGAGAGGTTCGAGTTTCCATGCCGGCCAGTCTATGGGGCCGCCACGCCCCTGGCCTTGTCGCAGATCAAACGGTCCATGCCGAACGCGGCATGCCGGCCTATTCTTCCGTGTACAGGCCGTGTTCGACCGCATACACCGCGACCTGCACGCGGCTGGTGAGGTTCAGTTTCTTGAGCACGTTCTGCACGTGGATCTTGACCGTGCTTTCGCTTACGTCCAGTTCGCGCGCGATGACCTTGTTGCTGGCGCCGCGCGCCAGCCATTGCACGATCTGGGTCTCGCGCGCGGTCAGGCGGTGGCGCTCGCCGCTGCCCGCCGGCTGCGGCGCCTGCGCCGCCAGGCTGGCCTGCCCGCGGAACTGCTCCACCAGCTTGGCGGTCATGCTCTCGGCGATGACCGGCTCGCCGCCCGCGGCGCGGCGGATCGCGGCGGTCAGCGCATCGGCGTCGATGTTCTTGACCAGGTAGCCGCGGGCGCCGTCGCGCAGGGCCTGCCCCAGCTCGTCGGCCTCTTCCGACACCGTCAGGATGATGACCGCGCAGGATGGCAGTTCCTGCGTCAGGAGCTGCAGCGTTTCCAGTCCGGACAGGCCCGGCAGGTTGAGGTCCAGCAGGACCACGTCCGGCTTGAGTTCCTTGGCGCGCTTCAGGCCTTCGACGCCGTCGCCGGCCTCGGCCACGACCTCGAAGTCGGGCTGGCGTTGCAACAGCAGGCGCACCCCCGAGCGGAACAGGGTGTGGTCGTCGACGAGGAGGATACGGATGGGCATGGTAGGAATGTTCAAGCGGCCTGGCGTTCGCTGCCGGGCAGGGTCAGCGCGACGCGGGTGCCGGCGCCGGGCTGCGATTCGAGTTTTATCACGGCGCGCATGCGGGCGGCGCGCTCGCGCATGATGTGCAGGCCCACGTGCGATTCGCCGCGCTCGGCCACCTCGGCGGGGTCGTAGCCCTGGCCGTCGTCGGCGATGGCCAGGCTGAAATCGCGGTCATTGGCGACTTCGATGCGCACATGGCTGGCTTCGGAGTGCTTACGTACGTTGGACAAGGCTTCTTGCAGGATGAACAGCACCTGCAGCTGCTCATCGGGCGACAGCGGCGCGCCTTCGCCGGAGCCGAAGCGCAATTCGGTCTCGATGCCGGTCTGGCGCCGGAAGCGGGCCACGGTATCTTCGATGCCGGCCTGCAGATCGCCCTGCGACAGCTTGGTGCGGAAGTTGGTCAACAGCTCGCGCACGTCCTGGTAGCTTTCGTCCACGCCGGTACGCAAGAGCGGCAGGATCTCGTCGATCTCCGCCTGGTCGCCGCGCTTGACCGCGGCGTCCAGCATCTGCAACTGCAGGTTCAGGAAGTTCAGGCCCTGGGCCAGGCTGTCGTGCAGGCCCTGCGCCACCAGCCCGCGCTCGCGCACCACCGCCAACTGGCGCGCCTGGGCGCTCAGGCGACGGTTGTCCAGCGCCACGCCCAGATGCTGGCCCAGCGTTTCCAGCAATTGCGATTCGGCCGGCGACAGGCGGCGCTGCTGGCGGAAATGCAAGGAATACGAACCCAGCACCTCGTCGCGCGTGACGATGCGGAACACGGCCACGCTGGCAAAGCCGTCGCGCTGGCAGTTCAACTCCATCGACGGCGGCGACTCGCGGAAATCCTGGATGACGATGACCCCGGCCTGCCGCGTGGCGACGCCGCAATAGCAGTCGTTCACCCGCATGCAATGCTCGGATTCGACCAGTTCGTCGGACAGCCCCACCGACACCATCAGGTTGAGCTTCTCATTGTTGGGATCGAGTGCGCGGATGCTGCCGCCCTCGGCGTCGAACTGCAACATCACGCGCCGCAGGAAACCGTCGCACAACGCCTCGATCTCGTTGGGCTGGTTCAGGAAGGCAGCCATGTCGTAGAGCGCGCCGATGTCGCGGTTCTGCGCGGCCAACTGGGCCGTCTTCTCCTCGACGCGCCGCTCCAGGCCGGTGTACAGGTCCTGCAATTCATCGGCCATGCGGTTGTAGCCGCGCGCCAGCACGCCGAATTCGTCCTGGCTTTCCACCGGCAGCCGGGTGCTGAACTCCCTGGCCGCCATGCGTTGCAGGCCGTCGCGCAGGCGCAGCACCGGCGAAATGATCCAGAGGTACAGCAGGTAGATCATCGCCAGCGTGCCGGCGCTGGCAATAGCCGCCAGCACGCCTTGCGACAGGCGCAGCGAGGTGGTCTTGCCGGCGTTGTCCTGTTCGATCATGCGCACCAGCGTGTCGGCCCGCGCCACGAATTCCGGCAAGGTTTCCAGATAGGTGGCGGCGTCGGGCCGCTCCAGGGCTCGCTTGGCCGCGGGCTTCATGATGTCTTGCCAGTAGGCGGCCACGTCCTGCCATTGCTTGCGGATGGCCTGATCGTTGGGGATGAACAACGGGCGCGCCGGATTGCCGCGCGCCAGCCGCGCGATCGTGTCGTCCATCAGCTGGACCTGCTCGTTGGTGCGGAACTCGCGCCCGGCCTGCGGACGCATCAGCTCCACCGCCACGCGGTTGGCCCGCATGCGCAGGCTGCCTGTGTCATTGATGGCGGCGCCCGCGCCTTCCAGCTGCCAGGACAGCCACAGCGTCCAGCTGACCATGGACAGCACCACCACCAGCGCCACCAGGGAACTGATGACGATGCGCGTGGATAGGCGATGCCGGGGCGAAGGCAGGCCGTCGGGTGCGGCGGCGGTATCGGTAGGCTTCATGGCTTTCAACGCGGTCTTGCTTGAGGAATGCTGCGGGTTCCAGTGTAGCCGCTGCGCGCCCTGCTCCGGCCGCGGACCTTCAAGCCAGTCCCACGGCGCGGCAGATGAAATCGGCGATTTGCGCCGGTTCATTGATAGGCAGGCCGGGCAAACCGGTATCCAGCGGCGCATCGGTGGCCACCGCCAGGAAACTGCTGTCTTCCGCATGCAGGGGCGGCTTGCCCAGCGCGGGCCGGTACACCTCGATGCGCGGGATCGCCGCCTGCTTGAAGCCTTCGACCAGCACCAGGTCGGCCGGCGACAGGCGCGCCAGCTGATCCTCCAGCGTGGGTTCGGGCGCGTCACGCAGTTCGTGGACGATGGCGTAGCGGAACGGCGAGGCCACCATCACCTCCAGGGCGCCCGCCTGGCGGAAGCGGGCGCTGTCCTTGCCGGGTGGCTCCATCTGGAAATCGTGGTGGCTGTGCTTGATGACGCTGACCCGCAAGCCGCGCGCGGCCAGCAGCGGCAGCATCGCCTCGATCAGGGTGGTCTTGCCGCTGCCGGAACGGCCGGCGATGCCGAAAACTGGGGTCATGCAAGCTCCGTGAACAATGGGCATACGATGGGAAGGAACGCGTCCGCCCGCGCCGAGTATGCCAGCAAAGCGCCCGCCACCAGGTCGAAATACCAGCCGTGCAGCGTCAGGTTGCCCGCCTCCACGCCGCGCCGGACGAAGGGCAGATCTTCCAGGTTACGCAGCGAGATCAGAATGGAGGCCTGCTCGCAGGCGCGACGGCGTTCGGCGGCGGTCGCCTGCGGCATCTGCTGCAACACCTGCTTGCGCGCCGGTTCGGCGATGTCCATCCAGCGCTCCAGGTAGTCCGTCTCGCCGTCGCCGCGGGTGCGTCGGTCCATCAGCGCGCGTATGCCGCCGCAGTGCGCGTGGCCCAGCACGATGATGCGGCTGACCTGCAACTGCTCGACCGCGAACTGTATCGCGGCCAGCACGCCCTGCAGGCCCCGGTCCGTGCTGGACGGCGGCACCAGGTTGGCCACATTGCGCACGGTGAAAATGTCGCCGGGGTCGCAACCCAGCAGCATGGCCGGATCCACCCGCGAATCGCAGCAGCCGATCAGCAGCGTGCTGGGGTGCTGGCCCTCACGGAGACTGCGGTAAAGCGTGGGCGCGTCCTCGTAGTATTGCTGCTGGAAGCGCTGAAAACCGTCAACCAGTCTTTCAATATCGCGCATATCAGCCTCCCGTCTGCGCCATGAAGCGCACGATGCGTTCCGGCCGAGCGACAAAATCGTGGCGCTCCGGCTTGGCGGCGATGCCGCCCTGGATCGCCTGGATCAGCTCGGCGTCGCTGGCGCCATCTCGCAGCATGCGACCCAGCGGCACTTGATCTTCCTGGCCCAGGCACAGGTACAGGGTGCCGTCCACGCCCAGCCGGACGCGATTGCAGCCGGCGCAGAAATGGCGCGACATGGGCGTGATCACGCCCAGCACCGGCGTTCCATGGCCCGTGGTCCAGTAGCGGGCCGGGCCCGCGCCCGTCCCGCCCAGGGCGGACACCAGACCCGCGTCGGCAGCCAGCCGCGCGCCCATGGCGTTCAAATCGGTGTGCGCATAGCCCTGGCCGCAGCTGCCCATGGGCATGGGCTCGATCAGGCGCAGCACGAAACCCTGCGCCACCGCGTAATCCAGCAACCTGCGCACTTCGGCCTCGGGCGTGGCCGCGTGCACCACGCTGTTGAGCTTGATGGGCGCAAAGCCCGCGTCCTTGGCCGCTGCCAACCCCGCCAGCACCGATTCCAGGCAGTCCCGGCCGGTGATCTGGCTGAAGGCGGCGGCGTCCAGCGTATCCAGGCTGATGTTCAGACGGTCCACGCCCGCGGCGCGCAGGCCCCGCGCATGGCGCGCCAGCTGGGTGCCGTTGGTGGACACGGACAAATCCTTCAATCCGGGCATCGCGGCGATGACGCCCGCCAGGCCGGCCACGCCACGACGCAACAGGGGCTCGCCGCCGGTCAGCCGGACCTTGCTGATGCCCAGGCCGACGAACAGCCCCACCAGCCGCGCCATTTCCTCGTGGCGCAGCCAGTTGGCGGGAGTTTCAAACCCTTTGAAATCCTTGGGCAGGCAGTAGCTGCAACGCAGATCGCAGCGGTCCGTGACCGACACACGCAGGTAATCGATGCGGCGGTCGTAGCCGTCTTTGAGAGGTCCCGCAGCCGGCTCGTCCATCATGCGGCGCTCCCGCCATAGACGCGCTCGGGTTCCTCGCCCTGCAGGTCTATGCCCTGGATATCGGCGCGTTCGACCAGCAGCTTGGCGTACTGCCGCCAGGCGGTATCGCGGCTCATGGACGACAGCGCCGCCGCGATCTGCTTGTCGACATGTTCGAACGGCTGCATGCGGCCCTCGATGCGCCGCGTCACCCGCACGATGTGCAGGCCGTGGCGGGTTTCCAGCAATTGCGGCAGCAGGCCGCCAGCGGGCAGCGCGAACACCGCGCGCTCGAATTCCGGCACCGTGTCGCCCCGGCCCAACTGGCCCAGGCTGCCGCCCAAGGCCGCGGACGGGCAGTTCGATTGTTCCCGCGCGACTTCGGCGAAGCGCGAGGGATCTTCCATCAGTTCCGCCAATACCACATTGGCATGCGCCCGCAGCATGTCCAGGTTCACGCCGGGCGTGACCTGGAACAGGATGTGGTCCGCCTCGATCAGCTCGCCCACCATGAAGCGTTGCGGGTGCATCTGGTAGAAGCGGCGGCAGGCGGCCTCGTCGGCCTCGGGCGCGGACGCCTCGCGGGCCAGCAAGGCGCCAATGGCGCCCTCCTCGTCCGCGGCGTCCAGGCCCAGCCGGCTGGCCTCGTCCAGCAGCACCCGCCGCAGCACCAGGGCGGTGATCGCCTCGCGCATGGGATTACCGGCCTCGGCGTGCAGTGGCAGTTCATGTTCCAGATCCGCGTCGTTCAGTTCGACGCCATTGACGATGACAGGCATGGTCGGCTCCTAGGACAGGGAATCAGCGCGGACGGACCAGTTGCCAGGCGCGGCCCAGATACCCCACCGAGGCGAAGCCGCTCCAGACGTGGACCAGGCGCGTGAACGGGAAGATCACGAACAGCGTCAGGCCCATGAACAGGTGCGCCTTGAACAGCAGCGGCACGTCGGCGATGTGGCTGGCGGCGTCGCCCTGGAAGGTGACGATGTGCTGCGCCCAGGTCATCAGGCGTACCATCATTTCGCCGTCCATGTGGCCGGCGGACAGCACGATGGTGGACAGGCCGAGCAGCAAGGTGACCAGGATCCACAGCAGCAGCAGCTTGTCGCCAGGCCGTGTGGTGGCGCGGATGCGCGGGTCGCTCAGGCGGCGATGGATCAGGATCAGGAGGCCGATCAGGCACAGCCCGCCCATCACGCCGCCGGCCACCATGGCCACCGTCTGCTTCAGCGTGTGCGACACGCCCAGCGTGTCCCACACCACCACCGGCGTCAGCAAGCCCGCCAAGTGCCCGAAGAACAGGCCCAGGATGCCGATGTGGAACAGGATGTTGCCCAGGCGCAGTTGCCCGCGATGCAGCAGCTGCGAGCTGTCCGTCTTCCAGGTGTACTGCTCGCGCTCGAAGCGCACGAGGCTGCCCAGCAGGAAGATCGTCAGCGCGATGTAGGGATAGATACCGAAGAAGAACTGATTCAGGGAGTTCATGATGCGTCGTCCTGAAGATTAATGAGCCGCGGGCGCGCGGGGATAGAAGCGCACGGTCTGCGCGCCATCGCCCGAGAACGGCCGCAGCAGCGGTTCCACGCCGTCCGCGCCTATGCCGAACGTTTCCATCGCTTCGTCCATGTCGCGCACGGGCGCTTCGGTCTGTTCGCGCGGAATCACGCGGGACTGCGCGCGCAGCACCGCGAAGACGCAGGCGTAGGGGCTTTCGCCCTTGGCCAGGCGCGCGCCGATGGCGGCCAGCACGTGGATGGCCTCGTCCAACAGGTCCTGCGCCTGGGCCGGGTCGATCACGCCCAGGAACTCCAGGAACAGCGGCACGTGGTCGGGCAGCTCGGACACCACCGGTTCGAAGCCGTGTTCGCGGTAGGTGTCCAGCAGGTCCACCATGGCCTGGCCGCGGTCGCGGCTTTCGCCGTGCACGTGCTCGAACAGGTGCAGCGAATGCGAGCGGTTGCGGTCGAAGGTGGCCACGTAGTTCTCTTGCAGCGCGATCAGGTCGTTGGTGGCCAGGTAGCCGATCAGCGGCTGCAGGGTTTCCTCCGCATCCGGATGGTCGGCCAGCGCGGTTTCGACCTCGCCCAGGGCGTCCAGCAGCTCGGGCTCGGGGTAGCACAGCAAGGCGGAAAGCAGACGGTACAGACTCATGGTTTTCTCCTTTCCTAGACCGAAGCGGCCTTCTTGCGGGATTTCGGCATCTCGATGAATATCTCGCTGCCTTGGGGCTTGCGTCCGAACAAGGTGCCTTCCGACACCCCGCCGGAGCAGCCGTTGCCGAAGGTGAAGCCGCAGCTGCCCTTCTCGTTGAAGCTGTCCTCGACCACTTCCTTGTGGCTGCTGGGCACCACGAAGCGGTCCTCGTAGTCGGCGATGGCCATGATCTTGTACATGTCCTGCACCGTCGCCTCGGTCAGGCCCACCTGATCCAGCAAGGCGGTGTCGCGTTCGCCGTGCACGGTCTCGGAGCGCTTGTAGGCGCGCATGGCCAGCATGCGTTCCAGCGCCTGCAACACCGGCGCTTCCTTGCCTGCCGTCAGCAGGTTGGCCAGGTAGCGCACCGGAATGCGCAGGCTGGACACATCGGGGATCATGGCGCTCTTGCCCACCGTGCGGCTCGGCATCTGGCCGGACTCGGCGGCCGTCTGGATCGGCGACAGCGGCGGGATGTACCAGACCATGGGCAAGGTGCGGTATTCCGGATGCAGCGGGAAAGCGACGCGCCACTCCACCGCCATCTTGTAGACCGGCGACTTGCGGGCGGCTTCGAGCCAGGATTCCGGAATGCCCTGCTCGCGCGCGGCGGCGATTACCTCCGGTGAATGCGGATCCAGGAACAGGTCGAGCTGCGACTGGTACAGGTCCTGTTCGTTGGCGGTGGATGCGGCATGCTCGATCTGGTCGGCGTCATACAGCATCACGCCCAGGTAGCGGATGCGGCCCACGCAGGTTTCCGAGCACACCGTGGGCTGGCCGGCTTCGATGCGCGGATAGCAGAAGGTGCACTTCTCGGCCTTGCCGCTGCTCCAGTTGTAATAGATCTTCTTGTACGGGCAGCCGGAGATGCACATGCGCCAGCCGCGGCACTTATCCTGGTCGACCAGCACGATGCCGTCGTCTTCGCGCTTGTAGATGGAACCGGACGGGCAACTGGCGACACAGGCCGGGTTCAGGCAGTGTTCGCACAGGCGCGGCAGGTACATCATGAAGGTGTTCTCGAAGGTCGAGTACATCTCCTTCTGCACGCCCTCGAACAACGCGTCGCGGCTGCGCGAGCTGAATTCGCCGCCCAGGTCGTCTTCCCAGTTCGGGCCCCAATGGATCTTGTCCATCTTCTTGCCGGTCAGCACCGACACCGGACGCGCGGTCGGCGGCGTCTGCAACAAGGGCGCCTTCTGCAGGTGCTCGTAGTCGAAGGTGAACGGCTCGTAGTAGTCGTCGATCTGCGGCAGATTCGGGTTGGCGAACAGATTGGCCAGGATGCGCAGCTTGCCGCCCTGGCGCGGTTCCAGCTTGCCGGCGGCGGTGCGCTTCCAGCCGCCCTTCCACTTTTCCTGGTTCTCCCATTCCTTGGGGTAGCCGATGCCGGGCTTGGTTTCCACGTTGTTGAACCAGGCGTACTCGACGCCGTCGCGGCTGGTCCAGACGTTTTTGCAGGTGACCGAGCAAGTGTGGCAGCCGATGCACTTGTCCAGGTTCAGCACCATGCCGATTTGGGCGCGTATCCTCATGATTGCTTCTCTTCTTGTTGCGTTTCGACCAGCGGACCTTCCAGCCAGTCCACCTTCTTCATCTTGCGCAGCACCACGAACTCATCGCGGTTGGCGCCCACCGTGCCGTAGTAGTTGAAGCCGTAGGCCTGCTGGGCATAGCCGCCGATCATGTGCGTGGGCTTGAGCACCGTGCGCGTGACCGAGTTATGGATGCCGCCGCGCTTGCCGCTGGTTTCCGCGCCAGGCACGTTCACGATCTTTTCCTGCGCGTGGTACATCAGGCACATGCCCACCGGCACGCGCTGGCTCACCACCACCCGCGCCGTCAGGGTGCCGTTGACGTTGAAGACTTCGACCCAGTCGTTGTCGACCAGCCCGGCCTGCTTGGCCTCGGCTTCCGAGATCCACACGTGGGGACCGCCGCGGCTGAGCGTGAGCATGCGCAGGTTGTCCGAGTACGTGCTGTGGATGCCCCACTTCTGGTGCGGCGTCAGCCAGTTCAGGACCAGTTCCTTCTCGCCGTTCGGGTAGCGGCCCAGCATCGGCGCGACCGTCTTGGTGTCGATGGCGGGCTTGTACACGCAGGAGCCTTCGCCGAAGTCCAGCATCCAGCGGTGGTCCTGATAGAACTGCTGGCGGCCCGTCAGCGTGCGCCATGGGATCAGTTCGTGCACGTTGGTATAGCCGGCGTTGTAGCTGACCTCTTCGCTCTCCAGGCCCGACCAGGTGGGCGCGGAAATGATCTTGCGCGGCTGCGCCTGGATGTCGCGGAAGCGGATCTTGTCGTGCTCGCGGCCGATGGCCAGGTGGGCGTGCTCGCGTCCGGTGATCTTGCTCAGGGCTTCCCAGGCCTTGACCGACACGTGGCCGTTGGTCTCGGGGGCAAAGGTCAGGATCATTTCGGCCGCATCGATGGCCGTGTCCAGCTTGGGCCGGCCCTGGCTCACGCCCGGCTCGGTCACGGCCTCGTTGATGCCGGCCAGCTCGTGCACTTCGTGCTCGGTGTTCCAGTTGATGCCCTTGCCGCCGTTGCCCAGCTTGTCCAGCAACGGGCCTACCGAAGTGAACTTGCGGTAGATGTCGTTGTAGTCGCGCTCGACCACGGTCATGTTGGGCGCGGTCTTGCCCGGAATCAGGTCGCATTCGCCCAGCTTCCAGTCCTTGGGCTCGAAGGCCTGGCCCAGTTCTCCCGGGGTGTCGTGCATCAGCGGGGTCAACACCACGTCGCGGCGCTTGCCCAGGTAGGGGCCGCCGATGTCGCTGAACTTCTTGGCCAGCAGCTTGTAGATTTCCCAGTCGGTCTTGCTTTCCCACAAGGGCTGCACGGCTTCGCTCAGCGGGTGGATGAACGGGTGCATGTCCGAGGTGTTGAGGTCGTCCTTTTCGTACCAGGTGGCCGTGGGCAACACGATGTCGCCGTACAGGCAGGTGGTGCTCATGCGGAAGTCCAGCACCGTCAGCAGGTCCAGCTTGCCTTCAGCCGCGTCGTCCTGATAGGTCACTTCAGTCGGCTTGATCGCTTCGGCTTCGTCGCCGAACACCGCATTCTGCGTGCCCAGCAGGTACTTCAGGAAGTACTCGTGGCCCTTGCCGCTGGAACCCAGGATGTTGGAGCGCCACACGAACATGTTGCGCGGGAAGTTGGCCGGATCGTCCGGGTCCTCGCAGGACATGCGCAGTTCGCCCGACTTGAGCTGTTCGGCCACATAGGCTGCGGGATCCTTGCCCAGGCTTTCCGCCTGCGCCACCACGTCCAGCGGGTTGGTGCGCAATTGCGGCGCCGACGGCAGCCAGCCCATGCGCTCGGCGCGGGCGTTCAGGTCGATCATGCTGAGATCGCCGTAGCGGCCGCGGTCCGCCGTCGGTCCCAGGATTTCCTGGACGTTCAGCTTTTCATGGCGCCACTGGCTGGTGTGCGCGTAGAAGAAGGACGTGCCGTTCATCTGGCGCGGCGGGCGGACCCAGTCCGAAGCGAAGGCCAGCGGGGCCCAGCCGAACTGCGGACGCAGCTTTTCCTGGCCCACGTAGTGCGCCCAGCCGCCGCCGCTCTTGCCCACGCAGCCGCACATCATCAGCATGTTGATGATGCCGCGGTAGATCATGTCCATGTGGTACCAGTGGTTCAGGCCGGCGCCGACGATCACCATGGACTTGCCTTCGGTATCGTGGGCGTTCTGCGCGAATTCGCGCGCCACCTGGATCACCTGCGCGCGCGGCACGCCGGTGTGTTTTTCCTGCCAGGCGGGCGTGTAAGGCACGTCGTCGTCATAGGAGCTGGCGACATTGCCGCCGCCCAGGCCGCGGTCCAGGCCGTAGTTGGCCATCTGCAGGTCGTACACCGTGGCCACCAGGGCCTCGCTGCCGTCGGCCAGGCGGATGCGGCGCGCGGGCACATTGCGCACCTGCAGTTCGCCATGCTCGCTGCCGAAATACGGGAAGCCCACGCCCACCACCGCGTCGGCCTGGTCGACCAGGCTCAGCGTGGCCTCGATCTCGCGGCCGCTGCCGCCGTCCCGGGATTCCAGGTTCCAGCGGCCGACCTTCTCGCCGCCGTTGACCGCGCCCTCGCCCCAGCGGAAGCCGATGCTGCCGTTGGGCGCGACCAGGTCGCCGCTCTTGGCGTCCAGCACCAGCGTCTTCCAGTCGGGGTTGTTCTGCTCGCCCAATGCGCCGTCCAGATGCGAGGCGCGCAGGAAGTGGTCGGGCGCAAGAAAGCCGTCGCGTTCCTTCAGCAGGACCAGCATCGGCATGTCGGTGTAGCGCCGCACGTAATCGCGGAAGTACGCCGACGAGCCCGACAGGTGGAATTCCTTCAGGATCACATGGCCCATGGCCATGGCGAGCGCGGCGTCGGTGCCCTGCTTGGGCGCCAGCCAGATGTCGCCGAACTTGACCATTTCGCCGAAGTCGCTGGACACGGCCACCGTCTTGGTGCCCTTGTAGCGGACCTCGGTGTAGAAGTGCGCGTCCGGCGTGCGGGTCTGGGGCACGTTGGAGCCCCACACCATCAGGTAGGTCGAGTTGTACCAGTCGGCCGATTCCGGCACGTCGGTCTGTTCGCCCCAGATCTGGGGGCTGGCGGGCGGCAGGTCGCAATACCAATCGTAGAAGCTCAGGCAGGCGCCGCCCAGCAGGCTCAGATAGCGCGCGCCGGCGGCATAGCTGACCATGGACATGGCGGGAATCGGCGAGAAGCCGATCACGCGGTCAGGGCCGAACTTCTTGATCGTGAATGCGTTGGCGGCGGCGACGATCTCCATTGCCGTGTCCCAATCGGCCCGCACGAAGCCGCCCAGGCCGCGCACGGCCTTGTAGCGTTTGGCGCGCTTGGGATCCTGGCTGATCCATTCCCAGGCCGCGATCGGGTCCATGGTCTTGCGGGCCTCGCGCCACATTTCCATGAGACGGCCGCGGATCATCGGGTACTTCACGCGCTGCGCCGAGTAGACGTACCAGCTGTAGGAGGCGCCTCGCGGACAGCCGCGGGGCTCGTGGTTGGGCAGGTCCGGCCGCGTGCGCGGATAGTCGGTCTGCTGGGTTTCCCAGGTGATCAGGCCGTTCTTGACGTAGACCTTCCAGGAGCAGGATCCCGTGCAGTTCACGCCGTGCGTCGAACGCACCACCTTGTCATGCTGCCAGCGGGCGCGGTAGGCGTTTTCCCACTTGCGGTCCTCGTTGACCGTTTCGCCGTGACCGTCCGCGAAGGTGGACTTCACCCGCGACATGAACTTCAAGCGGTCCAGAAAATGGCTCATTCTCTATTCTCCAAGAGCGCCGGTCCGGCCGGCGCGTACTGCGATCAATGCTGTTGAATCCATTGTGGGCGCGGCCCGCCTGCCGGACCATTCGCCGGTGGCACAGGCCGGGCGCGGCAGAATGACTAGTCACTCCGGCCGCGTCCGTTTCGCTCTAGCAAGGCACCGGCGCATTGCGGCGGGCGTAGTACCACCAGGTGATGACCATGCAGGTGGCGTAGAAGCCGATGAAGCAATACAGGGCGGCCTGCACGCTGCCGGTCATCTCCAGCGAGGTGCCGAAGCTGCGGGGAATGAAGAAGCCGCCATATGCGCCGATCGCGCCCGAGAAGCCCAGCACCGCGGCGGACTCCTTGGCGGCGTCCGCCAGCGCCTGCTTCTGCGCCGCGGCGCCCTTACCCTCGGCCGCCTGCGTGCGTTCGCGCAGGAAGATCACGGGAATCATGCGAAAGGTCGAGCCGTTGCCCACGCCGGTCAGCGCGAACAGCACGATGAACATGGTCAGGAAGCCATTGAAGTTGCCCGCCTGCCCGGCGACCGGCAGGAACGTCACCACGCCCAGCACCGCGACGATCATGGCCGCAAAGGTGAACAGCGTGACCCGCGCACCGCCCAGCTTGTCCGACACCCAGCCGCCGAAAGGCCGCGTCAGCGAACCCACCAGCGGGCCGAGGAAGGCATAGGCCATGGGATCGACCTGCGGGAACAGCGTCTTGGTCAGCATGGCGAAGCCCGCCGAGAAGCCGATGAAGGAACCGAAAGTGCCCACGTACAACCAGCACATCAGCCAGTTGTGCTTGCGCTTGAAGATGACGGCCTGGTCCGCGAACGAGGCGCGGGCGTCGGCGATGTCGTTCATGCCGAACCAGGCGGCAATGGAAGCCAGCGCGATCGGGATCACCCAGATGAAGCCGGCGTTCTGCAGCCACAGGTTCTGCTGCGCGCCATTGGCGGTGATCACCTGCGGCTCGCCGCCGGCCACGCCGAACACGCCGATGGAAATGACCACCGGCACCACGAACTGCACCAGGGACACGCCCAGGTTGCCGATGCCGGCGTTCAGCCCGGTGGCCAGACCCTTCTTCTCCTTGGGGAAGAAGAAGCTGATGTTGGCCATGCTGGAGCTGAAGTTGCCGCCGCCCAGGCCGCACAGCAGCGCCAGGATCAGCAGGGTCGGAAAGGTGGTGGTCGGGTCGCGCAGCGCGAAGCCCATGCCCAGCGCCGGAATCAGCAGCGAGGCCGTGGAAATGGCGGTCCACTTGCGTCCGCCGAAGACCGGCACCAGGAAGGAATAGAAGATGCGCAGGGTCGCGCCCGACAACGCGGGCAGCGCCGTCAGCCAGAACATCTGGTTCTTGGACAGCATGAAGCCGGCGCGGTCCAGGTTGACGACAACCACGCTCCACAGCATCCAGATGCTGAACGCCAGCATCAGCGCCGGAATGGAGATCCAGAGATTACGGTTGGCGACGCGGGCGCCGGTCTGCTTCCAGAAGCCGGGATTATCCGGCTCCCAGCGCGCAAGGACTTGGGTGGAAGACATAGGGATACTCTCAGGATGTGGTGGTGGGAGAGACGGCGTGTTGCCGGGCAATGGCCGCGCTTTCCGGCCGGAAACTGAAGTGCATGAAGATGAGGGAGACGCAGACGGTGCCGTACAGCAGCATGAAGGCGCTGGAGCGAACGCCCGTCAGGTCCAGCAGCACCCCGAACATGATCGGCAGCACGAAGCCGCCCAAGCCGCCGGCCAATCCGACGATGCCCGAGACTGCGCCGATGTTTTCGCCGAACTCGTCCGAGATGAACTTGAAGACCGAGGCCTTGCCGATGGCCATGGCGATGCCGACCACGAACAGCAGCACGGTGAAAGTGACCGGTCCCAACGCGATGCCGAAGCTGCGCGGGCCATTGGCCGTCACGATGGTGAATTCCGTCTGCGGATAGCTCAGCAGGAAGAACGCCACCCAGCACACCCACATCACCCACCAGGTGGTCTTGTAGGCGCCGTAGCGGTCCGAGATCCAGCCGCCCAGGGCGCGCAGCACACCGCCGGGCAGGGAGAAGCACGCGGCCAGCAGCGCCGCCAGCTTCATGTCGAAGCCGTATTCGCCGATGTAGTACTTGGTCATCCACAGCGCCAGTGCCACGTAGCCGCCGAACACCACCGAGTAGTACTGGCAATACCGCCAGACGCGGGGATCCTTCAGCATGGCCATCTGGGCCGACAGGCTGGCGCCGCTCTTCACACGGTGCGCTGGATCGGAAGAAGAGAACATCCAGAACAGGATGGCGGTGACCAGGAGCGCCACGGCGTAGACCTGGGGCACGATGACCCAGGCGCCGCCCGCCGCCGCGATCAGGGCGGGGGCCACGAACTTGGTGATGGCGGAACCTGAGTTACCGGCCCCGAACACGCCCATCGCCAGGCCCTGCTTGTTGCGCGGGAACCAGCGCGCCACATAGGGCGTGCCCACCGAGAACGAGCCGCCCGTCAGGCCGACGAACAGCGCCAGCACCAGGAACTGCCAATATTCGGTGGCATAGGACAGCAGCCAGATCGGCACCACCGCCAGCAGCATCAGGATGAAGAACACCGGCCGGCCACCGTAGCGGTCCGTCCAGATGCCCAGCGGCACCCGCACCAGCGAACCGGTCAGCACCGGCATGGCGGCCAACAGGCCAAACTCGGTTTCGGACAGACCTAGCTGCGCCTTGATGGGAATGCCCAGCACCGCGAAGATCATCCACACCGCGAAACAGATGGTGAAGGCGAACGTGCTTGAAATCAGGACCCGCATCGGCGCGCCGGCCGAGGAATGACTTGCTGCCATGGTTACTCTCGCTTTACTCACGAAGACATGTGGCTAGCCTAGGGACGGCGCGCCTCCAGGACCATTCGCCAGCCGACCAGAAGCCCCTTGCCGATGTGACTAGTCACCCCCTTCTTGCCGGCCCGGCTTGCGCTGGATCAAGCGGCCGCGCTGGCGGCAAAGCGCGGGACGCATTAATATGCATTTCAAATACACCTTTAAACGCGAAGCCGAAACGGCGCCGCGGCTACCCTCATGAGCACGCTGCTTAGCATCGAAGAACCCGCCGCTGCCCCGCCCCGTCCGCGGCCCCAATGGAGCGCCTTCACGGAAATGGGCTTCCGGCCGCTGTACCTGGCCGGCTGCTTCTGGGCGCTGGCGTCCGTGCTGCTGTGGGTGCATGCCCCTGCCCGCCTGACGGGCGTGTTGAACGGCATGCCCTGGCACGCGCACGAGATGCTGTGGGGCTTCGTCGCCACCATCGCCGTGGGTTTCCTGCTGACGGCGGGCGCCAATTGGACCGGCAAGAACCCCTTGCGCGGCACGCCCCTGGCGGTCCTGTGCGCGGTATGGATCGTGGCGCGCGTGGGCTATCTGCTGCCCGGACGGCCGGCCTTCGTAATGGCCGCCGCGGCGGACTTGCTATTTTTCGTCTGGGCCGCGGGCGCGCTGGGCCGCGCCGTCGCCGTCACGCGCAACCAGCGCAATTACGGCATTCCCTTCCTGCTGCTGGGCCTGGCCGCCACCAACGCGCTCTACCTCTGGGCCTCGGTCCAGGGCGACTACTTTGCGCTGATGCGCTACTTCAACGCGGGCCTGTTGTGCATGGCGGTGCTGACCCTGCTGATCGCGCGCCGCGTCATCCCCTTCTTCGCCAAGCGCGCCGTGGCGGGGCTGGACATCCCGCCGCACACCCGCAGCGGCCACTGGCAGCTGGGCACGGGCATCGTCGCCATCGCCTGCCTGCTTGCCGGCCAGCCGCAGGCTGCCGCGCTGGCCTTGGCCGCGACCGGGCTGATCGCCCTGGCGCAATGGATATCTTGGAAGCCCTGGGCGGTCCGCAAGGTGCCGCTGCTATGGATTCTGTACGCGGGCTACGGCGGCCTGGGCATAGGCCTGCTGGTGGGCGCGGCACAACTGGCCGGCTATGTGCTGCGGCCAGCCTGGCCCGCCCACGTGATCGGCGTGGCCGGATTCTCGGTGCTGATCCTGGGCATGGTCACGCGCACCGCGCTCGGCCACCTGGGCCGGCCGCTGCAGACCGACCGCAGCATGGTGCTGAGCTATGCGCTGATGATCCTGGCGGCCCTGCTGCGCCTGGCCGCCCTACTCCCGACCGCCGCCACCATTGGTTTTCTGCACGCCTCGGCGACCGCCTGGGCGCTGGCCTTCGCGCTGTACCTGTGGCGCTTCTTCCCGATGATGATCAGGCCGCGAGCCGATGCGGGCAAGACGGCCGCGCCGGTGATGAAGGTGGTGCCGGTCGCGCGGCGTCCGGCCGCCTGAGCCTCAGCCCCGCCCTTCGCGCCGGCGCGTGGCCGCCAGCTGCTGCTTCATGGCCTTGAGCCACGCCCTGACCTGCTGAATGTCGGCGAACTGCGAGAGCTCGAATTCGAGTTCGCCTATGTATTCCTCGGCGTCGGCAATCTCCGCGTCCAGGTCTTCGATCAGCTCGGAAGGATCTATGGATTGCGCGGGGTCGAAGTGGTACTTGGCCTTGAAGCCGTCTTCCTCGGCCGTGATTTCGCCGGCCAGAATGGCGAGCTGCGCGTCCAGCGCCTGGTTGTACTGCGCGTAGCGTTGCTCATCGACGCCTGCCCACTGATCGGGACCGGCAGCAGCCAAGGCTTCGATTTCCGCCAGAACCTCGGGAGCCGGCGCGGCCCCGCCGTCCGCCGGCTTGGCCAGCGGCGCTGCGGCGCCGTCCTCGTCCTGTTCGTCTTCCGGGCCGCCGTCGTAGTCCGAGCCGGCATGCTTGAGATACAGGGCCTTCAACCTGTCCGTGTCGCACTCGGCCGGCGTGCCGTCCAGCACGATGGCGTCCAGCGTCTCCTGCGCCAGCTGCGCGGCGATCTCGGACGCCAGGGCGCGTTCCGCCTTGGTCAGCTCCTTCTGCTTGCAGGCGTGGTCGAAGCAGGCCACCAGCTTGGCCTTCAGCTCGACCTCGACGGTCTCCTGCGGCGCCAGCACGTCCTCGTATTTCTTCTGATATTCCGGCAGCACGGCGTGCCAGCCGCGCAGGCGGGCGCGCTGCGCTTGCAGCGTTCCCACTAGCGACTCGAATCTCTGGCGTTGTGGCTTTCCGGATGCCGGTTGCGCGGCGGGCGTGTTTGCTTGCATGGAGGGAACCTGGACAGGCGGCGCAACGGGCGCCGTGAAATGATCGGAGCGTCATTTTAGACGCGGCGGCGCCTGTCGATGCCTCGAAGCCCTGACCCGGGCATGCGCCCAGGCGCTGACACCCGCCCTGCCCGCCGGCACGCCGCGCGCAATCCAGGCTTCGAGGCTATCTGTCAGCCGGACCCTCGGCGGCGTTGTCCTCAGCCGTCGTGTCGGCGGGCTCGATGTCCTCGTCGGGCACCTCGTCGCCTTGGGCGCTGTCGCTGGCATCGTCCGGGTTCACCGGCGGCGGGCGATGGGCCGCCGTGCCGGGCGGCGGCGCGGACGCCATCGCTATCGGATGCAAGGCCAATTCAAATTGGATCTGGAGCATCGCGGCACCTATCAGGAAGCACGGCGAAATCCGCCGCAGCCTGGTATCAGCAAGCGCCATGCCCGCAAGCCAGTGCAAGAGGCCTCAGAAGCGCGGATTCTTGCCGAACGGCACTTCCGCATCCGACGGTTTCTCGAACGATGCCGTATCGCCGTTCAGGTCCGCCACGTGGATCTGGGCCAGCCGCGTTGCCTCGTCGATCGCGACCTGGGCCGAGGAGAAGCGTTCCTCGATGGCGATGCGTTCCTCGGGCTCCCCCGCGACCGGCGGAACCAGCACGTATCCTATGCTCCAACTGCCCTGGTCCTCGATCGGACGCTCGAGCTGGAAATCCCATCTGGCGTGTTCCATAGGGCCTCCTGTCGTTTCCTGCCTTCATGCTACTGCGGTTTATTCAGACCCGGTACAAGCTGCCGAAACCGACTCCGTCAGCGGCAACCTCCTGTGTATCGCCCGCCATTGGCAAGCCCTGCGCCCACCCTGCCGCCAAGACCTGCGCGTCACGCACGGGATCGGCGGCCTTGGCGCGTTCGTCCCGCATGCGGCAGGTGGCGGGATCGGTGGCAAACAGGCCGCGCGCGAACACACGTGCCTGCTCGATGAACTGCCCGGTCTTGGGCGCGCGGATCTGCGCGAAGCGCAGCAAGGCCGCGTCCAGCCCCTCGTCCGCGCCGTCCAGGCATCGGGCCAGATGCCAGGCATCCTCCATGGCCTGACACGCGCCCTGCCCCGAGGTCGGCAAGGGCGCGTGCGCCGCGTCGCCCACCAACAGCACGTTGCCCCGGTTCCAGGTTGTCAGGGGCTCGAGGTCATGCACGGCGATCAGATGGATCGCATGGGTCGGCGTCGCGCGGATGATGCGGGCGACAGGCTCGGGCCACCCTCCGAACAAGGTCTCGACCTCGTTGCGCAGGTCCGCGGCAGGCGCCGCCGCGCGCAAGGGCCGCGCCTGCGCCCCCGCCCAATAGACCAGCCCCGGCCGCAGCGCCACGGCGCCAAAGCGCTCGCCCGCGCCCCAATAGTCCCGGATGGTGATTTCATCGACCAGCGCGTCATCCGCCTGCGCTACGCCTATCCAGTTCACGAAGCCCTGATAGACCGGCGCGTTATCGCCCGCGACGTAACGGCGCGCCACCGAATCCATGCGGCCGTCGGCGCCGATGAGCAGGTCCGGGCGGATGCGCAGCCCGTTCTCGAACCGCGCCACGGCCCGGCCGTCTCCATCCGGATCGATCGCCACTGCCCGATGTCCGTACTCCACTGGGATTCCGGCCACCGCCGCGGCTTCCAGTAGCACCGCCAGCAGATCCCGGCGCAATATCGTGTGGGTCGGATATCCCATCATCCGGTCCAGCAGCGCGATATCCAGGCCTCCCAGCGGATTGCCCGCTGCATCCTGACGCTGCATCGCCACTGGCCGGCCACCCACTGCCGCGATGTCTTGCAGCAATCCCAGTTCCTCCAGCACGAAGCCGGCATTGGGCCAGAGCGTCACGCCGGCCCCCATGGTCGCCGGCCCCGCCCGGCGCTCGTACACCCGAGGCATATGCCCCTGCTTACGCAAGGCCAGCGTCACGCTCAACCCCGCAATACCGCCGCCCAGTATTCCAATTTCCACGCTGAAACTCTCCTGTAAGAACCGTCCTGACGCCTCGCCGGCGGCGGTTCATCGGACGATGACGGCATCTTAGATTCCGCCAATGATGAGAACTAGCATGTAAAAATAGGTTGGTTTAATACCTTAATCGGGATAATCATGCGAGATGTGCTGGACCTGAATACCGTCCGCGTCTACGTGGCGGTCGTCGATGAACAGAGCTTCGCCGGCGCCGCCCGCCTGCTGGCCCTGCCCTCATCCAATGTCAGCCGCCACGTCGCCTCGCTGGAACGCAGGCTGGGCGTGCGCCTGCTGGAGCGCAGCACCCGCCATCTGCGCATGACGGAAGCCGGCAGGCTCTTGTACGAACGCGCCAAACCCCTGCTCGACACCTTGCTCGCCACCGAGGAAGAACTGGGCGCGGTGCAACGCGAGCTGCGCGGCCCGCTGCGAATGTGCATGCCCGGCGAAGCCCCAAGACTGCTGGCGCCCATTCTTGCCGAGTTCTGCAGCCTGCATCCCGGCGTGGAACTGGAATGCGACACGCGCATGACCGGGCTTGAATCACTGCGCGAAGAGGACATGGACCTGGCCATCGTCTTCCATCGCGGCCGCCAGGACGACAGCGCCTTCATCACGCGTGAACTGGCCACCCTGCCCAGCATCGTGGTCGCGGCGCCCAGCTTGCTGGCCCAGACCGGAACGCCCCGTCACGTGCGGGAGCTCAGGTCCCTGCCCTGCATCACCACCTTGAGCGCGCTGAAAGGCCAACCCTGGCAATTCATCGATGCCGCCGGCGAAATCGTCAAGGTGCCGGTCCGCAGCCGCTACCGCGTCAACAGTGGCGAACTGGCAGGCGCGGGCGCGCGGCAAGGCATAGGTTTCGCGATACTGGCGGCCTTTGGCTGCCAGGAAGACCTGGCAGCCGGCCGCCTGGTGGAGGTGCCGCTGGATCTGCGGCCCGCGCCGCTGCAATTGTTGGGGGCATACAGCCATCGGCATTCGGTCACGGCGCGGGTTCGGGCCTTGCTGGAGTTGATGCAGGCGCGGCTGGGAGCAATGGGCGAGCGTTCCTGACGTTTCCCGTCGGCGGCCGCTAGAGCGACTTGCCGCTATGCGCGCAGGCCGAGCACCACCACGCCAGACGCCAGGCTAGCCAGCGCGATCAGCGCCCAAGCCCGTTCCGCGCTGCGGACGCCGAACACGGCCAAGCCGATCGCCGTGTACACGACAAAGCTCAAAAGCGTTCCGGCCAGCACGCCGACTGCCGGCGATGCGCCGGCCAAGACAGGCCACGCCAGCGCCAGGGCCGACATCGCCAAAGCGGAGAGCAGGTAGCCGCCCGCAGCCGCGGCGATCAAGCGGCTGGCGATCCCCCAACAATGCGCTGCGGCGTCGTGGCTGGCGGGCGGCGCCTTGCGCGACGGCGGCGCGGCGACCGTCGGCGCAGCCTTCCAGTGGCGCCGCAGCGCATGGACCATGCAGGCCAGCAGCAGGCCAAATGCCAGCGCGGTGATTTCCACTGCCGCCTGCAGCCATTCTCCGCGGGCGGCATAGGCCCACGCGTGCCGGCCCGTCGTCGCCCAGTTCAACATCGGCAGCCCGAGGCAGAGCACCGCTGCCGCAGCCAATTGCTCGATCCATGCGCTGCGTGGCGGGCGCCACAATGCATGGGCCAGAGTCGCGGCCCACACGGCGAAGAAAAAGCGGATCTCCCAGGCGTTGCGGTCCGGCCAGGCAGCCGGGATCAGCCGGTTGCCATAAAAGTAGGCGACGCTTGCCACGGCGATGCCCGCCAGCGCCGCCACGTTCAAGGCTTCGACGCAGCGATAGACCCGCGCGGTGGCCGCGCCGAACTCATGCTCGCTCTTCTTGCGCCGCTTGAGGGAGAACAGCAGCGTGCCGATGGCGATCATGGCGGTGCCCATCAGGCCGCTGAAGAAGTACAGCCACTTGATGGTCCATCCGCCGAAGTCCGCCTTGTGCAGGGCTTCGATCGTCTCGTGGACCTGCTTTGGTTCAAACCCGTCGTGCTGGGCGGGCACAACCTGCAAGACCGCTGCGCTTGCCGCATCGAACGCAACGTGGCTGGCTTCGGTGAGCAGCTGCGGGGCCGCGCCGGCCAACGGCTTGCGGCCGGACACCAGGACGATGCTGCGCGCGTCGCCCGGACGTTCGATCGTGATGCGCGCCGCTTCCTGCCCGGTCAGCTCGCGCGCCCGCGACAGCAAGGGGTACAGATCCGGGACTCCGCCCAAACCCGGCTCGGCGATGCGAGGCACAGACAGCGCAGGCGCAAGCTCGGCCTGATAGCGGCGGTAGGCGCCTGTGTCGTCGCCATACGCCGCGTGCAGCGGCCACGGCATGTAGCTGGTGTAGAAGAACGCCAGGCCGGTGTAGCCGATCATGAACAGGAACGGCAGCGTCAGCACCGCCGTGGCATTGTGCGCGTCCAGCCAGCTGCGCAGTCCCTTGCCCGGGCGAAAAGTGAAGAAGTCCTTGAAGATGCGCTTGTGCACCACCACGCCCGACACCAGCGCGACCAGCATGCACATGGATATCCAGCCCACCAGCCAGTAGCCCGGCAGGCCGCCGTGCAAGGTGTAGTGGAAGGACATGAAATGCCGGCCGCCCTCTGTCTCGCGTATCTGGGGCGGCGGCTGCACCGCACCTGTGCGCGAGTCCAGCCAGACCTCATGGCGTGTGCCGTCGTCGGTGCGCCACGACAGTTGCGCGGGCCAGCCGGGCCGGGCCGGCAAGGAAATGTCCCAAGCGGACGCTGCCGCCGCGCGGGACGACAGCTCCTGCGTGGCGCGCGACAGCCACTGCCGGGCATCCGCGGCGTCGGCGGCTGAACTGGCCGGCGGCCCCGCTTCCATCCAGCGCGTAATGGGCTCCCGGAAGACGCTGAGCGTGCCGGTCAGGAAGATGGCGCACAGCAGCCAGCCGCAGGTCAGGCCGCACCAGGTGTGCAGCCAGGACATGCTCTGGCGGAATCCCCCCTTCACGACCGCGTCCGCGCGCGGCCGCCAGCCCCGCCGCCAGCAAGGCCGGTCACAGCGTTCCCCGCAAGGTCAGCATCACGTTGCGAGGCTCGCCATAGTGGTTGCCGCGCCGGATCTGGCTGACCATGCCGTAATAGTCCTTGTCGAACGCGTTCGCCACGTTCAGGCTGGCGGACCAGTGCTTGTTGATGCGATAGCCCGCGCGCAGATCCCACACCGCGCGGCCGGGCGCGCCCATCCGCACCGACATGTCGTCGTAGGCCTTGTACGAGTAGCCGCTTTGCGCCGACACGCCGCCGCCGACGCTGAAGGCATTCCAGCGGCCCGGCAACTGGTACGTGGTGGACAGGCGGAACAGATGGCGCGGGGTCTCCGCGCTGATGGTTTCGCCTTCGTCGTCGCGGCTGGTGACGTAGGTGTAGCCGGCCATCACCTGCCAGCCCGGCGACAGTTCGCCGCTGGCTTCCAGTTCAAAGCCCTTGCTGCGCAGGGTGCCGCCGTTGCGATAGCAATTGGGCGAAGCCAGCGAGCCCGGGCAGCTTCCCGTGGCCGCCATGTCCTCTACTGCGATGCCGGACTTCTTCACTGCGAACACCGCCGCGGATACGTTCAGGCGTCCGTCGTAGAGTTCGCCCTTCACGCCCGCCTCGTAGTTGGCGCCGATGGACGGGTCCAGCGGCTTGCCCGAAGACGTTACGTAGGTGCTCTGCGGCTGGTAGGTGTCCGCATAGCTGGTGTAGACGGACCATTGCTGGTCCAGGTCGTAGACCAGTCCGGCGTAGGGCGTGAATTCATGCTTCTGTTCATAGTCCCGGGTCATCCTGCCCGTCAGCCCATCGTTGGACCGGTACTTCAGCCAGCTGAACTTACCGCCCAGCAGCAAGTGCAGCGGGTCCGCCAGTTGCAGCCGCATGCTGCCGTAGACGCTGGTCTGCTCCAGCCGCGACGTTTCCCCGCTGTCCCAGGCCGGACGCGCCGGTTCCGGGATGGAGGAATGGTCAGGGTCATACACGTTGATGGGCGTGTCGGTGTCCAGATTCGCCCATTTCTGGTTGACGCGCTGGCGCGACCAGCTGGTGCCGAGCAGGACCTGGTGCGTGCCGCCCAGCGCCTGGAAACTGCCGGTGGTGTTCAGGTCGACGCCGTCGCTCTTCACGTGCGCATTGTTGAAATAGATGGTGTAGAAGCGCGAGCCCACGCCGGTCGCCCGATCCACGCCGCCGATCGGAATGGCCACGCGCTGGTCCAGGTCGACCTCGGTATGGTTGAGCGACAGGCGCGCCTTCCAGTCCTGGTTGAACCGGTGCTCGGCCTCGGCGAACACTTCGTTCACCTGGCCCTTCTGCCGGTTCCAGTCCTGAAGCAAGGAGGTCGAGCGCGAAACGTCCAGCGCGCCGCCGTCGGTATAACGCGGCAGGCCGAAAATCCAGTAGCCGTCCGTATTGGTGGCTTGGTGGCGCGCGCCGAAGGTCAACGTCGTGTCGCGCCCGAGATCGGCGTCGATCACGCCGTAGACCAGGGGCGATTTCGACTTCGTGCCATCGTAGAAGTAATGGCGGTCCTGATAAGCGGTTACCAGGCGGCCGCGCACCGTGCCGGACTCGTTGAGCGGGCCGCCGCCGTCGAGCTCCATGCGGTAGTTGTCCCAGGATCCCACCGTCGTGGAGCCCTCGAAATGGCCTTCGCCGCGCGGACGCTTGCGCACCATGTTGATCGCGCCGCTGGGATCCGCCGAGCCCAGCATCAAGCCCGCCGCGCCGCGCAGCACTTCGACCCGGTCAAACACGGCGGTGTCGATGGGCAGCCAGCCCACCGGGGCATAGACCACGCCAGCCACGCCGTCGACCAGATAGTTGTTGTCGTCTACCGTGAAGCCACGTATCGAGAACTTGTGATTGCCGAAGTTTCTTGCCGTCTTCGTCACGCCCGTGGTCTGCGCCAGCGCCTCGTCCAGCGTGGTCAGGTTCTTGTCGTCCAGCAGCTGACGCGTGAGCACGCTGACCGACTGCGGCGTTTCCCTGACCGACTGCGTCATCTTGCTGATCGTGATGGCATCGCTCGTGTACGAGCCGGTTCCTTCGGTGGTCGGATTGCCCACGCCGCTGCCGCTGACCGTCACCGACTGCAGCGTCACCGCATCGCCCGAGGATTGCCCGATGGCCGTCAAGGTGTACACGTTCGGCCTGGCGCTGTTCACGCGCACGTTGGCGCCGGCCAGCAACTGATCCAGCGCTTCGCGCGGCGCATAGCGGCCATTGACCGCCGGCGCGCGCTTGCCCGCCACCACGCTTTCATCGAACAGCACCTGATGCCGGGACTGCTCGGAGAACAGCCTCAGGGCATGTTCCAGCGGCTGAGCCGGAATGCTGAAATCGACCTGCGCCGCCTGCTGCTGCGCCTGCACCGCGGCGGGCGACGCCAGGGCGGCCAGCGCGCACGCCACCATTCCCGGCATGGCCCTGAGCTGCATGCCCGCCGTCAACGCGCCGCCAGCAAGCGCGTCCTTCAACAATCCCCGTCCCATTCCCACTCCATCGTTGTTGGCCGCTACCGGCCTTGCAGGAGTAAACGGATTCCAGGACGGGATTGGGAACCCGCGTACCGCATGCGAACAAAAATAATTTTCAGGCAGGCCTCCTGGACGCTCAGCGGTCCAGGATGAGATAGCCGCCGTCGGGCGCGCGCTTGACCTGCACCGGCAGCAGATCCGGCAAGGCTTCCAGGAACGCGGCGGGCGCATTGGTCGCGGCAAAGCCCGAGACCGGCAGCGACTTCAGGCCCGGGCTGCCCAGCGCCACCGGCTTGCCCAGGTACTGCGCGACTTCCTGGGCCACCTCGCCCAGCGGCGTGCGCCGGTACACCAGACGGCCGTTGCGCCATCCGCCCACGCCGTCCGGGACCGCCGCCACCGCCTGATAGGTGGAGTTTCGCGCATCCACGGTCACGCCTTGCTCGGCGCCCAGAGACAGCTCCGGCCTGGCCTTGTCGCGGTCGGGCTGCACACGCACGCGGCCATGCGACACCTTGACGATGACGTCATCCGGCGTGTTTCGCACATTGAAGGCCGTGCCCACCACGGTGATCCGGCTTTGTTGCGCATCAACGGTGAACGGACGGCCGGTATCCGGCGCCACGTCGAAAAATCCTTCGCCCTGGTTCAGCACCAGCTCGCGGCGCCGCGGGTAGTAACGCACCTCCAGCGTACTGCCGAAATTCAACGCGACATGCGAGCCGTCGGGCAGGTCCAGCTGACGTACCTCTGCCGCCGCAGTTCTCACGCTCAACACATAGCCGGGCGTATTGTCCCAGCGATACCAGCCAAAACCGCCGCCCACGACCAGCGCCGCACAGGCGGCGGCGAAGGTCTTTGAAAAGACGGGTTGCCCCAGCAGCACCCCCCAGAAACCGGGCTGGACCGCGCGGCGGCCAGATGCTTCCCGCGAGGCGCGTCGCGGCAAGGGCCGGGATGGACGGCTGGCCGCCTGCCCGTCGGAAGCCAGCGCGGGCCGGGGCGCCTGCGACAGGTCCTCCCAGGTGCGCGCCACCCGCGAGTACGCTTGCCGGTGCGCGGGACGGGCAGCCAGCCAGGCATGCAGTTCCTGTTCGTCCGCGGACGACCAGCTGGCATCCTGGCGGCGCACCAGCCATTCGGCCGCGGCCTCGTGCAAGGCGAGCGTATCCGGCGAAGCTGAGGAAGACGGGTCGGTCATGGCGAGGCGGAGTCGCTATTGTTGTTATTGTCCAGGCCGGCGTCATCGCCGGCGGGCCGATGCAATTGCTGCATCTGCGCAACCGTAGCATAGTGCACCCGGACCTCGCAGTAGGCGATGGCGCGCGCCAGATGCTTGACGACCATGCGCCGCGATATCTGCATGCGGGCGGCGACTTCGTCCTGTGTCAGCCCGTCGAAACGGCACAGCACAAAAGCTTCGCGCTGGCGCTCGGGGAGTTCCTGCAAGGCAGCGCCCAGCCGCTCCAGACGCTGTTGATGCGCCGCCGCGCGCATGGGACACGACGCATCGCCCGCCGCCAGGGCCTGCACGCCCTCTTCGGCCTCATTGAACGACACCGTCTGCAGCCGCCGGCCCGCCTTGCGTTCGCGGAACTCGTCGGCCACGCCGTTCAACACCGTCCTGCGCAAGTAGGCGCCCTGCTCGTCAGGGGAATCCAGCGCCGGGTTGGCCGCTACCCATTTGACGACCCCATCATGCAGCGCGTCTTCGGCGCTGCCGATGCTGCCTTTGAACCTGGCCAGGCCGCGCATGAGCGGCAAACGCCAGCGCGCGTAGGCTTTGGCGATCGCGCTGGAATTTCCGTTCGTGTCGTCGGCGGATGCGGGCGTCGTGTTGGACGCCAGCAAAGGGTTGCGGCTCATGCGGCGCGGGTCGTTTGAAAGTCGCCGGATTGTACTGAGATTTATTCTCACTCGCAATCCAAAGCAGGACCGCGCCGTTCAACAATCAATCATGCAACCCTCGCGGCTCACGGCGCCACTTGATACCCGCGCTGCTGCATGCAAGTGCTGTAAGCGGAGGTGGCTGCGGCATTTTGCTGCGACGCCTCGGCGCGATCCTGGCGGCGGTCCTGGCGTTGCCGCGAACCGCCCACGACCATCCCTGCCGCCGCCGCGTCTTTCGCCTGGTTCTGCCGGTACTGCTGTTTGGCGTCATCGCTCATCCGGTCGTAGACCTCCTCGTGCTGATTGCCGCGCGCGCCGGCTACTGCCGCACCCGCTGCCGCGCCCGCAGCGGCGCCACGGACGCGCCCGCCGGACTTAGGATCGTCCGTGCTGGTGCTGGCGCTAGCGCCGCTGCCTGCCAGAGCCTGGCATGCGCTGATGTCTTGCTGGGTGGTTTGGGGCGACTGCCCTTTGAGCGGCGTTACCATCTGTGCGGTGGCGCACAGGCAGAACAGGGAAAGAAGCGTCGCGGTACAGGGGCGTATGGACTTTTTCATGAAAAACTCCATTGATGTCGAGGAACCCTGGATCTTTCAGTGTAGCGCCGCATTCCGGGCCCCGATCACCTGTGATTCCCAGCCAAAAGGCTGATGCCTCCCCGCCGGGAGTCAAGCCGCAAGTCCGCCCGCGGACTCCAGCAACAGCGCCCTGCCCGGCACCAGTTCATAACAGCCCCGGCGCAGCTTGCGGATCTGCAAGGGCCCGCCCCAGTCAGCCAGGCGACGCTGCAACAGCAGCAGGCGCACGCCTAGGTTGTCCTGCACGTCGGGCAAGCCCAGGGAGCTGCCGGCAAGCCGCAGCTCCCGTGTGGAAAAACCCCAACGCCCATGGCACTGCGCGTCGCGCGCGAGCTTCCACAAGATTGCTCCCGCCACGCCCTTGATCAAGTACTGCCCGTCGATGAAGACCGAGCCATCGCGTGGGAAGTAGCGCAGCTTGAGAGGCGCCCCCTGCGCGGCCGGGCCGCTCCGAGCCTCGTCCGGCGACGGCGCCCCCACGTCCAGTTCCGCGCCTTGCAGCGTCAACAGCGCCTGCGCCAGCTGTGCGCACAACACCGCCAATGCGTCCTCGTCGTCATACCCGAAGAACTGGTCGCTCTCGCTTTCGACCAGCAGCGCGCCCACGGTGCGCCCGCGCGCGCGCAGCGGCACGGCCAACTGGCTGCAAGGCGTGGCCAAGCCAGGCAGCACGATGGGCTCGCCTTCGATCGGGCCCTGGCCGCTGGCCATCTGATGCAGGGTGCGGCCATACCGGTACATGCGCGCCATATGGCCTATGCGCAGCGCCACGCCTTCGCGCGCGGCCACGCCCGCCAGGCCGGCTTCGGCCAGCGGCACTTCGGCACCCACGCCCTGCTGGGCATAACCCATGCTGGCCAGGGCATACAGGGTCTGGCGCTGCTCATCCAGCAGCCAGAGGATGGCGTGGTTCACGACCAGGTCGCGGCGCAAGCCGTCCATGGCGACCTGAGGCAATAGGCTCAGCTCGTCGCACTCGGCAAGCCGCGCCGACACCGCCCGCGCGCCGGTAGCCAGGTCGCAGCGCGGCTGCAGCGTGGAGAGCGGCGCGCCGCTGTGCATGGGCCGGATATCCAGCACCTCGTAGATGTCGGCGCCGCGCAGGCGGAACACCTGCTCCATGCCGGTATGCGCGGCAATGCCGGCCAGCTTCGCGCGCAGGCGCTCGAACACCGGGCCTTCGGTTTCGGTGCGCAGGTAGCGCAATTGCAAGGCCAGGCTGCCTCCGGTGCACGGGTCTTCCACCATCAGACTGGCGCGCCCCGTGGCGAGAATGTTCTCCCGGCTGCGGTTGAAGAACTGGAAGGTCAAGGCCACATGGCCGCCATCCACGTACTCCACGTGCGACAGCAGGTTGACATGGGGGATGCCGTCGGCCGAGACGCTGCACAAGGTGGGCGGAATGCCGCCATCCAGGACGCGGCGGACTGCCAGCAGGGTCAATACGCTCATGGGCCTGGCTCCAGTTCCACGGCCTGACCGGCATGCGGGCCCGGCGTCTGGTTCCAGGCTCCCGCCACGGTATAGCGCACCGCCACCAATTCATGCACCGCTACCCCGTACCAGTGATCCAGGAAAGGGGCGCCGGCAAAGCCGTCGACTTCGGCCAGTTCCCGTGTCAGCGTGTTGCGCCGCGACGCCACCAGTTCAGCATGGACGGGCAAGGCGGGTTCAACGCAAGCGTCACGGCCTTTCAGATGCAGCGTGCGGTTCGTGCGCGGCGAGGTGGCCAGCATGGCGACCTGGGCGGTCTCGCGGATGGCGGCCACGACCAGGGGCGCGGCATGTTCGGCCAACAGCACCAGCATGCGGCCGTCCGGCAGCATGTCCGCGGCCAGGGCCCGGCAGACGTGGGGGTTGCCGTCCCGATCGCAACTGCCCAGCCGCAGCGAAGGCAGCATGGGCAGGCACAGGCTCCATTCGGCGGGCAGTATCGGCACGGCAGGAAACCTCTGGGCTATTGAAGCTCGACGGTGCCAGAAATCATAGCCCAAGGCCCCCGCCCGGATCGCATGCCGTTTAGCGATTTTTTAGCGCTTGCTTAACAAACTCTTAGCAACGCGCGCGCCGCGACGTTCCTACACTTTCCTTGCCCGGTTTCCGGACCGAATCCGGCCATTGCCGGGAAGCCGGCAAACGCCTCGCGACTCCCCTTTTCAAGGCCAGCACCATGAACCGCAATACCGAAGCCCAGTACTCCCCTTCGTCCAGCGCCGGCACGCCGCCGCGCATGGACATCTATGTCGGCATCCACAAGGCCTTGCGCGCCATGATGCTGGATACCTTGCAGGCCGTGGGCCGCATCGACGTCGACGACCCCGCCGAAACACGGGCGGCATGCGAGCGCGTGCAGGAGCTGGCCGACATCTGCGCCAGCCATCTCGGGCATGAAAACGATTTTGTGCATACGGCGATGGAAGCGCGCCGCCCCGGTTCCAGCGAGCGCATCGCCGCGGAGCATGTCGAACACCTCGCGGCAATCGCCGGGTTGCGCGCCGCGGCATCCGCCCTGCTGGCCATCGGCTGCGGCGCCACGCAGGCGCAGGCCGCGCTGCGGCTGTACCGGCAATTGGCGCTGTTCGTCGGCGAGAACTTTGCCCACATGCACGTCGAGGAAACGCAGCACAACCAGGTGCTGTGGTCCTGTTACAGCGACGAGGAACTGCGCGCGCTGGAGGGCGCCATCGTGGCATCTCTGCCGCCGGTCGAGAACCTCTGCATCATGCGCTGGATGGTTCCGGCCATGACGCCCGCCGAACGCGCCGAATTGCTGGCGGGCGTACAGGCGGCCGCTCCCGCCCCTGTCTACGCCGCCGTGCTCGACGTAGTGCGGCCCCACCTGGCACACGAGGACTGGGTCAAGCTGACCCGTGCGCTGGTGCCGGCGGAGGTTCCCGTGCGGATCGTGGCCTGAAGGCCGCGATCAATTTGCCTTCTCGTCCTCGCCCTTGTAGCCGCTGATGTAAGCCCGTCCCGAGCAGCGCACGAAGGCCACGCAGGTCAAGCCACCGCTCTTGGCGTCGCAGGTGGCCCGTGCCTCGTCGCGCGCCGCCACGGGATCGGTGTTCTTCGCGGTAAAGCTGGTGCCGCGGCCCTTGCTGCCCTTGCCCCAGGCCATGCCGACGCAGGTGTCGGTGTAGGTGAGCACCGTGCGGCAGCCGACGCAGTCTTCCCACTTGAGCAAGGCCTCGACCGCATCCTTCTCGCTCGGATAGCCGTCGGCGTAGGTCAGTTGGCCCGACTCCTTCTCGGCCACCGAGCCCCAGTAGCCGCGCGAGTCCAGCTTGGCCGACAGGGCTTCGAGCTGGGCGGGCGTGGCGGTGTCGGGCGCCTTCAGTTCGGCCTCGCTGTAGCCGGGACCGACGCACAAGGGCATGACGGCAAGCTTGCACTTGCCGTCGGCGCTGTCGTTGGTGCAGGTGCGGATGGCCTTCTTCGCGGCGACCTCGGACGACACGCTGGTGCCCCAGAACAGGTCGCTACGCGAATTGCGCGAGAACGCCACGCAGCTGTCCGAAAACGAGGTGACGTTCTTGCAACCCTTGCCGCCCGCCTTGTTGCACTTGGCCAGCGCGGCGTCCTGCGCTTCCTTGGTGGAGGTTTCGGGCATGACCCAATACAGCTTGGCGTGAGCTTCGTCAGTGGCCACGGCGCCGTACAGCGTGTCGGCATGCGCCGCGGGCGCGGCGGCAAGGCCCAGGGCCAGCGCGCCTGCGCCGGCCAGTGCGGCCACGGTGGAACGGAACTGAACCAGCAATCGCGCGAGCATCATGGGTGTGCAATATCCAGTAGTTGTAGCGCCGCGCGCCCCGCGATGCCTGATCGCCAAGGCGCCCCGGGCGCAGAACGCGCGGATCGTAGCACGTTACAGTTTGTCTTCTATCCCCTGTGTGAACGCGTTTCCGGGCATAACGTAACCAATTTTGCAGCGGCCCGAAGATGATGCGCCACTATTTTTTCGGTAACATCGGCGCCTCACGGCGCAGGGTCATGCGGGCGCGCGGACGCATCCGTCGCCCCTTCAAGATGCCCGACGCCACGATACGACTCGTCACGAACCGAAACCAAAACAAGACAAAATCTTGCGACCGCTGAATTATGTTGCGGCACGCCGGATCTTTGAGGGAGCTAGGGCTCAGCATGAATAAATCGCGACTCCGTTCGACCTGGTTGCTGGGCCGCGCCCTGCCGGTGTCGCTGGCCCTGGCCGCCCTGGCCGGCTGCGCGCCGATGCCCACGGGCGGCAGTTCGACGCTGCCGTCGCTGACCAATATCTTCTCGTCGGGGCTGTCGTTCTCGCCCAGCGTGAACGTGGCCAAGAACATGAAGGGCCGTCCGGTGGCCGACGCCATCACGGCGCTGGGCGAGCCGTCGAAAAAGCGCGGGGTGGGCAACACGATGGAACTCATCTGGTCCGATTACCAGACCGCGCCCTATACAGAATGGGTCTCGACCGGCACTTCGCAGCAGGTGGTCGGCATGATTCCGGCCACCTCGACCAGCGCCGCCACGCCGGTGTTCCAGAATACCAACCACGGCTACTACAGCGGCCGCACCAAGGTCTATGAATGCAGCGTGGTGATGCGCATGCAGAACAGCGTCATCATCGACAGCCAAGTGGACGGCAACGTCTGCCCCGAGTTCATCGCCGCGCTGCGCAAATGGGCCGGCGAGCGCGAAGCCAACAACTATCGCAGCAATTAAGGCAGCACACCCTCTTGTCGACCAAACTCGGAGCCCGCCATTTCGTCGCGGCGACGGCTGACGCCATACGCCAGCGAGGCCGCGCCATGCTGGCCGCAGCCCCCTGGTCGCTGGCGCTGTTCATCGTGTCGCTGCCTTTCGCCTTGCTGATCGCCAACCTGTTTCCGTACGGGGATGGGCTGTTCATGGCGCTGGCGCTGATCAACGTGATTTTGTTGGCGCGCATGACCTGCGCCTGGCATCGCGTCGTCAAGCCAGGCGACCCGGCGGGCGTCGGCGCCACCCGCGGCAGCGCGGCGCAGGCCCGTCATCTGGCCTTGCTCAGCGCGCTCGTCATTGCAGCCACTGCGATGGCTCGCGCTACCGGGGACCTGCCCTATGTGATCTACATGGTGCTGACCGGATCGAATGACACTGTGTTCTGGAGCGCCTTGTGCGCCGCGCTGGCGCTGATCTGGGTGCCAACGCTGTACGCGCTGGCGATGTATGGCCTGAGCCTGCCGCGCGCGGCGGTAACCGGCGAGTACGGTTTCCAAGCCACGCGCGCCGCCATGCCGTACAAACCCTGGCCGCTGATGCTGGCGCTGCTCATGTTGATCGCGGCGGCCGGCCATGCCGGCTACATCCTGGGCATGGTCGCGTACGGCTACCCGGATGTTGGATTGGCGCGGGCAGCGATGAGCGCTCTGCCCTGCATCCCGCTCGTATTTCTGGTGGCGGCGATGTATGCGGTTGCTTATCGCGATTCCTGCGAACCCGCCGCGCAAGCGCTCTCCAGCCGTCCTTGAACCCGAGCGCAGGCCGTCCAAAGCGGCGTGAAGCGCGCCTTCCCCCCCATGCGCGCTGCGGGCCGATTACCCGGGGGAACTGCTGCGGACCCTGATCGCGGTTGCGCTCGAAGCTGACAATTCACTGACGCAAAAACGCGAATAGTTTTTATTCATATAGAATCCGGACTGTCCGTAACCCCCTAGCCTGGCAGTCCCGATGTCCCTGCCCCCTTCCACGGGCCCTCATTTCCCCCGCAAACACCTGGTCCTGATCGCCGCCGCGCTGGCCATATTGACCGCCCTGGCGTTCTGGTACGCCGGATCCAAGGGCTCTCCCGCCGCGCGTCCGCCCGAGTATGGGCAGATTCCGGTCGCTGTCGCGGTCGAGGCCGCCAGCGCCGGTCCGCTGCAGCGCGACCTGCATGCGCTTGGAACCATTACGCCGCTGGCGCAAGTGACCCTGCGCAGCCAGGTCGATGGCGAACTGCTGAAGCTGCATTTCACCGAAGGCCAGGCCGTGACGCGCGGCCAGATGCTGGCTGAGATCGATCCGCGTCCCTATCTTGCGGCGCTGGCCGCGGCCGAAGGCGAACTGGCGCGCACCCAAGCGCTGCTGGAGAACGCCGAGGCCGACCTGCAGCGCTACCGCAAGCTGGCGCGCCAGGAAGCAGTGGCGGGCCAGCAGCTGGATACCGCCGAAGCCCAGGTGCGCGTCTATGCCGCCCAGCGGCAACGCAACCAGGCCCAGGTGGCCGATGCCCGGCGGCTGCTGGACCACACGCGTATCGTCGCGCCCCATGACGGCCGCATCGGGCTGCGCCGCATCGACGCCGGCAACCACGTGCGCGCCGCCGACGCCGAGGGCCTGACCACGCTGGTGCAGACGCGGCCGATCTCGGCGCTCTTCAGTATTTCCGAAACGCGCCTGGACATCCTGCGCCAGGCCCAGGCGCGCGACGCCGCGCTGCGGGTCCAGGCCTGGGACGCGGACGACCGCCGCCTGCTAGCCGTGGGCACATTGGAGGCGCTGGACAACCGCATCCAGGCCGCCAGCGGCACCGTACGGCTGCGCGCGCGCTTTGCCAACGCCGACGAATCGCTGTTTCCGAACCAGTTCGTGAACATCCGGCTGGCGGTGGTGCAGCAGGACAACGTCATTTCCATTCCCACGGCGGCGGTGCAGTACGGCTCCGAGGGCGCCTTCGTGTTCGTGATCGGCGAGGACACACGCGCCACGCGCCGCGTGCTGGAGCTGGGTCCGGCCAATGCCGGCCGCATCGTCGTGCAGGCCGGCCTGGCCGAAGGCGAACGCGTGGTGGTCGAAGGCGTGGACCGCCTGCATGACGGCCGCGACGTGCAAATTGTCGAACCGCAGAAATCATGAGCCTGTCGCGCCCCTTCATCCTGCGCCCCGTCGCCACGTCCTTCCTGATGATCGCCCTGCTGCTGTCGGGCATCCTGGCGTGGCGCATGCTGCCCGTGGCGGCGCTGCCGCAAGTGGACTATCCCATCATCCAGGTGACCACGCAGTACCCCGGCGCCAGTCCGAACGTGACGGCGCGCACCGTCACCGCGCCGCTGGAGCGGCGCTTCGGACAGATACCGGGTCTGAAGCAGATGTCCTCCACCAGCGGCAGCGGCATCTCGGTGATCACGCTGCAGTTCTCGCTGGACGTCTCGCTGGGCGTGGCCGAGCAGGAAGTCCAGGCGGCCATCAGCGCCAGCGGCGCGCTGCTGCCCAATGACCTGCCGACGCCGCCCGTGTACCGCAAGGTCAACCCCGCCGACGTGCCCATCCTGACGCTGGCGGTCACGTCCGATTCCCTGCCCTTGCCCCAGGTCTACGACCTGGTCGACACCCGCATGACGCAACGCCTGTCGCAGTTGTCCGGCGTGGGCATGGTCAGCCTGGCGGGCGGCCAGCGGCCGGCGGTGCGGGTGCAGGTCAATCCCATGGCGCTGGCCGCGCGCGGCCTGCAGCTGACCGACGTGCAGGAAGCCATCTCCAAGGCCAATTCGAACCAACCCAAGGGCAGCTTCGACGGGCCGGTACGCTCGGTCATCATGGACGCCAACGACCAGCTGCAAAGCGCCGAGGAATACCGCGAACTGATCGTGGCCTGGCGCAACGGCGCGCCGGTACGGCTGGGCCAGGTCGCCACGGTCGAGGACGGGGCGGAAGACCGCTACCTGGCCGCCTGGGTCGACAAGCAGCCGGCCGTGCTGGTCAACATCCAGCGCCAGCCGGGCGCCAACGTCATCGCCGTGGCCGACCAGGTCAAGGCGCTGCTGCCGCAACTGACGGCCAGCCTGCCCGCCGCCGCGCAGGTCCGCGTGCTGACGGACCGCACCGAGAGCATCCGCGCGTCGGTGCGCGGCGTGCAATGGGAACTGGCCTTCGCCGTGGGCCTGGTGGTGCTGGTGACATTCCTGTTCCTGCGCAACCTGCCCGCCACGCTGATCCCCAGCCTGGCCGTGCCGCTGTCCCTGATCGGCACCTTCGGCTTCATGCACCTGGCGGGCTTCTCCACCAACAACCTGACGCTGATGGCCCTGACGATCGGCGCGGGCTTCGTGGTGGACGACGCCATCGTGATGCTGGAGAACATTGCGCGCTACCGCGAGCAGGGCCACAGCCCCATGTCGGCGGCGCTCAAGGGCGCCGGCCAGATCGGTTTCACGCTGGTGTCCCTGACGCTGTCGCTGATCGCCGTGCTGATCCCGTTGCTGTTCATGGAAGACGTGGTGGGCCGGCTGTTCCGCGAGTTCGCGGTCACGCTGGCCGTCGCCATCCTGATATCGCTGGCGGTGTCGCTGACGCTGACGCCGATGATGTGCGCGCGGCTGCTGCCCGCGCACGAACCGACGCGCCCCGGGCTGCTGGACCGCATCCAGACTCGCTACGCCGGCTGGCTGGACCTGACGTTGCGCCATCAACGGCTGACGCTGGCCGTGATGCTGGCGACGGTGGCGCTGACGGGATTGCTGTACCTGGCCGTGCCCAAGGGCTTCTTCCCGACCCAGGACGGCGGCACGCTGCAAGGCGTGACGCAATCGTCCCAAAGCACCTCGTTCGACGCCATGTCGCGGCGCCAGCAGGCGGTGGCGGAGGCCTTGCTGGCCGATCCGGACGTGGTCAGCCTGTCGTCCTTCATCGGCATCGACGGCATGAACACCACTTTGAACACCGGCCGGCTGCTGATCAATCTGCGGCCCTGGTCGGAGCGCAGCGCACCGCTGGCGGACATCATGGCGCGGCTGGATGCGCGCGCCCGCGAGGTCCAGGGCATCTCGCTCTACTTGCAGCCGGTGCAGGAGCTCAATATCGAGGACCGCGTGAGCCGCGGCCAGTACCAGTTCACCCTGACCTCGCCGGACAGCCCGCTGCTGGCCCGCTGGACCAACGCGCTGGCCGAACGCCTGGCCCGGGCGCCCGAGCTGGCCGACGTTTCCACCGACCTGCAAGGCGACGGCCGCCAGGCCTATCTGCAAGTCTCGCGCGATGCCGCCGCCCGTCTGGGCGTGACCATGGACGACGTGGCGCAGACGCTCTACAACGCCTTCGGCCAGCGCCAGGTGGCGACCTTGTTCACCCAATCCAACCAATACCGGGTGGTGCTGGAGGTGGACCGCAAGCTGGCGCTGAACCCGGACGCGCTGGAACGCATCCATCTGCAGAGCGAAGACGGACAGGCGATCCCGCTGTCGGCGCTGGCCACCGTCAGCGAGCGCGCGGCGCCGCTGGCTGTGAACCACCTGTCGCAGTTCCCCGCCGTCAACCTGTCCTTCAACCTGCCCGCGGGCGGCTCGCTGGGCGAGGCCATCGAGGCCATCGAATCGGCGCGGCAAGAGATCGGCATGCCGGTCAGCGTGGAGCTGCGCTTGCAGGGGGCCGCAGCGGCCTTCCAGGCCTCGCTGTCGAACACGCTGTGGCTGATGCTGGCCGCGGTGGTCACCATGTACCTGGTGCTGGGCATGCTGTATGAAAGCGCCATCCATCCGGTGACCATCCTGTCCACCCTGCCCTCGGCCACCGTCGGGGCGCTGCTGGCGCTGTTGCTTACCGGGCGTCCGCTGGACCTGATCGCGGTCATCGGCATCATCCTGCTGATCGGGCTGGTGAAGAAGAACGGCATCATGATGGTGGACTTTGCGCTGGAGGCCGAACGCTCGCGCGGCCTGGCGCCGCAGGCCGCCATCCGCGAAGCCGCGCTGCTGCGCCTGCGGCCCATTCTGATGACGACGCTGGCCGCGCTGTTCGGCGCACTGCCGCTGATGCTGGCCACGGGCTCGGGCGCGGAACTGCGCCAGCCGCTGGGCTGGGTCATGGTGGGCGGTCTGCTGGTCAGCCAGGTCCTGACCCTGTTCACCACGCCCGCCGTGTATCTCTTCTTCCACCGCCTGGGCCAACGCCGCGGCGCCGCGGCCGCCAAACCCGGGGTTGAAGGCCCGGCGCCATGATCCGCGCTCTGTTGCACCGCCCGATCGCTTGCATCTTCCTGGCGATCGCGCTGACCCTGCTGGGCGCGGTCGCGTGGCGGCTGCTGCCGGTTGCGCCCTTGCCCCAGGTCGACTTTCCCACGATCGAGGTGCGGGCCGAACTGCCGGGCGCCAGTCCCGAAAGCATGGCCAGCACCGTGGCCGCGCCGCTGGAGCGCGCGCTGGGCAGCATCGCCGGCGTCAGCGCCATGACCTCGTCCAGCAACCAGGGCGCGACCCGCGTGCAACTGCAGTTCGACCTGGACCGCGACATCAACGAGGCCGCCCGCGACGTGCAGGCGGCCATCAACATGGCCCGCGCCGAGCTGCCCGCCGGCATGCCGGGCAATCCCAGCTACCGCAAGGTCAATCCCTCCCAGGCGCCCATCATGGCGCTGGCGCTCAGTTCGCCCACCCGTCCCGCGGGCGAACTCTACGACCTGGGTTCGACCGTGCTGGCGCAGAAGATTTCGCAGATCAACGGCGTGGGCGAAGTGACCCTGGGCGGCAGCTCGCTGCCGGCGGTACGCGTGCAGGTCAATTCCAACGCGTTGGCCCACTATGGCGTGGCGCTGGACGAAGTGCGCCAGGCCATCGCCGACGCCGCGCCCATGCGGCCGCAAGGCCAACTGGATTCCGCCAGCCGGCGCTGGGAGGTCGGCACGCCCGAACAGCCCCGCGCCGCGCGCGACTACGAAAGCCTGATCGTGCGCCACCAGGACGGCGCGGTGATCCGGCTGTCGCAGATCGCGCGCGTGAGCGACTCGGTCGAGAACCGCTACAGCAGCGGCTTTCACAACCGCAACCCGGCCGTGGTCCTGACCATCAGCCGCCAGCCCGGTTCGAACATCATCGAAACCATAGCCGCCATCAACCAGGCTCTTCCCGGGCTGCGCGCGCTGATGCCGGCCGACGTGGACCTGACCGTGGCGCTGGACCGCTCGCCGGGCATCAACGCCACCCTGCGCGAAGCGCACATCACGCTGGGGCTGGCCACCGCGCTGGTGATCCTGGTGGTGTGGGCCTTCCTGGGCAATGCGCGGGCGGCGGCCATCCCCAGCGTGGCGATTCCGGTGTGCCTGATCGCCACCTTCGCCGTCATGTACCTGTGGGGCTTCTCGCTGAACAATCTGTCGCTGATGGCGCTGATCGTCGCGGCCGGCCTGGTGGTCGACGACGCCATCGTGGTGCTGGAGAACATCTCGCGCCACATCGAGCGCGGCCTCTCGCCGCGCAAGGCCGCGCTGCGCGGCGTGCGCGAAGTGGGCTTCACGCTGGTGGCCATGACCGTGGCGCTGAGCGTGGTCTTCGTGTCCATCCTGTTCATGGGCGGCCTGGTCGAGCGGCTGTTCCGCGAGTTCTCCATCACCCTGGTCGCAGCCACCGTCATCTCGCTGGTGGTCTCGGTGGCCATCATCCCCAGCCTGTGCGCGCGCTGGCTCAAGCCCGCCGGCCCGGCCGCGCCCAAAGCGGGCGGGCGCGCCTCGCGCATGCAGGCGGCCTTTGAACGCCTCCATGCCTGGTACGGCAACACCCTGTGGCGGGTGCTGGGCCATGCCCGGCTGACGCTGTTGCTGCTGGCCGGCGTAGTGGGGCTGAACGTCTATCTGTACGTGCAGGCGCCCAAGGGCTTCCTGCCGGTGCAGGACACCGGTCAGCTGGTGGGCTTCGTGCGCGGCGACGACGGCTTCTCGTTCCAGGTGATGCAGCCCAAGATCGACCAGTACCGCCAGCTGGTGCTCAAGCATCCAGCGGTGCAGGACGTCATCGGCTACAACGGCGGCAGCCTGGGCATCAGCAACTCCCTGTTCCTGATCCGCCTGAAGCCCGCCGCCGAGCGCCGCGAATCGTCGACCGAGGTCATCAACTGGCTGCGCACCCATGCCCCGGCCGTACCTGGCGGCATGTTCTTCCTGAACGTGGACCAGGACCTGCGCATGCCCGGCGGCTTCGGCAACTCTGGCGACCATGAACTGGCCATCATGGCCAGCGACGTGCCGGCGCTGCGGCAATGGTCGCGCAAGATCTCCAAGGCCATGCAGGAGATTCCCGAACTGCGCGACGTCGACGCGGAAGGCGACGGCGCCACCCAACAGGTCGTGATCGACATAGACCGCGCCGCCGCCCAACGCCTGGGCGTGGACATGGGCACCATCAGCAGCGTGCTCAGCAACTCCTTCAGCCAGCGCCAGGTCGCCACGCTGTACGACGCCATGAACCAGTACCGCGTGGTGCTGGAACTGGACCCGCGCTACACCGAGGACCCCGAGGTACTGGAACAGGTGCAGGTGGTCGCCGCCGACGGCACCCGCGTGCCGCTCACGGCCTTCGCCACCTACGACTACGGGCTGGTGAACGACCGCGTGTTCCATGATGGCCTGTTCGCGGCCGTGGGCGTGGGCTTTTCCCTGGCCGAGGGCGTGTCGCTGCAACAGGCCCTGGCCGCCATCGACAGAAGCATGGCCGAGCTGATGGTGCCCTCTTACATCCAGACCCGCCTGGGCGGCGACGCGCGCAACTTCCAGCAAAGCCTGCAGGACCAGCCCTGGCTGATCCTGGCGGTGCTGGTGGCGATCTACCTGGTGTTGGGTATTCTGTACGAAAGCCCGCTGCATCCGCTTACCATCCTGTCGACCCTGCCGTCGGCCGGCGTGGGCGCGCTGCTGGCGCTGCGCCTGGCCGGCATCGAATTCACGCTGATCGCGTTGCTGGGGTTGTTCCTGCTGGTGGGCATCGTCATGAAGAACGCCATCCTGATGATCGACTTCGCGCTCAGCCTGGAACGGCGCGAAGGGCTGACGCCTGAACAAGCCATCCACCGCGCCGCCATGCTGCGCCTGCGGCCCATCGTCATGACCAACCTGGCGGGGTTGCTGGGCGCCCTGCCCCTGGTGCTGGGCATGGGCGAAGGTTCGGAGCTGCGCCGGCCGCTGGGCATCGCCATCGTCGGCGGGCTGCTCATCAGCCAGTTCCTGACGCTGTACACCACGCCCATCGTGTATCTGGCGCTGGAGAGGCTGCGGTTGAAATGGAAGGCTGGCCGGCTGCGGCCTCGCCCCGGGGCCTGAAGCCTGAGCCTGCCCGCCGGTTCAATCCGGCAGTATTCCCGCCGCCTGGATGACCTGCCGCCATTTGCGCTGCTCGGCCCGCTGGAAATCCTCCAGTTCGCCGGGCGTGCCTCCAGCCGGAATCGCACCCAGTTCAGCCAGCCGCTGCTTGACCGCCGCATCACCCAAGGCCTGGTTGATGGCCGATGACAACTTTTGCTGCACCGTTTGCGGCGTGCCGGTGGGCGCGTACATCGCAAACCAGGACGAGGCCTCGAAATCCGGCGCGCCCAACGCCTCGGCCATGGTCGGAACCTGCGGATATTCCGGCAGCCGCTGCGCTGTCGTGACCGCCAGCATGCGCAGTTTTCCGGCCTTCACGAAGGGCGTACTGGTCAGCAAGGTATCGAACATGACCTGGACTTGGCCCGCTACCAGATCGGTCACGGCCGGGCTTGAACCCTTGTAGGGGATGTGGGTCATGGAGGTGCCGGTCTTGTACTTAAAGTATTCCGGCACCAGGTGGGAAGACCCGCCATTCCCCGCCGAACCGTAGTTCACTCGGTCCGGATGGGCTTTCAGGTAGTCCACCAGCTCGCCCACTGTCTGCACCGGCATCTGTTGCGGGTTGATCACGACCGCGATGGGTACGGTAAGAATCAGCGCCAGGGGCATGAAGTCCTTGTTCGCATCGTAGGGGATGTCGGGATAGAGCCCAGGATTGATCGCCATGGTGCCTATGCTGGCCATCATCAGCGTGTATCCGTCCGGCTTGCTGCGCGCAACCTCGCTGGCGCCGATGAAGCCGTGCGCGCCGGCCTTGTTCTCAATGACGAAGGGCGTGCCCAAGCGGTCGGAGAGCGCCTTGCCTACCACGCGTGCGGCGATGTCGGTCGGGCCGCCGGCGGGGAACGGAACGACCAGGCGGATGGGGCGCTCGGGCCATTGCGCTCCTGTACTGCCCAGGGCGGGCTGCGCCGCGACAGCGCAGGCGAGCGCGGCGATTCCTAAAAGATGCTTCATGGATTTGTCTCCTGGCAAGTTCTGCGGGGCGCGTCAGGCAGCGGTCTGGATGCCGGCTTCGCGTATCAGGCGCGCCCACTTCTTCTGTTCGTCCTGGATGTAGCGCTGCGCAGCCTGCGGCGTTCCGCCCATGGCCGTGCTGCCCTCGGCGGTGAACATGGCCACGGTGGCCGGATCGGCCAACACCTTCTCCACGACCGCATTGACGGCCAGGACGACCTCGGGCGGCGTGCCGGCCGGCGCCACCAACGCCTTCCAATCCAGCGCCTCGAATCCCTCGTAGCCGGACTCGGCCACGGTGGGCACATCGGGCAGGATCGCCAGCCGCGCGCGAGAGCTGACCGCCAACGGCCGCAGCACCTTGCCCTTGAGCATTTCCTGGGCGGCCTGCGGCGTGGCGAACATATAGTCGGTATTGCCGCCCAGCAGATCGTTGAGCGCGGGCGCCGCGCCCCGGTACGGCACGTTCAGCACCTGGAACTTGCCCTGATAGGCGAGCAGTTCGCCCGCCAGATGGCCTACCGTGCCGGAACCCGCCAGGGCCTGCTTGATGGCGCCGGGCTCGCTGCGCGCATCCTTGATCAGGTCGGACAAGGTCTGCCAGCGCGCGTTGGCCTTGACCACCAGCACGACAGGCAGCGACGCGATCAGGGAGACCGCCGCGAAGTCTTTTTCCGCGTCGAAGGGAATCTGCGGCATCAGGGCGGGATTGATGGCCAGGTTGGCGGTCTGGCCCAAACCCAGCATGTAGCCGTCCGGCTTGGCCTTGGCCACGAAGTCCATCCCGATGTTGCCGCCCGCGCCGGGACGGTTCTCCACCACCACCGGCCAGCCTGCCATCGCCGTGACCTTGGCCGCGATGGCGCGCGCCACCGAGTCCGTGCCGCCGCCCGGCGTATAGGGAACGATAAGGCGCACGGGCCGGCCGTTCGGATAGCCGCCCGCGGTCTGGGCGCGCAGCGGCAAGGCGGCGGCGCAAAGCGCGGCGCCCAGGAAGGCGCGGCGGGATAGCGTGATCATGGTTAGTCTCCTTGTGTGATTTGCCTTGCTTTCAAGGCCGCGATTTCATCGTCGCGATAGCCGACGCCGCGCAGCAGCGCGTCGGTGTGTTCGCCCACCGCCGGTGGCTGCAGGCGTATTCCGGGCTGGGCGCCGCCCAGCGTGAAGGGCGCGAGCGGCACCCGGGACTCGCGGCCGTCTTCCAACACGATGGGCGCGAGGCCGCCGGTGGCCGCCAGGTGGGGGTCATCGAACAGCTGTTCGGGCCGCGTGATTGGCGCGAAGGGCAGGCCTTCACGCTCGAATACCGCCGCCAGCTCGGCCGCGCTGCGGTCAGCCAGATGCGAGCGCAACTGCGGCATCAACCAATCGCGTGCCTGCACGCGATCGTTGTTGCTGGCCAGGCGGGGATCGGCCAGCAATTCGCCCAGCCCGAAAGCGCGGCAGAAGATGCCCCATTGCTTGTCGCTGACCACGGCCAGGAAGATCTGTTCGCCGCCCCTGACGGTGAACACGTCGTAGATGGCCCAGGCCGAGATGCGGCTGGGCATGGGCGCGGCGGCGCGGCCGGTGACGGCGTACTGCATCATGTGCTGGCCCACCAGGAAGACATTGTTTTCGAACAGCGAGGCCTGCACTTCCGTGCCCTCGCCCGTCTGCTCGCGCTGCGCCAGCGCCGCCATGGCGCCGATGGCGCCGAACATGCCGCCCATGATGTCGTTGACGCTGGCGCCCGCGCGCAGGGGATCGCCAGGACGCCCCGTCATGTAGGCCAGGCCGCCCATCATCTGCACGACTTCATCCAGCGCCGTCCGGTGTTCGTAGGGCCCGGGCAGGAAGCCCTTGTGGCTCACGTAGATGAGGCGAGGATTGCGTTGCTTGAGCGTGGCGTAGTCCAGGCCCAGCTTCTCCATGACGCCGGCCTTGAAGTTCTCGCTCACGATGTCGGCCGAATCGATCAGGCGCAACGCGGCCTCTATGCCCTCGGGCTGCTTCAGGTCCAGGGCGATGCTCTTCTTGTTGCGGTTGAACATGGGGAAGAAGCCCGCGCCCGACCCGAGCAGCCGGCGCGTGCTGTCGCCGCCTACCGGTTCGACCTTGATGACTTCGGCGCCGAGGTCCGCCAGCAGCATGCCGCAGGTGGGGCCCATGACCATGTGGGTGAATTCGACGACGCGGATGTGTTCGTACGGAAGGCGCGGATGGGCGTGGCTGGACATGAGCGTGAATCTTCTGCAAGTAAGGGCTGTGCCGGCAAAGGCCGGCCTGGCCGCATGTTTCTGGTATGTAGGCTCGGGGGGATGGCCGATCAGGCCCGCTGGCGGAATCCCTTGGGCAGGCCAGCGTCGGGGGTCATGCCATACAACGGCTCGCCGGGCAGGCCGGCGGCCAGCGGCGCGCGCGCGGCCACGATTCGATCCAGGTCGATGCCGGTGCGCACGCCCATGGCCTCGAACATGAAGACCAGATCCTCCGTCACGACGTTGCCGGACGCGCCCGGCGCGTATGGGCATCCGCCCAGCCCGCCCAGGGAACTATCGAAGGTGCGCACGCCCTCCTCCCAGGCCGCCAGGCAGTTGGCCAGACCCAGGCCTCGCGTGTTGTGCATATGCGCCGCGCCAGCCTTCTCCCCGATTTCGGCGCGCAAGCGGCGGAACAGCCGGCGCACTTGCGCGGGATTGGCATAGCCCACGGTGTCCGACAGCCCCGACTCGTCCGCACCCGCGGCCACGCACAGCGCGGCCAGTCGGATGACCTCGTCTTCCGGCACCTCGCCCTGCAAGGTGCAGCCGAAAGCCGTCGAAATGCCCGCTTCCAACTTGACGGCGGGAGCCAGCTCGTCGCGCAGCCGCGCGATCGCGCGCACCTCGTCCACCATCTCCTCGGGCGTCTTGCGCACATTTGCCAGCGAATGCTCGCGGCTGGCCGAAACCGGCAGGGTCAGCTTGTGGACGCCGGCCCGCAGCGCCGCTTCGGCGCCGCGCAAATTGGGGACCAGGGCCATCACCGTGAGGCCAGGATGGCCCGCCGCATGGCGCACCACGTCAGCCGCATCCGCCATCTGCGGCAGCAGGCGCGCCGGCACGAAGGACGCCACTTCGATCTCGCGCACGCCGGCCGCGACCAGTGCGTCGATCCAGCGCAACTTGTCGGCGGTGGGCATGGTCGCCTTGACGGACTGCAAGCCATCGCGCGGGCCGACCTCGCTGATCAGGACGTCGGGCGCGTGGGCGTTCGATTGAGTCATGGCTAGCTACCTCCAAATTCTATCTTATAGAACACTATTCTTTAAGATAGAATTATTGAGCCCACCGCTTTCCGCTGTCAAGCCCCAGGTTTCCCGGGCAGGCCACGGTTCAGCGGCAAGCGGCGCCTACAATGCGCAGCATTCGTTCTAAAGGATGGAATATGGCCTTGCCCACGACTCGACGTTCCGGAGATCCGCATGCCGCGTAAAGCCGCCACGGAATCGCTCGCCGACACCGACGCCGCCCAAGGCGGCGTGGCGGCGGTGGATCGCGCCCTGAGCTTGATGTCGGTGTTCACGCCGCTCGACAAGGCCTTGTCCCTGGGCGAACTGGCCGACCGCACGCGCCTGTACAAGAGCACGGTCCTGCGCTTGCTGGCATCGCTGGAACATGCCGGGTGGATCCAACGCCTGGACGACGGCCGCTATGCGCTGGGCGGGGAAGTCGCGCGCCTGCATGGCATCTACGCCGCCTCGTTTTCGCTGGAGCAGGTAGTCATGCCAGTACTGCGCGACCTGGTGGCGGCGACCGGCGAAAGCGCGGCCTACCACGTGCGCCAGGGCGACGCGCGCCTGTGCCTGTACCGCGTGGATTCACCGCACCCCGTGCGCGACCACATCCGCGCGGGCGATCTGCTGCCGCTGGATCGCGGCAGCGGCGGACGCGTATTGACGGCCTACGACCCGGTGCTGGGCCGGACGCCCGGGCCCGACCAGGAACTGTATGCCCGCATCCGTGCGGACGGTTATTTCGCCGCCCTGGGCGATCGCCTGGCGGAAGTGGCGGGCATATCCGCGCCCGTCTTTCTGCTCAACGGCGAGATCGCCGCCGCGGTGACGCTGACCGCGCCCGTCCACCGTTATGTCGCGGCCCACCTGGCGGCGGTGCAGGAGGCGGCGCGGCGCCTGACGGGGAAAGTCGGTTAGCGGACCCGGGCACGGCAGGCGCTGCTGCGGCCAGGCGGTACAAGAGAACCCGTGCTTGCGTACGATGGACAAGGCCGAAGCGGATAAACAATGCATTTCCCGCCACCGCCGCCGCCCCCTCCTGAGGTGGGGTATTTGAGTCGCCGGCGTCCGGACTGCGGGATTCCAATGCTCGCCCCGGTGGGGCTGCGCTTCGGATCCCTCCGCCCAGCCCCCGGCTCACGGCATCTACCCATGGACGGGGGCTGAAACCAACGCATTAGGCGACTGCCAGCCGAGGCGGCCCGGAGCCATCCGAAGCGCAGCCCCATTGGGGCGAGCATCGGAATGGCGCAGGGCAGCCTCGGCGGCTAAAGAACCCTGACACCCGCAAGCTCGAAGCCCTACCGCCCCGTACTTCGGTTTTGTGAGGCAGCGTTCTTGAGTCGCCGGCGTCCGGACTGCGGGATTCCGATGCTCGCCCCGGTGGGGCTGCGCTTCGGATCCCTCCGCCCGGCCACCGGCTCGCGACATCTGCCCATGAACGGGGTCCGAAACCACCGCATTGGGCGACTGCCAGCCGAGGCGGCCCGGAGCCATCCGAAGCGCAGCCCCATTGGGGCGAGCATCGGAATGGCGCAGGGCAGCCTCGGCGGCTAAAGAACCCTGACATCCGCAAGCTCGAAGCCCTACCGCCCCGCACTTCGGTTTTGTGAGGCAGCGTTCTTGAGTCGCCGGCGTCCGGACTGCGGGATTCCGATGCTCGCCCCGGTGGGGCTGCGCTTCGGATCCCTCCGCCCGGCCACCGGCTCGCGACATCTGCCCATGAACGGGGTCCGAAACCACCGCATTGGGCGACTGCCAGCCGAGGCGGCCCGGAGCCATCCGAAGCGCAGCCCCACCGGGGCGAGCATCGGAATGGCGCAGGGCAGCCTCGGCGGCTAAAGAACCCTGACATCCGCAAGCTCGAAGCCCTACCGCCCCGCACTTCGGTTTTGTGAGGCAGCGTTCTTGAGCCGCCGGCGTCCGGACTGCGGGATTCCGATGCTCGCCCCAGTGGGGCTGCGCTTCGGATCCCTCCGCCCGGCCACCGGCTCACGACATCTGCCCATGAACAGGGGCTGAAACCAACGCATTAGAAATCAGGGCTGCGGCCCGCCTGGCAGCACCAGCTTCTCCAGATAATCCAGGTCCTCGCGCACCAGCCGCAAGGACTCGCTCACGTCCGGCGAACGCGGCCGCCGCGAGGCGTCGCGCAACAACGACTGCACCGCCATGTCTGCCATGATGGCCGCGACCTCCGCGCGGCTCAGGCGGCCGTCCGGCTTGTACCACCACGCCGACCAGTTGCACATGCCGATGAGGCTGAAGGCCGCGACGTGCGGGTCGACCATGCGGAACTGGCCGTCGCGGATGCCGTTTTCGATGACCCGGCTGAAGTTCTCCAGCACGTTGCGCCGCGACGCCTGCACGGCGGCGCGCTGCTTGGGCGTCATGTCGGCCTCGGTCCGGTCGGCCACCCGGAATTCGGCGGTGCGGGACAGGATCAGGTCGGCATGCTGCGTGACCAGGGCGCGCAGCGCCTCGACCGGATCCAGGTCTTCGCGGGTAGCGGTTTCGCCGGCCATTTTCTTGGCCGCGCTCAGCACGTCCTCGGTCAGCGAACGCAGGATCGCATCCTTGCTCTTGAAGTAGTAGTAGACGGCGGTGCGGCTCAGGCCCAGGGATTCGGCGATGTCCTGGATGCTGGTGCCGCCGGTGCCGCGCTTGATGAATAGCGTGGCCGCGGCGTCGAGTATGGCGGTGCGCAGCGCTTCGCCCTTCAGCGCTCCCTTGGTGCTTGCGTCGTTCACGTTGCGATGTTCCTCGAATAGACCGTGCGGGACGGCCCTGTCCCGAAATTATGGCATGCGCGATCGCGCTGCCTGGCCGCGCCCACCGGCGCTTTCGTATCCTTGAGTCCCTAATTTTTGACGCTACTGTCAATTTTTTAAATTTAATTGACACTAAAGTCAAATATTCGTCTAATACGTCAAACCGAGGTCCAAGGACCATCGCCACAGGAGACGAATGTGACTACCGCCGCCCCCTCCAGCCAGATCACCGCAGGCTTTCTCAACACCGATTGGAATCCGCGCGACCTGCCCGCCGGCGCCTCGACCCGCAACGTCGTGCTGCGCACCGCGGACGGCGCCGCCACCTCCGGATCGCTGTACCAGCCGGTGGGCGCGCACCCCGACACCGTGGTCTGCGTCATGCATCCGCGCGAGTTCATGGCCTGCCACTATCTGATCCCCGACATCGTCGGCGCCGGTCTTGCGGCGTGGTCGCAAGGCGCCCGCTCGGTCGGCAACGACCTCAGGCTGGAACACGAACAGGCGCTGCAGGACGTGGCGGCTGGCTTGCGTTTCCTGCGCGAGCAGGGTTTCAAGAAGATTGTGCTGCTGGGCAATTCCGGCGGCGCCGGCCTGTACGCGTTCTATGCGCAGCAGGCCGGCCTGCCCGCCGGCGAGCGCGTCGCCCGCACGCCGGGCGGCAAGCCCAGCGGGCTGGATGAACTGGACATGCCCGAGGTGCACGGCCTGGTGCTGGTGGGCCCGCATCCGGGCCAGGGTTCGCTGCTGCTGAACTGCATCGACCCGTCCGTCGCCGACGAGAACGATGCGCTGTCGGTGGCGCCGGACCTGGATCCGCTGGCGCCCGAAAACGGCTACCGGCCCAAGGGCCAGGCGCGCTATGCGCCGGAGTTCGTCGCCCGCTACCGCCAGGCGCAGCGCGACCGCGTGGCCCGCCTGGACGCGCAGGCGCGGCAGATAATCGCCGACCGCCTAGCCGCCCGCGCCGACGTCAAGAGCGGCGCCGACGCCAGTCCCGAACGCCGCCGCCAGGCCGCGCACACGCCGGTGCTGGTGGTCTGGCGCACCGACGCCGACCTGCGCTGCCTGGACCTCAGCCTGGATCCTTCCGACCGCCACCCGGGCTCGCTGTGGGGCAAGGATCCTTACGCCTCGAACTACGGCGCCGTCGGCTTCGCCCGCTTCTGCACGCCCGAGAGCTGGCTGTCGACCTGGTCCGGCCTGTCGTCCAACGCCAGCATGGCGCGCACCGCCGGCAGCATCAATCAGCCCACCCTGGTCATCGAATACACCGGCGACCAGGCCTGTTTCCCGTCCGACGTGCGCGCCATCCACGACGCCATCCCCGCGCCGGACAAGACCCACCTGCGCATCCGGGGCGACCACCATGGCCGCGCCCTGGCCGACGGCGAAGAACCCGGACGCTACGCGGCCGGGCGCGAACTCGCCGCCTGGCTGCGCCAACGCTTCCTGTAATCCGAATGCCGACGGAGCAAGTCATGACTGCAACTCCCAAGACCCCCGCCCCCCTGCGCCTGCACGGCGTGGACCATACGGCGCGGCCCACCTGGCGCCTGCGCGAAACCGTCTCCTTCTATCGCGACATACTCGGCCTGCCGCTGGTGCACGTGATCTCGGCGCGCGGCTGGGGCCCCGCCACGCACCCGGACTTCCTGCACTTCTTCTTCGACAGCGGCCAGGGCAGCACCATCGCTTTCTTCTACTACCTGGGCTCGGACGAACCCGAGGCGCTGCGCGGACGCAGCCGCATGCGGCCGCTGCCCGAGGACCATGTGTTCGACGCCACGCATACCGCCTGGCTGGTGGAAAGCGAAGACGAACTCAAAGCCTGGAAACAGAAGCTGCAGGATGCCGGGCTGGAAGTCTCCGTCGAAACCCGCCATGAAGTGATCGAGTCCATCTACGTGCGCGATCCCAATGGCTATTTCATCGAATTCACGCGCAAGCTGCGGCCCCTGGGCGAAGTCGACGCGATCGACGCCGCCTTGACGCTGCAGGCGGCCATGCAGGCTGAAGCCGATGCGGAATCGGCCGGCGGGCGCATGCAGCACATCGACGACGTCTGGGCGCGCAAGGCTGCGTTGCTGGAAGAGCGGCTGGCGTTGGCGGATGGCGGCGCCGAGCCGCCCGTACGGATCTTCGTGCCGCGCGTCGAGGAGTTCTCCTCCCTGGTGCAGGACGCCTCGGGGCGCGAAAATTGCACCGTGGTGCCGGGCGAGCATTTCGACTGCATCGTCTCCGACGGCCCGGTCGAATTCCAGCGCAAGGCCCTGGGACTCAAGCCCGCCGTCTGGTATGGCTTGTTCACCGGCGGCGTCAGCGGCACGATCGACGTACTGGATCGGGACCGCGTCCGGATCTCGGCCGCGCGCCCCTGAGACACGGGCCAGGAGGAGACCATCATGCGAGATATACGCCACCCCATAGAGGGCGTGATCTACCACCACCCCGAGCGGGCCCGCCAGTACTTCGCCAGCGGCGCCTGGGAACAGTCGACCGTGGGCGCGGCGCTGCACGCCACCGCCCAGCGCTGCCCCGAGCGCGCCGCGCTGATCATCGACGAAGGCAGCCTGAGCTTCCGCGAACTGGACGAGCAGACCGACCGGCTGGCCGCCGCCTTGCTGAAGCTGGGCCTGGCGCCCGCGGACCGCGCCATCTTCCAGATGGGGACCACGCTGGAAACAGCGCTGGCCCTGCTGGCCTGCTACAAGGCGGGGATCGTTCCCGTCTGTTCGCTGCCGCAGCACCGCGAACTGGAGATCGGCCAGCTTTCGCGCCAGACCCGCGCCCGCGGCTACTTCGTGCAGGCCGACTTCGGCAAGTTCGACCTGCCGGCCTTCGCCGCCGGCATGCTGGCCGCCAGCGACACGCTGGAATACCTGGTCGTGGCGCGCGGCGACTCGCGCCATGGCGTGTCCCTGCACGCGCTGCTGGACGCGATGCCGCTGGCCGAGGCCCGCCTCATCCTGGCGGACCAGGGACCCGGCTGCGAAGACGTGCTGAGCTTCCAGCTGTCGGGCGGCACCACCGGCATGCCCAAGATCATCCCGCGCTTCCACGCCGAGTACCTGGGCCATTCGCTGGCCTGCGCCCGGCGCTACCAAATGCAGGACGACGACCGCATCATCTGGGCCTTGCCCCTGCTGCACAACGCGGCCCAGGTCTATGTGCTGATTCCCGTCATCGCCATGGGCCTGTCCGCGGTGCTGATGCCGCGGGTCGACGTGCCGCGCATGCTGGAATTGATCGAGCGCCACCGCGTCACCCGCGCCATGTCCATCGGGCCGATAGCGCCGCAGATCATGGCCTTCCCCGACCTGGCGCGCTACGACCTGTCTTCCTTGCGCCTGTTCATCACCATGAGCGCCGCCGACCGCCTCGAAGCGCATCTGAACGTGCCCTGCTCCAACCTGTTCGGCATTACGGAGGGCCTGCTGCTCGGCTCGCCCGCCGCCGCGTCCGAGTACGAGCGGCACCATACGCAGGGCCGCTCGGGCTGCCCCGAGGACGACATCCGCCTGCTCGCGCCCGGCACCGAAGAGCCGGTGGCCGAAGGCCAGATGGGAGAGCTCTGCTTCCGCGGCCCCGCCACGCTGCCTGGGTTCTTCGACGCCCCCGCGGCCAACGCCGCTGCGTTCACCTCGGACGGCTATTACCGCACCGGCGACATGATGACGGCGCGCGTGATCGACGGCGCAACCTGCTACGCCTTCGAGGGCCGCCTGCGCGACAACATCAACCGCGGCGGCGAGAAGATCGGCTGCGAGGAAGTCGAAGCGCTGGTGGGCGCGCATCCCGCGATTTCGGAAGCGCGCCTGGTGGCCATGCCAGACCCTTTCTATGGCGAGAAAGGCTGCATCTTCGTCATCGTCCGGCCCGGCCACGCGGCGCCCAGCCTGACGCAGCTGGCGGACTTCCTCACCGGCCAGGGGCTCGCCAAATACAAGTGCCCGGAACGCATCGAGCAGATCGAAGCCTTCCCCGTCACCAAGGTCGGCAAGCTCGACAAGGCCGCCTTGCGCCATAGCGTCGCGGAAATGCTCAATCAGGAAGCCGCAAAGGCCAGGGAGAACGGCAATGACCAGCACTGAGTACGTCTTGAGCGAAACGCCGTTCATCGTGCGCCGCCGCGTCAAATGGGGCGACTGCGATCCCGCTGGCGTGGTCTACACCGTCACCTTCGGCGAATACGTGCTGTCGGCCGCCGAACTGTTCTACGGCCACCTGTTCAAGGGCACGCCGCAGCGCATCAAGGACGAGCACGGATTCGGCACGCCGACGCGCGCGCTGTCCTTCGACTTCCAGGCCTCGCTATGGCCGGACGAGGAATTCGACATGTGCGTCAGGGTCGAGGAAATCCGCACCCGCACCTACACCCTGCACGTGGCCGGCAGCGTGCGGGGCCAGCCGGCGTTCGACGCCAGGCTGACCCCGATCTGCGTGGCGCGCGGCGAACGGCGCGCCATCGAAGTGCCCGCCGCGCTGCGCGGCGCGCTGCAGTCATATCAGGAAGCCTGCGCGCAGGCCGAAGCAAACAGGAGTGAAACCAAATGAAGATCGCCGTCATCGGAGCGGGCCCCGCCGGCCTGTACTTTTCGCTGCTCGCCAAAAAGCATGCGCCGCAACACGACATCACCGTGTATGAACGCAACCCGCGCGGCGCCACCTATGGCTGGGGCGTGGTGTTCTCGGACATCGGCCTGTCCTTCCTGCGCGAAGCCGACCCGGAATTCTTCAAGGCCTTCGTCGCGCACCATGAACGCTGCGACTACATGGAGATCATCCACCAGGGCGCCCGCGTCCAGGTCCAGGGCAACCATTTCTCGCGCACGGCCCGCATCGACATGCTGGAAGTGCTGGAGCAGGCCTGCCTGGACGCCGGCGTCAAGATCCTGCATGAGCAGCGGATCGACGACGTGGAGCGGCTGGCCGCGGAAGTGGACATGGTGGTGGCCGCCGACGGCAGCAACAGCGCCGTGCGCAAGCAATACGCCGAACACTTCCGGCCGAGCTTCGAACGCCGCCGCAACAAGTTCGCCTGGTACGGCACGCGCCAGCGCTTCCACCCGGTATCGCTGATCTTCCGCGAAACGGATCACGGCATCTTCATCGCGCACAGCTACCAGTACAGCAAGGATCTCAGCACCTTCCTGGTGGAAGTGGACCCGGACACCTGGCAGCGCGCCGGCCTGGACACGGCCAGCGAGGACGCAAGCCGCCGCTATTGCGCCGAGGTGTTCCGCGCCGACCTGGGCGCCAACGAACTGCTTGGCAACCGCTCCCTCTGGTTCGAGGCCAACATCGTGCGCAACGAGCGCTGGTCGCACCGCAACATCGTGCTGCTGGGCGATGCGCTGCGTACCGTGCATTTTTCGCTCGGTTCCGGCACCCGCATGGCGATGCAGGACGCGATCGCGCTGCACCAGGGTCTCACGCAGCATCCCGACGACACGCAGGCCGCGTTCGCGCACTTCGAGGCGCAGCGCCGTCCGGCCTCGGCCAACTTCCAGACCGCCGCCGCGCGCAGCCTGGACTGGTACGAGGACGTGGCGACGAAGATGCACCTGGACCCGGTGTCCTTCGCCTACGACTACATGCGACGCACGGGCCAGGTCAGCCACGACGACCTGCGCCAGCGCGACCCGGGATTCGCCGCCGCCTACGAGGCGTTGCACCCGGAAGCCGCAACCGTGTCCTGAAGCACTCGCAGCTTGTTTTGAGTACCCGGCCGTGGCGCACCGATACGCGCTGGCGGCCTCAACGATAAGCGGCGCCGCAGGCGCCGCAACCATCCATGGGAAGTGGAGGAGACATGAAAAATACTCTCTGGTGCATGGCGCTGACGGGCGCCCTGGCCTGCGCCTCGGCGCAAGCCCAATCCGACAAGTACCCTGAACGGCCTGTACGCATCGTGCTGCCGTATTCGGTGGGCAGCGGCCCCGACGCCGTCGCCCGCATGCTCGGAGAACAGCTCACCGCGGCCTGGAAGCAGCCTCTCATCGTCGAGAACAAGCCCGGCGCCAACGGCTGGCTGGCGATCGGCGAGGTCAAGCGCGCCGCGCCCGATGGCTACTCGCTGGCCGTGGTCGACAATACCCACATGACGCTGCAGCCGCAGCTCTACCGCAATCTGCCCTTCGATCCGGTCAAGGATTTCGTCCCGGTGGCGCCGATCTACACCACGCATTTCTTCATGGTGGTGTCGGCCTCGTCCCCCTGGAACAACGTCACCGACCTGATCGCGGCGGCCAAGGCCCAGCCCGACAAGCTGACCTACGGCACCTGGGGCATGGGCAGCGTGGCGCACGTGGGCACCTCCATGTTCCAGACCGCCACGCAGACCAGCATGACGCACGTGCCCTTCAAGGACCTGGCCCAGCTCTACACGGCGGTGGCCAACGGCGAGGTCGACTGGGCCTTCGGCACGGCCGCCACGGTGCAGAACCTGTACCAGGCCAAGCGGGTCAAGCTGCTGGCGCTGGCGGCGCCGTCCCGCCTGGGCTCCTACGCCGACGTCCCCACGGTCAGCGAGGCCGGCGGCCCCAAGGACTTCGAGTTGAAGACCTGGGTCGCGGCGTTCGCGCCCAAGGGCACGCCGGATGCCGTGGTCAAGCGCATCAACGCCGCCATCGCGCAAGCCGTGGTCACGCCCGCGATACGCAAGCGCTTCGAAACCTATGGCTTCGACGCCTGGCCGCAGGACGCCGCCGCGCTGGCCCAGGCCCGCGACGCGGACTCGGCGCGCTTCGCGGCCGTGGTCAAAGAGGCCAATATCTCGCTGGATTGAAGCGCAATCCCGGGGCCGCCCGCGGCGGCCCCCTCCTACCCTTCCGGCGCCTTGGGCGTGGCCGTTAGCCGCTGCGCCATGAACGCCAGAAACTCGCGGGCCAGCGCCGGCAGGGTCCGGCCCTGCAAGGTCAGGACCTGGATGCTCCGCTGCCGCATTTCCGGATTGCTGAACGGCACCGCGGCCAGGCCCTCGCCGTCACGCTGTCCCAGCATCGTCAGGTAGCCCGACAGCGCCACGATGTCGCTGCCCGGCAGCATGGGCAGAAAGGCCGCGGAATGGTTGGACACATAGGCCGGCTCGATATGCAGCCCGGCATTGGCGCAAGCCGCGTCGAACAACTGCCGCACCGTGGTGCCCTGGTCGCCCAGCGACAGCGGCACGCGGGTCAGGTCGCGCATGCTCAGGCTGCGGCGGCTGGCCAGCGGATGGTTGCGGCACATGACCGCATAGACCGGCGCGCGCACCAGCAGCTCGGTCTTGAGGCGGTCGTCCTGCGCGGTGGTGTAGCGCAGCGCCAGCTGCGACAGGCCTTCCAGGATCTGGCGGCTGACCTCCTCGGGGCGCTCCACGTGCAGATGGAAACGGGCCTCGGGCCTGACACGCTTGAACTCGGCCATGCACATGGGCAGGAAACGGTGGGCGAAGCCTTCGGTGCAGGCCAGGCGTATGGTCACATCGCCCAGATGGCTGCGCTGGCGGATCTCGGTGGTGACGCGCTCGGCTTCCAGCGCGGCGGCATTGGCGTAGGCGGCCAACTGGCGGCCAGCCTCGCTCAGTTCCATGCCGCGCGCCTGCCGCTCGAACAGCGCGATGCCCAGTCCGTCCTCCAGCTTGGCGATCTGCCGGCTGACGGCCGAGGCCGCCACGTGCTGCGCCGCCGCGGCGCCGGCGATCGACCCGCAGCGCGCGACCTCCAGGAAATACCTCAAGCCCAGCGAAATCATGACGGTCCCTTTTACCCATGCCTTTATAGCAATGAAGGAATGCTAATTATCTAATTGTGGCACGTGGTGAAGCGTAATAACTTTGTGCCTCTCTCAGCATCCCAGGCACCGAAGTGACACGCGAACAAGCCCTGCTCCAAGCCGTTCAAGCCTACGACAACGGCGACCTGCATGCCGCGCTGGCCCGCCGCGTCGCCTACGCGACGGAAAGCGAAGTACCCGGCCAGGCGCCGGCCCAGCACGCCTACCTCAATGAGGAACTGCTGCCCTGGCTCAAGGAACTGGGCTTCGCCTGTGAGGTGCATCCCAATCCTTCCGGGGCCGACCTGCCCATCCTGGTGGCGCGCCGCATTGAGCAGGCCGGCCTGCCCACGGTGCTGATGTACGGCCATGGCGACGTGGTGCGCGGCAACGCCGCCAAGTGGGAAGCCGGCCGCGATCCCTGGCGCCTGCAGGTCGAGGGCGACCGCTGGTACGGGCGCGGCACCGCCGACAACAAGGGCCAGCACAGCATCAATCTGGAAGCCTTGCGCCAGGTCATCGCCGCGCGCGGCGGCGCGCTGGGCTTCAACGCGATCTGGTTGATCGAGACCGGCGAGGAAGCGGGTTCGCCCGGCTTGGCCGCCTTCTGCGAAGCCCAGCGCGAGGCGCTGGCGGCGGACGTGTTCATCGCCAGCGACGGCCCGCGCCTGAGCGCCCGGCGTCCCACCCTTTTCATGGGCTCGCGCGGCGCGGTGAACTTCGAACTGAAACTGCGGGCGCGCGAACGCGGCTACCACTCTGGCAACTGGGGCGGCCTGCTGGCCAACCCCGCCATCGTGCTGGTGCACGCCATCGCCACGCTGGTCGACGCCCGCGGCCGCATCACGGTGCCCGGCCTGCGCCCGCCCTCCATCCCTGACGCGGTGGCCGAGGCGCTGGCCGACCTGGAGGTCGGCGGCGGCGAGGACGATCCCGACATCAACGCCTGGTGGGGCGAGCCCGGGCTGAGCGCGTCCGAAAAAGTGTTCGGCTGGAACAGCCTGGACGTCCTGACCTTTGGCGCCGGCGATCCGGCCAAGCCGGTCAACGCCATACCGCCCGAGGCCGTGGCCTGGTGCCAACTGCGTTTCGTGGTGGGCACGGACTGGCGGGCGCTACAGACGCAGGTGCAGGAACATCTGCGCGCGGCGGGCTTCGAGGACGTGCAGGTGCGCATCGGCATGCAGGCCGGCGCCACCCGCCTGTCGCCCGACAATCCCTGGGTGCGCTGGGCCGCGGCCTCGCTGGAACGCAGCACCGGCAAGCGGCCGGCGCTGCTGCCGAACCTGGGCGGTTCGCTGCCCAACGACATCTTCGCCGACCAACTGGGGCTGCCCACCTTGTGGGTGCCGCATTCCTATCCCGCTTGCGCCCAGCACGCGCCCAACGAACACCTGCTGGGCAGCGTTGCCCGCGAGGGGCTGGCCATCATGGCCGGTCTGTTCTGGGACCTGGGCGACCAGGGCAGCGCCCTGCGCCAGGCGGCCGCAAAACCGTCTTCCAACTCCAACTGACCGGGATCTACGTCATGACCGTCAAACTCCGCGCCGCCCTGGCGGCCGCAAGCCTTGCCGCCGCCGCGCATGCGGGCGGCGTCCATGCCGCCTATCCCGAACAGGCGATCAAGATCGTCGTGCCCTTCACCCCGGGCGGCGCGACTGACGCCGTGGCGCGGCTGCTGGCCAACAAGCTGTCGGGCAAGTTCGGCCAGCCCGTCATCGTCGAAAATCGTCCCGGCGCATCCACCGTGATCGGCGCGGAAGCGGCGGCGCGCGCGCAACCCGACGGCTATACCCTGATGCTGTCGGGCAGCACCACCTATACCGTGCTGCCGGCGCTCAAGCCTGGCCTGCCCTACGATCCGCAGAAGAGCTATGAACACATCGCCATCGTCGCCATGGCGCCCGTGGTGCTCCTGGCCAAGAACGGGCTGGCGGCCGCCACCGTGCAGGAAGCGGCCGCGCTGGCCCGGCAGCACAGCGCCAAGGGCGGCCTGATGTACGGCACCTTCGGCCCTGGATCCGCGCCGCACCTGGCCGGCGAGATGTACGCCGAGGCGGCGGGCGCCAAGATGATGCCGGTGCCCTACAAGGGCAGCGCGCAACTGGTCACGGCGATGATAGGCGGCGAGGTCGACCTGGGCGTGGACACCGTGTCTTCCGCCGCACCGCAGGTCCGCGCCGGCAAGATCCGCGCACTGGCCGTGACGGGCGAACGCCGCATGCCGCAACTGCCCGACGTGCCGACCTTCGCCGAAGCCGGCATGGCCGACGTTTCCTTCGTGGGCTGGTATGCGCTGGTGGCGCCGGCGCGCACGCCGGCCCCGGTGGTGGAAACCTTGAGCCGCGCCGTGGCGGAAATCATGGAGGATCCGCAAGTGCGCAAATCGGTCGCGGACCTGGCGCTGGATCCCGTCTATATGCCCGGGCCGGCATTCCAGGCGCAGATCGCGAAGGAACTGCGCACCTTTTCCGAAGTAGCGGCCCGCGCCGGCATCACCCTGGAATAGCCGCGGCGGGCTGGCGCCTGGCCTCAGTCCGGTTGGGTGCGGGTGATCTTGGACCCTTCCAGGCCCATGCCCGCCATCAGTCCCTGTCCGCCGAATGGCACGGCGTATACATCCTGGCTCAGGGTGGTGGTGGTAATGCTGGAGGCATAGCTGTCGTCCACCACGACCAGGCTCGGGCCGGCGCCGAGCGACCAGCCGTCGCTCTGGTCCAGGTACCGCAGCGCCGGCTCGTTCATGAAGAACAGCGCATAGCTGAACGCCTGCGCGCCGGCCTGCAGGCCGAACGATACCGCCGATATGTTGTAGTAGCCCTGGACCTTGCCGCCGCGGATGAGGGCGCCGTCGCCAGTTTCCGCGCCGACCAGCAGGCCGCCCTTCAGGATGCGGGGGAACACCAGCACACCCACCGCCTTCTTGCCCAGTTCACGCGTCCTGGGTTCCTGCTGGTACAGGCGATCCAGCGCACTCTGCGCCTCCCGGCTGAGCTCGGCCGCGGACTCCGCCCTGGCCTGCGGCGCCAGGAGGAAACAGGCAGCCCACAAAAAAAGGCTGGCCCACAGCCAACCCCAACGGTGCATAGGCAAAACGGACGCGCGACGCATACAGCCCCCTTGTCAAAAGGACGGCAAGCGCCCGACGCGCTCGCCCCGACTTGCCGGATCAGTATTGGCAGGCGTCGGGGCCTTGTCAAGATGCTACTGGCCCCTGTAGCGGTGCTCTGGTGCTCTGGCAGCGCTGGATCCTTACCATGGCATCAATGTCCCCAATTAGATTAGAATCGAAACTATTCTCAATAAAATCAGACCGTCCAGTCCGCGGCGGCATCAACAATAAAGAGGCTCGTCCTGAAATCCGGTTTCCGCCTATCCATGGCCTGGCTCCACACCTGGGTCGGCCTGTGGTTCTCATGGCTGCTGTTCGCCGTCTTCCTGACGGGATCGCTGGCCGTCTTCTCCGAACCCATCACGCACTGGATGACGCCCGAGCACCAGGAGGCGGAAGCCCAGGCTGCGCAAAAGGAAAGCGTCCCGGTGGACCGCGCCCGCCGGCTGGAGCTGGCGGTGGACTACATGGCGCGCAACCATGCTGGCGCGGGCATGTGGGAAATCTGGCCGGTGGACCGCTTTCACGAGAACGGGCTGACCGCCTATTGGTTCGACCAGAACGGCCAGTACGCGGATGCCGAGCTCGACCCCGAGACAGGCGCCGAACTGGCTGACCACCACGACGCCGAAGGCCGCGCGACGATGGGCGGCACGCATTTCGTGGACTTCCACTACACGCTGCACGACGCCGGCCTGGGGCTGTGGATCGTCGCCTTCGCCAGCATGGCGATGCTGGTCGCGCTGATTTCCGGCGTGGTCACGCACAAGCGCATCTTCAAGGACTTCTTCACCTTCCGCGCCAAGAAGGGCCAACGGTCCTGGCTGGATGCGCACAACGCGGTGGCGGTACTGACCCTGCCCTTCCAGTTCATGATCGCCTACACCGGCATCGTGATATCCAGCGCCCAGCTCATGCCCGCCCCGGTCGCGGCGACCTATGGCGCGGGCCCGCAGGCCAGCCGCCTGTACCTGGCCGAGCTGACGGGCGAAGAACGGCCAGACCGCACCGGCGTGGCGCTGGCCATGCCGGCGCTCGAGCCCATCGTGGCCCGCGGCGAACAGCTGATCGGGCAGACGGCGCGCGCCATCGTCATCAACAATCCCGAAGACAGCTCCATGCGCATCGGCGTCTACGGCTGGAACGAAGACGCAAACACCTTCCGCAACCTCAGTGCCACCACGGGCATGGCCGAATTCTCCGCCAGCGGCGAACTGCTGCGCCTGCGGCCGGCAGGCGGCGTGCATGGCGGCGCCCCTGCGCTGGCGTTCCAGGTGATGAGCGATCTGCACATGTCCAAATTCGGCGGGCTGGCCGTCAGCTGGCTGTACTTCATCTGCGGCCTGGCGGGCGCGGCCATGATGGGCACGGGCGCGCTGCTGTTCATGGTCAAGCGCCGCGCCAAGCATGGCGGCGAATTCGGCGGCGCGACGGCGCGCATGTACCGGCTGATAGAAGGATTGAACGTGGCGGCGCTGGCCGGACTGGCCATCGCCTGCATCAGCTACTTCTGGGCCAACCGCCTGCTGCCCGTGGCGCTGGAAAATCGCGCGCTGTGGGAGCTGCGCTGCTTCTTCCTGGTCTGGGCGTTGACCCTGGCGCATGCCTGGCTGTGCAGCCCGCGCCGCGCCTGGATCTCGCAGCTGGCCCTGCTGTCGGCGCTGTGCCTGCTGCTGCCGGTACTGTCGCTCGCCACGCTGGGCGACCATCCACTGGCGCAGATCGCGCGCGGCGACTGGGAAAGCGCCGGCGTCGAACTGACCTCCGTCGCATTCGGCGTACTATCGGGCTGGGCGGCCCTGCTGTTGTGGCGGCGGCCGGCAACCGCGCCCGCCCGGCGCAATCCCCGCAATGACGCAGAGGCGGCCGCATGAACACCAACGACCTGTACGCAATTTCCATGGCGCTGCTGCTGACCTATTCGGGCATGGCCTGCCTGAGCCTGGCCATGCCGCGCCATTACGACCAGGTCTGGGGACGCGATCCCTCCGCCCGCCATACCCGCGTGCTGCGCTGCGCCGGCGTGCTGCTGCTGGCGCTGGCGCTGCTGCCCTGCGTGGGACTGTGGGGCAATACCGTGGGCGTGGTGGCATGGCTGGGCTGGCTCTCGGCCGGCGCCCTGCTCTGGGTCGGCATGCTGTCGTGGGCGCCTCGCCCGGCGGCCCGCACCGCCGCGCTGGCCGTGGCGATATCCCTGGCCGGGGTCGGCATCGGCTTCTGAAGCGCGCGTTTGACGCGCATCAAGCAAGGCTGACATCCAGACCGTGCGGTGCGATATCTGCACCATATGTGGTGGTAGAGTTTTCACACCCTACTACATATGGTGTCAGCCATGCATATCCAGCACATCCTCAAGCGCGACGGCCGGGTCGCGGAGTTCGACCGCGACAAGATCGCCCAGGCCATGGCGGCGGCCGGCGGCAGCACCGGAGAACTGGACCTGGCAGGCGCACAAGCCCTGACCGACACCGTCATCGCCGCGCTGGAAGGCAACCCTTGCCCCGGCGTCGAAACCATCCAGAACCGCGTGGAAGAAGCCCTGGTCCAGGCCGGCCACTGGCGCACGGCGCGCGCCTACATCGTGCACCGCGAACAGCACGCCCGGCTGCGCGCGCTGCGCCACACGCTGGTGGACGTGGAAAGCGCGATGGAGGAATACCTGGACCAGCGCGACTGGCGTGTCAACGCCAACGCCAACCAGGGCTACAGCCTGGGCGGCCTGATCCTGAACGTGGCCGGCAAGGTCACCGCCAACTACTGGCTGTCCAATGTGTTCGCGCCCGAAGCGGGCCGCGCCCACCGCGAAGGCGACATCCACATCCACGACTTGGACATGCTGAGCGGCTACTGCGCCGGCTGGTCGCTGCGCCAACTGCTGACCGAGGGCTTCAACGGCATCCCTGGCAAGGTCGAAGCCACGCCGCCGCGCCACATGTCGGCGGCCATCGGCCAGATCGTCAACTTCCTGGGCACGCTGCAGAACGAATGGGCCGGCGCCCAGGCCTTCAGTTCCTTCGACACCTACATGGCGCCCTTCATCCGCCGCGACGCCATGACGTACGCGGAAGTGAAGCAGTCCATGCAGGAGCTGATCTACAACCTGAACGTGCCCAGCCGCTGGGGTACGCAGACGCCCTTCACCAACCTCACGTTCGACTGGACCTGCCCGCCTGACTTGAAGGACCAGATCCCGTACATCGGCGGCGAGGAAATGCCGTTCTCCTATGGCGAGCTGCAGACCGAGATGGACATGATCAACCGCGCCTACATCGAGGTCATGATGGCCGGCGATGCCAAGGGCCGCGTGTTCACCTTCCCCATCCCCACCTACAACATCACGCCCGACTTCGACTGGGACCATCCCAACACCGAGCGCCTGTTCGAAATGACGGCGCGCTACGGCCTGCCTTATTTCCAGAACTTCCTGAACTCGGACCTGGAGCCGCACATGGTGCGCTCGATGTGCTGCCGCCTGCAGCTGGACCTGCGCGAACTGCTCAAGCGCGGCAACGGACTGTTCGGATCGGCCGAGCAGACCGGCTCGGTCGGCGTGGTCACGGTCAACTGCGCGCGCCTGGGCTACACCTGCCGCGGCGACGAAGCGCGGCTGATGCAGCGGCTGGACCATCTGCTGGAACTGGGCCGCGACGTGCTGGAAACCAAGCGCAAGGTGGTGCAGCGCTACATCGACCAGGGGCTCTACCCCTATACCCGCCGCTACCTGGGCACCCTGCGCAATCACTTCAGCACGCTGGGCGTGAACGGCATCAACGAGATGATCCGCAACTTCACGGACGACGCCGAAGACGTCACCACCGCGGCGGGCCACGCCCTGGCGGTGCGGCTGCTGGACCGCGTGCGCGCCCGCATGACCGAGTTCCAGGAAGAGACCGGCCACTTGTATAACCTGGAGGCCACGCCGGCCGAAGGCACCACCTACCGCTTCGCCCGCGAAGACCGGAAACGCTATCCCGCCATCCTGCAGGCCGGCAGCGAGACGCAGCCCTACTACACCAACTCCAGCCAGCTGCCGGTGGGCCACACCGACGATCCCTTCCATGCGCTGGAGCTGCAGGAAACGCTGCAGGGCAAGTACACCGGCGGCACCGTGCTGCACCTGTACATGAACGAGGCCATTTCTTCCGCCGCCGCATGCAAGCAGCTGGTGCGCCGCGCGCTGTCGAACTTCCGGCTGCCCTACATCACGGTCACGCCGACTTTCTCCATCTGCCCCAACCATGGCTATCTGGCGGGGCATCATGAATTCTGCCCGAAATGCGATGCCGAACTGCTGGCCAAGCAGGCGGCATGCTGCACCCCGGCCTAGGGCCTGTACACGACGACAGGCTCTGGACCGGACCGCCGGGCAGCCGCCCGGCATCCACTCCTTGAGGAACCGCCATGCAAACCTTGATCGCTCCCGAAGTCACCCCCGCACCCGCCATGCAGCTGGACGACAGCCAGCGCGTGCGCTGCGAGATCTGGACCCGCGTCATGGGCTACCACCGCCCCGTCGCATCCTTCAACACCGGCAAACAGGGCGAATTCAATGAACGCCGCTTCTTCGTCGAACGCCGCGCCTGAAGGCGCCACGCCAGCCGCCGCGTCCACTACGGGCTGCGGCCCGGGCACGCGCCGGCTGACGGCGCGGCCGGCCTACCCGGCTGCGCCGCAACCGGTGGCCCAGCCCCTGCCGCGGCATTCGCACGCGGTCGGCGGGCTGGTGCCTTTTTCCACCGTGGACTGGCCCGGACAACTGGCGGCGGTCGTGTTCATCGCGGGCTGCCCCTGGCGCTGCCACTACTGCCACAACGTCGAGCTGCAGACCCGCAGCGCCCGCTACGATTGGCGCGAGACCCGCGCCTTCCTGGAAACGCGCAAGGGCCTGCTCGACGCCATCGTGTTTTCCGGCGGCGAGCCCCTGAGCGAACCGCGCCTGCCGCAGATGATCCGCGACGTCCGGCGCATGGGCTACCGCGTCGGCCTGCATACCGCCGGCATCTATCCCCTGCGCCTGGCCGACGTGCTGCGGCATCTGGACTGGGTCGGCCTGGACATCAAGGCCGACGCCCAGGGCTATGACGACATCACCGGCCGGCGCGATTCGCAGCGTCCCGCGCAGGCATGCCTGGCCCAACTGCTTTCGGCCGACATCGATTTCGAATGCCGCATCACCTGGCATCCGGACTGGCTGGACGAAACCCGGCTGCTGGCCCTGGCGCGCGAGCTGGCGCGCCGCGGCGTGCGCCGCTTTGCCGTACAGGGCGCGCGCCGCTCGCCCGATTCACCGCCGGTGCGCGCGCTGGGCGCGCCAGCCCTGGCGCTGCTGATGCAATGGTTCGAGGAGTTCGCCTATCGCTGAGCGGGGTGCAGCTCCGCTTGATCCTGCGCAAGGCGACCCGCTCCCCCTTGCTCTAGCCTCTGTCCACTTGAAAAGAGGAAAGACTCATCATGACGTGGTTCAAATCACTCACCCTCGCCGGACGCGAATTGCTGCCCATTGTCCAGGGCGGCATGGGCGTCGGCGTATCCGCCCATCGCCTGGCCGGCGCGGTCGCCAGCCAGAACGCCGTGGGCACCATCGCCAGTGTGGATTTGCGCCACCACCATCCCGATCTGATGGAGAAAACCGAGCGCTGCCATGACCGCGACGTCATCGACAGCGCCAACCAGGTCGCGCTGGACCGCGAAGTGCGCGCCGCGCTGGACACGGCGCAGGGCCGCGGCCTGGTGGCCGTGAACGTCATGAAGGCGGTGCGCGACCATCCCGCCCTGGTGCGACAGGCCTGCGAAAGCGGCGCCCAGGCCATCGTCATGGGCGCGGGCCTGCCGCTGGACCTGCCCGAGATGACCGCCGACTATCCCAAGGTGGCGCTGGTGCCCATCCTGTCCGAGGCGCGCGGCGTGGCCGTGGTGCTGAAGAAATGGATGAAGAAGGGCCGCATGGCCGACGCCGTGGTGATCGAGCACCCCGGTTACGCCGGCGGCCATCTGGGCGCGGCCCGGCTGGACGACATCCACAATGAGCGCTTCGACTTCCAGCGCGTGCTGGCCGATTGCCACACGCTGTTCCAGGAACTGGCGTTGGGCTCGGACGCTCCCCGCCTGATCGTGGCGGGCGGCGTGGGCAGCCACGAGCAGGTGCGCCATTGGCTGGCCAACGGCGCCGACGGCGTGCAGGTCGGCACGGCCTTTGCCGTCACCGACGAGGGCGACGCGCACGAGAACTTCAAGCGCGTGCTGATCGACGCCGATCCGGACAAGCTGGCCGAATTCACCAGCGTGGCGGGTCTGCCGGCCCGCGCCGTGGAAACGCCCTGGCTGACGCGCTATCTGCGCCAGGAAAAGACCTTGCAGGCCAACACCCGCTGCGACGCGCGGCGCTGCAGCCAGCGCATGGACTGCCTGACGCAATGCGGACTGCGCGATGGCCTGGCACGCTTCGGGCAATTCTGCATCGACCTGAAGCTGGCGGCCGCCATGCGCGGCGAAGTCAGCCGCGGCCTGTTCTTCCGCGGCGCGTCCAAGCTGCCCTTCGGCAGCGCCATACGCTCGGTGCGCGAATTGATGGACTATCTGCTGCACGGCGAGATGCCCGCCGCGGCCTGAGTCCCGCCGGCCTCCTTCGACCGGGGGCTTTCAAAAATAATTGAACGACGTATAATATTATTCGTCGTTCAATTATTTTCGCATCATGGACTCCTCCATCCCGCCCTCATCCGAATCCGCCGCGCCCGAGGCCGGGCGCCGGGAACGCAAACGCCTGCAAACCCTGGACCACCTGGCGCAAACCGCCTGGCGCCTGTTCGAAACCCTGGGTTATGACGCGGTCACCATGGAACAGATCGCCGCGCAGGCGGATGTTTCCAAGGGCACGCTGTACAACCATTTCCCCGTCAAGGAAGCCCTGCTGGCGCACCGCTTCCATGGCGAACTGGCCGCCAGCATCCGGGAACTCCAGCCGGCGCTGCGCGCCCTGCCCACCCTCGCCCGGCGCTTGACGCGGATACTGCATGCCTCGGCCCACTGGTCCGAATCGCATCGCGCCTACCTGGGGCCGTACCTGCGCTACCGGCTTTCCACGCTGCAGCCCGGCGCGCGCGACGACGGCCGCTATCCGCGCAGCGGCATGCAGGCGCTGTACACGGCGCTGGTCGAGGAGGCTCAGGCCGCCGGCCAGGCGCGGACCGATCTAGCCGCCGCGCAACTGGCGCATCAGCTGCAATTCCTGTACCTGGGCGCGATGCTGCGCTGGCTGGACCAACCCCGCGCCAGCTTGAAGGCGGAGTTCGACGCCGCCATCAGCCTCTTCGTGCGCGGCGTGACCCCCGAGGTGTCGGCATGACTGCCGCCGTGCTCGACTGGGCCGGCGCCGCCCTGGCCGGCCCGCAGGCGGCCGGCGGCAAGGGCTGGCAGTTGGGCCGCATGGCGCAGTTGGGCGTGCCGGTGCCCGACGGCTTCGTGCTGCCCGCCACGCTGAGCCTCGATCGGGCGCCGGGCCAGGCGCTGCCGCCCGCCGTCGCCCAAGCGCTGCGCGCTGAACTGGCCGCGCGCGGCTGGCTCGAACGGCCGCTGGCCTTGCGCTCGTCCGCTCCGCAGGAAGATTCCGCCGGCGCGTCGTTCGCGGGGATCCATCTTTCCTGCCTGAACGTGCGCGGCGCGGATGCGGCGATCGACGCCGTGCCGCAGGTCTGGGATTCGCAATGGACGCCGCAGGCCTGCGCCTACCGGGAGAAGCTGGGGCTGCACCCGGCCGGCATGGCCGTGGTCGTCATGCCGCTGATCGACGCGGCCGCGTCCGGCATCGCCTTCACCATCGACCCCGTATCGGGACGGCATGACGAGATGCTCATCCATGCCAACTGGGGCTTGGGCGAGTCCCTGGTCGACGGCGCGGCGCAAGGCGATGAATACCGTCTGCGTGAAGACTATCTGCGCCAGGCGTGGCCCCTGGCCGGCCGCCGCATCGGCGCCAAACGCCACGCCAGCCAAGCCGCGGGGGGCGCGGGCACCTTGCTTGCCCCCACGCCCGCCGCGCGCGCGGCCCAGGCCGTGCTGAGCGACGCGCAGGCCGTAGCCCTGGGCGACATCGTGCGCGACGCGGCGCGGGCGCTGGACTATGCCGGCGGCGGCTACGACATCGAATGGGTCTGGGATGGGCGGCAATTCTGGATCGTGCAAGCGCGCCCCGTCACCGCGGCGGCGCGCCACACCTATCCGGCGCTGCGCGCGCAACCTGCCTACTGGTCGCGTGGCAACACCCGCGAGGTCCTGCCGCTGGCCATGTCGGCGCTGGAATGGGACACGGGGCGTGTCATGGCGCAACGCATGCTGACCACGGGTTTTGAACTGAGCGGCTATTCCACCCTGCCAGGCGTGCGGCTGGCGGCCCTGTTCCAGGGCCGGGTCTATCTGGACGCCTCGGTCATCCAATGGGTGGGCTACGACGCGCTAGGCGTGCCGCCGAAAGCCATGAACGCCCTGCTGGGCGGCCCCCAGCCCGACATCGCGGTGGCGCCGCTGACGCTGGTGCAACGCCTGCGGCATGGCGCGCGCATCCTGCGCTACCTGCGCCGCGCAGCCCCTTTGCGCAAGCAGGCGGACCAGGACCTGCCGCGCCTGTTCGCCCGCGCCCAGGCCTGGCTGAACGAGCCCGCGCCCGCGTCCAACGCCGCGCTGGGCGCGCGCTTGCGGGAACAATTCCACACGGTGCTGGCGGCGGATCAATTGTTCTTCCTGCAAGGCTCGGGCGGCGGCGCGCTGCACAAGCTGCTGGAGCTGGTGGAAAAAGCCTGCCCCGGCGAAGGCCATGCGCTCACGGCCGCGCTGATGGCCGGCGGCGAACCCAGCGTCACCGCGGCGCAAAGCTATGCCCTCATGGCGCTGGCCAAACTGGCCGCCGATGACGTGCGCGTGATGGACTGGCTGCGCGATCCCGCGCGCGACAACGCCGGCTGGCAGAACGCCTTGCCGGACGGCCCCTTCAAGCAGGCTTTCGCGGACTTCCTGCGCCAGTACGGCCATCGCGCCGTTTATGAAACCTATCTGCGCAACCCGCGCTGGCGCGAGGATCCCGGCTATCTGCTGGACAGCGTGTTGCAGTTGACCGACGCCGATCCTGCCGCGCTGCACGCCCGGCAGGACACCGCGGCAAGCCAAGCCCAGTTGCGCCTGCGCGCGACACTACCCTTCTGGCAGCGCCCGCTGGTCGCCCGGCTGCTGGCCGCGGCCCGCATCGAGGGCAGGCAGCGCGAGGCCGCTCGCAGCGTGTTGGTGGCCTATCTTGCGGCCGCGCGCAAGAACGCGTTGGCGCTGGGCCGCCGCTTCGTTCGCCCCGACGGTCTGGCCGCCGCGGACGACATCTTCCACCTGAACGCGGCCGAACTCTTCGCCCTGGCCGAAGCCAGGCTGACGCCCGCCGCCGCGGGCCGCCGCGCCGCCCTGCGCCGGGCTCAGCTGGAAGCCTGGGCCTCGACCCCGGATCAGGACGTCATTGCCGAGCATGCCGAAAAAGGCTCCGCGGCGCTCGCGACCCCGGCGCCTGCCGATTCCGACGCCGCCGGATCCTGGCGCGGCACGCCTGCCGCGGGCGGCCATGCGCAGGCCGGCGCTTTCGTCGCCCACTCGCCGTCCGAAGGACTGGCCATGCCCGCGGGCGGCATCCTGGTCGCCGCGTCCACCGACCCGGCCTGGACGCCGCTGTTCCTGCGGGCTGGCGCCCTGGTCATGGAGGCGGGCGGCTACCTGTCGCACGGCGCCATCGTGGCGCGCGAGTTCGGCATACCGGCAATCGTCAATGTGCAAGGCATCATGCGGCACGTCGCCACCGGCGACATCCTGGAAGTGGACGCGTCGCGCGGCACGGTACGGCGGCTGGCATCCGCTTCCAGCCTAGCCACGCCCGGCCCGTAGAAACCGCGCAGCGCCCGCTAGCGCGCCGCGGCCAGGTCGAACTGGAACACCGCGCCCGCGCCGGCGCGCTCCACCAGCCGGATCTCGCTGTGGTGCAGCTGCAGAATGCGCTGCACGATCACCAGCCCCAGGCCGCCTCCGTCGCCCGGACCGCGATTCAAGGCGCTGGCCCGCGTGAAGAGGCCGGCGCGCAGCGCCTGCGGTATGCCCTCGCCGGTATCGCTGACCTGCACCTGCACCAGGTTGTGCGCGCTGCCCAGCCGCAGTTCGATGAGGCCGCCCGGCGGACTGTGGCGGATGGCGTTGTCCAGCAGATTGGTCAGCACGCGTTCGATCAGCCCCAGATCCGCGCGCACCGGCGGCAGCTCGCGCGGGATGTCCGTGGTCAGCCGTTGCTGGCGCGCCTCGGCCGCCAGTTCGAACTTCTGCATCACGTCCTGCACCAGCTCGGGCAGCGAAAAGGTTTCCGGTTCCAGCCGCACCAGGCCGGACTCCAGGCGCGCCAGCTCGAAGAGCTCCTGTGCCAGGCGGCCGACCTTGCGGCTTTGCGCCAGCGCAATGTCCAGGTAGCGGCGGCGTTCGTCCGGATCCAGCGTCTGGTCCTTCAGCCTCAGCGTTTCCAGATAGCCGTGCAGCGAGGTCAGCGGCGTGCGCAGATCGTGCGAGATGTTGGCGACCAGGTCGCGCCGCTGCTGGTCCTGCCGCGTCAGTTCGCGCCACTGGTCCGATATGCGCTTGCCCATCTGCACGAAGCTGCGCCGCAGCACCGCGATCTCATCTCCATTGCGCTCCGAGGCGTCGCCCGGGCGTTCCAGCGCAGCCAGGGCCTGCCCGTCGTCACCCTCGAAGGCGCGCACGGCCCGCGTCAGGCCGCGCAGCGGGCGCGTGATCAGCGCGAACGCCGCCAGCCCGGCCACCAACCCAAGCAGCGCGACCAGCGCGATCGACCACAGGGTCGTGCGCAGCACGGAACTGCGCGACACCGCCATCGCCAGCGCATCGTGCGCCTGGCCTTGCAGCACCACGTAGACATAGCCCTTGTCCTGCCCGCCCACGCGCACCGGCGCGGCGCTGAAGACCTTCTGCGCGTCCAGGCTGCGCGGATCGTCCCCCGTGATGGGCAGCATGCCGCCCGCCAGCAGGCGCTTGACGGGTTCGAGGTCGACGCGGTCGCGCTTGATCTGGCCAGCGGGCGCGGCATCGCCCACGATGCGGCCATCGTTGGACAGCAGATAGACTTCCACCGCGGGGTTCACGGCCATCAGCATGTCGAACAGCGAACGCACCGCGGCGGGTTTCCAGCCGTTGGTGTCCATCAATTCGTTGGCGCCGGCGATGTGCTGCGCCAGTCCGCTGGACAGGCGCTGGACCACCTCTTGCTCGTAGCGGGAATTGGCCGCGATCTGCAGCCACGCCGAAGCCCCGCAGCAAGCGAGCAGCAGCAGCGCGAACACGGCGGACAGCCGTTGGGTGAGCGTGAACCGCTTCATGATGCGCCTCCCGCGCCGGCCGGCCCCGCGGCGAATTTATAGCCCTTGCCCCATACCGTCAGAATGCGCCGCGGGTCGGACGGGTCCGCCTCGATCTTGGTGCGCAGCCGGTTGATGTGGGTATTGACCGTGTGTTCATAGCCTTCGTGCTGGTAGCCCCACACCTGGTTCAGCAGATCCATGCGCGAGAAAACCTTGTCCGGATGGCGCGCGAAGAAATGCAGCAGGTCGAACTCGCGCGGCGTCAGGTCCAGGCGGCGGCCGTCGACCTCGGCCGTGCGCGCCACCGGATCGATGGCCACGCCGTGCAGGGCCAGGCTGCCGGCGTCGATGCGCGCGTTGCGCTCCAGGGCGTCGCTGCGGCGCAGGAGCGCCCGCACCCGCGCCACCAGTTCCAGCATGGAGAACGGCTTGGCCAGGTAGTCGTCCGCGCCCAGCTCCAGCCCCAGGATGCGATGCACTTCGCTGGAGCGCGCGCTGGTGATGATGATGGGCGTATAGCGCGCCATGGCGCGGGCGCGCTTGCAGATCTCCAGGCCGTCGATGCCCGGCAGCATCAGGTCCAGCACCAGGGCGTCCCAGCTGCCTTCCTCCAGCCGCCGCATGCCTTCGTTGCCGTCGGCGGCATGTTCGACCGCATAGCCTTCGTCCCGCAGATGCAGGCGCAGCAATTCGGCGATGTGGGCGTCGTCTTCGACGATGAGTACGCGTCGGGGCGTGTCCATGGGCAGGAACTCTAAAGGGGCTATGCGCCTATTGTCGCCAATCCGCGCCGCCGAGTTATCACAATTAATTTAAGTTTGCGTGAGGACTTCGGTATCGGCCCCGGGGAAGAATGGCTCCAACGACAACAAGCCCCCCGGAGTCCCGCCATGCTGGCCACCCCCGCAAGCCATGACGCCCCAGTTCCGCCGGCCCATGTTCCCATCCATCCCGGGTGGCTGCGCGCCATGCACTGGCTCAACGCCCTGGCCGTGGTGGTCATGGCGATGAGCGGCTGGCGCATCTACAACGCCTCGCCCCTGTTCGACTTCGTCTTTCCCAGGGAAATCACGCTGGGCGGCTGGCTGGGCGGCGCCCTGCAATGGCACTTCGCCGGCATGTGGCTGCTGTTCTTCAATGGCGTCCTCTATCTGGCGATGAATCTGGCCACCGGCCGTCTCTGGCGCAAGTTCTTCCCCTTGAGCGCCCGTGGCGTGGCCGCCGACCTGGGCGCGGCGCTGCGCGGCAAGCTCGCCCATGCCGACCCGCGCCGCTACAACCAGGTGCAGCGCCTGGCCTACCTGTTCGTGATGCTCGATATCGCGGTGCTGGTGCTGTCCGGACTGGTGCTGTGGAAGTCGGTGCAGTTCGAGCTGCTGCGCGAACTGATGGGCGGATACGAGGCCGCGCGCCGCGTGCATTTCATCGCCATGGCCTTGCTGACGGCGTTCGTGGCGGTCCACCTGCTGATGGTGGCGCTGGTGCCCCGCAGCCTGATCGCCATGATCCGCGGCAAATAAGGAGCCCTCCGTGAACAAGCACAAGCGCCCCTCCCTGCCCGGCCTGGACGGCCCCGCCATCCTCAAGGACGCCGGCAGGATCCTGGAAAAACGAGTCGAACAGCCCTCGCGCCGCGCCTTCCTGCGCAACAGCCTGACCCTGGGCGGGCTGGCCATGCTGTCGGGCTGCTCGCTGTCCGACGATGAAAGCGTGGAAAAGGCCCTGACCGCCGTCTCGCGCTTCAACGACCGGGTGCAGGGCTGGATCTTCGATCCGAGCAAGCTGGCGCCCACCTATCCCGAATCCATGATCACGCGGCCCTTCCCCTTCAACGCCTATTACGGCATCGACCAGGTGCGGCACGTGGACGAGGAATCGTTCCGCCTGGAAGTCAGCGGCCTGGTCGCCGACAAGCGCCGCTGGCGGCTGGAGGAACTGCGCGCCATGGCACAGATCGACCAGGTGACGCGGCACATCTGCGTGGAAGGCTGGAGCGCCATCGGCAAATGGGGCGGCGTGCCGTTTTCCGCCTTCCTCAAGCGCGTGGGCGCGGACCTGAACGCCAAGTACGTCGGCTTCCAGTGCGCAGACGACTACTACACCAGCATCGACATGCCCACCGCATTGCACCCCCAGACCATCCTGGCGCTGACCTACGACGGCCAGACGCTGCCACCAGAGTACGGCTTCCCCATGAAGCTGCGCATGCCCACCAAGCTTGGCTACAAGAACCCCAAGCACATACAGGCAATTTTCGTCACCAACACCTACCCGGGCGGTTACTGGGAGGACCAGGGCTACAACTGGTTCGGCGGCAGCTAGGTGGAATCTTTACCCAACCCCTCTCCATAAAGGAACGCATCATGAAGAAAATCGCTACCACCGCCGCGCTGTCCCTGTGCCTGGCCTTCGGCGCCGCGGCAGTCCACGCCGCCGACAACATGAGCAAGGACGCGATGGGCGGCGGCTCGATGTCCAAGGACTCGATGGCCAAGGATGGCATGTCGAAGGGCGGGATGTCCAAGGACGGCATGTCGAAAGACGGCATGGGCAAGGACTCGATGTCCAAGGATGGCATGTCCAAGGATTCAATGTCCAAGGACGGCATGTCGAAGGACGGCATGTCGAAGGATTCGATGTCCAAGGGCGGCATGTCGAAGGATGGCATGTCCAAGGACGGCATGTCGAAAGGCGGCATGTCCAAGGACGGCATGAAGCAATAGCGTCCAACCGGCCCGCCCCTGATCCGGAGCATGTCATGAAACTAGACCGCAGGCATTTCCTGGGCCTGGGCAGCGCGGCGGCCATCGTCGCCAGCCTGGCCCCGGTCCTGGCCGCGCGCGGCGGCCCCACGGCCGCCGCCCAGGCCTTCCCCTACACGCTGAGCGACGCGCAATGGCGCGAACGGCTCACGCGCGAACAATACGAGGTACTGCGCCGCGAAGGAACCGAGCGCCCCTACTCCAGCCCGCTGGACAAGGAGCGCCGCAAGGGCGCCTACGCCTGCGCCGGCTGCGCCCATCCGCTGTTCTCGTCGTCCACCAAATTCGACAGCGGCACCGGCTGGCCCAGCTTCTGGCAACCGATGGACGGCGCCGTCGGTGAAACCAAGGACAGCAGCTTCGGCATGACGCGCGTTGCCGTGCATTGCGCCAATTGCGGCGGCCATCTGGGCCATGTCTTTGACGACGGCCCGCGCCCGACGGGACTACGCTATTGCATGAATGGCGTGGCCCTGGCGTTCACCCCCCAGGCCTGAACCCCGGCCGCCCTATCCATCAGGAGACACCATGTCCGCCACCTACCTGCCCCGCAAACTCTGCGCCGCGCTGGCCGCCGCCTGCGGCCTGCTGGGCGCCGCCTCGGCCAACGCCGCGGAAGCCGCCTTCATCATTCCGCCCCCGGCAATCGACCAGCCCGCGGCCGCCGCCATGCAAAAAGCCGTCATCGCCGGCGGCTGCTTCTGGGGCGTGCAAGCCGTGTTCCAGCACGTCAAGGGCGTGAGCTCCGCCGTCTCCGGCTACGCCGGCGGCCAGGCGTCCACCGCCAATTACGACACCGTCAGCGGCGGGCGCAGCGGCCACGCCGAAGCGGTCGAGATCACCTACGACCCCGCCCAGGTCAGCTACGGCCAGCTGCTGCAGATCTATTTCTCGGTGGCTCACGACCCCACCCAGCTCAACCGCCAGGGTCCGGACAGCGGCACCCAGTACCGTTCAACGGTATTCCCCGCGGACGACGGTCAGCGCAAGGTCGCCGAAGCCTACATCGCGCAGCTCAACCAAGCCGGCGTCTATCCCAAGGCGCTCGCCACGACGATAGAACCGCTGAAGGCCTTCTACCCCGCCGAGGACTACCACCAGGACTATCTCGTGCGCCATCCGTACAGCATGTACATCATGGTGAACGACGTACCCAAGGTCGAAAACCTGGCCAAGACGTTCCCGCAGCAATATCGGGACAAGCCTGTGCTGGTGAAATGAAAACGATAAATGGAGCCGGTCGCGCGCAAGCGCCGTGACATGCGAAGTCTCCACTACGGAGCTTTCATCTCCTTCTTTTCCTCCTTCTCCTTCTTTTCTCCATCGTAGTGGGACTTGATGGCGAGGAACATGCCCGTTCCCAACACGAGGAGCTTGAACGTACCGAAGACTACAGGGACCCAAAAATTCATCATTTCCTCAAAACGCTGCTTCAGCAGCTTCATTTACGACTCGTGGGCCAGGCCAAGACAAACGAACTCAGCGCCGCCGAGCGCTATCAGCAGGTACCGCGAATAGGAACCGGAGATTTTTCCCCATGCCTTCCTCTGACGGTTGCTTAAAAATGGCAACGCAAAAAGAGGTTGGAAATGGGCAGAGCGAGCGCCATACGCCCTGCAAACAATCGGAGTTTACCGTCGAACTTCATGCAACTTGCTGCACCGGAAACTGCTACGTATCCGCGACCGTATCAGTTCAGCCACGGCGGCTCATGCCTGCCCCGTACATCGCCATGCGCAGTAGCGGCATGTAGTTTTCCCAGCAGATCACGGTACCCAGTTTTCCGCGGGGTGTATCGAACACGGGCATGGCGGAGCCGTCGCCATAGCCCCAGATCAACTGTTCCACGACGGTCGGCATCCATTTGCGTTGCTTGCTGCGCCAGCCGAGCCCAGCACCAGCGCATGCGGTTCGATGCCTTCTGGGTGTCATGCCTGCCCGCGGCCTGAACTGGCCAAGGGCGCCCGCTATGCCTGAACTGCCCGCCTTGGGCCGGAAGTACACTCGGCAGCAGACAGCCACCTGCACACAGGCCCACCCAGCACAACCCCGTACCCACATGTTCCAACTACGACAGCTGAAGATCTTCGTCGCGGCGATGGAAACGTTGAGCTTCACGAAAGCCGCCAAACGGGTGCATCTGTCCCAACCCAGCGTTACGGAACAGATACGGGCGCTGGAAGAGAGCGTCGGCCAGGCGCTCTTCATCCGCCAGAACAATCGCCTGCAACCCACCCCGGCCGCCGAGAGACTGGCCATTCGAGCACGCGAATTGCTTGCCCGCGCCGACGAGGCCTTCCGGGAAGTTCGCGAAAACGTCGACGATTCAGGCGGCGCGATCCGGGTCGCCGCGCCACAGACCTTGTGCACCAGTGTGCTGGTTCCGCAACTGCTGCGCTTTGCCGGCATGCATCCCGGAACGCAAGTTGCCGTCCAAGAAAAAAACTCCATGGCGACAGCCCAGGCGGTGCTCAATGGGACGGCCGACCTCGGCCTGGTGCACGGATGGCCGGCGCATGACGCCAAGCTCCAGGCGCAAGCCATTGCGCGGGACATGCCGGTGGTCGTGATGCCCCCTGGGCATCCGCTGTGCCAGGCTGCCGACATCAAGGCCGACGCGCTTGCCGCATTTCCGCTGATTGTCACCATGGAAGGCTGCCGATATCGGGAATACCTGGAGGCCGTGCTGCAGGAAGCCCCGGTGCAGCCGCATATCCGCGGCGTCGCCGACAGCGTACCGGCCTTGATACAGATGGTGTCCGCGGGCCTCGGGGTATCGATCCTGCCACGGATGGCCATGGATCCTGCGGCAACCACGGCTTGCATCCAGTGGCGGCCGTTGTCGACCGCGGGAGCAGGTCTTCCCATCTGCCTGCTCACCTTGCACCGGACGCCCACGCGCCAGGTGGCCGCCTTCATCGAGATGATCCGCCTCGCGGCGACCGGCTCAGACGAGCCGATGGCCGCCATCGACATGAAGCACGGTACCGGTCGTGTAGCCATTGCCGATCAGGAAGCCGATGGCATCGGCGATATCGCTGCCGGCGCCGACTCGGCCCACCGGTAGCCGCTCGGCCATCGATGCCAAAAGCGGTCCGCTGTCGGCGCCGGCCACGTCATTCCAGATGGGCGTATCCACCCAGCCCGGCGATACGGCATTGATTCGCAACGGCGCAAGCTCGACCGCCATGGCGCGCACGACACCCTCCAACGCGGCATTGATCGCCGCCACGGCAACGCCCTTGGGCCGGGGCCGGTAGGCGGCGATGCCGGAAGTCAGGGTGAAGGAACCGTGCGCCGGCATGCGCGGGGCGCCATGTTTGGCCAGCAGGATAGGCGCGACGACCTTCGAGCGGATGGCTCGGTCGAGCGCTTCCAGCGAGAGTTGCGGCAGCAATTCGTAGGCGCCGCGTATGTCGGCAGCCGTGCAGACCAGATGATCCACCGGCCCGGATTCTTCAAACAGCCGCTGCACTTGCGCTTCACTCGTCACATCCGCCTGGTGCAAGCGAAGCGCGCCAAACGCGCGCAACTGCTCGCGCGCCGCGTTGAGCTTGTCGCGGGATCTGCCCACGATCAGGACCTCGCAGTGCATACCCAGCAATCGCTCGCTGACGGCCAGCCCCATGCCCGAGCTACCGCCGACCACCACTACCCGTTGCCCCGCAAGACCGTTGCCCATGCTCATTTCCTTGAAATACGTGTTTGGAGCAACCGATGGTGGCGTTATGCCTTGCCGGGCGCCAGCAGGAATGTTTGATTGAGGCATCGGTTTGTCCGATGCCCGCGCGTCCAGGTTCCGGTGCATTGCGTGAATGATGAAAGTGGGAAAGCAATGCTGCATCCGGTGCGCTGCGATGCTAACGTTCCGGATCCGCCCGCCGTTCCCGAACGCGCCTGCCTTGATCGCCTGCAGCCCGATGCCCACCCGATCCCCTCTTCCTCCAGCGCGAACCTGGCTCGCCATCGTCGTGCTCGGCCTGGCGTCCTTCAGCATGGTCACAACCGAATTCGCGCCCATCGGCCTGTTGACGCAGATGGCCGCCGATCTGGGCCACGGCGAGGCCGAACTGGGCCTGACCGTGACGCTGTTCGCCTGGATCGGCGCGGGCAGCGGCCTGCTGGCCGCGGGCCGGCTGGGCAGCGTCTCCCGCAAACCCCTGCTGATCTGCCTGATGTTGATGATGGTGGCAGCCAATGCCGCCACGATGGCCGCGCCGACCTACGCCGCGCTGCTCGGCGCACGCGCGCTGGGCGCCGTTGCCAACGGCGTGTTCTGGGCCTTGGCCGCGGCGACCGCCACGCGCATCGCCCCGCCCGGGCGTGCCGGCCTGGCCACCGCCATCATTTTTGGCGGCATTTCGATCGCCACCGTCGCCGGCGTGCCGTTGGCCAACCTGATCGGCCACGCCTGGAATTGGCGCGCCGCATTCGGCGCGATCGGTGCCCTCGCCGCCGTGGCCGCGCTGCTCATGCTGATCATGCTTCCTCCCATCCCGGGCGTCTCCAGCGCGGCCCGCCAGGGCCTGGGCTTCGTGCTCCGCGCCGCGCCGCTACGCCGCATTTATCTAGTGACGGCCTGCGCCACCACGGCCCACTTTTGGGCATACACCTTCATCGACCCGTATCTGTCGGCCGTTCCCGGGATGCCCGCAACAATGGTCGCAACCCTGTTGCTCGCCTTCGGCGCCGCGGGCGTACTGGGCAATATCGCAGCCGGTGTGCTGCTCGACCGGCACCTGCGAGAGGTGACGCTCACGGCGCTGGCAGGGCTATGCGCGGCGCTCATTGCGCTGGGCATCATCGGCCCCGAAAGCTTCCTGGCGCCCATTGCGCTGCTGCTCGCCTGCTGGGGTGCGTCCATCACGGCCTTGTTCACTTGCCTGCAGGCGTGGATACTGCGCGCCGCCGGCAACGCAGCGACATCGGCCGCGGCCGGGCATACCGCAGTGCTCAACGGTGCCATCGGCTGCGGCGCGACGCTGGGCGGTATCATGCTGGCCAAGACCGGCGTTGCCGGCACCCTATTGTCGGCAGGCGCAATTGCAGCCATCGCGATGGCGCTCGCGCTGCGGCAACGGTTTCCGGCGGCAGCCGGGAGCTGCAACGCGCCCCAATCGCGGCTCTGCCGGCAAACGAGTCCAGGAGAAGTACAGCAGTGAACGATACCCGCATACCGGAAACGGAAGCCCCCGAAGACCGCAAAGAACAGCTGCCCACGCTGTGGCGCGATGACGGCTGGACCGCCCGGATCATCAAGAACGAGGAAGACGACGGCTGGGCCGTGGAGATGACCATGGACGGCGAGGCCGAGCCGGCCCTGGTCGGTCCCTGGACCATGGGCCGCGACAAGAAGAACCCCAAGCCGCTCGACTCCCCGGCCTTCATCACCCTGGTCAAGACCGCCCGGGAAGTCCTGCGCCGCCACGAACAGCAACTGCACGCGACGCTGCACAAGAGCGTGAAGATCGACGCCGCCGCCGGCCGCCTGACCATCAAGCTGGACATCGTTCCCGACGAAGACGAGCCGTATGCCGTATTGAGCGCCTACGACGAATCCGGCGAACAACTGGCCCAGACCCAGGTCGCGCCGACGTACAAGCTGAGCGTGCAGCGCGCATCGGAATGGGCCAGCGGCGGTTTTCCGAAGCACGGCTGACAAAGACCTCAATACCTGTAGTTCACGCCCAGCATGGCGCTGAACGGCGCGCCGTAATAGTTGCTGTATACGTTCGTGCTGGCGTAGTACTTCTTGTCGAATACATTGTTCAGGTTCAAGGTCGCCGACCACTGGCGGCTGAACTGATAGCGCGCCATCAGATCCACCAGCGCGTAGCCGCTTTGCGACGACTCGATCTGCTGTCCGCCGGGTCCGCGGCTGGAATACTCGCTGCCGCTTTCCCAGCGCACCCCGCCGCCCACCGTCAGGGCGCTCCAGTCGCCAGGCAGGCGATACGTGGTGTACAGCTTGGCGATATGGCGCGGCAGGCCGACTTGCGTGATGAACCCTTGCGGCAGCCTGCGGTCCACGTACGCGTAGGACAGCTGCATCTGCCAGCCCGGGGTCAGTTCGCCGCTGATTTCGGCTTCCACGCCCCGCATGACCGCGCCGTCAGCGGCGACGTAGGCATTGTCGCCATTTGGCGCCAGACGGTCGCCGTCCAGCATGGCGTAGTTGTCCTGGCGGGTCCGGAACAGGGCCAGCGCCGCGTTCAGGCGGCCATCCAGCAAGGCCGATTTCAGACCGATCTCGTAGGTATTGCCCTTGATGGGAGCAAGCACGCTGCCCGAGGCGCTCTGTGCCTGTTGCGGCAGGAAGATACTGGTGTAGCTGGCATAGGCGGACAGGCTGTCGGTAAGGTCATAGACCACGCCGGCATAGGGCGTGTAGACGCCCTGCTCCCGCATATTGTCCGGGTAGGACGAACCATCGTTGTAGTTATACGAGGCCTGCTGGTCCCACCAGGTCACGCGCGACCCCAGCACCAGTGACAGCGCATCGGTCGGACGCAGGCGCAGCGCGCCATAGATCGACGCCTGCTTCTCGGTGTAGTCGCGCTTGCCAGTGGACTGCCAATCGGGTTCGGGCATGTCGCCATTCCAGTCGCGGATATCTGGAATCTTCGGGTTGTAGCCCGGCGCCACCCACAGAGGATACATATCGTAGTCGCCGTTAGTGCGCGACGCGCTCGCGCCCACGATGAGGTCATGTCGGCGGCCGAAGGCGTCGAATGCGCCGCTCAGGCTTGCGTCGACCGCGTTCTGCGTTTTGGGGATGGGCCATTTCGCGACCCATACGGAGGCGCCCCCGCCGGTGGCCGGGTCTGCCCACCCATTGCTGCTGAACCAGCCATAGGTGCGGTCATTGTCGTCTCCGGTGCGGGATACGGTCACCGATCCCTTCCACAAGGGCGCGAATTCGTGGTCCAGCGTGGCGAACACGTTGTAGCGCGTGCGTTCCTGGCGGCTCCAGTTGGTCGCCGAGTTGAAGCGCTGGCGGAAATCCGTTTTCGAACCGTCCGCGTATACCGCAGGAAAGCCGAAGTACGAGCATGCGGTGCAGTTCTTGCGCTGATACTCCGCGCCCAGGGTCAGCAGCGTGCGTTCGGTCAGATCGGCCTCGATCACGCCGTAAAGCAATTGCGAATCCTGCTTGACGCGATCGATGAACGAACCGCCCTCCTGCCACGCGCCAACCAGCCGGCCTCGAAGCTTGCCGGCCTCGTCCAACGGGCTGCCCAGATCGAACTCCGCGCGCCGGTAGTCCCAGGAGCCAACGGAGGCCCCCACGCCGGCCTCGAACTCACGGGTCGGGCGCTTGCGCACCAGATTGATCGACGCCGCCGGATTGCCGGCGCCGTTCAGCAAGCCCGTGGAACCGCGCACCACTTCGATCCGGTCGTACAGCGCGGTATCCAACCCCAGCGCATTGAAGTCCTTGTGCGTGGGGACGCCGTCCACCTGCATGTTGGTGACTTCCATGCCGCGCGCGTACAAGCCCTTTTCGTTGTCATCGGCCGACCCCTTTTTCTTGAAGGTCAGGCCCGGCGTGTTGACGATGGCGTCCTCCAACGTATTGAGCCCCTGGTCCGACAAGCGTTCGCGCGTCATCACCGATACCGATTGCGGCGTCTCGCGCAGCGTCATCGGCAATTTGGTGGCGGTGGTGGACAGGCCCACGGTGTACGAGCCCGAACCTTCGCTGGGCGCGGGTTCGCGCGAGCCCAACACCTCCACGGGCGCAAGCGTCTGCGCGCCGGCGATGCGCAGCCCGTAGTTGTTGCCGCCTTGGCTGACGGCTTCCAGTCCGGTGCCCGACAGCATGGCCGCCAGCCCCGCAGCGACGCCGTACGGTCCGTGCAGGCCGGCGCTTTGCTTGCCATGCGTCAGCTGGGCATCGAACGACAGCACCACGCCCGCCTGGGCGGCAAAGCGGCCGAGCGCCAAGCCCAGGGGGCCGGCCGGCACCTCGTAGGAACGGACCGCATCGGCCGACGACGCGGCCTGCGCCCATGCGGGAGGCGCCGACGCCAATGCCATCGATGCGACAAAGACGGCGCCGGCGATGGGCGCCAGAGGACCTGGATGGCGATGGAAGGAGGTAGTGAAAGGCATAAGCTCAAGTTTTCCGTGACTCAAATCCGACGTAATCCCTGCTAAGTCGGATGAGCGCGGAAAAAGGACAATGCCAGGCAAAAATAAATCAGCCGCGGGCGACGACCCGGGTGTAGTAGCGCGTAAAACGCGAAATACGCACGGGCAGCGCGCGCGCCACCGCGGCCAGGGCGCGGTCGGTGTCGTCGATCGGGAATGCGCCGGACACGCGCAGCGACGCGACCGCTACGTCGCACCTGAGGCTGCCGGGACGATAGCGGTCCAGCTGCGCAATGAAGTCGCCCAAGCGCATGTCGTCCACGATCAGCAAACCGCGAGTCCATGCGTCGGGTTCGCCGGCGACAACGCCTGCATGACGGGCCGCCGATGTTTCCAGCAGGCCTTGTTCGCCTGCATTCAGCGTCAAGGGTTCCCCTCCCGCCGCGGGCTGCAGCACCACCGCATGCCGCAACACGGCGACTCGCGTCCATGCGTCCTGGCGGCTGACGGTGAAACGTGTGCCCAAGGGACGCACCGTGCCGTGCAAGGTGGTCACGCGCAAAGGCGGCAAGCCCTGGGCGGCGTGTTCGGTGTCGATCAGGATTTCGCCCGCATGAACGGTGATGTGGCGGCCATGGGCGTCCACCCTTACGTCCATCGCGCTTGCGCTGTCCAGCCACAGCTGAGTGCCGTCCGCCAGCAATACTTCGCGCCGTTCGCCCGTGCCCGTGCGGTAGTCGGCCAGGTAGCCCGCCACCATCTGCTCGACCGGCAGGGTGCGCCAGGCCAGCAAGCCGCCAGCGCCGAACAGCGCCGCCGCCCCGAGGCCGTTGCGCAGCGCGGCGCGCCGGCGTTCAAAGTGGCGGTCTGCGCGGTTCAGCGTATCGACGGCAAGTCGGGAGGGCGCCGCGCCCAGGGTGCCGCGCAGACGCTCCACGTGCGTCCAGATGCGGGCATGTTCGGGATCGGCCGCCAGCCAGACGCCGTGCGCCGCCACATCGGCCGCGCTGACATCATCGGCGCATAGCCGCGCATACCATCGCGCCGCCGCGGCAATCGTCTTGTCCGCCATCGCACCTACTGCCGTTCCAAGGCGTAGACCAGGCAATGCTCGGTCGCGCGCGCCATGTACTTCTTCACCGAGCTGACCGTCACGCCCAGCCTGGCCGCGATGTCCGCGTAGCTTGCGCCTTCAAGCTGCGACATCAGGAAGGCGCGCCGCACCTTGTCGCCCAAGCCATGCAGCATGGCGTCGATCTCGCGGATGGTTTCCAGCAGAATGGCTTGAGACTCGGGCGAGATCGCGTGGGCCTCGGGCTGCTGGGCCAGGGTTTCCAGCCAGGCGCGCTCCAGCACCTGGCGGCGGATGTGATCCACCAGCGTGCGTTGCGCAACCGTGGCGAGAAAACTGCGAGGCTGCCTTACGCCCTGCAACTGGGCCATGGACGCGGGCGACGCCAACAAGCGCAGAAACGTGTCTTGAGTCAGGTCGGCGGCTTCGGCGGGCACCTTCAAGCGCCGCAGCAGCCAACCGCGCAGCCAACCATGATGATCACGGTAGAGGAAGCCAAGCTCGCGGTGCTCCAAGGATTGCTGGGACGACATGGCCTTAGCGACCGCTACCTGAATTTTTAAGAATGGGAATTGTAATCATTATTGATGGCGTAGAGCAATTTCGAGAATGGCATCGGCAATGCACGCCCCCCATGCTGAATCGCGTCTCAACGCCGCGCCCGTACCTGTCCTGGCGATACGCCGAACCGGCGCCGGAACGCCGTGGCGAAGTTGGCCGCGCTGCCATAGCCGGCGATGCAAGCCGCCTGCGCGACGCTGATGCCGTCGCGCTCCAGCGCCAGCCGCGCGCGCGACAGCCTGCCGTCGCGCAGGTACTGGGCCACCGTGGTGCCCCACATGGCGCGGAAATGCCGCTGCAGCGTGTTCACGCTGACGCAGACGCGGGCAGCGATCTCCGCCAGAAGCAAGGCATCGGCGCCGCCCTGGTCGATCCATTCCCGCAAGGCGGCCATGCGGCGGCGGTCGCGCGGGCTGAGCGGCGCGGCTTCCTCGGCTGCCACGCCGTGCACATGCGTCAGCGCCTCCACCACGATGTCCAGCGCGCGCGACTTCTGGTACAGGCGCCACAAGGGCGGCGGCAGCACGGGCGGACGCAGCATCTGCCGGGCGGCGGCGACGGCCTGATCCGATGCCTTCCAAGTCTGCAAGGCCAGATGGCGCTGCGCGAAGGCGCGTAGCGCCAGTCCCTCTTCGCCAGGAAGATGCCGATCCAGCCACTGCGGCTGCAAGGTCAACATCACCGTGCGTTCGACATGGCCACGGCATGATTCGCGCAGGAAGGCATCCGGCTGCAGCACGGAAAGCATCACCCCCTGCACGCTCCCATCGGCGCCGGGCCCCAGGCTGAGCCGGTGTTGCCCCAGCGTCACGTTCACGCGGCCGCCGACGACCAGGGCCAGATGCAGGCCGGGCCGCACCGTGGCCCGCATGCTTGCGCCTTGCAGATCGCGCGCGTCCAGCCGCCACAGCACCATGCCTGGGTCCAGCTCGGTCAGGTCGGACCAGCCTTCCATGATGGTTTGGGCGCGTGCGGGGGCCGTGGCCGCCATGCCGTAATGGGCGATCCGGGGTACCGATGCCGCGACGGCTTCGGACCAGCGCTGGTCCCCGCCCATGCCGGATGCCGGGGGATTGGCGATGCCGCAAAGCATTGTGGTGCCGGCGCAAAACCCGGCGTGCGCTCCCGCTGACATAATTCTGAATGCATTAAATAGAAATCGTTCTCAATTAAATCATGCGCATCCGGCTTTGGGTTGCGGATCAGCGGCGGACGTTGCGAAAACCCCACCCTGCCCGCCCAGTCCGTATGCCGCGCCGCCCGTGGAGTAGAACTTCGTGCTGTCCCTGTCCAACCAACGCCTGAACTACGCCGCCGCGGCGCTGTTCTGCGTGCTTTATGCCGCCGGCGCCTCCGCGCAGACATCCTCGACGCAGGATGATTCCCGCATCCAGCAGTTCCCTACCGTCCAGGTGCTCGGCACCGCCGAAGAGGAAGTCAAGGAAGCCCTGGGCGTCTCGGTGATCACGGCCGAGGAAATCGCCCGTCGTCCTCCCACCAACGACCTGTCGGACATCATCCGCCGCGAGCCCGGGGTCAACCTGACCGGCAACAGCGCCAGCGGCTCGCGCGGCAACAACCGCCAGGTCGACATTCGCGGCATGGGGCCAGAAAATACCTTGATCCTGATCGACGGCAAACCCGCCACCTCCCGCAACGCCATCCGCTATGGCTGGAGCGGAGACCGCGACACCCGCGGCGACACCAACTGGGTGCCTGCCGAAGAAGTCGAGCGCATCGAAGTGCTGCGCGGGCCCGCCGCCGCGCGCTATGGCTCGGGCGCGATGGGCGGCGTGGTGAACATCATCACCAAGCGTCCCACCGACAAACTCAGCGGTTCGCTGACCTACTACCTGAACCAGCCCGAGAACAGCGACGAAGGCAACACCAACCGCGTCGGCATCCGCCTGAGCGGCCCGATCAGCGACACCCTCAGCTTCCGGCTCTACGGCAACTACAACAAGACCAACCCCGACGCCCGCAACATCAACGCCGGCCGCTCGCTGCTCAACGGCGACGGCCTGGCGGAATCGGCCGGCCGCGAGGGCGTGATCAACCAGGACCTGAACACGGTCTTCTCCTGGCGCCCCGACAACCGCAACACGCTGGACCTGGAGGCCGCGTTCAGCCGCCAGGGCAACCTCTATGCCGGCGACACGATGCTGAACTCCACTTCGAAGTTCACCGACAGCCTGTACGGCAAGGAAACCAATGTGCTCTATCGGGAAAGCCTGAGCCTGACCCATCGCGGCACCTGGGACTGGGGCACCTCGCGCGCCTCGATGGGCTATGACTACACCCGCAACGCGCGCCAGAACGAAGGTCTGGCCGGCAGCGGCGAAGGCAGCCCGATGGACCTGGGCTGGTCCACCTCACGCCTGAAAAACCTGCGGGCGGCGGGCGAGGTCAACGTCCCGTTCAAGCTCGGTTTCGAGCAGGTCGCGACCGTCGGCGTCGAATGGCTGCGCGAATCCCTGGACGATCCCGCCAGCCTGCGCCAGACCTACACGGGCGGCGTCATCGGCGGCGTGGCTTCCGGCAACCGCGATCCCAAGACCACGCAGAACAGCTATGCGCTGTTCGTCGAGGACAACATCGAGGCAGGAGAACGCACCACCCTGACGCCGGGCGTGCGCTTCGACCATAACGAGAAGTTCGGCAACAACTGGAGTCCCAGCCTGAACGCCGCCTATAAGGTCACCGAAACCTTCAAGCTCAAGGGCGGCATCGCGCGGGCATACAAGGCGCCGAACCTGTATCAGTCGAATCCGAACTACCTGATGTACAGCCGCGGCTTCGGCTGCCTGGCGTCGCAGGCCAACCAGAACGGCTGCTATCTGGTGGGCAATGAAAACCTGTCGCCCGAAACCAGCGTCAACAAGGAAATCGGCTTCGAGTACGACCCCGGCAGCTGGCGCATGAGCGCGGCCTACTTCCGCAACGACTACAAGAACAAGATAGTGGCCGGCACGGATATCGCCTATCGCCTGACCAACGGCGCGCGCGTGCTGCAATGGAGCAACTCGGGCAAGGCCGTGGTCGAGGGACTGGAAGGCAATCTCTACATTCCGCTGGCGCCCAGCCTGGACTGGAACACCAACTTCACCTACATGATCCAGAGCGAAAGCAAGGACAACGGCCAACCCCTGAGCATCATCCCGAAGTACACGATCAACTCCACGCTGGACTGGTTCGCCACCGAAAAACTGTCGTTCCAGGCCAACCTGACCTACTACGGCAAGCAGGAAGCCCCGACCCTGAACCCGCGCCGCGGCGAAACCATCACGGGCCAGGGGCTGCAAAGCGTCAGCCCCTACGCCCTGGTCGGATTGAGCACGGGCTACGAGGTCAACAAGAACCTGCGGTTCCGCGTCGGCGTCAGCAACCTGCTGGACAAGAAGCTCTACCGCGAAGGCAACGCGGGCGAAGCCGGAGCCGCCACCTACAACGAACCGGGCCGCGCCTATTACGCAACGATGACCGCGTCGTTCTAAGGCGCGGAACCCGGCCGCGCGGCCTGGCCAGGCCAGGACGCGCAGGGTTCGCCGGCGGCCTCAATGGCCCGTCGAATCCCCTTCCCGGCTGGCTTCGAACAGGAACCAGGTGCGCCGTTCGGTCTCGTCGATCCAGTTCTCAATCAGGCTGGAGCTGGCGATGTCGCGGTGCTCGTCGGTGATGTTGTGCGCTTCGCGCAGCGCCGCGGCCAGGACCTTGTTGTCTTCCCGCAGCTCGGCCAGCATGTCCAGCGGCTGCACGTAATCCGCGTCGTTGTCCGAGATGCGCTGCGAACGCGCGATGTGGCCGATGGAGCGCAGCGTCGTGCCGCCGATCTTGCGGATGCGCTCGGCGAGCGGGTCCGTCATGGCGAACAACTGGTCGCCCTGCTCGTCCAGCAGCAGGTGGTAGTCGCGGAAATGAGGGCCGCTGACATGCCAATGGAAGTTCTTGGTCTTCAGATACAGCGCGAACACGTCGGCCAGTATCTGGTTCAGCGCGGCGGAAATATCCCTGGTGGCGGCCGCCGCCAAGTCGGTCGGTGTAGCCAGCGGGCGCTTGCGCCGCTCTTTCAGGGTTTTGGTGGTCTTCTCATCCAGTTTCTTGGCCATGGGTCGCAACTCCTAGGAATGATGGTGAAAACGCACGCGCGGCGCCGCTTGTACGCGCCGCGACTCCGCTAGCGTAAATCCGCCCGCGCATTTTTGCCAATGTCCTGGGTCAAGGAGCCGCCTCTTCTTTGGCCATGCCCGGCATCAAGACGGCGCCTCTCCTGAAATCCGGCCCGGCTAGGAGTATGCTACGCCGCGTCAATTCAGCCGGATCCATTCATTGCTATGCGCGGCAACCCCGACGCCAGGCAAGGCGCCATCGCCCTGCACGGGTTCTACTTCCTGTATTACGGGCTGCAGGGAGTCAGCATCCCCTTCCTGCCCCTGTGGTTCGCCAGCCGCGGCCTGGACTCCGCCCTCATCGGCCTGATTGTCGCCACGTCCTTCCTGCCCAAGATCCTGTCCACGCCAGTCGTCGCCCACGTGGCCGACCAGACCGGCCGCGCGCATGCCCTGATCGCCGCGGCGCTGGCCGCGTCGCTGGTGCTGTTCGTCTGCTATCCCTTCAGCAGCACGCCCGCCTGGCTGCTGGCCATCACCCTGCTGCTCAACGCCGTCTTCCCGGCGGTGCTGCCGCTGATGGACCGCATGGCCATCGCGAGCGGCCGGGGCCAGGGAAATTCCTATACCGTCATGCGAGCCTGCGGCTCGTTGGGCTTCGCCGTCGTCACCGTGGCCGGCGGGTACCTGATCAAGACCTTCGACACCGACTGGGTAATGTGGCTGTCGATCCTGCTCATCATCGCCTGTCTGGCCTGCGTGCGGCTGCTGCCCCAGGCGGCGCGCCCCGCCGCCGGCGAAGCGCCCGCGCCAACGGTGCGCCTGCCCATGCTCGAAGTCCTGCGCGACCGCCCCCTGCTGATGTGCATCGCTGCGGCCTCGCTGGTCCAGGCCAGCAACGGCTTTCTCTATTCTTACTCCACGCTGTACTGGAGCGCCAGCGGCCTGTCGACCACGCTGATTTCCATGCTGTGGGTGGTGGGCGTCGCAAGCGAGGTCCTGTTCTTCTTCCTGGCGCCCCGCATTCTGGCCCGCACGGGCGCCCAATGGCTGATCCTGGCGTCCGCCGTCATGACCGCGATCCGCTGGGCGGGGCTGTCCGCCACCACGGATCCCGCGCTGATCGGTGGCTTGCAGCTGCTGCAGTGCTTCACCCTGGCAGGCAACAACGCCGCCATCATGTGGTACATCACGCGTCACGTGCCCGCCGCCATCAAGACCTCCGCCATTGCACTCTATGCCCTGCTGTCCGGCGGCGTCTTCATGTTCGCCAGCATCCAGCTGGGAGGCGCGCTGTACCGCAGCTATGCGCCAGGGGGATTCCTGGCGATGTCGCTGTGCTCCATTGGGGCGGTTCCCTTGGTGGTTTACGCGGAGAAGTTGCGCAGGAAGGCGGGAAGCCCGCGGGCCTAGCCCCCGCCCAGGCGCAGAATCCTGGCCTCTTCCTACATTACCAACTGCTGGCTCAATACCAGCAAGTCCTCGTCAGAAAATCTCCCCGCGTAGAACTGTACTTTTGAATAGGCCAGGAACAATTCCACAAAGGCGCGCAGTAATTCCTGCCGAGCCTGATAGGCGCGATGTTCGGCATTCAACACGTCGGAATTGATCCGCTCACCGCCGAGTACGCCTCGACGCAGCGCAACAACCAGAGAGGCACCATCAGCGACGTTCTCGCGCAGCGTGCGAATGCGCTGCATGCTGGTAATGCAGACCAAGTAGTATTTCCGAAGCAGCATGGCAGCGCTGTTGCTCTTGTCGTGCAATTCGTGGCTGGCTTGTGCTCGCTGGTTGTAGGCCTGACGCGTGGCATAGTAGCTTGAACCACCGTTGAAGATCGGAATCGAAATCTGCAGGCCAATCGTATTGCTCTTGTAATCCCGTCCCCGATTATTGACGCTATCCGAATCTATGCGCTCGTGCGTAGCATAGAGCGAAACGCGAGGCATGAACCGCCCCTTCTCACGCTCAATAACCAAGTCGTTGTAGCTCTCAGCCAATCGCGCAGTCTGTACCTCCGGACTCTGCTGCAAGGCAGAATCCAGTAACGCCGATTGGTCCACGCCCTGAAGGAAGAACTGCCTGGTATTCAGGTTGATCGCCATCAATTGGGGCGCTTGTACCTGCTCGCCCACAAGTATTGATAGCTCCTCCAGCCGATCCGCCAGTTCATTCTCATGAACCACCAGTTGCGCACGCAGGGTGCCCAGTTGCGCACGAGTTTCCAGAACATCGATCCGGGTACCCTCGCCTTGAGCCAGCATCCGTTCGTTGTCGCGCAGCATGATTTCATAGGCGCGCAGTTGATGGCGGGCGAGCTCCAGCAGGTCTCGCGCCAGCACTGCGTTTAAATAGTCCTCGATCAAGGTAATCGCCTGCTGCTGAAATTGCAGCCGGTATTGAGCTTCAGCATAAGCCGCTTGAGTTTCACCCACGCGATAAGCACTGATAGCGGAGTAGTCGAACAGTACCTGCTCAATCGTCAGACCAGTGCGCTGTCCGTAGAATCGGTCTTCATCCGTATAGCTACGGGCAGGAATCCACGGCACGCCGCTGCGCCGTACGACATACTCCGTCCGCTGCGTGCGATTGCGCAAATAGTTGATTGAAGCCTGCGGCAATAGAGCTGCGCGAGCGATATTCCTGGCATCCAGCCCGGCGTCCCGGGCGGCCCGCGCCGCATGCACCTTCGGGTTTCTTTGCAGCATGCGCTCATAGGCGTGCACCAAATCAAGCGCGGGACGATCCTCTTGCTGCCACCCTGCCTGCCGGGCCGATTTCATTTCTGGCTGCTGCGGAACCCTGGACTCATGCGGCAAGAATAATGGCGGTTCCTGCAATAGGGATTGAGCTGTTCCTTCAATTGGCCACGTGGTGACTACAAGCAACAATGCCCCTAGCACCACACTGGCATGGGCCTGTAGCATCTGGCTTGGCCGAAAGCAGCCCCGCCAACGAGAATCCCGACCCATTCCTAGTCGTTTCGCCATTTGCATCATTTACTTCTCTATCAAGGCGAGACGACTGCGGTCGCGCAGCGGTTTGAGCAAGTAACTCATCAGTGTTCGTTCTCCCGTTTTGATGAATGCAGTTACCGGCATACCCGGCTGCAGGTTCAGTCCAGGCGCCAACTCTCGCTCCCGGAGCTCATCCACGGCGATTTCTACGCGGTAATACGGCCTGTCCTGCGAGTCATCCACTCTGTCGGCAGACACTGTCGTCACAGTCCCAGCCATTTTTGGAGTGACGGCGCGGTTGAAAGCCATGAACTCCAGATCCACAGACAGACCTGCACGGACCTTATCCACTTCCTGCACTGGCAGTCTCCCCTCCACCATCAGCGGCTTGTCCAACGGCACAATGTCCATGAGCCTGTCGCCAGCCCTGACCACGCCTCCCTGGGTAAATACCGCCACCCCCGTTACAATGCCTGTCGTCGGCGCCACTATTTCCATGTTTGCCATTTCGTACTCCGCACTAGCCAATCTTGATTGCAGATCGGATACGCGAGTACGCGTCTCGCTCAACTCGACGCGCACCTCCTTTTGATAATCCTCACGTTGGGAAATCAGTCTTGACTGATACTCCTGCACGGTTGCTTCCAATGAACCTAAGCGGCCTTGCTCGTCCGCGACCGAGCCAAGTAGCTGTAAATACTGCCGCTCCGCTTCCAGCAATCGATTGCGCGCCAGCAGCCCCTCGTCGGCCAAGATGCGTTGGCTTTCAAGCTGACGTTCAAAGGTGATGCGCTGCTCCTGGCGCGAGCGCAGAATACGTTGCACACTGCCGCGCTGCTCACGCGCGCCACGTAAGGCGGCTTCCAGCCCCTCCAACATCGCTTGCTGAGCGCGTATGCGAGTGCCAAACAATTGTTGCTGGACCCGAACCATTTCGTCCACTTGCAAATTACCTTCTTGCAGTGCAAGCAATAGTTTTGCATTCAAGTGGATATCTGATAGCCCATCACGCTCGGCCGCAAGACGACTCTCGACTGCCAAACCACTCGAATACTGAAAGCGCAATGAATCAAGTTGGTTGGCGGCCAAGGTGGAGTCGAGTTCGACCAGAACCTCGCCTGCCTGTACGCGCGCACCTTCTGCTGTCAGTATCCGCTGCACCTTCCCACCTACTAGTGGTTGTACTGCCTTGCGGTTCCCACTAACTGCTACCTTTGCATCTATCGGCACGCCCGCATCCAGCGGGGCTAGGACAGCCCATCCCAGAAATCCGACAACGGCGATTAATATGATCAACCACCCCAGAAGCACATGCCGGCGCGAGTCATGCGGCAGATCATTCTTAACTCGAATTTGGCCACTCGGAAGATCTGCCATATTTTCCCAAGAAAATAACCTCATCTTGACGTCCGAAAATAGAACATCAGAGCCCGATACTCGAGAGCATTCTTCACTGACGAGAAGTACTTGATATGGCTCGTTGCCTGCGCGCCACCACCTCGGCTGAGGAACCGAAATCAACCTGTGCGCCGGCATGCAACACAAGCATCTTGTCTGCTTGCCGAAGAATGTTCGACTTGTGAGTGATCAAGATCAACGTGATACCCGTTTGCTTCATGCGGGCCACAGCCTGTGTCAACATGGCGGCGCCCATTTCGTCCAGATTGGCATTGGGCTCATCAAGTACGACCAAGCACGGCTTGCCATAGAGCGCACGTGCCAAGCCTACGCGTTGCCGCTGTCCGCCCGACAGCCCTTTGCCGTTCTCGCCCAACTGGGTTTGATAGCCTTCTGGCAATTGAAGAATCAATTCATGCGCTCCAGCCATCTCGGCTGCAGCAATCACCTTGGATTCGTCCGCCACATTAAAGCGAGCGATATTCTCGCCCACAGTGCCAGCAAACAGCTGCACGTCCTGCGGCAGGTAGCCAATCAGCGCTCCAAGAGTCTCCGGCTGCCATTGATTCAATGGCACACCGTCCAGCAGCACTTTCCCACGCAGTGGTTGCCAAGCGTTCACTAGGCAACGTGCCAAGGTACTCTTGCCTGCCCCGGAAGAACCCACGACTGCCATAGTCTCGCCGGGTTCCAATTTGAAGCTGATGCCACGCAGCGTCAGCTGCGTGCTGTCGGGTAGCGCCGCCAATAGTTGTTCAACATGCACTCCCCCCTTCGGTTGAGAAAAATCCATGCCTCCGGCCGGAGGTGAAAATGCGTCCAGCAACTGGCTCAGACGGCGCCTAGCTTCCTTTACATGGACCCAATGCCGCGACGCACCGACGATTTGATCAATGGGCGTCAGCGCTCGGCTCAAGAGCACCGAACCAGCGATCATCATCCCCGCTGTCATTTCATGCCGCAGCACCAGCCACGCGCACATGCCCAACGCCAGCGACTGCATGGTCAGGCGCAGCGCCTTGTTCCAAGCTTGTATTCTGGTCATGCGAACCTGGGCCAAGCTCTGCTCACGCACATACGCCTGATGCCGATCTGCCCAGCGGCGACGCAGATTGACGAGCATTCCCATGCCTGCGATCACATCGGCATTGCGCAAATTGGCATGAGCCTCGCGATTCGAGGCAATCATCAACTCCCCCGCCTTTTGCAGATGCGATCGGCTTACCCGTTCGTTCAGCCATCCCAACGCCAGCAGCACCAAAACACCGCCCAGTGCAAACCACCCCAATGCCGAATGAAAATAGAACATCAGCAGTACATATACCGGAGACCAAGGCGCATCAAACAGCGCCAGCAACCACGGCCCAGTCGCAAACTGGCGTAGCTGCTGCAGATCTTCCAACGGTTGCAGAGCATTGAGCCTGCCAGTCTTGAGATTGGCAGCAAATGCAGCATCAAAGACGCGAGCCCCTAGTTTCTTATCGAACTCGACGCCAAGACTCCACACCACCATCCCACGCGCCCACTCCAGCGCGCCAATGATTGCATACGCCATCAAAACAATAATCGTCAACATCCATAAGGTCTCTTCATTACCGGAAACCAGCACACGATCATAGATTTGCAACATATACACCGTCGGCGCCAGCATAACTACCGCCATCACACCAGAAAAAACGCCTGCATGAACGAGCGCACTCCGATAGGTCAATAAGGCCTGCGCTAGTTCGCGCCCCCCTCCATTGTCTGGCTGGAACTGTCGCATGCTCATCGCATCTCTCTCCCCGTGCGATCCTTTCTCAATAACAACCAAAGAAGTAGACTTCAAAAAAAAGCCCGCCGAAGCAGAGCTTAGTAGGGAATTTTCATTTCTAGATTCGCGCCATATTTATTTATGTCATCTTGAAGCGCGAAATCGAAGGTAAAGATGAAGAAAAAGTTGAAAAAGAAGGAGGCGAGGAAGTGGAAGACGCAGACTTGGGTTTAACGGCATCTCTGATTTCTCCGCCCAACGCCTTGGCCAGAAATTCCACACGCGTCATTGCCGACTGCATACCAGCTCCATCACTTGGAAGACTTAAGCCCAGGCTTGCCAATTTTTGAATGGCCTCGCTGGTCATCGAAGAAACACCAGTTATATACACCGTAGCCAGAGTCTCGCCGTTCACGACAATGTCCTTGAAAGCCTTTTCGGGAGAGTTATCGGCCGCGCCATCACCCATGCGGACATGCTTTTCCCTTTCCAGCAGGCCCTTCCCTGTCTCAAGGGCTTCTTTCAACATGGCCTGATGGGATTCAGGGATAGGCTCGGCTCCCTGCCGATCAAGGGGCAGGGGTTGCCCACGATACCGTTGTCCATTGAAAAAAACGTCCATAAAACCTCCTGATCATTGGTTTTCATTCAATCTTCAAGCCGCCACATCTAAAATCGTGGGATCACTATGCAAAAAATCATCAGATGCCAGCATTGCGGACAAGGTTGCATAATTCCCCTTGCCATCCTGGATATATTCAATATTGCTGCTTTTACTATTCAGGTAGAAATCCTGAATAACCACCCCATGTTGGACCACCCCATCCACCATGCCTGCTGGTGAATATATCAACAAATTATTGCTGCCCACCAGCCTGAAAGCTTGAAGATCAGACAAATTCGCACCATTGAACACCAGCACATCATCGCCACCGCCATACCCAGGCACTTCTGCGGCGGTTCGCCCATCGTTGACGACATCGATCCCGGTATTCGCGGTGTACCAATAAACATCATTACCGTAGCCACCGTACAGACGATCGTTTCCCTCGCCTCCGTACAAAAAATCATTCCCGCCGATGCCGTTTACCGTATTATCTCCCACTAAGAGATCATCTCCATCCCCACCATACAACCTATCGTCACCATAACCGCCGATAAGCACATCAGTTCCTCCAAACCCATATATCGTATCGTTCCCGCCCTTACCATCTATGATGTTGTAATCATAGTTTCCATATAGCGTGTTGTCGCGGTCATCCCCATCATCTCCAGAAATCCTTGGGGCCCAATATTCATCAACACCCCTATTACTATTGATAGATTCCATTACTCACTCCATTCATGTCTTCACTAAAAAATTCAAGTAAAAAGTGGCGCCCACAAAAGTCAACACCAGATTCTCACACAGAAAAATATCAATATTTTTTATATAGCACGCCTATTTTTGTACCCAGGTAACGCAACCCGTCAGCAGTAGCTGCTCATAGCTGGTCACTGAGCAGCCCCGCACCTCCCGCCATCGAGAATGTCGTAACCGTCGCCCCCTCATAAATGGCTTCATTCCGCCAACCTCCTTCCCTATTCGAAATTCCGGAAACTGACGACACGACGCCATCGCGCCCGCCCCTCGAAATTTTCATGATTTTCTCCAATTGAAAAGAACCATAAAAACGCCGAAATTGAGATTGGCGCGTACAAGAAATAACATCGACCTCACATCCAGGAGAAGACAGTTTTTTTTATATAGCTCACCAAATCTTTCTATATCCCGGAAAAATGCACCGGAGCGCGAATCCGCAGCCGCTAATGGCTTCAGCGTGGTTTCACGTCACAGATGACTGGACCCCGAGCGTCGCCAGCAGCAATTCCTGCTGGCAGGCAAACGGTCGTTTTGAAATCTCCCGCCCACGAAAAAACCCTCCGTTTTACGGGAGGGTTCATCATCAATCCAGCTCTCGCGAACGAAGCCGTTGATCGTCAGCAGCAGCCAATCCGTTTCTTTCCCCCGTAGCGCGCGTCCTGGCGCTCGCGGAAGAATTCTTCGTAGCTCATCGGCTCCTGGTCAGGATGCGTGCGCCGCATGTGCGCCACATACGTTTCGTAGTCCGGCACGCCGACCATCAGCCGGAGCGTCTGCCCCAGGTAGCGGCCGGCGGCGCCGGCCGCGGAACTCATGTTGCTGAACAGCATGCGTCGTCTCCCTGGTCCGCTCAGTCCGCGCCGGCGGGAGCCGGCAGCGTTTCGTACGGCATTTCACGCGAGGTCGGCTTGTTTTCGTTGCGTGCGCGCTGCACCGAACGCAGGCCGAACACCACGATGCTCACCACCACGAAGATGAAGATCGCGCACAGGCCGGCGTTGATGTAGTCGTTGAGCACCACGCGCGACATTTCGCCCAGGGACTTGGCCGGAGCCAGGACCTTGCCTTCGGCGATGGCCGCGTTGTACTTGTCGGCGTGCGCCAGGAAGCTGACGCGCGGGTCGGCGTGGAACAGCTTCTGCCAGCCGGCGGTCAGCGTGCATGCCAGCAGCCACAAGGTCGGCAGCACCGTGACCCAAGCGTAGCGGTCGCGCTTCATCTTGAACAGCACCACGGTACCCAGGGTCAGCGCGATCGCGGCCAGCATCTGGTTGGCGATGCCGAACAGCGGCCACAGCGTGTTGATACCGCCCAGCGGATCGACCACGCCCTGGTACAGGAAGTAGCCCCAGGCCGCCACGCACAGGCCGGTGGCGATCAGGTTGGCGGGCAGCGAGTCGGTGCGCTTGAGCGACGGGGCGAAGGTGCCCAGCAGGTCTTGCAGCATGAAGCGGCCCGCGCGGGTGCCGGCGTCGACAGCGGTCAGGATGAAGAGCGCTTCGAACAGAATGGCGAAGTGGTACCAGAAGGCCATCATGCCCGGGCCGCCGATGGCCTGGTGCAGGATGTGCGCCATGCCCACGGCCAGCGTGGGCGCGCCGCCCGCACGCGAGATGATGGTGCTTTCGCCCACGTCCTTGGCGGTCTGGATCAGCTCGGCCGGCGTCACCACGAAGCCCCAACTGGACACCACCTGGGCCACCTGGTCGGGCGTGGTGCCGATCACGGCGGCCGGGCTGTTCATGGCGTAGTAGATGCCCGGCTCGATCACGCAAGCCGCCACCAGCGCCATGATGGCCACGAAGGATTCCATCAGCATGCCGCCGTAGCCGATGTAGCGGGCCTGGGTTTCGTTCTCGATCAGCTTGGGCGTGGTGCCCGAGGAGATCAGGGCGTGGAAGCCCGACACCGCGCCGCAGGCGATGGTGATGAAGAGGAACGGGAACAGGTTGCCCGACCACACCGGACCAGAGCCGTCGACGAACTGGGTCAGCGCGGGCATTTTCAGCTCGGGCGCCACCACCACGATGCCGATGGCCAGGCCGACGATGGTGCCGATCTTCAGGAAGGTCGACAGGTAGTCGCGCGGCGCCAGCAGCAGCCATACCGGCAGCACCGAGGCGATGAAGCCGTAGATGATCAGGATCCAGGTCAGACCCTTGCCGTCGAAATCGAACATGGGGCCGATCACCGGGTGCGCAGCCACGTCCTGGCCGAAGGTGATGGCGGCCATCAGGCCGACGAAGCCGATGATGGACACTTCGCCGATCTTGCCCGGACGGATGTAACGCAGGTACACGCCCATGAACAGCGCGATGGGGATGGTCGCGGCCACCGTGAAGGTGCCCCAGGGCGAGTGCGTCAACGCCTTGACCACGATCAGCGCCAGCACGGCCAGGATGATGACCATGATCATGAAGGCGCCGAACAGCGCGATCACGCCCGGGATCTTGCCCAGTTCGGACTTGACCAGGTCACCCAGCGAACGGCCGTCGCGGCGGGTCGAAATGAAGAGGATGGTGAAGTCCTGCACGGCGCCGGCGAACACCACGCCGGCCAGGATCCACAGCATGCCCGGCAGATAGCCCATCTGCGCGGCCAGCACCGGGCCCACCAGGGGGCCGGCGCCAGCGATGGCGGCGAAGTGGTGGCCGAACAGCACGTGCTTGTTGGTGGGCACGTAGTCCAGGCCGTCGTTGTGCTTCCATGCCGGCGTCATGCGCGTCGGATCCAGCTGGAAGACGTTCTTGGCGATGAAGCGGCTGTAGTAACGGTATGCGATCAAGTACACGCATACGGCGGCGATCACCACCCATAGCGCATTGATGGTCTCCCCTCTGGCCAGCGCCACGGTGCCCAGCGCGAACGCGCCCAGTACCGCAACCGCCAGCCAGACCAGGTGCTGACCCAGTCCCTTACTGCTGGTATGCATAAGTGCTCCTCTTGCCTCCCGCCATGCTTTTGGCGTGAAACGCTTTTATCGTCCCGCGGAAGGCAGACTCATTGTTGTGGGGTGGTGGACGCGCGCGTCCACGCAGCGCCGTGTCGACGCGGACGCTAGTATTTCGGTTTGACCACGCAGCAACAAGCGCGGAACTACGCAATTCCACTACGTGTTACTACGGAATGCGCCGCAGCATAATTTTCCGAAAATCGTAAAATCGGCGGTAAATTCGCCTGACCTTTATCGCGCGGCCGCAAATGCTGCGTCGCAATATGCGCACCCGCGCTGATACAAATCCTTTATGAAGCTGCGCCTCAAAATCCTGCTGCTCGCCGCGGTGCCCCTGCTGGTGGCCGTCGCCGCCATCACGGTGGCCGTCTACGTGCAGGGCCTGCAGCTGGCGCAGCGCGAAAAACAAGTGGTGGAAAGCGCCTGGCTGGCCAGCAAGGAAGGCGAGCTGCGCCATTACGTGAACCTGGCCTACAGCGCCATCGCGCCCCTGCAGGCCGCGGCCGACGACGACGCCACCCGCCAGCGCGCGCTGGACCTGCTGGCGCAGATGGAATTCGGCCATGACGGCTACTTTTTCGTCTACGACCTGAAGGGCAGGAACCTGATGCACCCGCGCCAGCCGGAACTGGTTGGGCAGGACCTCTGGGAGCTGCGCGACACCAAGGGCCAGCCCGTCATCCAGAACCTGCTGACCGCCGCCCGGCGCGGCGGCCAGGACGGCGAAGCGGTGCATTACCTGTGGGAAAAGCCGTCCACCCACCAGACCGAGGAAAAGCTGGGCTACGTCGTGGTGCTGGAGCGCTGGGGCTGGATGCTGGGTACCGGCATCTACCTGGACGACGTGCAGCAGGCGCTGGAGCGCATCGACGCCGCCGCCCAGGCCAATATCCGCAGCATGTTCGCCTGGGTGGCCGGCATCGCCGCCGTGTCCATCCTGGGCGTGGCCGCCTGCGGGCTGGCCTTGAACATCAGCGACCACCGGCAGTCCGACGCCAAGCTGCGGCTGATGGCGCGGCAGCTGGTGCGTTCGCAGGAAGACGAGCGCGCCCGCCTGTCGCGCGAATTGCATGACGGCATCAGCCAGGTGCTGGTGTCGATCAAGCTGTCGTTGGAGGCGGCGCGGGAGCGGCTGCGGCAGGCGCTGCCGGCGGAACCGCGCGCGCTGGCCCATATCGACACCCCGCTGGGCGGCGCGCTGGACCGATTGAACACCGCCGTGGGCGAAGTCCGGCGCATTTCGCACAACCTGCGGCCCACGCTGCTGGACGACCTGGGCCTGCCGGCCGCACTCGAACATCTGGGCCGGGAGTTCGCCATTCCCAGCCAGGACGGCGCCCCGCCCCTGGCCGTGCGCCTGCACACCGCCGGGCAGCCGGTGAAGCTGCCCGAGGCCTACGCCACCGCCCTGTTCCGCGTCACCCAGGAAGCCCTGACCAACGTCATCCGCCACGCTGGCGCCACCCGCGCCGACATGACGCTGGCTTATTCGCCGCGCGACCTGCGCCTGACCATCGCCGACGACGGCCGCGGCTTCGACTATGCCGAGGTGCAGCAGGATCCGCGCCGCGGCATCGGCCTGCGCAATATGCGCGAACGCATGAACGCGCTGGCCGGCACGCTGACCTTCCGCTCCACGCCCGACGGCACGGTCCTGCAGGCCTGGCTGCCGCTGCCCGCCGCCCCTCTACCCGCGAGCCCCGAAGCATGAACCACAAGCCCGACGCCATCCGGCTGCTGCTGATCGACGACCACCCCCTGGTGCGGGACGGGCTGCGCCTGCGCCTGGAAACCGTGCCGCAACTGCAGGTAGTGGGCGAAGCGGGCAACGCCGCCGCCGCCCAGGCCTTCCTGGCCGCCTGCATGGCGGAGGACCCGCAGGGCGGCACCCTGCCGCACCTGGCGCTGATGGACCTGAACATGCCGGGCGTGGGCGGGCTGGAGCTGACCGCCCTGCTGCACGAGCGCTACCCGCAGATCGCGGTGCTGGTGCTGTCCATGCACGACAACCCCGAATACATGGTGCAGGCCGTCAAGGCGGGCGCGCGCGGCTATCTGCTGAAGGACGAGCCGGCGCAGGAAATCGTCACCGCCATCGGCGCTGTCATGGCGGGCCGCAGCTACTTCAGCGCGGCGGTGGCGGTGCGCCTGTCGCAGGCCACGGCGCCAGCCACCATGCTGACGCAGCGCGAACGCGACGTGCTGCGCCACATCGCCAGCGGCGAGGCCAACAAGCAGATCGCGCAGGCGCTGGGGCTGTCGGTGCGCACGGTGGAAACCCATCGCCTGAACATCAAGCGCAAGCTGGGCATAGACGGCCAGGCGGAATTGATCAAGTACGCCGTCGAGAACAGAGGAATGTAGCCCCCACGCCGCGCACGCTACGCACGCTTGCTGCCCCCCGAGGGGGCTGTTTCCCCTTGGGGCGGCCCGGCGGGGAAACCCTTCTTCTGGCCTGAGGTAGACTTGCAGCACTACGCTACACCCAGTAAAGCGCCGCCCCCAGGAGTCCCCGATGTCATTGGAAAAGCACTACACCGCCATTCTCGAACAACTAGGGGAAGATCCGTCCCGCGAAGGGCTGGCCGACACGCCGGCGCGCGCGGCCAAGGCCATGCGCCACCTGTGCCGCGGCTATGACCAGAACCTGGACGAAATCGTCAACGGCGCGCTGTTCACCTCCGACACACGCGAGATCGTGCTGGTCAAGAACATCGAGCTGTACTCGCTCTGTGAGCACCACATGCTGCCCTTCATCGGCAAGGCGCACGTGGCCTACCTGCCCAACGGCAAGGTGCTGGGCCTGTCCAAGGTCGCCCGCATCGTCGAGATGTACGCCCGCCGCCTGCAGATCCAGGAAAACCTCAGCCGCCAGGTGGCCGAGGCCGTGCAGTCCGTGACCGGCGCCGCCGGCGTGGCCGTGGTGATCGAAGCCCAGCACATGTGCATGATGATGCGCGGCGTGGAAAAGCAGAATTCGTCCATGGTCACCTCGGTCATGCTGGGCGAATTCCACGACAACCCGTCGACCCGGGCCGAATTCCTCAGCCTCATCCGCTAGCGGGATCCCCCTCCCTCTTTTGGCGCATAGCGCGGGCCCGCCCCGCCGCGCCGGCCGCGCCAGTCCTGGCGTTGCCGGCGCGGCCGGCGGGCCCGGTCCTTTTTGGCTCCTACTGATTAGGGCATCTGGACCTAGCGTTCTGGCTCCATCCGGGCAAACTGGCTCCAGCATGCCGGTCGCGCCGGAGCGCGGCCGTTCCCTCCCGGAGATCTCCATGAACGCGATATTCCGCCTCATCCGCCGCTGCACCCTGGCCGGCCTGGCCGCCGCGCTGCTGGCCGCTCCCGCCTATGCCCAGACCAAGCTGGTGGTCGGCTACCAGCTGATCGTCGGGCCCTTCCTGACAGCGATCGCCGACGGCAGTTTCGACAAGGCATTGAAGGACGCCGGCTATCAGGTGGACTGGCGCCAGTTCACCTCCGGCGGCGACATTTCCACCGCTCTGGCCTCCGGCAGCGTGCCGGTCGGCGTGCTGGGTTCCACCGGCATCACCGCCGCCGCGACCCGCGGCGTGGACATGGAGCTGTTCTGGATCCTGGACAATATCGGCAAATCCGAGGCGCTGGTGGCGCGCAACGGTTCCGGCATCAACAGCACGGCCGACCTGAAAGGCAAGCGCGTCGCCACGCCCTTCGTGTCCACCTCCCACTTCCACCTGCTGGTGGGGCTGGAACAGGTCTGGAAGATCAGCCCGCGCGACGTGCGCATCCTGAACATGCAGCCGCCGCAGATCGTGGCCGCCTGGCAGCGCGGCGATATCGACGCCGCCTACGTCTGGCCGCCCGCGCTGACCGAGATCGCCAAGAGCGGCAAGATCATTGCCGACTCGGAACAGATCGGCAAGGCTAGCGTGCCAACCTTCGACGGCATCGTGGTCGACCGCGCCTGGGCCGCCAAGAATCCCAAGTTCATGGCCGCCTTCACCGGCGTATTGGCCAAGTCCTATGCGGACTACCGCGCCAACAGCGCCAAGTGGACGGCAGACTCGCCGCAGGTCAAGAGCATCGTCAAGCTGATCGGCGGCAAGCCCGAGGACATGGTCGAAGCGCTCCAGCTGCTGGTCTTCCCGACCGTGCAGGAACAGGCCTCCAATGTGTGGCTGGGCGGCGGCAAGGACTCGGGCGCCGCGCGCGCCTTCGCGGCCAGCGCCCAGTTCCTGAAGGACCAGAAGCAGATCGACAAGGCCCTGGCCGACTACAGCCCGCACGTCACGGACAAGTACGCCAAGGCGGCCGAGAAGTAAGGGGCGCTTGCGGCCAAGGCGGCCCGCGCGGCGCCGCCTGCCTCGCGCCACGCAGGGCTGCGCGCAGTCCATCGCAATTAGGGGAGCCGGCATGACCATGCAGTCCTCGTCCGCCACGCAAAGCCTGTGCGCGGAGAAAGTCAGCGTCACCTACCCCGGCCTGCACGAAAGCGGTCCGGTCATCGCGCTGCAAAACGTCAACCTGACCATCCAGCCGGGCGAGTTCGTCGTGGCCCTGGGCGCGTCGGGCTGCGGCAAGACCACCCTGCTCAGCCTGCTGGCCGGGTTCCTGTCGCCCACCGAGGGCGAGATCACGCTGGGCGGCAGGCCCATCGTGGGTCCCGGCGCCGACCGCGGCGTGGTGTTCCAGAAGCACGCCCTGCTGCCCTGGCTGAACGTGCTCGAGAACACCGAGTTCGGCCTGAAGCTGCAAGGCGTGGACAAGGAAACCCGCCGCGCCCGCGCGCGCCGCAATCTGGAGCTGGTGGGCCTGCAGGACTTCCACCGCCACATGATCTACCAGTTGTCCGGCGGCATGCAGCAGCGCGTGGGCATTGCGCGCGCGCTGACCTGCAACCCCGCCATGCTGTTGATGGACGAGCCCATGGCGGCGCTGGACGCGCTGACCCGCGAGACCATCCAGGAGCTGCTGCTGGACATCTGGCGGCAGACCCACAAGATGTTCTTCTTCATCACGCACAGCGTGGAGGAAGCGTTATTTCTGGGTTCGCGGCTGATTGTCATGTCGCCCCGCCCGGGCCGCATCACGCACACCTTCACGCCGGACTTCAACCGGCGCTACCTGGAGACCCGCGATGGCCGCAGCATCAAATCCAGTCCCGACTTCATCGCCATGCGCGAACAAGTCCTTGGCATCATCTATGGCGACGAGCGAGCCTCCTCCCCCCAAGGCCTCCATGGCTAGCGGCCGGACCGGCCACAAACCCGCCTCGCCGGGCAAAGTCTACGGCGCGCCGGGCGCGGGCTATAGCGGCCACATCAGCCTGATCACCAGCCTGGCGCTTCTGGGGCTCTGGTTCCTGGTGACCAGCGCCGGCTGGGTGCGGCCATTGTTCCTGCCTTCGCCCTTGGCTGTGTACGACAAGTTCGTCTCGGCCATGACCGACGGCGTGGCCAACTCCACGCTTACCGAACATGCGCTGGCCAGCCTGTCGCGGGTGTTCGGGGCCTTTTTCCTGGCCTGCGTGACCGCCATTCCCGTCGGCATCCTGATGGGCGTGAACCGCTACGCGCGCGGCATCTTCGATCCGCCCATCGAGTTCTACCGCCCGCTGCCGCCGCTGGCCTATCTGCCGCTCATCATCATCTGGTTCGGCATCGGCGAATTCCCCAAGGTCCTGCTGATCTACCTGGCGATCTTCGCGCCCATGGCGATCGCGGCCCGCGCCGGCGTGCGCTCGGTGTCGATCGAGCAGATCCACGCGGCCTACGCCATGGGCGGCACGCCGGCGCAAGTGGTCTGGCACGTGATCCTGAAGGCCGCCATGCCGGAAATCTTCACGGGCATGCGCATCGGCATCGGCGTGGGCTGGACCACGCTGGTGGCCGCCGAAATGGTGGCCGCCGACCGCGGCCTGGGCTTCATGGTGCTCAACGCCGCCCAGTTCCTGGCCAGCGACACCGTCATCATGGGCATCATCGTGATCGGCGTGTTCGCCTTCGCCTTCGACCTGCTGGTGCGCTATCTGGAGAAATTCGTCATCCCCTGGAAGGGACGGGTCTGAAGCGCGCCCGGGCAATCCCTCATTTCGTCCCCCATCCGGCTCCTCTATCCTCAAGAACGGCGCCTGCGCAGCCGCTATCGGCTGCGCGGCCTAGACAAGGAGCCGTCATGTCCAGCCAGGCCTCGATGCTCAAGCCTGTGTTGTGGGAGCGCCTGTTCGAACGCGAAAGCGCGCCCAACCTGAGCCTGCAAGGGTGCGTGCGCCAGATGCTGGTGTCCGCCATCCTCAGCGGCCACCTGCCGCCCGGCACCCCGGTGCCCTCCAGCCGGCATCTGGCCGACCAGCTGCGCATTGCGCGCAACACCGTGGTGTTCGCCTATCAGCAACTGGTGAGCGAGGGCTATCTGGTGTCGCGCGAACGCAGCGGCCACTTCGTCAGCGACACCGTGATGCGCGGCCATTCGGGGCCGGCAACCGACGCGCAGCCGGCGGATGACGGCGGCACGCCCGGCGTGCGCTGGGAAGAGCGCCTGCGCTTTCGCCCATCCCGCCAGCGCAACATCACCAAGCCGCGCGACTGGCAGAAGCAGCCCTACCCCTTTGTCTACGCGCAGTTCGACCAGGACCTGTTTCCCACCGCCGAATGGCGCGAGTGCTGTATCAAGGCGCTGTCCGTGCTGGACATCCGCAGCTGGGCGCCCGACCTGATCACCCACGACGACCCGGCGCTGATCGAGCAGATCCGCACCCAGGTCCTGCCGCGGCGCGGCGTCTGGGCCGACGCCGAGGAAATCGTCATCACCGTGGGCGCGCAGCATGCGCTCTACCTGCTGGCCGATCTGCTGGTCAACGAGGACACCGTGGTCGGCATGGAAGACCCCGGCTATCCCGACGCCCGCAACATCTTCGCCAGCCACACGCGCAACCTGCTGCCCCTGCCGGTGGACGAACAGGGGCTGTGCACCGGCACCCATCTGCTGGGCTGCGACTACCTCTTCGTCACGCCCGGCCACCAATGCCCCACCACGGTCACGCTGTCGCCGGAACGCCGCCAGAGCCTGCTGACGCTGGCGCGCCAGGCCGACAGCCTGATCATCGAGGACGACTTCGAAAGCGAGAGCCGCTGGGGCGAAGGCGCGATTCCCGCCTTGAAGAGCCTGGACCGCGACGGCCGCGTGATCTACGTCGGCAGCCTGGCCAAGTCCTTCGCGCCGGGCTTGCGCATCGGCTACATCGTGGCCCCGCGCGAGCTCACCGCGGAACTGCGCGCCCTGCGCCGCCTGATGCTGCGCCACCCTTCGGCCTATATCCAGCGCGCGTTTTCGCTGTTCATCTCGCTGGGCCACCATCATTCGCTACTGCGCAGGCAATCGCAGGCCTACCAGGAACGCGGCACCGAACTGGCCCGCGCGCTGGCGCGGCACCTGCCTGACTTCAAGGTCATCCCCATCACGGGATCCTCGTTCTGCTGGCTGCAAGGCCCGCCCTGGCTCAACGCCGTCGAGCTGTCCGAGGCGGCGTTGGCCGAAGGCGTGGTGGTCGAGCCAGGCGACGTCTTCTTCATGGACGGCGCCGACGCGCCGCGCAACTTCCTGCGGGTCGGCTTCACCTCGATCCGGCCGGAACACATCGAGCCCGGCATCGCCAGGCTGGCCAAGGTCGTCGACCGCTACCGCCGTGCCGCCGCCGGCGACAAAAAGGCCCCTGAGGGCCCTGACCTGCATTCCCTAGAGCATTTCGTCTCGTAGGTAGTACCAGCGATACAGCAGGCCCTGGCCCAGCCTGCGGAATGGTGCAAACATATGCCCCGGCAAGGGCGAGTCGTAGATGGGCAGGTCCCAGGCCACGCCGTCCTTGCCCATCATGCGCTGCGCCAGACGCTTGCCCGCATGGGCCGAAAACGCCACCCCATTGCCGCCGTAGCCGAAGGCGTAATAGACCGGCTGCGCCGGATCGGGCTGCGTCACGCGCGGCATCATGTCGTGGCTCACGTCCACCCAGCCCCACCAGGAATAGTCGACCTCCACGCCCGCCAGCGTGGGAAACTTGCGCGCCAGTCCTTCGCGCAGCAACTGCAGATGGCGGGGATGCTGCGCATCCGCGCCGCGCAAGGCGCTGCGGCTGCCGATCTGCATGCGGCCGTCGGGTAGCAAGCGGTAGTAGAAGCGCAAGGTCCGCGTGTCGGTGATGAACACCGTGCTTTTCAGGCCAGCGGCATCGCGTTCCGCCGGCGTCAGCACCCGCGTCACCAGCGAGTTCGACAGCACCGGCATGATGCGGTTGTCCAGCAGGCGGTTGACGCCCTGCGCGGTGTAGCCGCCAGTGGCGAACGCCACGCGCCGCGCGCGCACGTAGCCGTTGGGTGTCTGCAGCCGCACGCCGCCATTCTCGGCGCGCCAGCCCAGCACCGGGCTGCCCGGATGGATGCGCACGCCCAGCGCCCGCGCCTGCCGCATATAGCCATAGGCAAGCTTCAGCGGATGCACGCCCACGCCGTCCGGTTCGTGCATCGCGCCCACCGCCTCGCGGTCGTACACGTAGCGCTCGCGCAGTTCCTCCCGGCTCAGCATCCTGGCGTCATAGCCGAACACCTCGCGCATCACGCGGGCCTCGTTTTCCAGGAACGCCATCTTCTTCTGGCGGTGCGCCGTGTACAGGTGGCCGCCCGGCTGCGCATCGCAATCCACCTGGGCCACCAGGCTCTTCCAGTATTCGAAGCCTTCGCGGATCTCCGCGTCCAGGCGCTTGGCGGTCGCCAAGCCCCAGCGCGCTATCCATTGCGAGCGGTACAGGCGCCCGGACGCGTTCTGGCCTTGCCCGCCGTTGCGGCTGGTGCAACCCCACACCGCGCGGTTGGCTTCCAGCACCACGGCCTTCACGCCGAAATCGCGCGCCAGCGTCAGCGCCGCCGACAGGCCGGTAAAGCCCGAGCCCACGATCACCACGTCGGCGTCGATATCGCCGTTGACGGGACCGTCGTCCTCGGGCGGTTCGCCGGCGGTCGCGACCCAGTAGGTGGGCGCGTAATCCTGGCCGCGGCCGGGCGGGGACACCAGCGGATCATAGGCCGGGTTGTAGGCGCTGATCGCCGTCCGGCCAGCGGAGGCCGGACCTACAGGTTGGAAGGACATTTGAGTATCCATGCTGCGTTCCGGTTGCTGGGTGCGGGTCCGTTCTCAGCCGCGCGCCGGCAAGGCCGGGCGCTGCTTGCGATAAGCGTTCTTCACGCGGATCTTGCCGTCCTGGAAGGTGAAGACGTCCACCATGTCCGCCTCCACGCGGGAGCCGTCGGCGGCGGTGCCGGTGAAGGTGGATTCGGATACGCCGCGGTCGCCGGCGACCCAATGCGTGCCGTTCTTCCACTGCGCATCGGGAAAATTCGTCCACGCCGCCGCAAAGGCCGCCCGCACCGCCTCGCGTCCCTCATGCCGCGCGCCCCATCGCTCGGGGCCGGCCACGGTCTCGAACACGCAGTCGTCGCTCATGAAGGACATCAGGGCGTCGATATCGTGGCGGTTCCAGGCCGCCGCGAATTCGGCCAGCATGTCCGCGGTGACGGTCTTCTGCATTGCATACCTCCGGTAGACGCGGGCGCGGCATGCGCCAGCATTCAGGATCCAAGGTAAGTGAGCCCCCAGGCATGGTCTAGAACCAGAAACGGGAAATCGCTTGCACCAGACGCGTGCGGCTTGCTCAAGCCGCGGCCGGCGCGAGCCAGGCGTCCACGCTTGCGGGGTCGATAGCGCCACGCATGCCTATCAGCACCAGCGATGGCGCATCCAGATCCGCGGGCGGCCTGGCCTGCGTGTCGTAACGCACGCGCCGGCCCGCCAGTTGGACCAGCACCAAGCCATGCCGGTCGGTGCGCACCCAGCCCTTGGCGCGCAGCAGTTGCCTGGGCGCCTCGCGCAGCCTGCTGGCCAGCCGGTCGGCATCGAGCAGCGCGGGCGCGCGCCACAGCCAGCTCTGGAACGGATGGTCGGGCTCTTCGGGCGCTACGGCATGGACGTGCCCAGGATGGCCGCAGGCGCCGCTGGCGCATTCCTGCGTGAGGCGGCGCGCGGCGCCCTCGCTCTCGTCCAGCAGATGGCGCAGGTCCACGCGCCCTTCCCGCGTCTCCACCATCGCGGCGCCGCCGCTCGCCGCGCGCAGCCACTGGCGCAGCGGCGGCAATGCCGCGGCTGGCACCAGATCGGTCTTGTTCAGCACCAGCAGGTCCGCAGCCTTGAGCTGGCGTTCCAAGGTATCGGCCAGCAAGGGATCCGCCGCCAGCGCGCGCACGTTCGCGGCATCGGCCAGCACCACCACGCCCTCCAGCTGCAACATGGGATCGGACATGCCGACCTGCGCGATGCGCCCCGGGTCCGACACGCCGCTGGCCTCGATCACGATCCATTCGGGCAAGGGATCCAGCGCCAGCACGCGCGCCAGCGCGTCGTCCAGGCCGCCCGCCATCGAACAGCAGACGCAGCCGTTGGCCAGCCTGATCACCTGATCGCTGCGTTGCGCGATCAGCCCGGCATCGATATCGACCGGACCGAAGTCATTGACCAGGACCGCAGCGCGGCGCCGGCTGCGGGACAACACGTGATTGAGCAGGCTGGTCTTGCCCGCGCCGAGGAACCCGCCCACCACGGTCAGCGCGATGCGCGGCCCGCCCTGCGGCGTCATCTCAGGCCTCCCGCAGCGGCAAAGGCCGGCCGCCGATGACCGTGCCCAGCACGCGCACGTCCTTCAGCTTCTGCGGCGCGACCTCCAGCGGATCGTCCTGCAGCACGCAGAAATCCGCATGCTTGCCGATCTCGATGGAGCCGACCAGGTGATCCAGGTGCAAGGTGTAGGCCGCGCCCAGCGTGACGGCATGCAAGGCCGCTTCCACGCCGATGCGCTCGGATTCGCCCAGCACCTTGCCCGATGATGTCTGGCGGTTCACGGCGCACCAGGCCGTGAACAGCGGCGCCAGCGGCGTGATGGGCGCGTCCGAATGGATGGAGAACGGCACGCCGGCGCGCGCGGCCGAGGCGCAGGCGTCCATGCGCCTGGCGCGGTCGGGCCCCATGGTCAGGGCATGGTGCGCGTCGCCCCAGTAGAAGATGTGGTTGGCGAAGAGATTGGCGCACATGCCCAGGCTGGCCATGCGCCGGAACTGCGCCGCGTCGGCCATCTGGCAGTGCTGCAAGGTGTGGCGGTGATCGCGCCGCGGGCTGCGGCGCAGGGCGCGGTCCACCGCGTCGATCGCAAGCTCGGTGGCTTCGTCGCCATTGGTGTGGATGTGCAGCTGCACGCCTGCGTCGTGGTACGTCTGGACCATGGCGTCCAGCTCGCCCGGCGCGATCACCCAGATGCCGTTGGGCGCGCCGTTGTAATAGCCCGGCCAGCGCAGCCGGGCCGTAAAGCCCTGGATGGAGCCGTCCACCACCAGCTTGACCATGCCCAGATGCAGCTTGTCGTTGTTCAGGCGCCGGGCATCGGCCAGTTTGGCCAGGCAGCGCGCGGGATCGCCCGCGTAGGTCAGCGCGGACGCGGCCGGCACGATGCGCACGGGATAGTCCGGCTCGGCGGTGATGCGGGCCAGCGTCGCCAGGCCCTCGTCGCCCAGCTCGTTGACCAGGTCGGTGGCGGTGGTGACGCCCGCCCACTGCGCCACCTTGCCGAACATGCGCAGGCCCTCTTCCGATACGCCCACGGTGCGGAACGGGCTGCCGATCAGGCGCATGACGGGAAACATGGCGGCGAATTCGCAGAGTTCGCCGCTGGGGCGCCCGTCCTCCATGCGCGTCACGCCTTCGATGTCGGTATCGCGGTCTATGCCGGCGCGCGCCAGCATGGGCGTGTTCACGTTCATCAGGTGCATGCTGGCATGCATGACCACCACGGGCCGCTCGGCGGACACCGCGTCCAGGTCCTGCACGCGCATGCGCGCGCCTTCGAAGAAGATCGGATCGAAGCCCCAGCCTATCAGCGTTTCTCCGGGCGCCAGGGCGCGCTCGGCCTCGCATAGCCGGGCGGCCACCGCGTCGAAGCTTTTCAGGCCTTCCCACAGCCGGCCGTCGGGCCCGCGCCGGTCGTAGTAGCCCACGTACACGAACTTCCACATGCCGCCCTCGGGCAGATGGCAATGCCCTTCCACCAGGCCGGGCATGAGCACCTTGTCGGCATAGCGCTCGTCGATATCGGCAGGCCCCCAGCCCGCCAGGTCTTCCCGGCTGCCCACGCCCAGGATGCGGCCGTCGCGCACCGCCACGTGCGTGGCCCGCGGCTGCATCGGATTCATGGTCAGGATGCTGCGCGCGGCATAGATCGTGGTTCGGGCGCGGGTCTGGGTCATCGGTCTGTCCTTCTATCGGAGGGTGGGATCATCCCTGCAACGGCGACACCAGGACGCCGTCGCGGGATTCGACGAAATGGCAGGCCACGCGGTGGCCCGGCGCGACTTCGCGCAAGCTGGGCTCGCGCGTGGCGCAGAGCGGCTGCGCGGCCGGGCAGCGCCCGGCAAAGCGGCAGCCCGGCGGCGGATCGACCGGACTGGGCGGATCGCCCGCCAGCCGTACGCGGCGCGCGGCCAGCTCGCGCCCGCCCTTTACGGTCGGCACCGCCGACATCAGGGCGACGCTGTAGGGATGCAGCGGACGCGTGAAGAAGGCATTGCGCGAGGCCTGCTCGATGATCTTGCCCAGGTACATGACGGCGATGTCGTCGCAGATGTGCTCCACCACCGCCATGTCGTGCGAAATGAACAGGAATGACTGCCCCTGCTCGCGCTGGATGCGCCGCAGCAGGTTCAGGATCTGCGCGCGGATCGCAATATCCAGGGCGGACACCGGCTCGTCGCAGACGATCAGGTCCGGCGCGCTGGCCAGCGCCCGGGCCACGTTCAGCCGCTGCCGCTGTCCGCCGGAAAACTGATGCGGAAAAAGCTGCCGCTGTTCCGGCCGCAGGCCCACCAGTTCGAACATGCGGGCCACGCGCGCCTCGCGGCCGCCGGGGGGATCGATGCCCATCAGGTCCAGCGGCGAACGCACGATGTCGCCCGCGCGCTGGCGCGGATTGAGCGAGGAATACGGATCCTGGAACACCAGTTGCACGCGACGCCGCATGCGGCGCAAGGCGGAGCCGTTCAGCGCCGTCATGTCCGTGCCGTCGAAGTGGATGGAGCCCGCGGTCGGATCCGCCAGCCTTAACACGGACAAGGCCGTGGTGGTCTTGCCCGAACCCGACTCGCCCACGATCGCCAGGGTGCGGCCGCGTTGCAGCTCGAAGGACACGCCGTCCACGGCCTTCACGACTACCGGCTTGCCGTCGCGGCTGCGCCCGCCGATGGGGAAATGCACGGCAAGATCGCGCACGGACAGCAAGGCGGGGGATTGCGGTGATGTCATCGCGCGGCCTCCGGATACAGCCAACAGGCGACTTCCTGCCCCTCGCCTACACGGGTCAGGGGCGGAAACGCGTCGCGGCAGCGCGCCATGGCCTGCCCGCAACGCTCCATGAAGGGACAGCCCTGGCCGCGCTCCCAGATGGAGGGCACCACGCCGGGAATCTCCGGCAGGTCCGGGCGCACATCGTCGGGCTCGCGGTCCAGTTCGGGCAGACAGGCGATCAGCCCCTGGGTATAGGGATGGCGGGGCTGCGCCAGGATCTCGCGCACGCCGCCCTGCTCGACCACCCGCCCGCCGTACATGACCACGACGCGGTCGGCCATTTCCGACACCGCGCCCATGTCGTGCGTGATCAGCAGCACGGCGGTGCCGCGCCGCGCCTGCTGCTCGCGCAGCAGGTCGAAGATCTGCGCCTGCACCGTTACGTCCAGCGCGGTGGTGGGTTCGTCGGCGATCAGCACGTCGGGGTCGCAGGCCAGCGCGATGGCGATCATCACGCGCTGCCGCATGCCGCCCGACATCTGGTGCGGATAATCGTCCACGCGCCGTTCCGGCAAGGGTATGCCGACCGACTTCAGCATCTCGATGGCGCGTACGCGGGCCTGGCTCTTGTTCAGCCCCTGATGCAGCCGCAGGGGCTCCCCGATCTGGTCGCCAACGGTGTACACCGGGTTCAGCGCCGTCATGGGCTCCTGGAAGATCATGGATATCTTGTTGCCCCGCACCTGGCGCATGGCCTCTTCGTCGCGGCCGGCCAGGTCGTCGCCGCGCAGGCGCACGCAGCCCCCGCCGATGCGGCCCGGCGCGGGAATCAGCCGCATGATGGCCAGCGCGGTCATGCTCTTGCCGCAGCCGGACTCGCCCACCAGGCAGAGGGTCTCGCCGGGGTTCAGCGCGAAGCTGACCGCGCTCAGCACTTCGGCCGCGCGGCCGCGCGCCTGGAACTCCAGGCTCAGGCTATCGACCTCCAGCACCGGGCCGTTCATGCCCGCCCCCGCGAGTTGGGATTGAGCGCATCGTTCAGCCCGTCACCGATCAGGCTGACGGCCAGCACGGTCAGGAAGATGGCGGCGCCCGGCAGGGTCACCGCCCACCACGCGGTCAGGATGTAAGGCCGGTTGCTGCCTATCATCAGGCCCCAGCTCATGATGTTGGGATCGCCCAGCCCCAGGAACGACAGGCCGGCCTCGAACAGGATCGCCGTGCCTATCGCCAGCGTCGCCGACACAATCAGCGGCGCCAGCGCGTTGGGCAGGATCACCCTCCAGATGATGCGCGCGTCGCCCGCGCCTATCACCCTCTCGGCCAGCACGTATTCGCGGCGCTTGAGGCGCAGGAACTCGCCGCGCGCCAGCCGCGCCGTGCCCGGCCAGCTGACCACCCCGATGGCGATGGCGATGGTCGCCAGCGATGGCGAAAACAGCGTCACCAGCACCATGGCGAACAGCAAGGTCGGCAGCACCTGGAAGAATTCGGTGATGCGCATCAGGGTTTCGTCGATCCAGCCGCCGTAGTAGCCCGCCAGCGCGCCCACCGTCAGGCCGATGGCCATGGACAGCACCGCCGCCACCACGCCGACCAGCAGCGTGGCGCGGCCGCCGTAGACCATGCCGGTCAGCACTTCGCGGCCCAGGTAATCGGTGCCCAGCAGCGCGTCCGCGCCCGGCGGCGACATCGGCGCGCCCGCGATCTCGAAGGGGTCCGCCTGCATGATCATGGGCCCGAAAAGCGTCACCGCCAGGATGGCGGCCAGCAGCAGCACGCCGGCCAGCGCCGAGGGATTGCGCGCGAACACCCGCAAGGCCTCGTACGATGGGCGGGCCGGCGGCCGCGCCGCCTGGCCTTGCAAGGCCGCGATGGATGCGGCAGGAGGAGTCTGGCTCATGAGGTCTTGATCCTGGGATCGATCAGGCGGTAGGCCAGATCGGTAAGCTGATTCATCACGACCACCAGCAGCGAGGCGAACAGCAGGATGCCCAGCAGCGTGGGATAGTCACGCCTGAGCACGGAGTCGAACGCCAGCCGGCCCAGTCCGGGCCAGTTGAAGACCGTTTCGACCAGGATCGCGCCGGCCAGCACATTGCCGAACTGCAGGCCCAGCATGGTCACCACCGGCAGCACGCCGTTGCGCAGCGCGTGCTTGTAGAGCACGGTGCGTTCCGGCAGGCCCTTGGCGCGCGCAGTGCGGATGTAGTCGGCCGACAGCGCCTCCATGACGCTGGCGCGCGCCAGCCGGCTGTACTGCGCCAGATAGACGAAGGCCAGGGTGAAGGCCGGCAGCACCAGATGGTGCAGCACGTCCAGCACGCCGGCCCAGCCGTCCTGCGGCCCGCCGGCAGAGCGCATGTCCGACACCGGGAAGATCGGCAGCGCCGAGGCGAACAGGATGATGAGGATGATGCCGGTCCAGAACACCGGCGCGGAATAGCCCACCACCGACAACAGCGTGATGCCTTGCGACAGCGGCCCGTTGGGCTTGCGCGCGGCCAGCGTGCCCAGCAGCGTGCCCACCACGAACGCGCTCAGCACCGAGGTCACCACCAGCAGCAGCGTGGCCGGCACGCGGTCCCAGATCAGCTGCGCCACCGGCACGTTGAAGAAATAGGAATAGCCCAGATCGCCACGCAGCACCTGCATCAGGTAGATGCCCAGCTGCGTCAGAAAGGGTTTATCCAGCCCGTACTGCACGCGCAGCTGCGCCCGCAGTTCTTCGCTGATGCCGCCCATGGAGCCCGCGATGGTCTCGACCGGATCGCCCGGCGAGATGTGGATCAGCAGGAAATTCAGCGTCACCACGGCCAGCAGCAGCACCAGCGCGTAGGCAAGGCGGCGCAAGAGATAGCGCGTCATGGCGGCTCCGCCCTACTGCAGGTAGGTGTCGTCCATGGGCGATATGACGCCCCAGATGCCGTCCGGCAGGCCGTGCACCTTCTTCAGCGACAGAGTGTGGTAGGGAATGACCGTGAGGAAATCGATGGGCACATCGGCCGTGACCAGGCGCTGGAACTCGGCATACAGCGCGCGGCGCTTGTCCACGTCGGTCTCGGTGCCGGCCTGCTCCAGCAGTTGGTCCACCTTGGGGTTGGAATAGGACTGCGTGTTGGTCCAGATGATGTCGCGGATGTTGCTGGACAGGTAGGTGCGGTGCACGCCGATCACCGGATCGCCCCAGTTGAAGACAATGTCCGTGGTCATGTCGAAGTCCTTGCCGGCGATGCGCTTGGCCCAGGTCGGGAAGTCCGGCGAGGCGCGCACCTGCACCGCGATGCCGACCTTCTTCAACTGGCTGCGCAGGTACTCCGCGACGTTCTTGCCCTGCACGTCGGATCCCGGCATGTAGTCCACCGTCAGCGACAGGCGTTCGCCCTTGGCATCCTTCTTGTAGCCCGCCTCTTCCAGCAATTGCTCGGACTTCTTCAGGTCCAGCGGATACTTCACTACCTCCTGCGTGGCAAACGGGCTGGTGCCGATGATGGGACCGTTGGCGGGCGTGGCGAAGCCGGCGTTCAGGGCCTTGGTGATGAAGCCCTTGTCGGTGGCGTAGGCGATGGCCTGCCGCACCCGCACGTCGTTCAAGGGCTTGCGCGCCGTGTTGAAAGCCAGCCAGCTCAAGGCGCCTATGCCTTCATAGCCCTTGCTGGTCATGACGATGGCGGGATTGTCCTTGGCGCGCCGCAGGATGGTGGGCTCGGTCATGAAGGGCAGCACACCGATGTCGCCGCGCTCCAGCCCGATCAGCAGATTGGTGGCGTCGGGATTGATCTTCACCACGATCCGGTCCAGGTAGGGCTTGCCGGGCAGGAAGAACTTGTCGAACTTCTCCAGCACGATCTCCTGGCCTGGCTTGAATTCCTTGAACTTGAACGGGCCGGAGCCAACCACGTCGGCCGAATTGCGCGGATGGCTCTTCAGATCCTGTCCATCGTCGTAGATGTGCTTGGGCAGCACCGGCATCAAGGCCGGCGACAGCGCCAGCAGGATGGCCGGATGCGGCTTGTTCATGCGCAGCACCACCGTGTAGGGATCCGGCGTGTCCACCGCTTCCACGGGCGCGAACATGGTCTGGAAGGGATGGTTCTTCTTGACCGCCATGACGGAGAATGCGACATCAGCCGAGGTCACCGGCTTGCCGTCATGGAATACGGCGTCCTTGCGCAGATGCAGCGTCAGCGACTTGCCGTCTGGCGCCAGCTCCCACGATTGCGCCAGATAGGGCTGCGGCTTCCAATCCGCGTCGTAGCGCAGCAGGCTGGCGAACAGCTGCGTGCTGGGCAAGGCGGTTGCGATGCCCGACTGCACCGCGCCGTTCAGGTGCCGCGGCACTTGCGTCGAACCTATCACCAGCGTGCCGCCGGGCTTGGGCGCGTCCGCGGCCATGGCCCCGCCCGCCAGGGCCAGCGCCGTCAGTATCGTGGTCAGGCATTTTCTTGCGCTGCGCATGTTCTACCCCTTGATGTCTAGTGTCGCGAACCATTCATCGGATGGCCTTGGGGGTAGCGTATCCAGCCTGCCGGTCCAGGCTTAGTACCAAACCGCCGGACTTTTTGGAGCCAGCCTGCCGCAGGGCAGGAATTCAGGCCGCCCGCGCCCGCGCGTACAGCGAAGCCACCGCGCAGCTGTTGACGCGCGCCTGCATGGAATCGGAGCGGCTGGTCAGCAGCACGGGCACGCGCGTGCCCAGCACCAGTCCGGCGGTGCCCGCGCCGGCCAGCCAGGTCAGCTCTTTGTAGAGCATGTTGCCGGCCTCGATATCGGGCACCAGCAGGATGTCGGCGTCTCCCGCCACGCGCGACACGATGCCCTTCTGGTCGGCCGCCTCGCGCGAGATGGCGTTGTCGAAGGCCAGCGGGCCGTCGATATCGCCGCCACGGATCTGCTGGCGGTCCGCCATCTTCGACAGCGCCGCCGCGTCCAGCGTGGCGGGCATGGCAGGATTGACGGACTCGGTGGCGCACAGCACCGCGAGCTTGGGCCGTTCCACGCCCAGCGCGCGCGCCAGATCGATGGCGTTCTGCGCGATGTCGGCCTTTTCTTGCAGGCTGGGCGCGATGTTGACCGCCGCGTCGGTCAGGATGAAGAGCTTGGGGTACGCCGCCACCGCCATCACGAAGGCATGGCTGATGCGCCTGGCGGTGCGCAGGCCCGCGTCGCGCGCCACTACCGCCGACATGAAGTGGTCGGTATGCAGGCTGCCCTTCATCAGCATGCGCACGGCGCCGTCGCGCGCCAGCGCCGCCGCGGCGCGCGCGGCCTGCACCTCGTCGTCGGGCGTGTCGACCACATCCAGCTCGCCTTCGCGCAACCCCAGCTCTGCCATCAGGGCCCGCAGCCTGTCCGCCGGGCCAACCAGCACCGGTTCGATGTAGCCCGCGTCGCGCGCCTGCACGGCCGCGCCCAAGCTGGTCGGACACAGCGGATACGCCACCGCGGTGCGCAAACGTCCGGCCGACAGCGCGGCATTGCGCAGCGGCTCGAACAAGCGATCGCTTTCCATTTCGGTCTGCTCCTGCCGCGGAGTCCGCGGCGCCTGGCGGGAGAATTCCGGCGCGGCGGCCGCCGCGCCGGACGGACGCTACGCGATCAGCGCTTGGCGGGATCGATCGACAGCGGCACCTCGCCCGGTTGGAACGGCTGGTTCACGTACTTCTGGTACTTGTCCAGGAAGCGCACCGGTTGCTTGAGCGCGTCGCGGCGGAACGGGTCGCCCAGTTCCTGGCTGACCATCATCTCCAGCACGGTGGTCTTGCCCTCGGACTGGGCCTTGCAGGCAGCCTGCAAGGCCGCGCCGACCTGATCGGCGTGCTCCACCCGTATGCCTTCCGCGCCCATGGCGCGCGCCAGTTCAGAAAAGTTCGGATTCTGCAGGTTGCTGCCAACGAAGCGGCGGCCGTAGAAGTCCACCTGGTTCTTCTTTTCGGCGCCCCACTGGCCGTTGTGGAACACCACCGCCGTCACGGGTATCTTTTCGCGCACGCAAGTCAGCAGTTCCTGGAAGCTCATGCACCAGGCGCCGTCGCCCACGTAGGCCACGGCCGGCCGGTCGGGCCGGCCGAGCTTGGCGCCGATCAGCGCTGGCAAGGCGTAACCGCAATTGCCGAAGCTCATGGCCGCCAGCATGGAGTTCGGCTCGTCAAAGCGCAGATAGCTGTTGGACACCGAGCAGATATTGCCGATGTCGGTGGACACCATGACATGCTTGGGCATGGCGCGTTCCAGCTCGCGCAGCATGCGCCGCGGATGCATGCGGCCACCGCCGTGCTCGATGATGTCCAGGCTCCAGTCGTCGCGCTCATGCGACCAGCTGTCCAGCTCCTTTTCCCATTCGGTCTTCTGCGCCGCGATCTGTTCGCCGCGCCCGGCCTTGGTAGCCACGCATGCCACCTCGCGCCCTCGCAGCTTGGCGGCCAGCGCCGCGGCGGCAGGCTTGGCGTCGCCGCAGATGCCCACCGATACCGGGCGCACCAGGCCCAGCATGCGGTGGTCGGCGTCCACCTGGATGATGCGCGCGCCCTGCGGCCAGTAGTCCAGCCCGTGCTGCGGCAAGGTGCCGAAGGGTCCCAGGCGCGTGCCCAGCGCCAGCACCACATCGGCCTGCGACAGCAGTTTCATGCCGGCCTTGGCACCCTGGTAGCCCAGCGGGCCGCACCACAGCGGATGGCTGGCCGGGAAGGCGTCGTTGTGCAGATAGCTGGTGACCACCGGCGCGCCCAGCAGCTCGGCCAGGGCCACGCATTCGGCCTGGCCTTCCGAGAACAGCACGCCGCCGCCCGCCACGATGACGGGGAACTTGGCCTGCGCCAGCATCTGCGCCGCCGCTTCCAGGTCTTCTTCCGAGCCCGGGCCGCGGCGGATGCGGCGCGGCTCCGGAATGGCCACGTCGATCTCGCCGTAGAAATAGTCGCGCGGGATGTTCAGCTGCGTCGGGCCGCGTTCGGCCAGCGCATTGTCGAAGGCCTTGGCCGTGAATTCCGCCATGCGGTCGGGCCGGTTCACGTGGGCCTGGTACTTGGTGATGCGCGAGAAAATCGGCAGCTGTTCGGTTTCCTGGAAGCCGCCCAGCCCCATGCCCGCGGTGCCGGTCTCGGGCGTGATCGCCACCACCGGGCTGTGCGCCCAGTACGCCGCCGCCACGCCGGTCACGAAATTGGTGATGCCCGGGCCGTTCTGCGCGATGCACACGCCGTGGCGGCCGGTGACGCGCGAATAGCCGTCGGCCATGTGCGCAGCGCCCTGCTCGTGCACCGTGGGCACGAAGCGGATGCCGGCCGCCGGAAACAGGTCCAGCGCGTCCATGAAGGCCGAGCCGACGATGCCGAATACGTCCTTGACGCCCTGCGCGACCAGCGTTTCCACAAACGCTTCGCTGGGGGTCATGTGTTGCTTGCTGCTCATGGTCTCTCTCCTGGCAGGCCGGCGGTGTCGGATTGCATCTGGGCCGGCATGATCCGATACTGCAGCAGAAACCTGCACGTTCACAGCCCACGGCGTTTCATTTTCTGCAAAATCCGTGCGAGGATGCGCAGCAAGCCGCTGAATCTTCAATTATTGAAAGATGAAAGACGAATCCTCCGCAGCGCTGCGCGCGCTGACCCTGCTGGAACAGGTCGCCCGCTCGGGGCAACCGGTATCGCTGGCCGCGCTGACGGACGCCACCGGCCTGCCCAAGCCGTCGGTGCTGCGCATCCTGTCGCGGCTGGTCGACGCCGGCATGCTGCTGCGCGAACCCGCCGGCAAGAGCTACGTCAGCGGCCCGCGCCTGAGCGCGCTGGCGCGCGACACCCTGCTGAACTCGCCCTTGCGCGGCGAGCGCCACCGCATCCTGGATAGCCTGGTCGACGAGATCGGCGAGACCTGCAACTGCACCATGCTGGACGGCGACGAGGTCATCTACCTGGACCGCGTCGAAACCGCCTGGCCGCTGCGGGTCAACCTGCAATCGGGCTCGCGCGTGCCGCTGCATTGCTCGGCCAGCGGCAAGCTGTTCCTGGCCCACATGCGACGCGAGGCGCGCCAGCGGCTGCTGGCCGCGGCTCCCTTGCCGCGCTACACGCCCAACACGTTGTGCGACGTGGCCGCGCTGGAGCAGGAACTGCGCACCATCAAGAAGGAAGGCGCGAGCTTCGACCGCGAGGAATTCCTGCTGGGCATCGTCTGCATGGCGGTCCCGATCCTGCATGGCACGCGCGCCATCGCCGCGGTCGCCTTGCACGCGCCGGTGGCCCGGTTGTCGATCGACGGCGCGCGCGCCTGGCTGCCGCGCATGCAGGAGGCCGCCCGGGCGCTGGCCGGCACCTACGAATCCGAGACCTAGCGCCGCCCCGCCCCTGTTTCCGCCACCCGGGGCTTCATTCCCGGCCGTGGTATTCCCGGCTCTTGTTTCCGGGCTCATCGGCCGCAGGCATTACACTCTTGGGCGTATGCGGTTCGCTCAACCGCCCCTTTCTTTTGCCGCCGGGGCTTCCCCAGGCAGAAAGCGACTCTCTCCTATCGTGACCGACACTTCCTTTACCTCCCTGCCCCTGCTGCCCGCCCTGCTCGACAATCTGAAGAGCCTGGGATTCGAGCAGATGACGCCCATCCAGGCCCAAAGCCTGCCGCTGATCCTGGAAGGCCGCGACCTCATCGCGCAAGCCAAGACCGGCAGCGGCAAGACCGCGGCCTTCGGCCTGGGCGTGTTGCAGAAGCTCGATCCCACGCGCCTGGCGCCGCAGGCGCTGCTGGTGTGCCCCACGCGCGAACTGGCCGACCAGGTTGCCCAGGAGCTGCGCCGCCTGGCCCGCCAGATCGGCAACGTCAAGATACTGACCCTTTGCGGCGGCGCCGCCGCCCGTCCGCAGGCCGAATCGCTGGCGCGCGGCGCGCACCTGGTGGTGGGCACGCCGGGCCGCATCCAGGACCACCTGGAACGCGGCAGCCTGGACCTGTCGGGCCTGAACACCCTGGTGCTGGACGAGGCCGACCGCATGGTCGACATGGGCTTCTATGACGATATCGTGGCCATCGCCTCGCATTGCCCGAGCAAGCGCCAGACCCTGCTGTTCTCGGCCACCTATCCCGACAACATCCGCAAGCTCAGCGCCCGTTTCCTGCGCAATCCCGCCGAGGTCAAGGTCGAGGCGCAGCATGACGCCAGCCGCATCGAGCAGATCTTCTACGAAATCGACGAAAAGGACCGGCTCGACGCGGTGACCCGCCTGCTGGCGCACTTCCGCCCGGAATCCACGCTGGCTTTCTGCAACACCAAGATCCGCAGCCACGACCTGGTCGAACGGCTGCAGGCCGAGGGCATCAGCGCCCAGGCGCTCAACGGCGACCTGGAACAGCGTGAACGCGACGAGATCCTGATCCAATTCGCCAACCGCAGCTGCGCCGTGCTGGTGGCCACCGACGTGGCCGCGCGCGGCCTGGACATCCAGAACCTCAGCGCCGTCATCAACGTCGACGTGACCAAGGACACCGAGGTCCATGTGCACCGCATCGGCCGCAGCGGCCGCGGCGACCAGAAGGGCCTGGCGCTCAGTCTGTGCTCGCCCGAGGAAATGCGCTGGGCCAACCTGATCGAGCAGTACCAGGGCACGCCGCTGGTGTGGAACGACATCAAGACGCTGCGGCCCAAGGCGGACCGGCCGCTGCGCGCGCCCATGATCACTTTGTGCATCCAGGGCGGCAAGAAGGACAAGCTGCGTCCGGGCGACCTGCTGGGCGCGCTGACCGGCGACGGCGGCCTGACCTTCGAGCAGGTCGGCAAGATCAATATCACCGAGTTCAACTCCTACGTGGCGCTGGACCGCCAGATCGCCAAGCAGGCGTTCTCGCGCCTGTCCAACAGCAACATCAAGGGCCGGCGCTTCCGCATGCGCTATCTGGAAGAGTTCTGAGTATCGGCGGGCGACAAAAACTTGATGATTTTGCTCGGGTTTTGCAATAATGGCGCGGCCTGCCCTGGCGGCCGCCCAGTCCGCGATCACCGGGGCGCGGAACCAAAGGCTCGCAACCTGTTCCAACGGCCGCGGTCCCCTTTCAACCAATAGATGAGAAACTCACCATGATCAAATCCGACGACACCGGCAAGCTGATCCTGCGCCTGACCCTCGGTATTCTGATTCTGCTGCATGGCCTGTTCAAACTGACCGGCGGCGGCGTCGGCGGCATCAGCGGGATGCTGTCCTCGCACGGCCTGCCGGGCTTCCTCGCGTACGGCGCCTACGTCGGCGAAATCCTCGCCCCCGTCCTGCTCATCGTCGGCATCTACACCCGCCTGGGCGGTTTGCTGATCGCCATCAACATGCTAGTCGCCATCCTGCTGGCCCACTCCGGCCAAATCAGCAGCATGACCAACAACGGCGGCTGGGCGCTGGAACTGCAAGGCATGTTCCTGTTCACCGGCCTGGCCATCGCCTTCATGGGCGCGGGCCGCTTCAGCCTCGCCGGCAACGGCGGCCGCTGGAACTGACAGCCGTAACACGGCGCTACGCGGTATCAGGGGGTCGCCGAGGCGGCCCCCTTTCATTTGCGCGGACATTGATACGAACGACATCGACGGTCACGCAGGCGCAAACATCCGTCACCGGAAAGCTGTTTCGGAACGATTACAGTCCAGAACCCTGGGGACTGGCCTATGGCCTAATCCTGACGAGCGCAAAAAAGGCGTGAACCACGCCCGGCGCTCGGCAGGAGCCGCAAAATGAAGAAGAGTCTGTTGCTGATGTTGGCCATGGCCAGCGCCTTGACCGGATGCGTGGTCGTGCCCGCAAGGCCGGCGTACTACCGGCCGGCGCCGGTGTATTACACGCCGCATTACTACTACCCGGCGTACCCGGCCCCCCATTATTACTATCGTGGCTATTGATCCGCGCGCCAGTTGCGCAAAGGAAAAACCATGAATACCTACTCCCGGATCCTCCATCCGCGCCCCTGGGTCGCGGCTGTCCTGCTGGCCGCCTGTGCCGGCGCCGCGGCGCAGACCTACGCGCCGCCGCCCGCGCCCGCCGCCCCCGTCTATGACGATGGCGATCCCGCCAACGCCAACCTGGCCCTGGTGGATCGCAGTCCCGAACCGCCTCCGGCACTGCCCGTCTATGTGCAGCCGGCCGCGCCGGCGGACGGCTATATGTGGGTGCCCGGCTACTGGAGCCGCAACCGCTACGGCTTCTTCTGGGTGCCCGGCGCGTGGGTGCTGGCGCCCTATCCCGGCGCCCTCTGGACGCCCGGCTACTGGGGCTTTGTGAACGGCCTATACCTGTGGAACGCCGGCTACTGGGGGCCCCATGTGGGCTTCTACGGCGGCATCAACTACGGCTTCGGTTATACGGGCCTGGGCTATGTGGGCGGCTACTGGAAGCGAGACCGCTTTTACTACAACCGCTCCGTCACGAACGTGAACATCACGCACGTGACCAACGTCTACAACCGCAACGTGGTGGTAAACAACGTGGACAACCGCCGCGTCAGCTACCACGGTGGCCCGTCCGGCATCCGGCGCGACGCGGACCCGCGCGAACTCGCCGCGCGCAAGGAACGCCACGCGCCGCAGACCGACATACAGCGCGGCTATGCGCGCGACGCCGGCAATAACCGGGCTCAGTTCTACGATCACAACAAGGGCCGGCCGCCCCAAACCTACGTGGACCATCAATCCAATGGCCGGCCGCCTGAAGGCCAGCGTCCGGGCAATGGACGCGACGGACGCGACCGCACCCAGGATGGCGACGGGCGGGACAACCGCGACGGCGGAAACCGGAACGACGCGAATCGCGGCGACACGCAGCGCGGACGCGATATGCCTGCCGGACAGCAAGGCCGCTCCCAGCAACCGCAGGGGCAGCAGGTGCGCGAGCAACCGCAACGCGATCAACAAGCCCAGCAGCCGGCACGGCAGCAACAGCAGCGCGACCAGCAGGCCCAGCAGCAAGCGCGTCAGCAACAGCAGCGTGACCAGCAAGCGCAACAACAGGATCGCCAGCAGCAGCAACGCGACCAGCAGGTGCAGCAACAGGCGCGTCAGCAACAGCAGCGCGACCAGCAGGCGCAACAACAGGCGCGTCAGCAACAGCAGCGCGACCAGCAGGCTCAGCAACAGGCGCGTCAGCAACAGCAGCGCGACCAGCAGGCGCAACAACAGGCGCGTCAGCAACAGCAGCGCGACCAGCAGGTGCAGCAACAGGCGCGTCAGCAACAACAGCGCGACCAGCAGGTGCAGCAACAGGCGCGTCAGCAACAACAGCGTGACCAGCAGGTGCAGCAACAGGCGCGTCAGCAACAACAGCGCGACCAGCAGGTGCAGCAACAGGCGCGTCAGCAACAACAGCGCGATCAACCACGCGGAGACGGCAACGGCAACGGCAATGGCAATGGCCGCGGCGGCTCCGGACGCGATTAGGACGGGCAACGCCGTCGCACCGCTGACTGGACCCTCGCTTCCCGCGCGGCTACAGTAGATCCGTTGCCGCGCGGCCCCTGAGATTCCTGGAGATACCGATGAAGCGCATTGCCCCCTGGTTACTGCTCTGCGGCCTGCTGGCCGGCCCGTCGGCCCAGGCCGCGCTGGACGTGGGCGCCCCGGCGCCGGACTTCAGCACCCAGGCCTCGCTGGGCGGCAAGGTCTACACGTTCACGCTGAACGAGGCGCTCAAGCAAGGCCCGGTGGTGCTGTACTTCTTTCCCGCCGCGTTCACCCAGGGCTGCACGATAGAAGCCCACAACTTCGCCGAAGCCACCGACGAGTACAAGTCCCTGGGCGCCACCGTCATCGGCGTGTCGACCGACAACATCGACACCTTGAACAAATTCTCGGTCAGCGAGTGCCGCGGCAAGTTCGCCGTGGCGGCCGACGGCGACGGCAAAATCATGAAAGCCTACGACGCCGTCCACGACAAGCGTCCCGAATACGCGCAACGCGTTTCCTACGTGATCTCGCCGCAAGGCAAGATCCTGTATGAATACACGGACATGAATCCGGATTCCCACGTGGCCAACACCATGCGCGCGCTGCGCGACTGGAAGGCCAGGCAGTAGACGACGCCGGCAAGCAGCGCGCCGCCAAGGCATACGCTGGGACCAGCCTGGCCAGATCCTCCGCGACTGTCTTGGCCGTCATGGCGGCGGCGGGTTGATGGTGTTTGACTCGAATTTCACGCGGACGGTCTTGCCCGGATCTGCCGCCACTGTCCTGGCGGACAGCACCGCAGTGCCGGGGGAAGAAGGCGCGCGCAGTTCAACCTTGGCCACACCGCTAGCGTTGGTGCTGCTGGTGGCCGCGGCCAGGGCGCCGCGGTCGGTCTTCCAGTTGACGACGATGCCCTCATCCTCCAGATTGCCGTTGACATCCTTCACGGTCGCTGTGAGGGTCAGGGTATCAGTCCCGTCGGCCCGCCCGGAGGTCTTGCTGGCGGTGAGGGAGGTAACCCGGGGGGATGACGGGTCGGCCATCAGCGTCACGCGGACGGTCGCACCCGCATCTCCCGCCCCGACCTTGGCGGTCACCGAGGCCGGGCCGGCAGCGGTCCCTGCCGTCAGCACGGCCGTGGCCGCGCCGCTGGCGTTGGTTTTGCTGGTAGCGCCATCCAGGGTGCCGAGGTCGGTACTCCAATTGACGGTGTGGCCCTCGCCCCCAGGATTGCCGTTGCCGTCCACCACCATCGCCGTGAAGATCACGGAGTCGCGGCCGTTGGCCACGACGCGGGTCTTGCTGGCGGAAGAACTGCCGACGCGATGAGAGGATGCGCCGTTTTTGAAAGTCACCACGGCGAAATTGTTGTTCTGATCATTGGCTCCTGCCTTGGCGCTCACCAACACCTCGCCCGCCACAGTCGGCGCGGTCAGCACGATGTTGGCTACGCCAGCGGCATTGGTCATGCTCGTGGGCGCGGCCAAGGTACCTCCCGTCGTCGTCCAGTGCACGGTGACGCCGGCCCCCACCGGATCGTTGAACTGGTTCCGCACGGCGGCCGTGAAGGTAACGGTGCCGCTGCCGTCGGCCACGCCCGTGCTCTGGCTGGCATTCAAGGTGGTGACGTAGTCCCGGGACGAGTCCGCCACGTAGTTCATGGCAAGGGTCTTGCCCGGATCGTCGGCTACGGCATGGGCCTTCACCAAGACTGTGCCGGCCGAGTAATACGTTACGGTGTTGGTAGCCGTGCTGTCCTGAGAAGTCCTGCTGGTAGCCAGATCCAAAGTAGCGGAGTCGCTGCTCCAAGTGATGGTGACGCCCGCGCCGACAGGATTGCCATAGGCATCCTGCACGGTCGCTCTTACGTTGACCCCAACGCCAGCTGGAAAGGTGGTGCTGGTGGTGCGCATGGGAACGAACGAAACCACGCGGGCGGTGGACAGGTCGGCCGTGAAGGTGGCGGAGACCGTCTTGCCGGCATCCCCGCTTGCCGCCTTGGCAACGATGGTCGCCATCCCTGCGGCGGTCGGCGCGGTCAGCACGACCGAGGTTTCGCTCTTGCCATTGGTGACGCTGGTGGCGGCGAGCGTGCCCTGGCTGGCACTCCAGTTGACGGTGACGCCCGCGCCCACCGGATTGCCCCGCGCATCTGCCACCAAGGCCGTGAGAATCAGGGTGTCGCTGCCGTTGGCCAGGGCCTTGCTTCTGTTGGCGGCGAGAGTCGCGACCCGCGCGGAAAGCGGGTCCGCCGTCAAGGTCACGCGGACGGTCCTGCCCGGATCGCCGGCCCCCGCCTTGGCCGTCACCGAGGCCAGCCCCGCGACGGGCCCCCTCAGCACGGCGGTCGCCTCGCCATTGCCGTTGGTGGTGCTGGCGGACGTGTCCAAGGTGCCAAGATCGGTGCCCCAGTTGACCACGTGGCCCGCGCCTCCCAGGTTGCCGTTGCCATCCAGCACCACGGCGGTGAAGGTCGCGGTGTCGCGGTCATCGGCCAGGATGCTGGTCTTGCTGGCGGAGAAGTTGCCCACGCGGGGGGAAGAGCCACCGCCCGTAAAGTTCAAAGTGACGGTCTTGCCGGGATCCTTGGTTGATTTTGCCGCCATGGCCGTTACCGACACAGCGCCTGCCTTGTCCGGCGCCGTCAGCACGATCACCGCTTCGCTGTTCGCCCCGGTAGTGCTGGTGGGCGCGGCCAACGTTCCTCCCGTCGTTGTCCAATTGACCGTGATGCCGGCGCCTACTCGGTCCCCCCACCAGTCGCGGACGTCAGCCCTCAAGGTCACCACGTCCTTGCCGTCTGCCATCCCGACATCCTTGCTGCTGAGCACCTTGAGAACGGCGTCCTTGGACCCATCCCGCTGGAATGTCAAGATGATGCTTTTGCCCGGATCCGCCGTCCCTACCACCCGTGCCGTCACCGTGGCGACGCCAGCCTTATCCCTCACTGGATTCAGGGAGGACGAGCACTTGCCGCCAAAGGCCGTCTCCCTCTCAACCCAGGCCATCGATCCGAAATCGGTGCTCCAGTTGACCTTGACGCCCTCACCCACTGGATTGCCGTTGGCGTCGTGCACAGCGGCAATTAAGGGAGGCTGATAGCCGATGACGTGGACGGTGCCCATGGGGGAAACGACTTCGACAACGCGAGCGGTGGAGTGGTCGGCCAGGAACGTGATGTCCACGGTCCTGCCATCTCCTGCGGAGCCCTTGGCCCTGACGGTCACCAGGCCCGCCTTGGTTGAAGTGGTCAGCACGACGGTGGCACGGCTGTTGGCGTCGGTGACACTGACCGCGTTGGCAAGAGTGCCGTTGTTGGTGGTCCAGTGGATGTCGATGCCCGCCCCCACGGGCTTGCCCCTGAAATCTTGCACGTTGGCCGTGTAGGTCACGGTGTCCACGCCGTTGGCGACGGCGGTCTTCTTGCTGGGTTCGATCGAGTAGACATAGCCGTCGATAACGTTGGCCGCGAAGGTGACGGAAGCGCTCTTGCCTGCGTCGCCGCTCGCGGCCTTGGCGGTCACGACCGTCACAGCCGCCGCGGTCGGCGCGGTCAGCACAACCGTGGCCTGGCTGCTGGCGTTGGTCGTGCTGGTCACGCCCGCGAGGGTGCCCAGGCTGGCGCCCCAGCTGACGGCGACGCTCGCGCCCACCGGGTTGCCCCCCGCGTCCGCGACCGTGGCCGTGAACGTCACGGTATCCCAGCCGTTGGCCACGCCGGCGGTCTTGCTGGGCGTGAGCGCGACCACGCGGGCGGTGGACGCGTCGGCCGTGAAGGAGACGGAGGTGGTCTGGCCGGCGTCGCCGCCAGCCGCCTTGGCCACGATGGCCGCCACGCCAGCGGAAGTCGGCGCGGTCAGCACGACCGAGGTTTCGCTCTTGCCATTGGTGACGCTGGTGGCTGCGATCGTGCCCAAGCTGGCGCTCCAGTTGACGGTGACGCCCGCGCCCACCGGATTGCCCTGCGCATCGGCCACCGAGGCCATGAGGGTCACGGTATCCGTGCCGTTGGCCAAGCCGACGGGCTTGCTCGGACTGAGTTCGAGGACGTGTGCGCTGGACGCGTCGGCGGTGAAGGCAACGGAGACGGTCTTGCCCGCATCTGCGCTTGCTCCCTTGGCGGTGACCTTGGCGGCGCCGACAGCCGTCGGCGCGGTCAGCACGATTGTTGCCTGGCTGCTGGCGTTGGTCGCGCTGGTCGCCCCCGCGAGGGTGCCCAGGCTGGCGCTCCAGCTGACGGCGACGCCCGCGCCCACCGGATTGCCCGCCGCGTCCGCGACCGTGGCCATGAACGTCACGGTATCCCTGCCGTCGGCCACGCCGGCGGTCTTGCTGGGCGTGAGCGCAATCACGCGGGCGGTGGACGCGTCCGCCGTGAAGGTGACGGAGACGGTCTTGCCGGCATCCCCGCCAGCCGCCTTGGCAACGATGGCCGCCACGCCGGCCGCGGTCGGCGCGGTCAGCACGACCGAGGTTTCGCTCTTGCCATTGGTGACGCTGGTGGCGGCAAGCGTGCCCAGGCTGGCGCTCCAATTGACGGTGACGCCCGCGCCCACCGGATTGCCCTGCGCATCGGCCACCGAGGCCATGAGGGTCACGGTATCCGTGCCGTTGGCCAGGCCGACGGGCTTGCTCGGGCCGAGTTCGATGACGTGCGCGCTGGATGCGTCGGCGGTAAAGACAACAGAGGCGGCCTTGCCCGCGTCTCCGCTTGCTCCCTTGGCGGTGACCTTGGCCGCGCCGACAGCCGTCGGCGCGGTCAGCACAATCGTGGCCTGGCTGCTGGCGTTGGTCGCGCTGGTCGCGCCCGCGAGGGTGCCCATGGTGGAGCCCCAGTTGACCGCAACGCCCGCGCCCACCGGATTGCCCGCCGCGTCCGCGACCGTGGCCATGAACGTCACGGTATCCCTGCCGTCGGCCACGCCGGCGGTCTTGCTGGGCGTGAGCGCAATCACGCGGGCGCTGGACGCGTCGGCCGAGAAGGTGACGGAGGCGGTCTTGCCGGCATCCCCGCCAGCCGCCTTGGCAACGATGGCCGCCACGCCGGCCGCGGTCGGCGCGGTCAGCACGACCGAGGTTTCGCTCTTGCCATTGGTGACGCTGGTGGCGGCGATCGCGCCCAGGCTGGCGCTCCAGTTGACGGCGACGCCGGCGCCCACCGGATTGCCCTGCGCATCCGCCACCAAGGCCTTGAGGGTCACCGTATCCGTGCCGTTGGCCAGGCCGACGGGCTTGCTCGGACTGAGTTCGACGACATGGGCGCTGGAGGAGTCAGCGGTGAAGGCGATGGCGGCGGTCTTGCCAGGATCGCTGCCCAAGCCCCTCCCCTGGCGGACAGGCGCGCACTTGGCGGTGACGGTCGCCGGACCGATCATGGTCGGCGCAGTCAGCACGGCCGTGGCCTGGCTGCTGGCGTTGGTGACGCTGGCGGCGGCAATGGTGCCCCGGTCAGTGGTCCAATTGACGGCGACGCCCGCCCCCACCGGATTGCCGCGGCCATCGTCGACCGTGGCGGTGAGCGTGACAGTGTCGGCGCCATTGGCCAAGCCGCTGGTCTTGCTCGGCGTAAGCTGGGCCACGCGCGCCATCAGTACGTTGGCCGCGAAAACGACAGAGGCAGTCTTGCCAGCATCGCCCTCCGCGGCCTTGGCAGTAATGGTCGCCATGCCGGGGACGAGCGGGGCGGTCAGCATGACCATTGCCTGACTGCTGGCGTTGGTGATGCTGGTGGATGCGATGACGCCCAGATTGGCGCTCCAGTTAACGGTGATGCCGGCGCCCAGCGGATTGCCACGGCCATCTTCAACCGTGGCCGTGAAGACCACGGTTGCCGTGCCATTGGCCACGCCGCTGGCCTCGCTGGGCGTAAGCAGGACCACGCGGGCGCTTGAGGCATCCGCCCCGAACGCAATCGCAGCGGTTTTGCCGGCGTCGCCGCTTGCGCTCCTGGCGCTGACAGTCGCCACGCCCGCCGCAGTGGGCGCCGTCAGCACGATCGTGGCCTGGCTGTTCGCGTCGGTGCTGCCGGAGGCGGCGCCCAGCGTGCCGAGGCTGGCTCCCCAATGGACGGCGATACCGGCGCCCACCGGATTGCCCCGGCCATCGGCGACGGTGGCCGTGAAAGTCACGGTGTCGATACCGTTGGCCAGGGCGCTGGTCTTGCTGGGCGTGAGCAGCACGACCTTCGCGTCGGATGCGTCGAGCAGGAAATCCACGGACCTGGTCTTCCCTGGGTCCTCGGCTCCTGCCTTGGCGGTAATGACCGCAGTGCCGGGAGCGGTGGCCGCCAGCAGTTCCGCCACCGCCATGCCGCTCGCATCGGTATTGCTGCTATTGCTGGAAAGCTGGCCGCCGGTGGCCGTCCAGTTCACCGCCACACCCGCGCCTACGGCGTTGCCCTTGCCGTCCTTGACTGTCGCCTTCAGCACGGCCTTGTCCCGGCCATTGGCAAGGATGGACGCCGGGGTCGCATCGAGCTGCGCGACATTCGCCGAAGCGGGCGCTGCAAGGAACTCGGCTTCGCTCCTGCCCTTGAAACCCTGGGCTTCCGTCGCCTCGACTTCGACCATGGCGGCGACCGTGCTGCTGACCATGACGAACGCCTGTCCGTCCGCATCGGTCCGGTCCGAAGATTCCTTGATGGCGCCGGGCCCGCGCAAGGCCCATGCAATGGCGCGCCCGGCCATGGGTTCGGCCTCGACGCCGCGGACCTGGGCCGTAAACCTGACGCTGTCGATGCCGTCGGCCATGGCGGCGGCTTTCGAGCGCGCGACGCTGAGGCTGAGCGGGTTGACACTCACCTCCATGATGTTCGAACTGATTTTCCGTCCATGCGCATCGATGGCCGTTGCGGTCAGGCGATAAGTGTTGACGCCGCCGATGTTGTAGGCAGGCAGCGTTATCGCCCCCGACCCGCCGCCATACCGCGCGGCAAAAGCCGCTGCAGAGCCGGACCATTCGATCGCGGGCGCCGCGCCCGCACCCACGATGGTCACCGGAAAGCTGAGCACCGCCTGCGGATAGCCGCTGACGGCCGACGGCAGCTGGATCGTCATTGGGGCGTTTTTCTTGTATTCCAGGACGATTTCGTTATTGCGCTCGACCAGGTCCATGCGCATGCCGGCCAGTTGGCGGCTGCTCGCGACGCTACCCGGCTCCAGTTGCTTGGCCAAGGGCACGCCGATGGCGTATTTCACGCCCAGCTTGAAGCTCGTGTCGGACTTTCCGCCCTGCCCCATGCGATGGTCCAGGCCCAGGGTGACGACTGGCGCCGGCGTGTAGGAAACGCCCAGGGTCCAGGCGCTGGGATTCCTTTGCCGGTTGCTGGCGCCGAACAGCCCGACCTCATCGCCGTAGTATTTCTCGAACATCAGCTTGCCGCCCAACTGCGGATACTGGGGCAGATACCCTTCGGTCCGAATGTCCCAGCCGCTGGCCGGACGTTCCTGGTAGTCCCGCGCATCAGGCGAGCGCTTCCAGTCGCTAAGCCGGAAATAGCCGTTCATGCTGAGTTTCAGATAGTCCGCCCACCATTCGCCGCCCAGGCCCAGCCGGCGATGGCCGCGCGACACATCCTGGTCCAGGAAGGCGTTGCCGCCGACCATGTAGCCGTCGGCGAAATGGCGGTATCCCAGCCCGAGGTTGACCGTGGTCCGATAGGATTCCTGCAGCAGGTTGGTCCGCCGCGCGCCGAGCTGGGAAAAAAGCAGGCCCGTCCCGGAATCGCGTACCGGAAACAGCATGTCCAGGGCTCCGCCATGGAAGCTGCCCAGCAGGTCCAGCCTGGCGGTGCCGAACTGGCCCAGCCAGCCTTCCGCCAACCGCTTCGCTTCGCCGGTGGCCTTGCCGCCGGCCATGGCCCTGGCGTCGCCGCTGGCCATTTGATCGGGATTGGCAGGCAAGGGGCGCCCTTCCAGATCAGGCGCCGGATCCATGCCCCCAGGGATCGCGGGGCGCGCCGCCACCGCTTCCTGAGTGCGCCCCCCTTCCAGAACCGCGACGGTAGCGGATGCGGCATGAACGTCGGCGGCGGCGGACGGCTTGCGGTGTTCACCAGCCAGCGGCGCCGCGCACCCCTGGAACAGCAGGAAAACCGAAAGCGCCATACACAACATCTTTCTGGCTTGGCGCGCGGCCGATCTCCGCCAAGCGAATGACTTGGGTGGCTTCAGCATCGTCATGACCTTGTCTCAAAGGAATCCGCGGACGGGTGGTGCGCCGGCCAGGCACAGCCGCCAAGCTACTGAACTGCGGCATGGGCGGTTCCGTTCTGGGTCATATCCAGGACGAAATCCCACTCGCGCTCCAAGCCTTCACGCCCAGGGATTCGTGTTGTTACTTACAAATGACAAAATATGACAATATGCTATTTATATGACTGTTGATTTCAATATGTAATTTATTGATGCCACAACAGAAAACCTGATTACCGGCATCAGGCGGGCTTGCGCGGGGAAGGCGATGGAGGCGGCTCAGTCAGGGCTGAACGCGGGAAACGCGGGCAGTGTCGAGCAGACACGCCCCGCAGGCCGTGTTACGGCGTTTGCGTAAAGGCTTGGGTGTAGATCAGACGAAACCGCAGATGAATCCGCGGCCCGAAGAGACGGCCCACTCCCAAGCGGACGCCGGGCGGCGTGCAGGAGCGGGCCGCAGTTCCTAGTTGAACGGCCAGACTGGCGGATGCGTGCCAGGCGGGCTGGACGGCCGCGTCCAACGGGCCGGTGTTTCGGAGAACTGCGCGGCGTGGCGCAGAGCCTCCAGTTCGCCGAAGCCCGAGGGCTCGGTTTCCAGCAAGCCGTCGAAACCCGGCATGGGACAGGCCAGCCCGCCCTCGACCCGGCCCAACCCGCGCAGCCAATGCGCGGTTTGCGCCAGCGACACGCGCACGTGCCAGCTGCCGCCCTCGGTCGCCTGGCGCGCCAGCGCGGCCTGCGCGCCGAATGCCATCAGGTAGCCCGAGGCATGGTCCAGGATCTGCATGGGCATGGGCTTGGGCGCGTCCTGGCCCGCGGCCTGCGCTTCCGCATGGTTGAAGCCCGTGGCGGTCTGCACCAGGGAATCGAAGCCGCGGCGGCCGGCCCAGGGGCCCTTGTCGCCATAGGCGGACAAGGACACGTAAACAATGCCCGGACGGATGCGCGCCGCGTCCTGCGGGCCGAAGCCCAGCGCGGCCAGGCCGCCGGGGCGGTAACCCTGCACGAACACGTGCGCGCTGCGCAGCAGGTTGCCCAGCGCGATGCGGCCGTCGGCCGTGTCCAGGTCGGCCAGCACCGACAGCTTGCCGCGGCTGGTGTCGATGATGTTGTCGATGTTGGGCAGATGCGGGGAATTAAGCAGCATCACGTCGGCGCCGTAGGCCGCCAGCGCCCGGCCGCAGACCGGGCCGGCGATGATGCGGGTCAGGTCCAGCACTCGGATGTCCTTGAGCGGCCTGGCGCCGTTGCCATACTTGGGCAAGGGCCGCGGATCGGCCTCGCCGATGCGCTCGATGGTCAGCAAGGGCTGCGCCGCCACCGCCACGGCTTGGGGGTGGCGGTCCCATTCGTCGAAGCTGCGCATGGCGGCCACGGGCAGGCCCGCATCGGCGGCCACCTGTTCGAAGTCCAGGGCCTTCCAGCGGCTCAGGGCGCGCTCCACCATTGCGCGGGTGGTGTCTTCCCCGGCGGGACAGCCCAGCAGCGCCAGCGCGCCATCCCGGTGATGGGCGAAATTTGCGTGGATGCGGACCCAGCCGTCGTCGCCGCAACGATACAGGCCGGTGATGGGATCCCAGGGATTCGGGGTGATGCCGTTGATGGTGTAGTGGCTGCGGCATTCCTGCGCCGCGTGCAGCATGTCGACGCTGACCTGCTGCCTGGCGCCGCCGCGCAAGTGCCAGAATTCGGCCGCGGCCAGCGCGGCCGCGGCCATGCTGGCCTGCGCCGCCGCGCCGACGGCGAAGGACGATGGGAGTACCGGGTCGGCGCCAGTCAACACCACGTGGTCCAGCGACTCGTCCGGTAGATCCACCGAGCGCCAGAGCTTCTGCAAAACGTCGCGCGACGCATTGCCTGCGGGTGTGCGGCCCCTCAGAAAAGACGGGCGTAGGTCCATCAGATTTCCCATAGCGTTCATCTTGCTCTAGTCGTTTATTTGAATTACATGGCGGGGCCCAGGCCGCGTCAATACGCGCGGCGCGCCAGCGTGTTTCATGGTTTGACCGCAAAGCGCCGCGATCCGGCCGCGCCGCGCGGATTCCCCTGCGAGGTCCGCTGCGTCAGCCTGCGCAGGCAAGGACACATCTACTCGTAGTTTTTACATCGTCTTCCAAGCCCGCGCCGCCCGCGCGCCCATAAGGCGGACGCAATATAGAATGCCAGCCTCGCCGCCTCCCCTGCCCTGGACCGCCCATGAACACGCTGCTCTGGCTGCGCACCGACCTGCGCGCGCACGACAATCCCGCCCTGGCCGCGGCCGCCGAAGGCGGCACGGTCACCGCCCTGTTCCTGGCCGCGCCCGGCCAATGGCGCCTGCATGGCGACGCGCCGGCCAAGGTCGATTTCTGGCTGCGCAACCTGCGCGAACTCTCGCGCGAGCTCGGGCGCCTGGGCATACCGCTGCGGCTGCTGACGGTGCATGACTGGAGCGAGGCGCCGAACGCGCTGGCCACCTTCTGTCGCGATCACGCCATCGGCCAGGTCCACGCCAATGCCGAATGGGCCGTCAACGAACGGCGCCGCGATGCCGCGGTCGCCGCCCGCCTGCGGGCCATGGGGGTGGACTGGACGCAGCATCACGGCGCTACGCTGCTGCGGCCCGGCACGGTGCTGACCGGCAAGAGCGAGTGCTATCGCGTCTACACCCCTTATGCGCGGGCCTGCCGCGAACGGCTGCGCACGGCGCCGCTGCGCGCCCTGCCCGCCCCGCGCGCGCAGACGCCGCCGTCCTGGCCGGCGGATCCGCTGCCCGCGGCCTTCGAAGGTTTCGATGCGCCCGCCGAGCCGGTGCGCGCGCTCTGGCCCGCCGGCGAGAACGCGGCCAGCGAACGGCTCGACGCCTTTGCCGACGGCATCATCGACGCCTATCAGGAAGAACGCGACTTCCCCTCGCTGCCGGCCACCAGCTGCCTCTCGCCCTATCTGGCGGCGGGCGTGCTGTCGCCGGGCCAGGCCTTGCGCGCGGCACTGGCCGCCAACCAGGGCGAAGTGGACGGCGGCAAGCGCGGCGCCGCCACCTGGATCAACGAACTGCTGTGGCGCGAGTTCTATCAGCATCTGCTGGCCGCCTACCCCAGGCTGTCCATGCACCAGCCCATGAAGCCGGAGACCGCGGCCGTGCCCTGGCGCGACGCGCCGGACGACCTGCATGCCTGGCAGCAAGGCCAGACCGGCATCCCCATCGTCGACGCGGCGATGCGGCAGCTGCTGGCGCTGGGCTGGATGCACAACCGCCTGCGCATGGTGACGGCCATGTTCCTGTCCAAGAACCTGCTGATCGACTGGCGGCTGGGCGAGGCCTGGTTCATGGCGCGGCTGGTGGACGGCGACCTCGCCGCCAACAACGGCGGCTGGCAGTGGAGCGCGTCCACGGGCGCGGACGCGGTGCCCTACTTCCGCATCTTCAATCCGCTGTCGCAGTCGCGCAAATTCGATCCGGATGGGGTGTTCCTGCGCGAATGGCTGCCGGAACTGGCGCACCTGGACCGCCGCGCCATCCACGATCCCAGTCCCATGGAGCGTGCGGGCGCAGGCTACCCGCTGCCCATCGTCGACCTGGCCCAGAGCCGGCTGCGCGCGCTGGAGGCGTTCAGCGGACTGCCGCCGGCCTGAGGCGCGCGGGACGGGCGTCGGCGTCGCTTGACCTAGGTCAACGCCGTTTCCGTCCGCGTCCTGGATGATGGCTCGGCGACTCCCCGCCAACGCCGATCGCAGGACGACACAGCATGCGCGACCATCAGCAGGTCCCTGACCAGGAATACACGCTGCACGACGAGCAGTGCCTCATCACCCGCACCGACGCGCGCGGCCGCATCATCTATGCCAATCCCGCGTTCCTGGAAGTCAGCGGCTACACGCAAGCGGATCTGATCGGCAAGGGCCATGACACCATGCGCCATCCTGACATGCCGCTGGCCGCCTACGACGATCTGTGGCGCACGATACAGCGCGGCAAGTCCTGGACGGGCGTGATCAAGAACCGGCGCAAGCATGGCGGCCACTACTGGTCGCTGGCCAGCATCACCCCCGTGGTGGAGCGCGGCGTCACCGTCTGCTATGCCTGCGTGCGCGTCAAGCCGACGCGCGCCCAGATCGAGACCGCCGAAAGCGCCTACCGGCGCCTGCGCACCGGCATCACCGGCGGCTTGCGGCTGAGCGCGGGGCGGATCCGTCCCGGTGGCCTGCTGGCGCGCCTGCGCGACTGGCGGGCGGCGGGCATACGCGGGCGCATGCTGGCCTGGGCCGGGCTCTCGTCCGCGCTGTTCCTGGCCGCCGGCGGCATCGCGCTGCATGGCATGGCCGCCAATCTAAGCATCGAGCAACTGGGCTTGGCCGCGGCGGTGCTGGCCGCCGGTGTGTGCCTGATCTTCGCATCGGGCTGGGCCTACGCTCGCACGCTGTCCGGGCTGCTGGCCACGGCCACCGACTTCACGCGGCAGATCGCGGCCGGCAATCTGGGCACGCCGCTGGCGCCCGCCAACACGGATGACGAAATCGGCGCACTGAGTTTGTCGCTGGAAGCCACGCGCAGGAATCTGGTCGGCCTGGCCCGCGACGTGCACACCGGCATTGCGGTTACGACGAACAACGGCGCGGCGCCCGCCCTGCAAGCATCTGGCGCGGGCGACCTGCGCCATGCGATCGAAGTGTTCCGGATCGGGCGCGTCCAGCCCCTGGCTACGCGCCGGCCCTTGTAGCGCCGCGCCGGCACAGGCTTGCGGTGACGTCAGGCGCCGGCCGCGGCCTCTTTGTCCAGGCGCTTGATGAACACCTGCAGCTCCTTCACCACTTGCTGATCGCCGCGCGCCTGCGCGGCCTGCAGGCCCGACTCCCAGGCGGCGCGCGCGCCGTCCCTGTCGCCCTGCCCGAGACAAGCCTTGCCCAGCCATTTCCAGGCCACCGAATAGGCGGGATCGAACGCCAGCGCCGCGCGCAGATGCGGCTCGGCTTCGCGGAAGCAGTCCTGCTCGACGTAGGCCTTGCCCAAGGAAAAACGCAGCAGCATGTTGTCCGTGCCCTTGGCCAGCATCGCTTCCAGCCGTTCGATCATTCCTTCCATTGCCAATTTCTCCTGCAGGCACGCCATTCGATCTGATTGCACATGATAGGACGGCAGCGCCCGAACCCTGGCAATGGCCCCGCATGGCGCAGGCCCAAATCGCAAGCCCGGCCGGCGCCAGGCATGCGCAGGTGTCGTTTCAGGGTATACCCTCAATGGCAATAGGGCTTTGCCCAAGCGCCCGCAGCGCGCTGCCCTAAAATTCCGCCCTTGCCCTTTCTCTGCCGCCGGGGCTTTCCTTTTCGTCCCGGCCCTGTCTCCCATGCCCCTGCACCTCATCGCGCTGGCCGCCGCCGCTTTCGGCATAGGCACCAGCGAGTTCGTCATCATGGGCCTGCTGCCCAACGTCGCCCAGGACCTGCGGGTCAGCATCGACGTCGCCGGCCTGCTGATCACCGGCTACGCCATGGGCGTGGTAATCGGCGCGCCCATCATGGCCATCATTACCGCCAGGCTGCCGCGCAAAGCGACGCTGATCGGCCTGGCCTCTACCTTCGTGGTGGGCAACCTGTTATGCGCGCTGGCGCCGAACTACGGACTGCTGATGGCCGCCCGCGTCTTCACGGCCTTCTGCCATGGCGCCTTCTTCGGCCTGGGCGCCGTGGTGGCCGCGGACCTGGTGCCGCGCAACCAGCGCGCCAGCGCCATCGCGCTGATGTTCACCGGCCTGACGCTGGCCAACGTGCTGGGCGTGCCGCTGGGCACCGCGCTGGGCCAGGTCGCCGGATGGCGCTCGACGTTCTGGGTGGTCAGCGGCATCGGCCTGGTCGCCGTGGCCGCGCTGGCCGCCTGGCTGCCGGCGCGCATCCCCATGCAGCCCGGCAACATCCTGCGCGAATTCAAGGTGCTGCGCGACATGCGCGTGGTCTGGCCGCTGGCCGCCAGCGTGCTGGCCTCCGCGGCGCTGTTCTGCGTGCTGACCTATATCGCGCCGCTCCTGCGCGAAGTGACCGGCGTGTCCGAGCGTGGCGTGACCGGCGTGCTGCTGCTGTTCGGCGTGGCGCTGACCGTGGGCAGCACCCTGGGCGGCAAGCTGGGCGACCGCAACCTGGAAGTGTCGCTGCGCCGCATCTTCATCGGCCTGCTGCTGGTGTTCCTGGCGCTCAGCCAGGCCATCCACGCGCTGGCGCCCATGCTGGCCGTGACCTTCATCTGGGGCGTGCTGGGCTTTGCCGTGGTGCCGCTGCTGCAGACGCTGATCGTGGACCAGGCGGCCGATGCGCCCAACCTGGCGTCGACCTTGAACCAGGGCGCGTTCAACCTGGGCAATGCGGGCGGCGCCTGGCTGGGCAGCGTGGCGCTGGGCCACGGCCTGCCGCTGACGGACCTGCCCTGGATGTCGGCCGGCATCACCGCCGCCGTCCTGCTGCTGACCTTGTGGGGCACGCGCTACTACGGGCGCGGCGCCGGGGCTACACTCGCTGGACAACAAGCTGGCGCGCTGACGCCCTCGCGTTCGGACGCCTGACCTGGGAGCCCGCATGAGCACCATCCATGATTTCTCCGCCCGCGCCATCGACGGCACGGAACAGTCCCTGGACACCTACCGCGGCCGCGTGCTGCTGGTGGTGAACGTGGCGTCCAAGTGCGGCTTCACGCCGCAATACACCGGTCTCGAAGAGCTGTACCGCTCGTACCACGACGATGGTTTCACGGTGCTGGGCTTTCCCTGCGACCAGTTCGGCCACCAGGAGCCGGGCGACGAGGCCGAGATCCGCAATTTCTGCACCACGCAGTACGACATCACCTTCCCGCTCTACGCCAAGATCAACGTCAACGGCGACGACGCCCATCCGCTGTACCGCTGGCTCAAGGGCGAGAAGCCCGGCGTCTTCGGCACCGAGGGCATCAAGTGGAACTTCACCAAGTTCCTGGTGGGACGCGACGGCCAGGTCATCAAGCGCTACGCGCCCACCGACACCCCGGCCGGCATCAAGGACGACATCGAAAAGGCGCTGTCCGCGCCGGTCTGAGGCGCGCTTCAGCGCAGCGGCGGCAGCCTGCGGCGCACCGTATGCGACTTGACGATGGCGGTGTTGGTTTCCGCAAATTCGGTCACGCGCTCCAGGATGCCGTCCAGGTGCGAGATCGAGCGCAGCACGACGCGGGCGATGAAGCAGTCATCGCCCGTGACCTTGTCGCATTCGACGAATTCCGGGATCTGCTGGATCAGGCCCTCCACGTGACGCAACTGCCCGGGCAAGGGGCGGATGCGGACGATGGCCTCCAGCGCGTAGCCCAGCGCCACGGGGTCCACGTCCAGGGTATAGGCCCGGATCACGCCCGACTCTTCCAGCCGCCGCATGCGGTCCGCGACGCTGGGCGCGGACATTCCGACCTGGCGCGCCAGGTCGGCCGTGGTGGTGCGCGCATTGGCGGTCAGCATCTCCACCAGGCGGCGGTCGATACCGTCCAGAACCGGGTTTTCACTTTTTAGGTCGTTTTGCATAAATTCCACCTAAACAAAGGTTTCGGAATCGATTCACCACATCAACATCATATAACCAGCTTGATCCGCCTGGGATAATTTCTCCATCGAACATCGCGGCCGCAAGGCCCCTGGAGAACCCTCATGAACCCCTCATCAGAACGCGTGGGCCTGGCCCAGATGGCCGCGGCGATGACCTTGTCCGGCACCCTGGGCGTGTTTGTGCTCGAGTCCGGCCAAAGCGCCTGGAACGTGGTGTTCTTCCGCTGCGTGTTCGGCGCCCTCTCGCTGTTCCTGTATTGCTGGGCGCGCGGCCTGCTCAAGCCCGGCCTGTTCACCACCCGCACGCTGGCGCTGGCCCTGGCCGCGGGCGCCGCGCTGGTGCTGAATTGGGTGCTGCTGTTTTCCGCCTACCGGCTGGCGTCCATTTCGCTGGCCACCGCGGTCTACAACGTGCAGCCCTTCTTCCTGATCGGCCTGGGCGTGCTGTTCCTGGGCGAGCGGCCCACGCGCGGCAAGCTGGCCTGGTCGGTGCTGGCCTTCGCCGGCTTGATGCTGGTGCTGCGCCTGTCCGAAGCCGGCGGCGCGGACGGCCGGGCCTATCTGTCGGGGCTGATGCTGGGGCTGGGCGCGGCGGCCCTCTATGGCGTCACCGCCATCATCGTCAAGCGGCTCAAGCACATTCCGCCGCAGGTGCTGGCGCTGGTGCAGGTGACGCTGGGCGCCGTGATGCTGCTGCCCCTGGCGGACTTCAACGCCCTGCCCGCCGCGCCGCTGCAATGGGGCTATCTGGTTGCGCTGGGGCTGATCCATACCTGCCTGATGTACATCCTGATGTACTCGGCCATCCAGAAGCTGCCGACCACCTCCACCGCCGCGCTGAGCTTCATCTATCCGGCCGTCGCCATCCTGCTGGACTTCGTGGTCTACGGGCACCGCATGGACGCCATGCAGATTGCCGGCGTGGCCATGATCTTCCTGGCGGCGGCAGGCGTGAGCCTGAACTGGACCTGGCGCCTGCCGGGCCGGCCGCGCGCCGGCGCGGCCTGAACGTCGGCCAGACGGTAGGCAACCCCGGGGCAAACCCGTACCCGCCCCCCGGTTATTGGGGCCGGCGCCAAGCCGGCCCCGCTATCATGGCTTTTCCCTGCGCCGGCCGCCGCCGGCGCGACGTACAGGACATCCCATGATCGATCTCTACTACTGGACCACCCCCAACGGCCACAAGATCACGCTGTTCCTCGAAGAAACCGGCCTGCCCTACAAGATCCATCCGGTGAACATCAGCCGCGGCGATCAGTTCAAGCCCGAGTTCCTGGCCATCGCGCCGAACAACCGCATTCCCGCCATCGTCGACCAGGCCCCGGCTGGCGGCGGCGCGCCGATTTCGCTGTTCGAGTCGGGCGCGATCCTGCTGTATCTGGCCGAAAAGACCGGGCGCTTCCTGCCTGCCGACGTGCGCGGCCGCGCCGAAGTGTCGCAATGGCTCTTCTGGCAAATGGGCGGCCTGGGCCCCATGGCCGGCCAGAACCACCACTTTTCCGGCTACGCGCAGGAGCGCATCACCTACGCCATCGAGCGCTACGTCAAGGAAACCAATCGCCTGTACGGCGTCTTGAACAAGCGCCTGGCGGACCGCGAGTTCGTCGCCGGCGACTATTCCATCGCGGACATGGCGGCCTATCCCTGGATCGTGCCGCACGCCAAGCAAGGCCAGGACCTGAACGACTTCCCGCACCTGAAGCGCTGGTTCGACGCCATCGCGGCGCGCCCCGCCACGCAGCGCGCCTATGCACTGGCCGATACCATCAATACCGCGCCGTCCATCAGCGACGAGGAATCGCGCCGCATCCTGTTCGGCCAGACCGCCCAGAACACCGCCCGCTGAAGGAACCGCCATGCCCGACCCGCAACTGGTTTTCCGCCGCGCAAGACTGGGGGATCTGCCGAGCATCGTCGCCCTGCTGGCCGACGACGAACTCGGCGCCACGCGCGAGAATCCCGCGCTGCCGCTGGACCCGCGCTATGCTGCCGCCTTTGCCGCAATCGGCCAGGATTCCAATCAATTCCTGGCCGTGGTCGAACAGGACTCGAACCTGGTCGGCTGTTTGCAGTTATCGTTCATACCCGGCTTGTCGCGGCTGGGCCAGTGGCGCGGGCAGATCGAGAGCGTGCGCATCGCCTCGTCCTCGCGCGGCGCCGGCCTCGGACGCAGGATGTTCGAGTGGGCGATCGAGCAATGCCGCATCCAGGGTTGCAGCCTGGTGCAGCTGACCACCGACCGCGCCCGGCCCGATGCGCGCAGATTCTATGAAAGCCTGGGCTTCAAGGCCAGCCACGACGGCATGAAGCTCAGCCTGTAGTTTTTCAGTACTGATTTGGAAGGAACGCCCATGCATGGCGAATACAAAGTCCCCGGCGGCAAACTGGTCGTCGCGGATCTGGAAGTGCGCGATGGCCGGCTGGCCGACGTGCGTATCAGCGGCGACTTTTTTCTTGAGCCGCCCGAGGCCCTGGACGCCATCAATAGCGGCCTGAACGGCCTGCCGGCCGACGCCGGCGAACTGGAACTGGCGGTGGCCGTGCAATCGGCCCTGCCCGCCGATGCCGAAATGTTCGGCTTCTCGGCCGAGGCCGTCGCCGTGGTGCTGCGGAGGGCGCTGGCATGACGCGCACCGACTGGAACGACTACGACTGGCAACTGATCCATGAAGGGCCGCAAGACCCGGTGCTGCACATGGCGCTGGACGCCGTCATCACCGACGAGGTCGGCGCCGGCCTGCGTCCGCCTACCCTGCGCATCTGGGAATGGGCCGCGCCCGCGGTCGTGATCGGCCGCTTCCAATCGCTCAAGAACGAAGTCGACCCCGACGGCGCGCGCCGCCACGGCATCCAGGTCGTGCGCCGCGTCAGCGGCGGCGGAGCGATGTTCATGGAGCCCGGCAACTCCATCACCTATTCGCTCAGCGCCCCTCAGGCGCTGGTGCACGGCATGAGCTTCCAGGAGTCCTACGCCTTCCTGGATGCCTGGGTGCTGACCGCCCTGCAGGCCCTGGGCATCAAGGCCTGGTACCAGCCGCTCAACGACATCGCCTCGGACATCGGCAAGATCGGCGGCGCGGCGCAGGCCCGCCGCGGCGGCGCGGTGCTGCACCACGTCACCATGTCCTACGACATCGACGCGGATAAAATGGTCGAGGTCCTGCGCATCGGCCGCGAAAAGCTGTCCGACAAAGGCACCACCAGCGCCAAGAAACGCGTCGATCCCTTGCGCACCCAGACCGGGCTCGCACGGGAAGTCATCATCGACCGCATGGTGGAAACTTTTGCCGGCCTGCACCGTCTCACCCCTGGGCAGATAGGCAGCGACACCCTGGCACGCGCGCAGGCGCAAGCGGCCGAAAAGTTCTCCACGCCCGAGTGGACCGGCGTGGTGCCCTGAACGGCCGCGCCCCGATTTTCTGGAGGTAGTTTCAATGCGTCGCACATTCACGCCGCAAGGCGCGATAAGCGGTCTCTTCCTGGGCGCGGCCCTGCTGGCGCTGGCTGGCTGCGGCAGCACGCCGCCCGCCGACATCACCCTGGCCACGCAGGCGCCAGCCTCGGCGTCCACGCCGGAAAAAGTCGGCGACCTGTCCACCGAGCGCATCAAGTGGGCATCGAGCAAGCCCGGCTGCGAGGGCGACTGCCCGCGCATCGAAATCGACAGCGTCGCGTTTCCCGGCATACCCAAGCTGACCGCGCTGGTGGACCACGTGCTGGCCTACATGACCGGCACCGACGCCAACCGCCGCGGCCCCTACGACACGCTGTCCGAGTACACACAGTACTTCTGGTCGATCGCGCGCCCGCGCGACGCCACCTACTTCAAAGCCAGCGTGAAGGACACGGTGGGCGACATCGTGGCCGTCGAACTGCACACCGAGCAATTTCTGACCGGCGCCGCGCACGGCATTCCCGCCACCCAGTACCTGAACTGGGAGCGCAGCCGCGCCCGCGTGATGGGCCTGGAAGAGGCCTTGATACCGGGCCGCCATCCGCAGTATGTGGCGGCCTTGCGGCAGGCGCATGCCAAGTGGCTGGCCGGCAATCCGGACGCGCGCCGCGATCCGGCGGCCTACAACAAGATGTGGCCGTTCCAGGAAAGCGACAACTATGCGCTGACGCGCGAGGGCATCGTGGTCAAGTACGACGCCTATTCCATCGCGCCGTATTCGCATGGCGAACCCGAGCTGAACATTCCCTATTCGGAACTGCGCGGGATCCTGAAGCCTGAGCTGCTGCCTGCTTCCTGAGCCGCACCCGGCAACGCCCGCGGTCTACGCGGGCGCTGCGCACGGCAGCAAGCCGGGGTTAGGTTGAGCGGACTGAGGATGGAGCTAGGGAGGTGGCCGCTTTTTTCGCGTCTGTGGCCGGGTAAGACGCCCAGTCCGCTCAGTGCAACCGCGGCGGCAGGGCGGCGCAGACGCGCCGCCCTGGCTCGCCTTGCTTCTTAGAAGCGGTGACGCACGCCCACCATGGCCACGGTGCTCTTCACGCCGTCGGTGAACGCGAAGTTGGTGGCATACGAACCCAAGGCGTACAGATTGGTGCGCTTGGACAGGTTGTAGGTGTAGCCCAGGCTGTAGATGTTCATGGTGGCGTCGTCGCCGGTCAGCTTGTCGCTGTCCGTGTCCGCACGCTGCCACGAAGCCAGGATGTTGCTCGCGCCGCCGATCGGCACGCTCAGGCCCACCAGGTAGGAATTGGCCTTGAAGCCCGACACCGCCACGTTGGTGCCGAAGCCCTTGGCCGTGGGGCTGCCGCTGCCGAAGGCATTGACGCCCTGGCCCGTGAACCAGCCGTCGCGCGTCTGGCCATAGGCCAGCGCCAGCTTCAGCACTTCGAAGTCATACGAACCGCCGATCATCCACGACTTGGGCGTGGCGTCGGTGTTCAACTGGTTCGCGGGGTTCAGCTGGTCATACGTCAGCGCCAGGTTCACCGGGCCGCTGACATAGCGCAGGCCGGTGGTGATGGCGCGGGTGTTGTCGGCGGTCTTGAAGCCGGTTTGCGCGGCGGTCGTGTCGGCGGCGTTGAACGAGTAGCCGATGCCGAACTGCACGCCGCTGAACGACGGCGTCGAGTACTGCACCATGTTGTCGTAGCGGACCGTGTTGGCGGCGCTGAAGGCCACGCCGACGTTGGCCTGGCCGTAGCTGCCGCCGAACGGATCGATCGCGGCGAAGTACTTCGAGGCGATGTTGGTCTGGCGGCCCAGTTCCAACAGGCCCCACGAGGTGCTCTTCAGGCCGATGGTGGCTTGGCGGCCGAACAGGCGGCTGCTCTGGCCCGACACGCCGCTGGCCGAATTGAAGCCGCTTTCCAGCGTGAACACGGCGCTCAGGCCGTCGCCCAGATCCTCGGCGCCGCGCAGGCCCCAGCGCGAGCCGCTGGACACGCCGTTGACCATGCCCACCTTGGACTCATGGTAGCCATCGCCCTTGATGCGCTGGTAGCCGATACCGGTGTCGATCAGGCCGTAGAGCGTCACCGAGGTTTCCGCTTGCGCCGTTGCGCCGAACGCGGCCAGCATGGCGGTGACGAACAAAGTCTTTTTCATTGCAAATTCCCATTGATTGAACAGACATGCGCATCCGGGCTGGCACGCATGGCGTGCGGCGCGCCCGGCGCATGGCAGGAACGGATTCTAGGGACGCAATGTGTCAATTCTGGTTACGCAAGCTGGGAAATTCCCTAGGCCGCGAAAAAGGCGCATGGTGTCGCGCCAGGCCGACACCGGCGCGGCGCGCGCAGGCCTGCAATGCCGATGTGCTATTCATGCGCGGTGCGCGTGCAGGCGCGCAAATGGAAATCGCCCCTTGCGGGGCGATTTCCTTTTTTGTCTCCTGCCCTCCTCGGCGCGGCGTCCGGGGACGCCCCGCCGTATCGGGTATCAGGGGTACAGGCCGCGCACCTGGCGCGCTTGCAGGATGCGCGTGCAAGCGACGATGAACGCCGCCGTGCGCAGCGTGACCTTGTGCTCCTTGGCCACTTGCGACACCGAAGCGTAGGCTTCGCGCATCAGGCGCTCCAGGCGCTGGTTGATCTCGTCTTCGCTCCAGAAGAAGCTGGAGAAGTCCTGCACCCATTCGAAATAGCTGACCGTCACGCCGCCGGCGTTGGCCAACACGTCCGGCACGACGTAGACGCCGTGTTCGGCCAGGATGTCGTCGGCTTCGGGCGTGGTCGGGCCGTTGGCGCCTTCCACCACGATCTTCGCGCGCACCTTGGCGGCATTGGCGGCGGTGATCTGGCTTTCCAGGGCGGCCGGGATCAGGAATTCGGTTTCCAGCGTCCAGAACTCATCGCGGTCCATGGACTGGCCGCCGGAGAAGCCGCCCACGCCGCCATGCTGCGACACGTAGGACAGCAGCTTGTGCACGTCCAGGCCGGCCGGATTGTGGACGGTGCCGGTGTGGTCCTGCGCGGCGATGACCTTGGCGCCGGCTTCATGGAACAGACGGGCGGCTGTGCCGCCCACGTTGCCGAAGCCCTGCACCACGACGCGCGCCTTGGACACGTCGATGTTCATGTCGCGCGCGGCTTCGCAGCCCACCACGAACACGCCGCGGCCGGTGGCCTCGACGCGACCCAGGCTGCCGCCCAGCGCGATCGGCTTGCCGGTGACCACGCCGGTGGCGGTGGCGCCTTCATTCATGGAGTACGTGTCCATCATCCAGGCCATGGTCTGGGCGTTGGTGTTCACGTCGGGCGCCGGGATGTCCTTGGACGGTCCGATGATGACGCCGATTTCCGAGGTGTAGCGGCGCGTCATGCGTTCCAGCTCGGAGGCCGAGAGCGTGCGCGGGTCGACCCGCACGCCGCCCTTGGCGCCGCCGTAGGGCAGGTTCACCGCGGCGTTCTTGATCGACATCCAGGCCGCCAGCGCCATCACTTCGGAGAGCGTGACGTCCTGGTGGAAACGCACGCCGCCCTTGCCGGGACCGCGCGAGACGTTGTGCTGGACGCGGTAGCCCTCGAAGTGGGCGATGCTGCCGTTGTCGAGTTCGATCGGCACGTCGACGATCAGGGAACGCTTGGGGCGCTTCAGGGTCTCGACCCAACGCGCCAGCGAACCAAGATACGGGGTGACCCGGTCGACTTGTTGCAGGTAGTTGCCCCAGGGGCCGAGGTCCTCGGCGTTCAGATAAGACGGCAATGCGTGGGTGGGAGTTTGAGACATGAGCTGGCTCTCCTGACAAAGTTGCGCCATTTTATCCACGAAAGTTATAGCGTCCCCATTTAAAACAAAAATATTTTAATTGGGGACGCATAACTGTTGCGGCTATCGAACGCGCCGCAAACCCAAGCCTGATGCTGCCCTTATCCTAAGCCGCCAAACTGCCAACGTCCAGCCTGCCAGTCCTACGAGGGAGGCCTTGCAGCCAGCCGCAAGGCGGATGAAAAGCGGGGCGGTTTCCTGTTAAGGAAACCGCCCCGCTTGGTCCTGCCATGCTCCATCCGATGGATGCAGCACCGGTGCGTTCAATCGTTCAGCAACTGCCAGGCCAGGCGAGCCGCCGCGCGTGCGCCATGGCCGTCCTGGTCGTAGCGCGGACTGAACTCCGCCATGTCCGCCAGGCGCAGCTTGCCGCTGGCCTTGACCCGCAGGACGATTTCCTCGATCACCGTCAACGGCACCCCATAGGGCGCCGGGGCCGAGACGCCTGGCATGACCCCTGCGGGCAGCACGTCCAGGTCTATGGTCAGGTACACATGCCGTGCCCGGGCCAGCAAGGCGTCGACGTTGGCCAGGCGCGCCGCCAGGTGGCGCTCCTGCATGTCGCGGTCCTCGACCCAGATGGCGCCGACTTCGGCGGCGCGCGCATACAACGCCGGGGTATTGGCCAGCCGCGATACGCCCAGGCAGGCGTACTGCAGGGCCCGGCCGCGTTCCTCGCAGTAGCGCGAGATCTGGTCGAACGGCGTGCCCGAACTGCCAGGCCGCCCGGTGCGCAGGTCGAAGTGCGCGTCCAGGTTCAGCACCAGCACGGGTTCGCTGTCGCCACGGGCATCCAGCCAGCGCGCCAGACCCTGGAAGCTGCCCCAGGCGATCTCGTGGCCGCCGCCCAGCACCAGCGGACGGGCGCCCTGCTCCATCAGTTCCGCCACGCGCAGGCCCAGCTGTTCCTGGGCGTCTTCAAGCCGGTCGCCCTCGCAGGCCACGTCGCCAGCGTCCAGCAGGCGCGTGAGGCCGTGCGCCGGCAAGCCTGCCAGGAACTTGCGGATGACCGACGGGCCTTCGGCCGCGCCGATGCGGCCCTGGTTGCGGGCCACGCCGGCATCGCAGGCGAAGCCCAGCAGCGCCGCCTCGCCCTTGCGGACCTGGCCGGCGGCCGCTTCGACGATATGCGCCAAGCGGCGCGTGTCGCCTTGTTCGGCGCTGTCGTCGCGGGCCTTCCACAGGCTTTTGTCGAATTGCGCCATGCTCATGCAGCCCCCTGCCCCGCGTTCAACACCGCCTGCAGAAACTCGCGGGTACGCGCTTCGCGCGGCTGGGTGAAGATCACATCGGGCGAACCGGATTCCAGGATCACGCCGCCGTCCATCACCGCCACCCTGTCCGCCACGTCGCGGGCGAAGCCCATTTCGTGCGTGACCACCATCATGGTCATGCCTTCGCGGGCCAGCAGCTTCATGACCTGCAGCACTTCGCCCACCAGTTCCGGGTCCAGCGCCGAGGTCGGCTCGTCGAACAGCATGACCTTGGGCTGCATCGCCAGCGCGCGGGCGATGGCCACGCGCTGCTTTTGCCCGCCGGACAGGCTGGCAGGCATGGCCGCCATCTTCTGGCTCAGGCCGACCTTGTCCAGCAAGTCCGCCGCCAGTGCATTGGCCTGCTCGCGGCCCATGCCGCGCAGCGTGCGCGGACCGACCGTGACGTTGTCCAGCACCGACAGGTGCGGAAACAGGTTGAAGCCCTGGAACACCATGCCCACCTGCATGCGCAGCTGGTTGAGTGCGGCTTCGGGCAACAGCTTGCCGTGGTCCAGCAGGGTCTGCCCACAGATGTCGATGGTGCCGGCCTGCGCCACTTCCAGGCCGTTGCAGCAGCGCAGCAAGGTGCTCTTGCCCGAGCCGCTGGGCCCGATCACCACCACCACCTGGGACGGCAGCACGTCGAAGTCGATCGCGCGCAGCACTTCGTGGTCGCCGTAGGACTTGCGCAGGCCGCGGATACGGATCATTTCTTGCGGGTTCGCCGCCGAGTTCATTGCGGTGTTCATTGCACCATCCCTCCCGCGCGCAGGCGGTTTTCAACCTGGCGCAGCACCAACATGGTGGCCGTGGTCAGGATCAGATAGATCAGCGCCACCACCAGATACGTTTCCAGCGAGCGGTACGACACGCTGATGATCTTCTGCCCTTCATGCATCAGATCGTGAATGGTCAGGAGCGACACCAGCGCCGAGTTCTTGATCAGCGCGATGAACTCGTTGCCCAGCGGCGGGATCATGCGCACCACCGCCTGCGGCAGCACAATGATGCGCATGGCCTGGCCGGAGGACATGCCCAGCGAACGGGCCGCTTCGGTCTGGCCGCGGTCCACCGACTGGATCGCGCCGCGCACGATTTCCGACACGTAGGCGCCGGAGTACATGCCCAGGCCCAGCACGCCGCAAGCGAACGCCGGCAGCGTGATGCCGAAATGCGGCAGGCCGAAGAACCAGATGAACAACTGCACCAGCAAGGGCGTGCCGCGGAACAGCAGCAGGTAGACGCTGCACAGGTTATAGATGACGTAGCGCTTCGGGTTGAGGCGCCCCACGCCGACCAGCAGGCCGATGACGCAGGCCAGCAGCAAGGCGCCCGCAGTCACCTCGACGGTGACCACGGCGCCATTGATCAGCTCGCCGAAGTCGGCGAAAACGGGAGAAAAATCCAGGTTCATTTCGCGGGAGCCTCGAACCACTTGTTGACGATGGCCTGGTAGCTGCCGTCGGCCTTGAGCTTCTGCAGCGCGGCGTTCAGTTCACGGGTCAGCTCGGGCTTGTTCTTGGGTACGGCGATGCCGTAGTCCTCGGTGGTGATCTGGTCGTTCAGCACCGTCAGGTCCGGCGTGCTCTGGGCGAACAGCTTGGCGGCAGGCTTGCCGGTCACGGCGGCTTCGGCGCGGCCGATCTGCACCAGGTTGAACATCTCCTGGTTCTTCTCGACTTCCACGCGCTGCACCGCCGGGTAGTGCTCCTTCAGGTAGTTGACCGACTTGGTGCCGACCTGCACCGACACCTTGCGGCCGTCCAGGTCCTTCAGCGTCTTGACGGGACCGTCCTTCTTGGTCATGACGACCAGGCCGCCCGCGTAGTAGGGATCGGTGAAGTCCACGACCTTGGCGCGTTCCGGCGTGATGTAGATGGCGGACACGGCGATGTCGGCGCGGCCGGCCTGCAGGGCGGGAATCAGGCCCTTGAAGTCGATGTCGATCCACTCGACCTTCTTGCCCATGGCGCCGGCCAGGGCTTCCACCAGTTCGATGTCAAAGCCAGTGCGCTTGCCGTCCTTGACGAACTCCATCGGCGGGAAAGTCGCGTCGGTCACGGCGCGGATGGTTTCCTGGGCGAACGCCGGACCGGCGCTCCAGGCGAGGCCCAGCGTCAGGGCGGCGGTCAGCAGTGTGCGGCGAGTGGTCATGGTGGGTCCTATCGAAAGTGGATACGGCGGTCGGATGGGTACTGATACGGCGTGGAATACAAGGAAAAAGGTCGATTGCCGCGAGGCGCGGGCTTAATGAACCTGCAATTTCGCCGAGATGCGCCGGGCCGCGGCCACGGTCATTTCGGTCAATGCCTCGGGCCGCTGGGCGGCCCGGGTCGATGGCGCCATCAGCGTGATCGAGGCCACGGCCTGGTTGGCGCGTTGAAAAATGGGAACGCTGACGCCCCAAACGCCGGCGTCGACCTCGCTGTCAGTAACGGCGTAGCCCTGGATGCGGATGGCTTCGAGCTCCTGCCCGAGACGAATCGCGTCCATGCCGGCTTCGGCCGCCAGATAGGCCAGCGCGGCTTGCTGGCGGGCCAGCGGCATGAAGGCCAGCAGCGACTTGGCCGAGGCGCCGCGCGCCAGCGGCAGGCCGCGCCCCTTGGTGAAGGAACAGCGCAGCGGATGCTGGCTTTCGATCATGTCCAGGCACACCGCCTGGTCCTTGACCGCCACCAGCAGGCCTATGGTTTCGCCGGAGGCGGCGGCCAGCGCGGCCATGTCGGGCTGCGCTTCATGGATCAGGAACGAGGACTGGTCAAAGCCCCAGGCCAGTTGCACGCACAGCGGGCCGGGGCCGTATTCGCCATCGTGCTCGGCAACGAACCCCCAGCGCTTGAGCAGCGCCACCTGACGGTACAGGGTGCTTTGCGCCAGGCCGGTCTGCTCGGCCAAGGCGGCGATGCTGAGGGGGCCGTCGTGCCTGGCCAGGGTGGCCAGCACGTACAGCACGCGATCCGCGCCTGCCCCGACTGATAGATCCGCTTTCAACATGTGGCTCCAAGCTAATGGAGCGCAGATTATCAATTTTTGGTTCTTATCCAGGTTTTTATTCCCAAATTTTGAGAATAATTGGGGAAAACCCGGAAAATGATCGGATGGGCCGGCGGTACGGCCCATCCCAAAACAGCGCCCGCTCGCCGCGATTGCGGACTGAATGGACCATGGCCTAATCCAGCGTTGTGCCCGTCGACTTGATCAGCGCCGCCCACCACGCCGTATCGTTGCGAATCTGCTCTGCGAATTGGGCAGGGCTACCTCCGACGGGCTCCGCGCCAAGCTCCACCAAGCGCTTTTTCATTTCCGGACTCGCCAACGCCTGCGTAACCGCTACGTGCAGCCGCTCGATTACGGGCCCGGGCGTGCCGGCGGGCACCATCAAGCCCTTCCATGCGGTAACCACATAACCATCCAGTCCGGCTTCCTTGGCGGTGGGCACGTCCGGCATGGATTCCGCTCGCGCTTGGCTAGCCACTGCCAAGGCCCGCAGTTTTCCCGACTGCACATAAGGCAACAACGGCGGCATGTTGTCGATCATCATGGTGATGTGCCCTGCCAGCAGGTCTGTAATGGCCGGGCCGGTCCCCTTGTAGGGAACATGCAGCAATTCCGTTCCTGCCCGTTGATTGAGGAGTTCACCCGCCAAATGCGCTGGCGTCCCTGTTCCGGGTGAACCAAAACTCAGCTTGCCAGGATGGGACTTCGCATAGGCAATGAACTCCTTCAGGTTTCTTGCCGGGATCGAAGCATTGATCACCATCAGGTTGTAATCCTTGATCAATAGCGAAACGGGCGCGAGATCCGTCGCCGGCTCGTAGGGCATGTTGGAATACAGGCTGGGATTGATGACTGTCGGCCCGGCCGAAGCCAGCAACAACGTGTACCCGTCCGGCGCGGAACGTGCGACAAAGTCGCCGCCAATGTTGCCGCTGGCCCCAGCCTTGTTTTCGACAATGACCGGCTTTCCCAGGTTCTCGGCCATTCTCTCCGCCAGCAGGCGGGCCAGGATATCCGCTGAGCCGCCCGGCGAAAACGCCACCACCAGACGGATGGGTTTGGCCGGGTAGACGGCCTCGGCATGCGCAGACGGCAACACAGCGGCGAAGCTGCACGCAAGCCCGAACGAACGTAAAAGTGCTTTCCACATAACGTTTCCTGTTCTTTTAAAAGTACTGTCCCGACGTACGGCCGACGACGGCATACGCCAGACGCCTTATTGTTCTTTCAGAGCGGCGGCGTACGCCGCCCCCGCCTCGCTTTCACTGTCCGTCGCAAGGCTCACCGTCACTTTCAATCCGCTCGCGTTGAACCGGAACGGCTTCTGATAGGAGAAACTCACGGGCGCGCCGGCATCCTGTCCGCAGTTCAGCCCTGCGGTCGTGCCGTGCGTGGGCCAGGTCTTGGGTATCTCGACTTCGCCGACTTCATTGCCATCCGCCAGCAATACTGCTCGCCCGGCGTTCTTTCCCGTCCGTGTGAAATGGAGTTCGACAATGGCATTGCCGGGCGGAGGCTGGTACGGGCTCTCGATACGATGCGTCAGCGACTCGGAGTACACGTACTCATAACAAAGCCGTCCGTTCTTCAGGTAAATCACGAAGCCGCCGAAATGGCTGCCCCAGGCCAACAGCACGCCTCGCGGCGGCTCTTCGCCGACGGTGAATCTCGCCTCAATGGCATAGCTGCGGTCCGTGATGTCGGGGGATTGCATTCTGTCCACCCGGGCCATATTGCTATGGAATTCATAGTGCAGCGTCTGGTTCATCTTGAGCCGCTCGGCCGCCCGCTCCCAATCCCTGTCATCCAAAGGCAGGACGCCATACCGTCCCGCCTGCTCCCACCAGAGGGCCACGAGTTCCTCAAGCTTCTCCGGATGCTGTTTGGCCAGATCTGAAGCCTCGGAGAAATCCTCGGACAGGTGGTAAAGCTCCCATTGGTCCAGGTCGAAGTCACGCCCCTTCGGGTGCCGTGAAACCGCCTTCCAACCTTGATGCCAGATGGCGCGATCTCCCAGTAGCTCGAAAATCTGGGAGTCCTTCTGCGTCGGCGCCTGGACGTCGGCGAGCGTGTAATTCATGCCGATGCCATGCACCGGCAATTGCGGCACGCCCTTGTATTGCCCGGGCGCCTCGATGTTCATGATTTCGTATAGCGTCGGCGCAATGTCGATGACGTGATGATATTGATGTCTCAATACCCCAGGATCGGCGATATGTCCCGGCCAATGGATGATCAACGGCGCGCGGACCCCGCCTCCGTGCACGTTTTTTTTGTACCACTTCAGGGGAGTATTGGAGACTTGCGCCCAGCCGGTGGGGTAATGGTTGTACGCCAGCTCGCTGCCGATCTTGTCCAGGTGCGCGATGCCGACCTGCGGCGATTCCGTCTCGTAAACCATATGCTTACGCAAGTTGATCGCCCCAGTCGGGCCGCCCTCGGGGCTTGCGCCGTTGTCGGACAGCAATACGATCAGCGTATTGTCCAGTTGGCCGATGGCTTCCAGGTGATCGACGAGCCTGCCTACCTGATCGTCCGTGTGCTCCAGGAAACCCGCATAGGTTTCCTGAAGGCGCGCCAATAGCGTGCGCTCGTCCGCCGGAAATTCTGTCCATGGACGGACCCCTGGATTCAGCGGCGCAAGCGCCGTTCCGGGCGGCACGACGCCCAATTCCAATTGCTTCTTGTGTCGTTGGGCGCGAATGACGTCCCAACCGCAGTCATATTTGCCCTGGTGGCGCTCGATGTACTCCTGGGGCACGTGATGAGGCCAATGGCAAGCGCCGAACGCCAAGTACAGGAAGAACGGCCGTCCCTGGGCAGAACTGACGTGATCCTTGATGTCGGTGATTGCATGGTCAACGAGATCCGTGCTCAGGTGATAGTCGTCCGTCTTCTCGAGCTGGATGGGACGGTTGTCCTGGCATAGCTCAGGATTCCATTGATCCGTCAGCGCGCCGTGAAACCCGTACCAGCGGTTGAAGCCCTTGCCTATGGGCCAGTTGTCGTGCGGGCCCGCCGCGCCGTAGTCGGCGATATTGGTCAAATGCCATTTCCCGACGGCGTAACTGGAATAGCCATGCAAGCCCAGAACTTCGGGCACGGTGGCCGCATTTTTCCCGACTTGGCCCGCGTACCCTGGATAGCCGCTGGACCATTCAGCAATGATGCCCACCCCTGCCGCATGCGAGTTGCGGCCCGTCAACAGGCAGGCCCGTGTCGGTGAGCACATGGAAGTCACGTGAAAGTTCGAATAGTGCGCGCCCTTCGCCGCCAGCCGGTCCATGCGCGGCGTCGCAATCTCCGACCCATAGCATCCCAGGTCGGCAAAACCCACATCGTCGAGCACGATAAATACGATATTGGGCGCGTCCTTGGGAACGCGAACCTGCTCCGGCCACGATGGCGTCGAGTCTCGATACGTGCGGCCTATTTCGCCTTTGAATTCATCTTCGGTTTTTTCCATTGTCATCCCTTGCCAAGTCGTCGAGTCGTCTCGATCACATTCAATTAAAAGCGGCCCGGACCTTGCAGCTGCAAAGGTCCGCGCGGCGCGAGCCCAAGCCAGCGGGAGCCGACCGTCCGGTCAGGCGGCAACCCCGGCATAAGGCACATCGGTGTTGCCATATCGGCGGATGCGGATGTTCGCCTGCTCGCCGTGGCCTACCATGCCTTCGATGCCGCACAGCCTGGAGCAATAGCGGCCGACCAGGGCGGAAGCTTCATCCGTCAAGACCTTCTGATAGGTGCAGGTCTTGATGAACTTTCCCACCCACAAGCCCCCGGTGTAGCGCGCAGCCTTGCCCGTAGGCAGGGTGTGATTCGTGCCTATGACCTTGTCGCCGTATGCGACGTTGGTACGCGCCCCAAGGAATAGCGCGCCGTAGTTCCGCATATTGTTCAAGAAGTAGTCGGGATCTCGCGTCATGACCTGGACATGCTCGCTGGCGATAAGGTCGGCCTGCTCCACCATCTCCTCGTAGCTGTCGCACACGATTACCTGGCCGTAGTCGCGCCATGAGACGCCAGCCGTGTTCGCGGTGGGCAAGATCTTCAGCAGGCGTTCGATTTCCTGCATGGTCTCGCGAGCCAACGTTTCCGAGTTGGTGATCAGGATCGCGGGCGTGTTGTAGCCGTGTTCAGCCTGGCCAAGCAGGTCGGTAGCGCACAGCTCGGCATCGACCGAATCGTCAGCGATGACCAAGGTTTCCGTCGGCCCTGCCAGCAGGTCGATCCCGATCCGGCCGAATAGCTGTCGTTTTGCCTCGGCCACGTAAGCGTTGCCGGGGCCAATGACCATGGTCGTCGGACGAATGCTTGCCGTGCCGATGGCGAAGGCGCCAATGGCCTGCACGCCACCCAGGGTATAGATCTCGTCCGCCCCGGCCAAGTGCATTGCCGCGACCACGGCAGCCGACGGCTTGCCGTTCACCACGGGCGACGAAGCGACCACGCGCGGCACACCCGCAACCTTTGCCGTGACCACGCCCATATGCGCCGACGCAACCAGCGGGAATTTCCCCCCCGGCACATAGCAGGCCACGCTTTCCACCGGAAGATTCTTATGCCCGAGAATGACCCCTGGGAGGGTCTCGACCTCGACATCGCGCATGGATTCCTTCTGGAGCTGGGCAAAATTGCGTATCTGCTTTTGCGCAAAGCGGATGTCGTCGAGCTGCCCCGCGCTTAATTGCGCCATACAGTCTTGAATCTGAACATCCGTGAGCCTGAAAGATTCGGGCGCCCATTGGTCGAACTTCCGGGAGTACTCGAGGAGCGCCTCGTCCCCTCGCTTCCCGATATCGGCAAGAATGCCGCTGACCGTGCTTTGCACCTGCGCCGCATCGGACTCCGATTGCTCTTCCGTACGCCCTTGCTTCAGAAACCGAACCATCGCTTGCTCCAAGTTGATGAAAAGTTAGCTATCCGACATTCACGATTGCGCATCGAGTGCAAAAATTGCTATATTTTGCATTTCCGTTTGCGTCAATTATGGTGCAACTCAAAGTGCAAATGCAGTGCAAATAATCGGTAAAAACCCTCGACACAAGGCCCGCCATGCATGACGACGACGAGTCGGCTCCCCAGAAGAAAAAGTTGAAGGACGTTGCAGATCGCGCGGGAGTCGCCGTGTCCACCGTCTCGCGGGCACTATCCGGCCACCCTGCAATCAGCGCCGCCACGCGCGATGCCGTTCAGGAGGCGGCGGCACAATTGGGATATCGCTTGCCCATGCAGGGCAGAAAGCTGCGCAAGGCCGCGACGAAAGTCATCGGAGTCGTGGTGGAAGCGCTGCACAACCCATTCATCACGTCCTTGATCGCTCATTTGCATGATGCGTTCGACGAAGCCGGCTACCACATGATTCTCATCATCGATTCGATGAGCGAGTCGAACTGCCTGCAAAAGCTGCGTCCGCTTGTCGATGGCTATCTGGATGGGCTAGTGCTGGCAACCGCGACGCTGGATTCTCCTATCGTCACGGAACTGAAACGCCGAGCCATTCCTCTCGTTCTTGTCATCCGCTCAGTCGACAACTCGAACGTCGATACCGTGGAAATCGACAACGTTCATGCAGGGGCCGAAGCGGCACGTCATCTTTTTGAGCTGGGCCATAGACGGATCGGGCTGGTCATGGGCCAACGCAATACTTCAACCAGTCGCGACAGATCGGAAGGCGCCTTGATCTGGCTGGAAAGCCAGGGAATTCGTCGCCAGGACATCCCGCTGATTTTTGGCATGTACACCATGGAAAGCGGCTATTCGAGCGCCATGACCCTGCTGTCTGGACCGCAGCCCGTTTCCGCGATCATTGCAGGCAATGACACCATGGCGCTGGGCGTGCTTGAAGCGGCCAAGCGCAAGGGAATCGCAGTGCCGCAGCAGCTGTCAGTCTTGGGATTCGACGATATGCCCCTGGCGGGCACGCACGTGATGTCCCTCACGACAATCCGGCAACCGGTTGAAACGATGGCTCGCACCGCCGCTCGACGGCTGCTGGATCGCATCAATGGACCAATACCCACGACGGTATCGCGGGATGTGCTGCCTATCCACCTGATCCAGCGTGAAACAACGGCGGCCTGCCTCAGCGCGCCGGTTGGTTCTCAAAGTCAAAGGACTCACTCGCAAACTCGGTGACCTTCCACACAGGATCATGCTCTGGTCAGGGGCTGTTCAAACCTGGTGGGCGGTCGACCCCAGAATGCGCTCGGCGCAGCGCGCCCAGTACAGCAGCCGCGCATCTTCCTTCACGAAGCCGACCATCTGGAAGCCCAGCGGCAGGCCGTTGGGGCCGCGCGCGACGGGCAAGGTGATGGACGGGTTGTGCAGCAGGGACCAGATGCGGATGAAGGCCGAGCTGCCGGTGGAGCTGGCCGGCGGCGCCTCGCCCAGCGTGGACGGCATGGCGACCGCGTCGACCTCGCGCGCGGCATCGTAGAAATCGCGGCGGCAGGCGTCGGCGGCGTCCAGCGCGGCGGCGTAGTCGGCCGCGGATAGCCCCTCGCCCATGGTCAGGTACTCGATCAGCCCGGGATCGCACAGCGCCGCATGGTCGCGCTTGAGCGCGGCGTACTCGCGCGCCAGGTCGTAGGCCATGATCACGTCCTGCGCCTCGCCCATGGTGTCGAAGGCCGGCGGCATGGCCAGCTCGGTGACTGTCACGCCTGCGGCAGCCAGCGTGCGCAGATTGGCCTCGAAGCTCTCGCGCATGCAGGGCTCGGTGTCGGCCCAGTCCTTCGGCCGCCATACGCCCAGGCGGAAATCGCTGCGCAGCGTCGAGGCCGGATCGAAGCGCGGGTCGCCGGTGAACGCGCGCATGAACAGCGCCGCATCGTCGACCGAGCGCGAGATCGGACCGATCACGTCCAATACCCGCGAATAGCGCCGGATCGCCACGTAGGGAATGGCGTCCAGCGTGGGCTTGAAGCCCACCGCGCCGCAGAACGCCGACGGCCGCAGGATGGAGCCCGCCGTCTGCGTGCCGATGGACAGTGGCGCCATGAAGTCGGCGACGGCCGCCGCCGAGCCGGCCGAGGACGCGGCCGGCGTGCGGGTCAGGTCATGCGGGTTGCGCGCGGGCCCCGGCAGCATGATGGCATGGCGCGACACGGTGTTCTTGCCCAGCACGTTAAAGCCCAGTGCCTGCGCCTGCGTCACCACGGGCGCGTCCGCCTCGGGCTGGCGGCCGGGGAAGATCTCGGGATCGCCCAACTCGGTGGGCATGGCCGCCGTGTCGATGGTGTCCTTGATGCCCAGCGGCACGCCGTCCAGCGCGCGCCGCCGGCCATGGCGGTCCCATTCCCGGGCGCGGGCCAGCGCGCCCTCGGCGTCCACTCGCACCCAGGCCTTGACGCCGCCGTTGCGTTCCTCGATGCGGTCCAGGCAGGCGCGCGCCCAGGCCTCGCAGGTCAGCCTGCCCTGCTCCAGCGCGGCCAGGCCCTGGGTGGCGGTCAAAGTGGCGATGGCGCCGGGCGCCGGGCGGCGCGCAACGGACGCCGGGGAAACACTCGTGTCGGAAGTACGCAAGATACGGCTCCTGGAAAGGATGCAGGAAAGGGACGCTAGGCGCCTGACGGCTGGGCATGGCCGCCCCGCCCTATATACAAATCGCTCATATGCTGGTTGGCCAGCAACGCCTGCCCCGTGTCGGTCAGCACGATGCGGCCGGAATCCAGGATGTAGCCGCGGTCGCTGAACGCCAGCGCCTGGCGCGCGCGCTGCTCCACCATCAGCACGCCCACGCCGATCTGCGGCAGGCGCCGCACTTCGGCAAACACTTGCTCGGTCAGCGCCGGCGACAAGGCGGCCGACGGTTCATCCAGCACCATCAGCCGCGGCGAGGACATCAGCGCGCGGGCGAAGGCCAGTTGCTGGCGCTCGCCGCCGGACAGGTTCTCGGCGTGGGTCTTGCGCCGCCCGGCCAGGGCGGGAAACAAGTCGAACATGTCGCGGATGCGCTTTTCGCGCGCCTGCACGTGTTCAACCACCTGCAGGTTCTCCAGCACGGTCAGCGCGCCGAACACATTGCGCACCTGCGGCACATAGGAAATGCCGATGCGCACGCGCTCCTCGACCGGCAGCGTGAGCAGGTCGCGGCCATCGAAGGCCATGGCGCCGGCGATGCGCGGCAGCAGGCCCATCACCGCCTTGACCAGCGTGGACTTGCCCGCGCCGTTGGTGCCGGCGATGGTGACGATCTCGCGCGGCGCCACGTGCATGTCGATGCCGGACACGATATCGACCTCGCCGTAGCCGCCGGACAGGCCTTGCATGACGAGCTGGCTCATATCACTCCCCCCATGTACGCTTCGCGCACCTGTTCATTGGCCAGGACGCTGTCGGGCGAGCCTTCGGCGATGACCCGCCCGCGGTCCATGACGTACATGCGCGGCACGATGCGCGACAGCTCTTCCAGGTTGTGTTCGATGATGGCGACGGTCAGGCCGCGCTGGTTCAGCTCCACGATGCGCGCCGATAGCTCTTCGATCAGCACCGGATTGACGCCGGCGAACGGTTCGTCCAGCAGGATGCAGCGCGGCTCCAGCATCAGCAGCCGCCCCAGCTCCAGCAGCTTCTTCTGGCCGCCCGAGAGTTTCCCCGCGGGCTCGTCCGCCACGCGCGACAGGTTCAGGAAGGCCAGCAATTCGTGCACCCGCTCCGCGTTGCGCGCCTCTTCGCGGGCGACTTCGCGGCGGGCGAAGACCAACGCCGCCAGCTTTTCGCCGCGCTGGTCCGGCGCGGCGGCCATCATGTTGTCGAAGACCGTCAGCTGGCTGAACTCGCGCGGCACCTGGAAGGTGCGCGCCAGGCCCCGGCGCACGCGCTGGTGCACCGCCACGCCCGTGATGTCTTCATCGGCGAAGCGCACCGACCCGGAACTGGGCGGGATGTAGCCCGTGACCACCGAGAACAGCGTGCTCTTGCCCGCGCCGTTGGTGCCGATCACCCCGACCATTTCACCCTTGCGCACTTCCAGCGACACGTCGTCCAGCGCCTTGAAGCCGCCGAAACTGGCGCTCAGCCCTTTGATGCAAAGCAGCGTCATGCCTTTCTCCTGCGGGTGGTGCTTGTGTTGCCGAAAATGCCCTGGGGCCGGTAAAGCACCACGCAGATGAGCGCCAGGCCGATGACGCCGATGCGCACGCTGGCCATCTGCACCTCCGAGATGCCGCCGACGAAGTCGCGCACAAAGCGCGAGCCTTCCAGGAACCCGACCAGCAGCACCGTGCCAGCCACCACGCCGCTCAGCCGCCCCACCCCGCCCAGGATGATGGCGATCCAGATGTAGAAGGTGATCAGCGGCACGAACTGTTCCGGACTGATGAAGGTCAGGTAGTGCGCCTGGAAGGCGCCCGCCAGGCCGGCCAGCCCCGCGCCCAGCATCAGCGAACGGGTCTTGAAACGGGCCGGATCCTTGCCCAGTGCCCGCACCGCCACCTCGTTGTCGCGCACCGCCTCGATCACGCGGCCGAAGGGGCTGCGTATCACCAGGTGGATCAGGAGCAAGGCGCCGGCGTTGACCGCCAACAACAGCAGCATGATCCACAGGTCCACCGTCTGCGGCGAGGCCCAGCCCGCGAACAGCCGCGGGATGCCCGGCAGGCCGTGCATGCCGCGCGTCAGCCATTCCTCGGTCTGCAGCATCATGCGCACCGACTCCGAGAAGCCCAGCGTCACGATGGCGAGGTAGTCGCTGCCCAGCCGCAAGGCGATCATGCCCAGCGGCCAGGCCGCCAGCGCCGCGAAGGCGGCGGCCGCCGCCATGGAGATGGGTATGGGCACGCCCTTGAGCGACAGCAGGGCCGAGGTATAGGCGCCGATGGCGAAGAAGCCGACGTGGCCGAAGTTGATCAATCCGGTGAACCCGTAGTGCAGCGACAGGCCGAAGGCCAGCAGCATGTAGATCAGGATCCCGATGGCGATTGCAATCAGATAGGCTTCCATGATTTCACCTCGCCGCCATCGGACGGCCGAAGATGCCCTGGGGACGCAGCAGCAGCACGCACAGCAGCACCGCGAAGGCGAACACGATCTTGTAGGCCGGCCCGACCACCAGGCTGGCGACTTCCTGCGCAATGCTGAACACCATGATCCCGACGATGGCGCCCACCGGATTGCCGATGCCGCCCAGGATCACGGCCGCGAACATGGGCATCAGCAGTTCCCAGCCCAGCTCGGGGATCACCACCGCCTTGATGCCCAGCAGCACGCCGCCCAGCCCGCAATAGGCGCCGGCGATGCTCCACAACGTGATCATCACGCGCCGCCCGCGTATGCCGCTGGCCGCGGCCAGTTCCGGGTTGTCCGCCACCGCCCGCATGCGCCGCCCGGTGGGCGTCATATGCATCAGCGCAAACACCAGCGCCAGCGCCGCCACCGCCGTGCCGACGATATACAGGTCGGTGGGCAGGATGCGCACGCCGCCGAAATTCCAGGCGCGCGTCAGCGGCATGTCGAAGGTGTACTGGTCCTGCCCGGCGAAGAAGGTGATCGTGCTGCGCAGCGCGAACGCCACGCCGATGGACGCGATCAGGCGCGACACGTTGGAGCGCGACTCCAGCGGCCGGAACACCCAGGCATAGAAGAAAAGGCTGACCAGGATCGTGGCGGCGACGGCGGCCAAGCCGCCCGCCAGCATCGATCCGCCGGCCAGCGCCTGCGTGAAGACGGCCACGTAGGCACCCAGCGTCATGTAGTCGCCGCTGGCGGCGTTGGGAAAGCGGGCGATGCCGAACACCAGCGTGATCGCCAGTGCCGGCAAGGCCAGCAGCATCCCGATCACAACGCCGTTGATCGCGGCGTTGATGACGGTGATTGCATCCATACTTGTGTTCCCCTAGTGTTTCTTATGGTCAGACTTGGCCTGCGATGACTTCTTTGAGCACCAGCTTGCCGTCGCGGATGTCGAAGACGCCAAAGTCCGGCACGGTCTCGCCCTGCTTGCCGAAATCCAGGCGCGAGGACGCGCCGTCGTAGTCCACCGGCTTGCCGGCGCGCAGCAGCGCCTGGCCTTGCGCGAAACCGCTGACCTTTTCGCCGCCGCCCTGCGCGGTCACGGCGCGGATCTTGCCGTTGATGGCGGCCACGTCCGCGGTCGGCCCGGCCGTCTCGATGGCCAGCGCCAGCGTGATCACCATGTCGTAGGACTGCGAGGCGAAGATGTCCGGCTCGCGCTTGGTGCGCTTGCGGAATTCGGCGGCGAAGGTCTTGTACGCCTGGTGTTCGTGCGCGGCGACGTTGGAGATCGAAATGATGCCCTCGGTGGCCTCCTTGCCCAGGGCCTTCACCAGGTCTTCGTTGGCGGTCCAGCCGGGCATGATGAACTTGCAGTCCTGGCCGGTCTGGAACCATTCCTTCAGGATGATGGTGGCGTCGGGCCGGTAGGCGCTCAGCGAGATCACGTCGGGCTTGGAGGCCAGCACCTTGGTCAGCTCGGTGCGGTAGGTGGTCTGGTTGGGTTCGTAGATGGTGAAGGCGCTGACCTTGCCGCCCTTCTCCTGCCAGGCATCACGGAAGTAGTTGGCCTGTCCCACAAACGTGGAGTTATTGAAGGCCATGACCGCCGGCCGCTTGAAGCCGCGCTGCCGCGCCACTTCGGCGAAGGCGCGGCCGAACACGGCGTTGGACGCCTGGTACATCCAGGCCAGGCCGAGCTTGTTCTCGGTCAGCATTTCGGGCGCGCCGCAGGTATTCATGGTGATGAGGCCGGCCGCGTTGGTGATGGGCATGGCGGCCAGGCCCACCGACGAGGGCCAGATGCCGACCACCGCCTCGACCTTGTTGATCTCGATCAGCTTCTTCACCGCCAGCACGGCGGCATCGGGCTTGGTCTGGTCGTCCTCGGCATAGAGCTGGATCTTGCGGCCGGCCGCGCCGCCGGCGGCGTTGACCTCGTCAATCGCGATCTTGATGGCTTCCAGCATGGCCGGCCCGTAGGGGCCGCCGACGCCGGTGATGGAATTGAGCGCCCCCAGCCGGAACGGCTGGGCCGACTGCGCCCGGACCAGGGAGGGAACGACGCCGCAGGCGGCCAGCGCGGCGCTGGCCGCGATGAAGCCGCGGCGGGAAAGAGTGGTGGGCTGTGTCATGAAGGTTCCTTGCGGCGTGAACATCTTTGTTCAACTTCGAATAGCCGCCGGCGTCTTTTAGGCCGGCGTCCCCTTGGAGCTTGGATTCGACTTCGATACTGCCTGCTGCGGTTGACTGGCTACGCGATGACTCCCCTGGCGCGCATGCCGGCAATCCTGTCCTGCGGCACGCCAAAGCGCCGCAGCACCTCGTCGGTATGCTGGCCCATCAGCGGCGCCGCGGTGCGCAAGGCGCCCGGCGTTTTGGAAAACTTGGTTGGAATGCCGATGGTCTTCATCTTGCCCAGCGCGGGGTGCTCCAGTTCCTGCACCATGCCGCGCGCCAGGTAATGCGGGTCCTGCATGGCTTGGCCGAAGTCGTTGATTGGGCCGCAAGGCACCGAGGCCCGCTCGCAGCGTTCAATCCATTCGGCGGCGTCGGCGCGCGCGAACTCCGCTTCCAATATGGGTTCCAGTTCGGCGATATGGGTCAGCCGGTCGGAGTTCGTGATGAAGCGCGGATCGGTAATCAGCTCGGGACGTTCCAGCACGTCCGCGCACAGACGCTCCCAGGTGCGCTGGTTGGCCGCGCCTATCATGATGAAACCCTGGCGCGTGTTGAACGCCTGGTACGGCGCCGATACCCGGTGGCGACTGCCGGTGCCTTCCGGCACCGTGCCGTCGGCGAAGTAGGCGGCGGCCTCCCAGACGAACCAGGGCAGCCCGCACTCGGCCAGCGCGATGTCGATGTGCTGGCCCTCGCCCGTCTTCATCTGGTGGATGCAGGCGGCCAGGATGGCGTAGACCGCGGTCAACCCCGCCCCCACGTCATAGATGGCGATGCCCGACTTCAAGGGCCGCCCGCCGGGCTCGCCCGTCATGCTCATGATGCCGCTCATGCCCTGGGCCACCAGGTCGAAGCCGCCCTTGCCCGCGGAGGGCCCGGAATGGCCGTAGCCGGAGATGGAGCAATACACCAGGCGCGGATTGATGCGCGACAGCGTTTCGTAGTCCACGCCCAGCGACTTGGTCACGCCCACGCGGTAGTTCTCGACCACCACGTCGGCCCAGCGGGCCAGCTCGTACAGCACTTCGCGGGCCTCGGGGTCCTTCAGGTTCAGCGCCACGCCCTGCTTGTTGCGGTTGATCTGCGCGAAACAGGTGGACTCGCCGTTCACGTAGGGGCCCATCTCGCGGGAATCGTCGCCGGCGCCGGTCTTCTCGACCTTGATCACTTCCGCGCCCAGGTCGGCCAGCACCATGGTGCAATACGGGCCGGCCATGATCTGCGAGAGGTCCAGGATCTTGATGCCGGCAAGGGGGGATGCAGCTTGAGTCATATGCGGTCCGTCTCGGGTCGGTGGCCGGTTCAGCGGCCGATGAATTCGGGAATGCGCTTGGCGGCGAAGGCTGCGCGGCCGCGCCGGTAGTCCTCGGTGCCGAAGCAGGCGTAGGCTTCGCCGCGTTCGTCCTGGGTCAGCGCGCGCCCTTCGCGCAGCTGGCCCACGAAGCGCTTGTGCCAGCGGTTGACCAGCGGCGCCGCCGCGGCGATGCGGCGGGCGGTGGCGTAGGCCTGCTCGGCCACGCGCTCGTCGTCCACGATACGGCTCAACAGGCCCTTGGACATGGCTTCGTCGGCGCCGAAGATGTTCCCTTCCAGCAGGATCTCCAGCACGCGCGCGGCGCCCACCACGCGGATCAGGTCGGCCAGTTCCTGGTGGTCCACGGTCAGCCCGATCCGGTTCACCGGGATGCCGTAGCGGCTGTTGCGCCCACCGATACGGATGTCGCACAGGGCGGCCAGCTCCAGCCCGCCGCCCACGCACACGCCTTCGATGCAGGCCACCGTCGGATGGCGCAGGTGCTTGAGCGTGTCGGTCATGGACAGGGTGAAGAGCGCGTACTCGGCGGCCTGCGCGGCGCCATCGCGGTCTTCCTCGAAGCCGCCGATGTCGCTGCCGGCGCAGAAGGCGCCGCCCGCGCCGCGCAGCACCACGCAGCGCACCGTATCGTCGGCGTCCAGTTCGCGCATGACCCGGCCGAACTCCCGGTACATGTCCAGCGTGAACGCGTTGCGCTTTTCCGGGCGGTTCATCAGCACGGTGGCCACGCCATCGGCGTCGCGGCTCAGGTCTATGCTCATGCCGCGTCCTCCAGGCGCAGTTCGGTGCCCTTGAGCACCACCCTGCCGTCCAGCTCCAGCGTGGCGTCGGTGACGATGGTGTCGTAGTGCGCCGCCGCCTTGACGGTGCCGCCGATATAGGCGCTGGTGCCCAGCGCCAGCTGGATCGAGCCGTAGACCGATTCGTCGGACAGCATGGTGCCGTCCAATTGGCAACGCGGATTCATGCCCACGCCCAGTTCGCCCAGGTTGTAGACCTGCGGATCGTTGAAGCTGGCCAGCAGCTCGCGGAACTGGCGCGCCACCGCGCCGCCCTCGATCGCCACCGCCATGCCCTTCTCCATATGGATGCGCACGGGCTCGTCGCGAATCAGCGAGACGCCAGGGATGCTGGCGTTGACCACGATCACGCCTTCGGCCGTGCCTTCCACCGGCGCCAGGCTGGACTCCAGGCAATAACCCGCCGAAATGTCGGTGGTATTGGCAAAGCCGTGCAGCGCGCGGCCGCGGCGGCCAGCAATGCTCATGGTCACGTCGGTGCCAAGTTCGCTGGTGACGCGGGCCGTGTCGGCGCGGGTCAGCGCGTCGGCCAGCCCCTGGATCTGCGGGCGCAGCGCGTCGAAGTCGCAGTCCCAGCCTTCGGCCAGGAAGAAGTCGGGCAGATGCGATTCGGGCAGCACGATCACGCCGACCCCGGCGCGCGTGGCCTGCTGGCGCGCATCGGTATGCGCGGCGTTGGCGCGCGTCAGCGCGATGACCAGGTCGGCCCCTTGCATGGCCTGGGCCACCACTGGCGACAACTGCCGGCCGTGGCGTGCGGAGCCCGCGATCTGCAGCAGGTGCAGGCCGGCGCCCGCCTCGTCCACCGCGATGGCCAGGGGCTCGACGTTGTGGTGGGTGTGCAGGTCGTACAGCACCAGCACTTCCATGCCCGGTTTGGCCGCGCCCAGTTGGCTGACCACCTTGCGGGCGTTCTTCAGTTTCAACAGTGTGTGCATGGCGCGCTCCTCAAGCCGCTTGCGACGCGCGGGCGTCGGCGATGCGCTGGGCGTCGGCCACCGCGCGCCCGAGGATGTCCAGGCCGCGGGCCAGTTCCTCGTCGGTAATCGAGAGCGGCGCCAGGAAGCGGATCACGTTGCCGTAAAAGCCCGCCTTCACCAGCACCAGCCCGCCCTGGTAGGCGGCCTGCACGATGTGGGCTGCCAGGTCGCCGGCGGGACTGTCGTCGCCGTTGCCACGCACGACCTCGAACGCCACCATGGCGCCCAGGCCGCGCACGTCGCCGACGATGCCGAACTGTCCGGCCCAGTCCGTGAAGCGTGCGCGCACCCGGCCGCCCAGGTCGCGGGCACGCGCCGCGTAGTCCTCGCGCCGCATGACCGCGATGGTGGCGAGCGCCGCGGCGCAAGCCAGCGGATTACCGCCATAGGTGCCGCCCAAGCCGCCCACGGCGGGCGCGTCCATCAGGTCGGCGCGCCCCACCAGCGCCGCTATCGGCAGCCCTCCGCCCATGGACTTGGCCAGGGTGTAGAGGTCCGCTTCGATGCCGCCATGCTGGGTGGCGAACCATTCCCCGGTGCGGCAGAAGCCCGACTGGATCTCGTCGGCAATCAGCACGATGCCGTGTTGGGTGCAATAGGTGCGCAGCGCCTGCAGGAAGGCGGGCGGCGCGGCATGGAAACCGCCCTCGCCCTGCACCGGCTCGATGATCACCGCGGCGAGCTGTTCCGGTGTGATCTCGGTTTCGACCAGGCGGCGGAACTCACTGAAGGCGGCCTCGGCGCATTCGGCTTCGGTCAGCCCCGAGCGGTAGCGCACCGGGAACGGCGCGCGGTAGACCTCGGCCGCGAACGGACCGAAGCCGGTCTTGTAGGCGGGCGCCTTGGCGGTCAGCGACAGCGCCATGTAGGTGCGGCCGTGGAAGGCGTTCTCGAAGGCCACCACCGCCTGCCGGCCGGTGGCGCGGCGCGCCACCTTGATGGCGTTTTCCACGGCTTCGGCGCCCGTGGTCTGCAGCATGGCCTTCTTCGGCCAGGCTCCCGGAACCAGATCGACCAGCGCTTCGGCCAGCTCGATGTATTCCGGATACATGACGATGTTGAAGCAGGTGTGCAGATAGCGCGCGGCCTGCGCCTGGACGGCGGCCACCACCTCGGGGTGCGCATGGCCGACGTTCAGCGTGCCGATGCCACCGGCGAAATCGATGTAGGCGTTGCCGTCCAGGTCGGTCAGCGTGGCGCCGCGGGCAGCGGCGGCGAACACCGGGGGCCCGTTGGCCACGCCCAGGGCGACGGCGGCATTGCGCCGGGCCAGGTATGCCTGGCACTGCGGGCCGGGAAGTTGAGGGGACTGCGCGGCATCTTTCATTGCCCTGGGCTCCTTGGATGAGTGGGTACGGCGACGAAGTGAAGCCACTATATTCTTGTGCGTTTTATTGTGTCAATGATGATTTACAACTACGCACTCTAAATTGTGCACAATTTTGAGTTCAAAAAAATGCTATGCTTTGAGCCACTCAACCCAGGTGCCTACATGCCCAACAAACGCGCGACTGCCTCTGCCGACGCCGCCGCCCCCGAAACACGCAAGGCGGCTTCCACCCACGAAGTCATACTGGATATGCGGGAACGCATTGCGTCGCAGGCCTTGCTGCCCGGCACCCGCGTGCCGGAAGAAGACCTGGCGCAGGCCTACGAGATTCCGCGCGCCAAGGCGCGCGAAGTGCTGGCGACGCTGGAAGACCGCGCGCTGGTGGAACGGGTGCCCAACAAGGGCGCCGTGGTGGCCCTGGTCGACATGGAAACGACCTACCGCCTGTATCAGGTGCGCGAGGCGCTGGATGGCCTGGCGGTGCGGCTGGCGATGGCCAATGCCACGCCCGAGGATTGGGCGGCGATGCAGGCCCTGCTGGGCGAGCCCTTCGAACAGAGCCTGAAAAGCGGCGACATCGAGGCCCACGTGGCCACGATCGAGCAGTTCCGCAACCACATCAAGGAATTGGCGCGCAATCCGGTACTAAGCGACATGATCGAGCGCATCTACGACCGCACCCGCGTGTCGATGCGCCGCGTGGCCTTGCTGCCGGGCCGTTCAGAGATGGGGATCAAGCAATACCGCGCCCTGCTGGACGCCATGGTGCGCGGCGACGCCGACGAGGCCGAGCGCTGCGTGCGCGAACTGAACGGCAGCGCCCGCGACTATATCGAGCGCTACAAGAACTACGTCATCTGAAGCGGCACGGGCCGGCCCCTTGCGGGCCGGCCGCGGACGAACCCGCGCCTCAGGGCGCGGCGGGCTCGTCGTAGTTGTTGAGCTTGACGCCCGAAACGCCCTGAACCGCGGAAGACGCGGCCGGGGCTTTCTTTTCCGCGGCGGGAGCCTGCGCGGCGGCCGCGCCCGGCTCCGGACTGGCCGGCGCGCTCACTGCCGCGCCCGCCTGCGCCCCCACCGCCTCGGCGCCCTCTTCGGCCGGCCGCGACGCGCGCAGCTTGCGGCGGGTTTCTTCTTGCTGGGCGATCAGCTTGTCCAGTTCCGCCGCCACTGCCGTGGACTTGCCCGTCCTGGCCCAATCGGCCGGAGTCTGGCCCTTGGTATCGCGCGAGCCCACGTCCGCCCCCGCCTTGAGCAGCAGGTCCACCATGGGCTTGCGGCCGGACAGCGCCGCCATCATCAGCGGCGTTTCGCCATTGGGCGCGGGCGCGTTGACCATGGCTTTGTGCGCCAGCAACAGGCGGGCCATTTCCAGCTGGCCCTTGGACGCCGCGTAGTGCAAAGGCGTCCAGCCCAGGCGGTTGACCTGGGCGCCGCGGGCGATCAGCTTCTTGGCGCGCTCGGTCTGGCCGGCGATGGCCAGGTACATCAGCGGCGTCTCGCCCGCCGGGTTCTCGGCGTTGACGTCGGTGCGCTTGTCGGCGGCGATCACGTCGAACACCTTCCAGGCGCCGTCAACCACCGCGCGCATCAGCGCCGGCTGGCCATTCTTGTAGCGCACGTTGGGATCCTCGCCGCGCGCCAGCAGTTCCTTGATGTCGTCCGGATAGTCATTGGCGACATAGACCCACCAATCGCCGGGGTTGGCCGCCTGCGCCGCGGCCGGAACCGCCATACCGACGGCCAGCGCCAGCAGCGCTCCACGGCAACACGACAAGAGGGTGTTCTGGACGGAAGCGTTGCGGGCAGCCATGGATTTCCTATAAATTACTTTAAATAAATTAGATTAGATTACTTCTTTATCTTATTGAAAAGACGGAAGAAATTATCCGTTGAAGCACGCGCAACCTCAGCCACCGATATGCCCCTGAGATCCGCGATCTTCTCGGCCACGTGGATCACCTTGGACGGGTCGTTCAGCTTGCCCCGGTACGGCACGGGCGCCAGGTACGGCGAGTCCGTCTCGATCAGCAAGCGGTCCAGCGGCACCTTGGCGGCCACTTCATGCACGATCTGCGCATTCTTGAAGGTCACGATGCCCGACAGGGAAATATAGAAGTTCTGGTCCAGCGCGGCCTGTGCCACTTCCCAATTTTCGGTAAAGCAATGCATCACGCCGCCGACCTCGGCCGCCTGCTCTTCGCGCAGCATGCGCACGGTGTCCTCGGCGGACGAGCGCGTGTGCACGATCAGGGGCAGGCCCGTGTCGCGCGCGGCGCGGATGTGGCGGCGGAAGCGCTCGCGCTGCCAATCCAGGGGTTCGGACAGGCGGTAATAGTCCAGCCCAGTCTCGCCGATGGCCACGACCTTCGGATGCTCGGACAGGCGCGCCAGCTCTTCGGGCGTGGGGTCCGGCGTGTCTTCGTAATCGGGGTGCACGCCGACCGAGGCCCACAGATTGGCCTGCGGCTCGACCAGCGACATCAGCCCCGGCCATTCCGGCATGTTGACGCTGACGACCAGCGCATGCGTGACCTGGTTGGCGGCCATCCGGTCGAGAATGGCCGGCAGGTCGGCGGCCAGTTCCGGAAAGTTCAAATGGCAGTGGGAATCGACGTACATGATGAGTCTGGATACAAGTGCCGCGGCGCTGCGCCCTTTGCCGGACGAAGCGCCGCCGGGTCAAGGGCTTACGCCAGGCAGGATAGCACCACGCGCTGCAAGGTCGCGTGGGCGAAGAGCTTGGCGTTCAAGGGATGGGTGGCCAGCGCGCGCTGGCGCGTCAGCCAGCGTGCGGCCTCGGCCACCTTGGCTGGGTTCATGCGCGTGGCGACCTGCGCGACCGTGCCGCCCAGCGCCGGGAAGTAGCGTGCGGGCGCCCCGGCGCTGGCCAGCATCAGATCCGTATACAGGCGCTGCAAGGCGTCGATCCATTCGATCGCCGCCACCTTTTCCAGGGCCTCGGCCAGCGTGCCCACATCGGGCGACTGGCCCTTGGACAACGGGCCGACCAGTTGCGTCAACCACGGCGGGCAAGCCGCCTCGCCCGACTGGGCAAGGCGCAGCGCCGCCAGCGGCGCACCGCCCGCGGCAGCCAGCCATTCGCGAGCCGGCTCCACGTTCTGTTCGCGCAGCCATTGCAGCGCGGTGTCGGCGTCCGGCGCCGGCAGCGGCAGGCGCCGGCAGCGCGACACCAAGGTGGGCAAGAGCCGGTCCGGCGCGTCCGCGACCAGCAGGAAGACCGTGTGCGGCGGCGGCTCTTCCAGCACCTTGAGCAAGGCGTTGGACGACACCACGTTCAGCGCATGGGCCGGGTACAGCAGCGCCACGCGCCAGCCGCCGCGGTGCGTGGCGGTGTTGAACCAGGACTCCAGCGAGCGGATCTGGTCTATGCGTATTTCCTTGGACGGCGCGCGCTTGGCCGTGCCCGTGGCGGGCTCGGCGTCTTCCGAGGGCTCGGCGGCGTCCGCGCCCTCTTCCACGGCCACGGCCTCGGGGCGGATGCGGCGCAGGTCGGGATGGTTGCCGCTGGCGAACCAGGCACAGGCGGCGCAACGGCCGCAGGCCAATCCGTTGTCCGGGGTTTCGCACAGCAGGCTGGCCGCCGCGGCGACCGCGAAATCCAGCTTGCCGATGCCGGCCAGTCCGTGGACCAGCCAGGCGTGCGCGAAGCGGTCGCGGTTGCCCAGCCAGTTGCGCGCCGTCTCGGCCTGCCAGGGCAGGAATTGCGGCGCGTTGGACGCCGTGGCGTCCTCGTCTTTGGCGGCGCGGGTCGCGTTCATGCCGGCTGCCCCAGCAGTTCGCGCAGCCCCGCCTCCAGGCCGGTACGGATCTGGGCGATGGACTGGGTCGAATCGACGATGCGGATGCGCTGCGTATCGGCCGCGGCGCGCGCGTGGTAAGCCTCGCGGGTGCGCTCAAAAAAGGCCGCGCCCTCGCGCTCGAAGCGGTCCGGCTCGCGCGCGTCGGCCAGCCGGGCGCGCGCGACTTCCAGCGGCACGTCGAAGAGCCAGGTGCGGTCGGGCTGGCCGGCCTGCATCCAGGCTTCCAGCGCGGCCACGCGCGCCGCGCCCAGGCCGCGGCCGCCGCCCTGGTAGGCGTAGGTGGCGTCGGTGTAGCGGTCGCAGACCACCCAGGCGCCGCGCGCCAGGGCCGGTTCGATGACCTGGTGCAGGTGCTCGCAGCGGGCGGCGAACATCAAGAGCGTCTCGGTGTCCAAGCCCATGGCGTCGGTCAGCAGCAAGGCGCGCAGTTTCTCGCCCAACGGCGTGCCGCCGGGTTCGCGGGTGGACACCACGTCCAAGCCCTGCGCGCGCAGGAAATCGGCGATCCAGACGGTATGCGTGCTCTTGCCCGCGCCGTCCACGCCCTCCAGCGTGATAAAGCGTCCGCGCGTGGTCATTGGTCTTGTCCTTGTGCTTGTGCCTGTCCCTGGTCCGGCTCGGGCGGGGTGTCCGCGGCCGCGGCGGGCGCAGGGCTAGCGGGAGCGGCCGAGCCATTGGCCGGGCTGCCGTTGGCTGCGCCGCGGTTCGAGGCCGGGCTGGGCGCGGCATTCTGGCCCTGGCCCAGGATATAGCGGGAAACGTTGCGGTTGTGCTCGTTCAGGTTGACCGAAAACTCGCTGGTGCCGTTGCCGCGGGAAACGAAAAAGAGGAACTTGTGCTGTTCCGGCTGCACCGCCGCCAGCAGCGCCGCGCGGCCGGGAGCCGCGATCGGCGTGGGCGGCAGGCCCGGACGCGTGTAGGTATTCCACGGCGTGTCGGTCTGCAGGTCGCGCTTGCGGATGCGGCCCTGGTAGGCATCGCCCATGCCGTAGATCACCGTCGGGTCGGTCTGCAGCAGCATGCCGATCTTGAGCCGGTTGGTGAACACGCCAGCCACGCGGCGGCGGTCCGGCCCATGGCCGGTTTCCTTTTCCACGATGGAAGCCAGCACCAGGGCCTCGTAGGGCGTGGTCACCGGCAGGTCCGGCTGGCGCTTGGCCCAGGTGTCCTGCAGGATGCGCTGGCCTTCCTGGTAGGCGCGGCGCAGCAGGTCGTAGTCGGTGCTGCCGGGCGTGAAGATGTAGGTATCCGGGAAGAACAGCCCTTCCGGCTGCTTGATGTCGGACCCCAGGCGTTCCATCAATTCTTCATCGGTGGTTTCGCCCAGCGTCTGCTTGACGTCCGGGTTGGCGCGCAGCGCCTGGCGGATCTGGCGGTAGGTCCAGCCTTCCAGGAAGGTGATCTGCCGCTGCGTCATGTCGCCGCGCGCCAGGCGTTCCAGCAGCTTCCACGGCGTATCGCCGTTGATGGCCTGGTAGCCGCCCGCCTTCATCTGCTTGTCGAGTTCGGACAGACGCGCCATCCAGACGAAACCAGGCTCCCAGACCGGCACGCCGGCCTCGTTCAGCGCGCGCGCCACCGTGCGCGGGCTGCTGCCCGGATCCACCACGAAATCTATCCTGTCGGCCGGCAACTGCATGGGCTTGTGCGCCCAATACCAGGCGCCGCCCACGGCCGCGGCGGCCGCCAGCGCGATCAACAGAAAAAACCACAGGACGTAAAAAAAGAGTCGCTTCTTCATAAGTGTCGGAAGTTTAATTGATCGCGCGGACCTGTCGCGGCTAAAGAGGGGCAGAACGCGGCGCGCGTCCCTGCGCGCGACGGGGACATGGCCCAGCCTGGAGGGGAACACGGCTATCATCAGCACTTTGATGACGCGATAACACCGCCTCCATGCACGCTTTCCATTCTTCGATTCCCGCCCGCGCAGAAGGTTGCGCGCAAATCGCGCCGCTGGACGACTTCCTGGTCTTTGCCGCATCCGGCGCGGACGCCCTTTCCTTCCTGCACGGCCAGCTCACGCAGGACGTCACCGGCCTGCCCCAGGACGCCGCCCGCCTGGCCGGCTACTGCACCGCAAAGGGCCGCCTGCTGGCCACCCTGGTAATGTGGCGCGGCGCCCCCGGCGCTGCGGACGACGCGCCCCAGCTCTACGGCCTGGTGCGCCAGGATCTGGCCCAGGCGCTGCTCAAGCGCCTGTCGATGTTCGTGCTGCGCGCCAAGGCCAAGCTCGCCGCCACGCCGCTGCACGTGGCGGGCGTCACGGCCTCGGTCGCGGACCTGGCTGCACTGGAAGCCGCCGCCGGCGCGCTGCCGCGCACGCCCTGGCAACGCGTCGACCTGCCGTCCGGCACCTGGATCGCCGCGCCGTCCGCCGACGCGCGCCTGCGCTGGTGGTGGATCGCCTCCGACGCACAACTGGAGCAGTCGGCCGCGCTGGCCGGCGCGCTGGGCCTGGCGCCCGCCGCGCAATGGCACGCCGCCGACCTGGCCGCGGGCATCCCGTGGATCACCGCGGCCACGCAGGACGTCTTCATCCCGCAGACGGTCAACCTGGATCTGATCCAGGGCGTCAGCTTCACCAAGGGCTGTTATCCGGGCCAGGAAGTGGTGGCGCGCAGCCACTATCGCGGCACGGTCAAGCGCCGCATGGCCTACGGCACCATCGCCGACGCCGCCGTCCAGGACCAGGCGCTGGCCGGCGTGGACGTCTACGACGCCACCCAGCCCGGCGAACCCACCGGCCGGATCGTGGACGCGGCCGGCGCACAAGGCGTCGTCTCGGTGCTGTTCGAAACCACGCTGGCGGCGCTGCCCGAAGGCGACCTGCGCCTGGGCGCCGCGGACGGCCCGCGCATTTCGGCCGTTGCGCTGCCCTACTCCATCACGCCGTAAAACCAGGGGCCGCCGAGCCGGCGCCTGAGCCCGCCCGGTTACCCCGGGCCGGATGCGCTCAGGCCGGCCTTTGCCCTTACACCGCCACGCCGAACAGCGCGCCCACGCCCGCCGTCGCCGCCATCGCCAAGCCGCCCAGGATTGTCACCCGCAACGCGGCCGGCCCCTTGGGCGCGCCGCCCGCGCCCGCGGCCAGGGCGCCCAGGCCGGCCAGACAGGCGACCGATGCGCCGATGACCCAGACAATCAATTGCGGCAAGGGCGCCGTCGCCGCCACGGCCAGCGGCAAGGCCGCGCCGCCCGCAAACGATGCGGCGGACGCCACGGCGGCCTGCACCGGACGGGCACGGTTATGCATGGAGATGCCCAGTTCGTCGCGGGCATGCGCGTCGAGCGCATCGTGGCTGGTCAATTGCCGCGCGACCTGCTCGGCCAGCTCGCGGGTCAAGCCGCGCGCCACGTAGATGTCGATGAGCTCGGCCAGTTCCTCGTTGGAATTGCGCTTGAGCGAGCGCTGTTCCATGCGCAGGTCGGCGGCCTCGGTGTCGGCCTGCGACCGCACCGACACGTACTCGCCCGCCGCCATCGACAAGGCCCCGGCCACCAACCCGGCCACGCCCGAGGTCAGGATGGCGCCATGCGTGGCCTGGGCCGCCGCCACGCCGGTAATCAGGCTGGCGGTGGACACGATGCCGTCGTTGGCGCCCAGCACGGCCGCGCGCAGCCAGTTGCTGCGGAAAATCCGATGATGTTCTTTTGGAGGCATTGCCAGAAACCCATGCACCGCGCGATGAACGCGCTGCGGATCCGGCTACCAAGGACCCGCAGCGCGCAGGATTCAGCGCGGCGTCACGCGCACCGCGGTAAGCAAGCCTATCACGCAAAGCGTGGCCTGCTCGCCGTCGTAGGCATGCACCTCGACCTGGCAGACGGACAGGCGCTTGCCAGGCTTGACCACGCGGCCGCTGGCCACATAGCGGCTGCCCTTGGCGGGCGCCAGGAAGTTCATCTTGAACTCCGAGGTCAGCACGTCCTCGCCCGGCGCGAACAAGGTGTAGGCGGCATAGCCGCCGGCGCTGTCGGCGATGGTCGTGGAAATGCCCGCATGCAGAAAGCCGTTCTGCTGGCACAGGTCGGCGCGGTAAGGCAGCACGATGTCCACCCGGCCCGGCTCGACCACGGCCAGCTCCGCGCCCAGCAAAGTCATGATGCTTTGCCGGGCGAAGCTCTCCTGGACCCTTGCGGCCGGGTCCCGCTGCGCTTGCAATGGCGCCATGTCAGTCCTGCTCGCGCTTGACCAGGTTGACGATGCTGGAGAAGTCCAGCTTGCCCGAACCGCCCGAACTATGCAGCGAATACAGGTTGCGCGCCAGCTCGCCCAGCGGAATCGAGGCCCGCGCCGACAAGGCGGCCTCGGCCGCCAGGCCCAGGTCCTTCAGCATCAGGTCCACGCCAAAACCGCCCGCATAGCCCTTGGAGGCCGGCGCATGCTCCATCACGCCGGGCCAGGGGTTGTAGAGCTCCGTCGCCCAGTTGCGCCCGGAGCTCTTGGCGATGATGTCCGACAGCACCTTGGGATCGAGCCCGTTGGCCACGCCCAGCGCCAGCGCTTCGGAGGTGCCCGCCATCAGGATGCCCAACAGCATGTTGTTGCAGATCTTGGCCACCTGGCCGGCGCCGGCCGGACCGGCATGAAAGATGTTCTTGCCCATCTTTTCCAGGACGGGACGGGCGCGCTCCAGCGCGGCAGCCTGGCCGCCGACGATGAAGGTCAGCGTGCCCGCGACAGCGCCGCCGGTGCCGCCCGAAACCGGCGCGTCGATCATGGCGATGCCGCGCACGTCCGCCGCCTGCGCCACCTTGCGCGCCGAGTCCGGCGCGATGGTGCTGCATTCGATGACCAGCGCGCTCGACGGGATCTTGCCCAGCAGGTCCTCGCCCAGGTACAGCCCTTCGACGTGTTTGCTGGCGGGCAGCATCGAGATCACCACCTCGGCGCCCTTGACCGCTTCCGAGGCGGACGCGGCGGCCCGGGCGCCAGCGTCCGTCAGGGTCTTCACCGCTGCCGGCACCAGGTCGAAAACCGTCACGCTATGTCCGGCCTTGACCAGATTCAATGCCATGGGCCCGCCCATATTGCCCAAACCGATAAACGCGATGCTGCTCATGATGTCTTGTCTCCTGTTGCTATAGCTATAGGTGTGAAATCATCGTGTACTGCGTTGCTTCGCCGGCAGGCGGCGGCCGATACGCCGCCGCGCGGCGCCTAGCGCCCTTCCTGCCCCAGATCCGCCAGCGGATGGGGCTCGCCCTCGGGCCAGGGCTCGTCAAAGAATTTCTGCACCCAGGCGTCGGTCGCCATATCGATGACGGCGGGATTCCAGCGTGGTTTCTTGTCCTTGTCGATCAGCAAGGCGCGAATGCCTTCGGCGAAATCGCCATGGCCGGTGCAGGCCAGCGCCGCGATGTACTCGGCGCGGAACACGTCGTCCAGCGAACGCAGGCGCAGCCGCTGCTGCAGCGCGAACGACAGGCGCACCGATCCGGGCGAGCCGGCCAGCATCGTCTGCGCCGCGCGCGCCAGCCACGGATCCTCGTGGTCCTTCAGCGCGGCCAGTTCTTCGTAGATGTCGTCCAGGCGGTTGCCGTTGCACAGGCTGTTGATCAGGAACGAGTGCTGGCGCAGATGACCGGGCGCAAGCGGCGTCTTGGGCTCCAGCGCCGTCAGCGCGCGGCGCAGCAGGCCATCGTTGATCGAGCGCGGGGGGATGGCGTCCTCCGCCGCGTCCGCGGCCTGGCCCGCCCAGGGCTGCTGTTCCAGCGACGCCAGCAGCTTGGGCCAATCGGCGTGGTCCAGGCGGAAATCCGCCAGGCCGGCGAAAATGGCGTCCGACGTGCCCAGCTGCGCGCCGGTCAGCGCCAGAAACAGTCCGATCCGGCCGGACATGCGGTTCAGCAGCCAGCTGCCGCCCACGTCCGGGAACAGGCCGATCGTGACCTCCGGCATCGCCAGGCGGGAGGTCTCGCTGACCACCCGGTGGCTGGCGCCCATCATCAGGCCGATGCCGCCGCCCATGACGATGCCATGGCCCCAGCACAGCACCGGCTTGGGATAGGTGTGGATACGGTAGTCCAGGCGGTACTCGTGCTCGAAGAAACGGCGCGCGTAGGCGTTGTTCCAGCCCGGTTTGCCGGCGTTTTCAGTCATGCTGCGGTACAGGCCGTGCAGGTCTCCGCCCGCGCAGAATGCCTTGTCGCCCGCGCCCTGCAGGACCACCAGGGCCACGCCGGGATCGCGTGCCCAGGCGTCCAGGCGCTCGGCCAGCAGGTCCACCATTTCCAGCGACAGGCCGTTCAGGGTCTGCGGCGAATTCAACGTCGCGATCCCGAACCGTACTCCATTGGCAGCGGTTTTTTCTTCGAACAGCACCGGTGCATTCATCTTATGTCGGCTCCTTTTTCCAACAATTGGCGGGCGATGATCACGCGCATGATCTCGTTGGTCCCTTCCAGAATCTGATGAACGCGAGTATCGCGCACCAGACGCTCCAAGGGATAGTCCCGCAGGTATCCGTAGCCGCCGTGGATCTGCTGCGCGTCCAGGCAAATCTGGAAACCCATGTCGGTGGCGAAGCGCTTGGCCATGGCGCAATAGGTCGCCGCGTCCGGCGCCCCCGCATCCAGCTTGCAGGCCGCCAGGCGCACCATCTGGCGCGCCGCCACCAGGTGCGTCGCCATGTCGGCCAGCTTGAATTGCAGGGCCTGGAACTCGGCCAGGCGGCGGTTGAACTGGCGCCGTTCGTCCATGTAGCGCCGGGCAGCGTCCAGCGCGCCCTGCGCCGCGCCCACCGAGCAGGTGCCGATGTTGATGCGTCCGCCGTCCAGGCCCTTCATGGCGATCTTGAAGCCCTCGCCCTCCTGGCCCAGCATGTTGGCGGCAGGCACCCGCACGTTCTCGAAGGTGATGGGGCGCGTGGACTGGCTGTTCCAGCCCATCTTCTCTTCCTTGCGGCCGTAGCCTATGCCCTCGCTGTCGGCCGGAATGGCGAACGCGCTGATGCCGCCCGCGCCCTCGCCGCCGGTGCGCGCCATGACGATCAGCAGGTCCGTGTCGCCGCCGCCGGAAATGAAGGCCTTGGCGCCGTTGACGATGTAATCATCGCCCTGGCGCTGCGCCCGGGTCGACAGCGATGCGGCATCCGAGCCCGCGCCCGGCTCGGTCAGGCAGTAGGAGGCCAGCTTCTGGCCGCTGGCCAGCAACGGCCCCCAGGCCTCGCGCAGCGCGGGCTGGCCCCAGTTGCCGACCATCCAGGTGGCCATGTTGTGGATCGTGAGGAAAGCCGTGGTCGACGGGTCCACCGCCGCCATTTCCTCGAACACCAGGGTGGCGTCCAGGCGCGGCAGGCCCAGGCCGCCGATGTCCTCGCTGGCGTAAATGGCGCAAAACCCCATCTCGCCCGCCCGCGCGAAGGCTTCGCGCGGGAAGATGCCTTCGGCGTCCCAGCGCGCGGCGTTGGGCGCCAGTTCGCCCTCGGCGTAGTCGCGCGCCGCCTGCGCAAAAGCGCGTTGCTCGTCGGTCAGTTCCAAGTCCACAGCCTGTCTCCTGTTGTACTGAGTATTGTCTGTTGGCGTTGCTGCCGTCTCGTGAACGCCAGCCCGTCGATTTTGACATGACGTTGACGTAAACGTAAATGCGTGACGATGCCTATGTTACGCCCGAAGCGGCGGCGGAATTTGTCCTATTCGCGACATTGTGCGGGGCGTCGGCCGCCCCGGCGGCACTTCGCTACAGCAGCCCGGCCGGGCGAATCCTGCCATTCTTCGCCGTCTTGGCGCGGCGGTGCTCGGCACGCCGGCGCCGCGATTCCTTGGGATCGAAACTCAGGCCGCGGTAGATTTCCACGCGGTCGCCGTCGGCCAGCCTGGCCTGCGGCTCGGTGGCGCGGCCGAAAATGCCCACGCCGCGGGTCCAGGGCTGCACCACCGGAAAGGCTTGGGCGAAGCCGCTGGCCGCCAGCGCGTCGGCCACGGTGGCGCCGTCGGGCAGGCGCAATTCACGCAGCCAGACATGGCCCGGCAAGGCATAGCAGACGCTGACGCCGATCTGCGGCCCCGCGGACGGCTCATTCGCCATACTTGGCCTGCGCGCGCTTGGTGAAGGAATCGATGAAGCTGGTGGCGATGCGGTTGAACACCGGCCCCACCACCATTTCCAGCGCCCGGTTGGAAAACGCGTACTCCATGGTGAACAGGACCTTGCAGGCATCCTCGGCCAGCGGCTGGAACTCCCAGTGCCCCACCAGGCTGGAGAACGGGCCGTCGACCAGCTCCAGGTCGATCCGGTCGGGATAGACATGGGTGTTGCGAGTGGTGAAGCGTTGCTTCATGCCCGCGAAGCTGATCAGGATGGAGGCCTGCATGCCGTGCTCGTCGCGGGTCTGCACCTCGGCGCCGCCGCACCAGGGCATGAACTCGGGGTACTTCTCCACGTCGGCGACCAGATCGAACATCTGGGCGGCGCTGTAAGGCACCAGGACGGATCGTTGTACTTTGTGCATCGACTATCGCAAATGGCTAGAATGGCACGATTTTACCGGCACAACACGACCTGGGGCCAGAATCCGCCTAGCCATGGCGCGCGGCACCCAGGCACAAGGGCTTTATGAGCATTATCGACAATCGCAAGGCCACGCACGACTATTTCATCGAAGACCGCTACGAGGCCGGCCTGGTGCTGCAAGGCTGGGAGGTCAAGGCGATCCGCGATGGCCGCGTGCAGCTCAAGGAAAGCTACGTCATCGTGCGCGACGGCGAGCTCTACCTGCTGGGCATGCACGTCAGCCCCCTGCCCACGGCCTCCACCCATATCCACCCCGACGCCATGCGCACGCGCAAGCTGCTGCTCAAGGCCGAGGAAATCAGCAAGCTCATCGGCAAGGTCGAGCAACGCGGCTATACGCTGGTGCCGCTCAACCTGCACTACAAGAACGGGCGCATCAAGCTGGACTTCGCACTGGGCCGCGGCAAGAAGCTGTTCGACAAGCGCGACACCGCGCGCGAAAAGGACTGGCAGCGTGAGAAAGAGCGCATCATGAAGCACGACACCCGCGCCCCGCGCAAGGACAAGGACGACTGATTCAGGCGGCCTCGGGCAGCGCCTGGCGGTCGGACTCCTGCCCCGGGCCCGTGATGCGGTTGCGCCCCGCCGCCTTGGACGCGTACAGCTTGCGGTCGGCCCGCTCGAAAAACGCCTGCAGGCTCTCTCCGGGCATCCAGTCCGCCACCCCGGCGCTGAACGTATAGGAAATGGTGCTACCGCCGTGCGCACAGGGCGTGCGCCGCACCGAATCCAGCAGCCGCTCTGCCACATCCAACACCGCGTCGCTGCGCATGTCTGGAAACAGCACCGCGAACTCCTCGCCGCCCACGCGCCCGACGTGGTCGCCGGTGCGCAGCGTGGCGGTGGCCAGCAGACCGAAATGCCGCAGCACCGCGTCGCCGGCCGCGTGGCCGTGGGTATCGTTGATGCGCTTGAAATGATCGATGTCCAGCAACAGCAGCGTCAGCGGCCGCCGCGTGCGCAGGGCCTGCGCGCAATAGCGCTCGGCCTGCAGCCACCATGCCTTGCGCGACATCAGGCCCGTCAGGAAGTCGGTGCTGGCCTCCTGCTCGCGGTCGGCCAGCATGCGGTCGTGGATGATCATGATGGTGCCCAGGGTCAGGCATGGCATCGTCAGCACGCCCAGCGTCATGAACGCGATGTTCCATGCCGAAGGCAGCAGCAGGGCCTGCGCGATGGCGATGTCGAACATGTAGACGATGGCCCGCGTTGCGCACACCAGCGCGGAGATCAGGGCCACCACGCGCACGAAGTGGTAGCTGTAGCGCGACCGGTTCATCGGCATGCCGCGCTTGACCGTCATGGCGATGGCCACCATGAACCCGAACATCAGCCAGGACATGACCACCATGCGCGGCCCGACCAGGGGATCGACGTAGGTGTAGAACGCCAGCGCCAGCAAGGTCATGCCGCAAGCCAGCGCCATCAGGCGCTTGGGTACTGTCAGGCCCACCAGCCGGCGCAACCCCGTGTAGTACGCGCATAGCGCCAGGGCAACGGCGGTATTGGCGGCCATCACCGATATCCACAGCGGCGCCTCGGTGACCTGCAAGGCATAGAGCCCGAACGCCGCCAGCGTCAGCAGGTTGGCGCGGATCGCCTCCTTGATGCCCGCCATGCCGCTGCGGGCCAGGGACCCCAGCACGCACAGCGCAAGCACTCCCGCCAATGCCGCTATCAGAAGCAAGTTAACGGGAGCGATCATCGTCAGGCGCCGCCGGGCGCGGTTATCAGCTGTTGCGGGTGGACTTCACTATCGTCATGGCGGACGCGATCATGCCGCCCACGTCCGCCAGGTTCGCCGGCAGGATCAGCGTGTTGCCTTCCTTGGCGACGTTGCCGAAAGCCTCGACGTAGCGCTCGGCCACCTTCAAGTTGACGGCTTCCATGCCGCCCGGCTGGCGCACGGCGTCGGCCACTTGGGTGATGGCCTTGGCGGTGGCCTCGGCGATCGCCAGCACCGCGGCGGCCTCGCCCTGCGCCTGGTTGATCTGCGCCTGCTTCTCGCCTTCGGAACGAGCGATGGCGGCTTCGCGCTCGCCGGTGGCGATGTTGATCTGTTCCTGGCGGCGACCTTCGGAGGCCGCGATCAGGGCGCGCTTTTCACGCTCGGCGGTGATCTGCGCCTGCATCGAACGCAGGATCTCGTTGGGCGGGGTCAAGTCCTTGATCTCGTAGCGCAGCACCTTCACGCCCCAATTCAGCGCCGCCTCGTCCAGCGAAGCGACGATGTTGCTGTTGATGGAGTCGCGCTCTTCGAAGGTGCGGTCCAGTTCCATCTTGCCGATGACCGAACGCAGGGTCGTCTGCGCCAGCTGCGTGATGGCCGAGATGTAGTTCGACGACCCATACGACGCGCGCATGGGATCGGTCACCTGGAAGTACAGCACGCCGTCGACCTGCAGCTGCGTGTTGTCGCGCGTGATGCAGACCTGGCTGGGCACGTCCAGCGGGATTTCCTTGAGCGAGTGCTTGTACGACACGCGCTCGATGAACGGGATGACGAAGCCCGCGCCGGGCGACAGCACCCGATCGAATTTGCCCAGCCGCTCGACCACCCAGGCGTGCTGCTGAGGCACGATGGCGATCGCTTTGATGACTATCAGTATCGCCAGCGCGACGATGACGAGCAGGACGATGGTGGATGTATCGATCATCATGATTCGGAGCCTCTCCTTCTGGTAAGTACATATGCGGAAACCGTCCAGACCTTGCGGACGTCCGCAGCCGGCCCCGCCCGCGGCGGGCCGGCCTTGCTCAGGCCAAGCCGGGTGCGCCCTTGGGGGCCAGCACCAGGATCGAGCCGCGCATTTCAATGATGGTTTGTTCTCCGGCCACCGGCGCCTGGCCCTGGGCCAGCTCCGCCTGCCAGTGCGCGCCGCGGTACCAGACGCGCGCGGTGCCCTGGTCGGACCAGGCCTCGACCGACACCGTCTGGCCGATATCCAGGTTGACGTCGGCATTGCGGGCGGAATCGACCTCGCGCTTTTTCAGCACGCGGGTCTTGCGCAGCACCAGCAGGCCCAGCAGCAACACGATGCCGCAGCCCACCAACTGCCACTCCAGGCCCGCGCCGAACCATGCGGCCACGCCCCCGGCCGCCAGCCCCAAGGCCACCAGCAGCAGATAGAAAGTGCCAGTCGCCAATTCCCCGATCAGGGCCAGCGCGGCCAATCCCAGCCAAATCCACATAGTCTTTGTTCGCCCGAAAGGATGAGTATCTGAGCGGAATTGTACGTATTTCCGGGACGGAACGGAAAAGCGGCTTTCATCATGGATCGGAGCGCTGGATTATGATGTGCGCTGGCGGTGGATCTCCCCCTGGAACCCGGCGCCCGCATCCTCTACGCACAAGCCCCCAATGACCGCTGCAATACCCTCCGCTCTCCCCGTCCTGATCCTGCACACCGGCGATCCGGACGACACGCTCAAAAGCCAGTTCGGCGGCTATGCCGAACAACTCGCGCAGGCCGCCGGCCTGACCGCCGAAACCATGGAAATCGTGCCCGTCCACGAGGGCAAGCGGCCGCAGGCCCCCGCCCGCTATCGCGCCGCGCTGATCACGGGTTCGCCCGCCATGGTGACCGACAAGGAGCCCTGGAGCGAGGACACTGCCGCCTGGCTGCGCGAAGCCGCCGCGGCCGGCCTGCCCATGTTCGGCGTGTGCTACGGCCATCAACTGCTGGCCTACGCGCTGGGCGGCAAGGTGGGATACAACCCCGCCGGGCGCGAGGTAGGCACCCAGACCGTGGAACTGCTGCCGCCCGCGGCGGGCGACAAGCTGCTGGCCGGACTGCCGTCCACCTTCCCCGCCCAGATGCTGCATGCGCAGACCGTGCTGCAACTGCCGCCTGGCGCTGCGGTGCTGGCGCGCTCGGACCTGGACGAACACCAGATGATCCGCATCGGCCTCAACGTGTTCTCGACCCAGTTCCACCCTGAATTCGGCCCCGACTTCATCCGCGCCCACCTGGAACGCTTCGGCCGCCGCTATGCGGCTGAAAACCTGGACGTCCCCGGCCTGTCCGCCAACGTCCGCGCCACGCCCGTGGCAGGCGGCCTGCTGCGGCGCTTTCTGGACGCCTACGCGCCCGCGTAGCACCTGGCGCGGCCGCCGCGCAACATACGGAGTGCGGCGGCGGCAGGCTTTTGAGACGATGGGTCCAAGCGCGTGAATCCATGCGCAACAGGAGCTTTTTCATGAACCAAGCCGCCGCCCTGAGCAAACAGCACGCCGCCGCCGTCGAACGCGCCTGCCGCGCCCTGGAAGCCGAGCAGCCGCCGGATCTGTCCACCCTGGCCGAGCAGGCCGGCATGAGCCGCTTCCATTTCCACCGCGTCTTCAAGGCGGCCACCGGCATCACCCCCAAGGCCTACGCCGACGCCCTGCGCGCAGGCCGTGCCCGCCAACAGCTCAAGCGGAGCGCCAGCGTCACCGACGCCATGTACGACGCCGGCTTCAACTCCAGCGGCCGCTTCTACGAAGCCGCCCCGGCCATCCTGGGCATGACGCCCACCGCCTTTCGCAAGAGTGGCGAGGGCGTGGATATCCGCTTCGCGGTGGCGCAATGCTCCCTGGGCGCGCTGCTGGTGGCGGCCAGCGACACCGGCATCTGCGAAATCGCGCTGCACGAAGACCCTGAACAACTGGTGCGCAACCTGCAGGACCGCTTCAAGGCCGCCCGCCTGATCGGCGCGGACGCGCAGTTCGAAGGCTGGGTGGCGGCCGTGGTGGGCTTCGTCGAAGACCCTGCCCGCGGCCTGGACCTGCCCTTGGACGTGCGCGGCACGGCCTTCCAGCGCCAGGTATGGCAAGCCCTGCGCGAGATCCCCGTGGGCGCAACCGCCACCTACACCGACATCGCCGAACGCATCGGTTCGCCGCGGGCCGTGCGCGCCGTGGCCCGCGCCTGCGCCACCAACAACATCGCGCTGGCCATCCCCTGCCACCGCGTGGTCCGCACCGACGGCTCGCTGGCCGGCTACCGCTGGGGCATAGACCGCAAGCGCGAATTGATCGCGCGCGAAGCGCTGGCGGCATAGCGGGCAGTGCCAGGCATACGCGCCGCCCGCCCATAAAAAAACCCCGCGCCTTCTCAGGCGCGGGGTTTTCACATCGGTAGTCCGATCAGTTCTTGGCCAGGCGCTGCCACGTATCCACAACGGTGTCCGGGTTGAGCGACATCGACAGGATGCCCTCGTCCTTCAGCCATTGCGCAAAGTCCGGATGGTCGCTGGGGCCTTGGCCGCAGATGCCCACGTACTTGTTGGCGGCCAAGCAAGCCTTGATCGCGCGGCGCAGCATGAACTTCACGGCCTCGTCGCGTTCGTCGAAGTCGGCGGCCAGCAGCTCCATGCCCGAATCGCGGTCCAGGCCCAGCGTCAGCTGGGTCATGTCGTTCGAACCGATCGAGAAGCCGTCGAAGTACTGCAGGAACTCGTCGGCCAGGATGGCGTTGGACGGCACTTCGCACATCATGATCAGCTTCAGGCCATTTTCGCCGCGGGCCAGGCCGTGCTTGGCCAGCAGGTTGACGACCTTTTCCGCCTGGCCCACGGTACGCACGAACGGCACCATGATCTCGACGTTGGTCAGGCCCATTTCATCGCGCACCTTCTTCAGCGCTTCGCATTCCATGCGGAAGCACTCGGCGAAGTCTTCGGCGATGTAGCGCGACGCGCCGCGGAAGCCCAGCATGGGGTTCTCTTCCTCGGGCTCGTAGCGCGAACCGCCGACCAGCTTGCGGTACTCGTTGGACTTGAAGTCCGACATGCGCACGATGACGGGCTTGGGATAGAAGGCCGCAGCGATGGTGGCCACGCCTTCGGCCATCTTCTCGACGAAGAACGCGCGCGGGCTGGCATGGCCGCGGGCTGCCGATTCCACGGCCTTCTTCAGTTCGCCGTCGACGTTCGGGTAGTCCAGCACCGCCTTCGGGTGGATGCCGATGTTGTTGTTGATGATGAATTCCAGGCGCGCCAAGCCCACGCCGCCGTTCGGAATCTGGGCGAAGTCGAACGCCAGCTGCGGGTTGCCCACGTTCATCATGATCTTCAGATCGAGGGGGGGCATGTCGCCACGGCGCACTTCTTCCACTTCGGTCTCGATCAGGCCATCATAGATGCGGCCTTCGTCGCCTTCAGCGCAAGACACGGTCACCGCCTGGCCTTGCTTCAGCAGGTCGGTGGCGTTGCCGCAACCCACGACAGCCGGGATGCCCAGTTCGCGCGCGATGATCGCCGCGTGGCAGGTACGGCCGCCGCGGTTCGTGACGATGGCGGACGCCCGCTTCATCACGGGTTCCCAGTTGGGGTCCGTCATGTCGGTGACCAGCACGTCGCCAGGCTGGACCTGGTCCATGTCGGAGATGTCGCCGACCACGCGCACGGGGCCCGCGCCGATCTTCTGGCCGATCGCGCGGCCGGTGATCAGGACCTGGCCGGTGGCCTTCAGGCGGTAGCGCTGCTGCACGTCGTTGACGCCCTGCTGCGACTTCACGGTTTCCGGGCGCGCCTGCAGGATGTAGATCTTGCCGTCGACGCCGTCGCGGCCCCACTCGATGTCCATCGGGCGCTGGTAGTGCTTCTCGATGATGACGGCATAGCGGGCCAGCTCGTTGACCTCGTCGTCCGTCAACGAATAACGGTTGCGCTCTGACACCGGCACGTCGACCGTGCGCACGGCGCGGCCTTCGGGGCGCTCGGGATCGAACTCCATCTTGATCAGCTTGGAGCCGATGCGGCGGCCGACGATCGGGTAGTGACCCTGGGCCAGCGTCGGCTTGAAGACGTAGAACTCGTCGGGATTGACCGCGCCCTGCACCACGGTTTCGCCCAGGCCGTAGGACGAGGTGATGAACACCACGTCCTGGAAGCCCGATTCGGTGTCGATGGTGAACATGACGCCGGCGCTGCCCTTGTCGGAACGCACCATGCGCTGGATGCCGGCCGACAGCGCGACGTCGGCGTGGGCATAGCCCTTGTGCACGCGATAGGAAATGGCGCGGTCGTTGTACAGCGACGCGAAGACGTGGCGGATCTTGTCCAGCACGTCTTCGATGCCGACGACGTTCAGGAAGGTTTCCTGCTGGCCTGCGAACGAGGCGTCGGGCAGGTCTTCGGCAGTGGCGGAGGAACGTACGGCGAACGAGCCCTTGCCGTCAGCGTCGAGCTTGGAGAAGGCGGTGCGGATCTGCGATTCGAACTCGGACGAGAACGGCGCGTCGACGATCCATTGACGGATCTGCGAACCGGCGTTGGCCAGTTCGCGCACGTCTTCGGGGTTCAGCGTGGTCAGGCGTTCAGCAATGCGCTTGTCCAGGCCGGAGGCCTTGAGGAAGTCGCGGAAGGCGTCAGCGGTCGTGGCAAAGCCGCCCGGCACGCGGACTCCCGCGCCAGACAGCTGGCTGATCATTTCGCCTAGTGATGCGTTCTTGCCTCCTACCGAGTCCACATCCGTCATGCGGAGCTGCTCGAACAAAACAACGTACGACATTGAAGTCACCTTTTACAATGGAATGAAAGCGAGTTTGGTCAATGCATCAGGAAGCTGGATCACAGCCGGATCACAGCCCCAATTTACGCGCTGACCAAACTGGCCTTGGACCGCCCTTGGGGTGACTTATAGGGGCCTGATTGTACTCGGTGGAGTACGTCCGGCCATCTGCCTGGTTGGAATTTTTTACACATGACATCTACCCCGATCGTACGCACGGTATACATCGTTTCCGACAGTACCGGCATCACCGCAGAAACCTTCAGCCAGTCAGTGCTTTCGCAGTTTGAAGAGGTCGATTTCAAGCCTGTCCGCCTGCCCTTTGTCGACACGCTGGAAAAGGCGGCGGAAGTGGCCATGCGGATCGACCGCAGCGCCCTGGAGGCGGGCGTCCCCCCGATCGTCTTCAGCACCCTGGTCAACCCCGATATCCTGGCACGCGTTCGCCAGGCGAACGGAATTTTCCTGGACCTGTTCGGCACCTTCGTCAGCCATATCGAACAGGCGCTGGGCCTGAAGTCCAGCCATTCCATCGGCCGCTCGCACATGCAGGCCAATTCGGAAAAGTACCGCAACCGCATCGACGCCATCAATTTCAGCCTGGCGCATGATGACGGCCAGTTCGTGAACCAGCTGGATCAGGCGGACGTGATCCTGGTCGGGGTGTCCCGCTGCGGCAAGACGCCCACCAGCCTGTACCTGGCCATGCAATACGCCATCAAGGCGGCCAATTTCCCCCTGACGCCGGACGATTTCGAGCGCGGCACCCTGCCCTCGACCATCGCCCCGCATCGCGGCAAGCTGTTCGGCCTGTCGATCCAGCCCGAACGCCTGGCCGAAGTCCGCAACGAGCGCCGCCCCAACAGCCGCTACGCGCAGCTGGAGCAATGCCGCTACGAAGTGGCCGAGGCCGAACGGATGATGCGCCGCGAGGGCATTTCCTGGCTGTCCAGCACCACCAAATCGATCGAGGAGATCGCCACGACGGTGTTGCAGGAAGTGGGCCTGGACCGGGGCTGAAAACGACAGGGCGCGCCAATGGCGCGCCCTTTTACAAGACATGGTCCAGATCAGGGGCGCAGTTTGACGCGTTCGCGCGACCCGGCGCCCCAGTATTGCAGCGGCCCCATTTCCTGTTGGGCGGCCGCCTCCGACTCTTCCAGGCGCATTTCCTGGCGACCCATGTTGGACGAATTGCCGCTCACGCCTTCGATGCTCAACCGCACGTAGCGGGTCTGGCCCGGGGCCAGCGTGAACGACAGTTTTTCGTCGTCGCGCAAAGTGTCGACCACGTACTGGCCGGCGGGCCGGTTCACATAGAAGAAACTGCCCGGCTTGGAACGGCCGACCTTCAGGCCGTTCACGCGCAGGTACGGCTGGGCCGACACCACGCCAACCGGCGCCGGCGGCTGGTAGAAGTAGATGCGACCCGTTTCCGGCACCATCATGGGAATGGAGCTGGCGACCTCCTTGTACCGAGGACCGCCGCAACCCGCCAACAAGGCCGCGCCCAGCACGGCGGCCGCCACCATCTTGAACCTGCGCTTCATTCCGTCTTCTCCGATTTGCCCGCTTCGCAGGCCGTCAGCTCGATGGCCCGACGCGAGCAGGTATGTAGATAAAACCAAAACCTACATATTGGAGTTTTATTCATAGCGCAGCGGCTCGCGGTCGCGATGCCCCGCGCCCCAATAACGCAGGTCCTTCATGGCCTGCACGGCTTCGTCAGCGGAGGCCTCCAGCCGCAGGACCTGCCGGCCGCCCGCGACATCCACGCGCACGTATCGGGTCTGTCCGGCGGCCAGCGGGACCTTGAGCGCGTCCTTGCGCTCCTTGCGGTCGGTGGCGGTAATGACTTCCACTTCGCCTGGCGCGCGGTCCACGAAGAAGAAGCGGCCGGATTTGGAACGTCCGACCTTGCGGTCATCGACCAGGATCGCGGGCTGCGCGACTTTGTCGCCGTTGGGCGTCACGGGCTGGTAGAAGTAGATCCGGCCTTCGGCAGCTTCCAGCGCCGGAATGCGGTCCGCCACGTCGCCATACCGGGGGCCGGCACAAGCAGCAAGCAACACGGCCGCGCCCAGCGCGGCAAGACTCGATTTGATCCCGCTTTTCATGTCCCGTCCTTGATCCGGTCCCGCCGCGCCGCGCGGCTCAAGGCCGCCTCGCTCGGGAAAACGGGGCAGTATAAACAGGGGACGGTGCCTTCAATCGGCGGAAAAACGGCGAAAGGCAGGGCTGCTTGACGTTCAGCCCGGTTTGCTGCGCAAGGCTTGGCGCCGCTGCTCGAAGAGGCAGATCGCGGCTGCGGCGCCCACATTGAGCGATTCCACCGCCGCCATGTCGTGCGGAATGCGCACCTTGAGGCGCGCGGCGGCAAGCAGCTCCGCGGCCACGCCCTGGCCTTCGTGGCCGAACACCCAGGCGCAGCGTTGCGGCAGCACGCCTTCGTACAGGTCGCGCGCGCCATCCAGCGCGGTCGCCACCAGCGGCACCTGCAGCCTGGGCAGCAAGGCGGCCAGATCCACATGTTCATGGATGGCGAGGGCGAAATGAGCGCCCTGGCCGCTGCGCAGCACTTTGGGAGACCAGGCCGCGGCCGTGCCCGTGGCCAGGAAGACGCGCTTCACGCCCGCCGCCGCGCAGGTGCGCAGCAGCGTGCCGACATTGCCAGGATCCTGGATGCGGTCGAACAGCACGCAGTTCTCGTCCATGGCTTGCGGCAGGTCCGGCGCCGGCGGGGTCACCAGAAACGCCACGCCCTGCCCGCTTTCGACCGCCGCCAGGGACTGCATCAGCCGCGCGTCCAGGGCCAGGCAGTCGCGGTCCGGCACAGCCGCCGCCAGCGCCGCAATGTCGGGCTGGGACAACCGTTCCACGTCGAAAATCGCCTGATCCGGCGCGCCGTGGTGCTGCAGCCAGGCTTGGCACAAATGCACGCCGTCCAGCAGCACCGGCGCGCCGCGCTTGCCCGCCGTGCCCGCCAGCTTGGCCAGCGCCTTGACCGCGGGGTTGTCGCGAGAACTGATGTGCTTCATGAATTCAGGCCGAAGGCCTTGATGGGTGCGAAGCTGCGCCGGTGTTCGGCGCAGGGGCCGTGCTCGCGCAGCATCTCCAGATGCAGCGGCGTGCCATAGCCCTTGTGCTGGTCGAAGGCGTATTGGGGATACAGGGCATGCAGGCGCAGCAGATCCGCGTCGCGCGCCGTCTTGGCGAGGATGGAGGCCGCGGAAATCGCGGGCACCAGGGCATCGCCCTTGATGACGGTCTGCACCGTGCAGCCGAGCTTGGGAGCCTGATTGCCGTCCACCAGCGCCAACTGTGGCCTGGTGGACAAGCCCTGCACCGCGCGCTGCATCGCCAGCATCGTGGCGCGCAGGATGTTCATGCTGTCGATCTCGGCCACGCTGGCACTGGCGATGCACCAGGCCAGCGCGAACTCCTGGATTTCAAGCGCCAGCGCCTCGCGCGTGGCAGCCTTGAGCACCTTGGAATCCGCCAGGCCGCCTATGGGCCGGGCCGGATCCAGGATTACGGCCGCGGCGTAGACCGCGCCCGCCAGCGGGCCACGGCCCGCCTCGTCCACGCCCGCCGTGACCATGGCGGGCTGCTCGGGAGCCACGAACAGGTCAGGCTGCTCCACCGGCCACCTCCAGGATCGCCTGTGCGGCCAGCGCGGGCGTATCGCGCAGCAATTCCTGATGCAGGGCGGTAAAGCGGGCCTCGATGCGCGCCCTGCCCGCGTCGTCGGTCAGCGACGTCCAGGTCGCCTCGGCAAGCTTCTCGGGCGTCGCATCGTCCTGCAGCAGCTCCGGCACGGCAAAATCGCGCAGCAGCACGTTCGGCAAGCCTACCCAGGGCAGATAGGGGCGTTGCTGGCCGGACTTCCAGGCCATGATGCGGCGCATCCAGGGCGACAGCACGTAGGAAATGACCATGGGCCGCTTGTACAGCGCCGTTTCCAGCGTGGCGGTGCCGCTGGCCACCAGCACGGCCGTGGCCGCCTCCATGACGGACCAGGCCACGGGCGCCTGGCGTTCTCCGCCCTCGCCGTGCAGATCATTCGCGGTGACGCAGCGCAGCCCCGGCACCGGATACTGGGCCAGAATGGCCTGGAACTCCGCGCGCCGCTGGTCGTTGACCATGGGAACGACGCATTGCAGGGCCGGATCCTTCTTCTGCAGTATCTGCGCGGCTTGCAGGAAGCGCGGCGCCAGCAGACGGATTTCGGAGGAGCGGCTACCCGGCAGGATCGCCAGCACGCGCGCATTCTGGTCTATGCCCAGGCGCTCGCGCGCCGCGGCGCGGTCCGGCTGCATGGGCACGGCGCCAGCCAACGGATGGCCCACGTAAGTGACGGGTATGCCTTCCTTGCGGTAGATCTCTTCCTCGAACGGGAACAGCACCAGCATGTGCGACACGGATTCGCGGATCTTGTGGATGCGCTCGTAGCGCCAGGCCCAGATCGACGGCCCGACGAAATGCACCGTGGGCGTGCCCGCCTGGCGCAGCTGATGCTCCAGCCGCAGGTTGAAGTCGGGCGCGTCGATGCCGACGAAGACGGCGGGCGGCTCCGCCAGCCAGCGCCGCTTCACGTCGCGATAGGTGCCGAGCAGGCTGGGCAGGCGTTTCAGCGCGTCGACATAGCCGAACACCGTCAAGGCGTGCATGGGATGCCAGGTGTCAAAGTCGCGGGCCTGCATCTGCGGCCCCCCGATACCCTCGCAGCGAATGCCGGCGTCGCGCGCTTGCAGACCGGCAATGATGCGTCCGGCCAGCAGGTCGCCCGAAGGCTCGCCGGCCACCATGCCGATCCGAGTGCTCATGGGCGGATGATGCCGCGGCTTGCGACGTCCAGGAAGTCGAGCAGGGTCTGCAGGTGCGGGGCGACCTCGGGCTCCGCATCCAGGCGGGCGCGCAGTTCTGCCCGCGCCGCGTCCAGGGACAGGCCACGGCGGTAGATGATCTTGTAGGCGTCGCGCAGCGCCGAAATGTCGGCGGGCGTGAAGCCGCGGCGCTTGAGGCCTTCGACGTTGACGCCCACAGGACGGCAGGGATTGCCCGCGGCCAGCACGAACGGCGGCGTGTCCTGCATGAGGGAGCTATTGCCGCCCGTCATGCTGTGCGCGCCGATGCGCGAGAACTGGTGCACGCCGGTCAGGCCGCCCACGATGGCCCAATCGCCGACGTGGACGTGGCCGCCCAGCTGCACCGAGTTGGCCAGGATGGTGTGGTTGCCGATGTGGCAATCATGTGCGACGTGCACGTACGCCATGATCCAGTTGTCGTCGGCAATCGTCGTGGCCCCGCCGTCCTGCACGGTGCCCGTGTTGAGCGTGACGAATTCCCGGAACGTGTTGCGGTCACCGATCTCCAGGCGGGTAGGCTCACCCTGGTACTTCTTGTCCTGGGGCATGCCGCCGACCGAGCAATAGCGGTAGAAGCGGTTGTCGCGCCCGATGGTCGTCACCCCGTCCACCATGCAGTACGGGCCGATCTCGGTGCCCGCGCCGATGGTCACATCGGGACCGATGGTCGCGAACGGACCCACGACGACAGTCGGGTCGAGCTTTGCCGCCGGATCAACGACGGCGGTGGGGTGAATGTTTCCTGCCATTTACTCTTCCAGGCTGCGAATCGCGCACATCAGCTTGGCCGAGGCGACTTCCTGGCCGTCCACTGTCGCGCGCGCTTGGTACTTACAGATGCTGCGGCTCAGGCGCTCGGCTTCGACCTCGATACGCAGTTGGTCGCCCGGGACCACGGGGCGGCGGAAACGCGCGCCGTCGATGCCGACCAGGTAATACGCGGTCTTGGAACCTTCGCACTTCAGGCCGCCGTTCTCGTCGGTGAACGAGAACAGGGCGGAGGCCTGAGCCATGGCTTCCACGATGAGCACGCCCGGCATCACCGGGTGGTGCGGGAAATGGCCGTTGAAAAACGGTTCATTGATCGAGACGTTCTTGATGGCCACGATGGACTTGCCAGGCACCATTTCGACGACGCGGTCAATCAGCAGCATCGGATAACGATGCGGCAGCCTCTCCATGATCCCCTTGATGTCGAGTTCCATTTTTCTATGCTTTCCTGCGAAGTAAAGTAATCGTGCGGCGCGGACGCGCCAGGGGCGGCAGTGCGCCGCCCTAGTCTTTTTCCAGCGTCCGCACGCGCCGGCGCAATTGCGCCAACTGTTGTATCACGGCGGCGTTGCGCTGCCATTCGCCATGTTCCGCGTACGGGAAGACCCCGGTATAGCGGCCAGGCTTCGAAATGCTGGAGGTCACCGCGGTGCCGCCGGAAACATGCACATCGTCGCCCAGCGTGAGGTGGCCGGACAGCATGGCCGCGCCGCCTATGGTGCAGCGCTCGCCGATGGTGGTCGAGCCAGCCACGCCGACGCAGGCCGCAATCGCGGTATGCGCGCCGATCCGGCAGTTATGCGCGACCATGATCTGGTTGTCCAGTTTCACGCCATCGGCCAGGACGGTGTCTTCCAGCGCGCCGCGATCGACGGTGGTGTTGGCGCCGATTTCGACGTCGTCACCAATGGTCACGCCGCCGAGCTGGGGAATCTTGCCCCAGGCGCCCTTGCCCAGCGTGGGATCGGGCGCAAAGCCGAAGCCATCCGCGCCCAGCACGGCGCCGCTATGGATGATCGCGCGCGCGCCCACCTTGACCCCGTCATACAGGGTGACATGGGCGTACAGGCGGCTGCCGGGTCCGACGGACGAGCCCGCGCCTATGACGCAGCCGGGTCCGAGCACGGTATCGCGGCCGATGCGGGCGCCGGATTCGACGACGCAATTCGGGCCGATGCGCACGCCCTCTTCGATGATGGCGTCAGCGGCGACCACCGCGGAAGGATGCGTGGACGCGGGCAGCGCGGGACGCCTGGCGGCGTCGAACCATTGCGCCACACGGGCATAGAGCAGATAGGGATGCTGACAGACGACCAGCGCGAACGGCGGCCGGGCATTGCCTTCCGCTTCCAGAACCTGGGCCACGTCGGGCGAGACGATGACCGCCCCTGCCTGCGTGGCGCCTAGCTGGCTCTGGTAGCGGGGGTTGGCCAGGAAAGCGATTTCCTGCCGACCCGCCGATGACAGGGTTCCAATGCCGCAGACCCGCATGGGGTCCGCACCGGGAACCGCGCTGATACGCCAGTCCATTCCCTGGGTGTTGGCGGCGCTCAACAGTGTTTCCAGCGTTGGCGCGCGGGCAAGATCCAGTAAAACCGGCATGGCGTGACGGGTGCTGCTTACTTGCCCAGGCTCTGGATCACCTTGTCGGTGATGTCGATGCGCGGGTTGACGGTCACGGCGTCCTGAATGATCAGGTCGTAGTTTTCCTGTTCGGCGATGCGCTTGATGGCGTCATTGGCCTTCGTCACGATGCCCGAGAACTCTTCGTTGCGGCGGCGATTGAAGTCTTCCTGGAACTCGCGGCGCTTGCGCTGCAGGTCGGTATCCAGGTTGGACAGTTCGCGCTGGCGCTTGACGCGATCGGACTCCGACAGAACGGGAGCGTCCTTGTCGAACTTCTCGGCTTGCGAACGCAGGCTGTTGTTCAGGCGCTGGAGTTCGTCGTCGCGCTTCTTGAATTCGGCTTCGATCTTGCTTTGCGCCGCCTTGGCCGGGGTCGACTCGCGCAGGATCCGCTCGGTATTGACGAAACCGATCTTCGTGCCTTGAGCCTGCGCGGGAATCGCCGCAGCCGAACCGAGTATGAGCGCACCTACCAGGGCAATGGAGCCGCCCAGTTTGCCGCGGCGCTTGGCGCGCAGCGAATTCGAGGTTTTAAGTGCGGAATCAGACATCATGAAAATCTCACCTTCCAGTAAGGCAAAGCCAAAGTGTGTATTGTGCCACTAAACAGCAAGGGAGCCGGCCGTACGCCCTTCCCCCTTGTTTTCAAGCGTAACGGCGTGCTTAGAAACCGGTCCCGATCTGGAACTGGAAGCTCTGCTTGTCGTCGCCCGACTTCGAATTGAGCGGACGGGCATAAGACAACTGCAGCGGTCCCATCGGCGACTGCCACGACAGGCCGATACCCGCCGAGAACCTCCAGCCGCACGGATCCTCGACCTCGCTGCCGGGCTTGCCGCCGGTGCAGCTCTGGCCGCTGCCGGCCGAAACCTGGCCCGCGTCCGAGAAAATGAACCAGCGCAGCGTGCGGTCCTTCGACGCGCCCGGGAACGGCAGATAGAGCTGCGCGTTGGCGATGACGCGCCGCGTGCCGCCCAGGTAGTCGCCGGTCTTCGTATCGCGCGGACCCAAGGACGAGCCCTCGTAGCCGCGCACCGTGCCGATACCGCCGGCATAGACGTTCTTGATGATCGGGTAGTCCTTGCTGCCGTAGCTCTGACCCCAGTCGACCATGCCGTTCAAGGCCAGGGTATAGGAGCCGCCCAGCGGCACGAAGTACTGCTGCTGTGCCGTCAGCATCGTGTACTGCAGATCGATGGTCGACACGTCGGCCTTCAGGCGGGTATACCCGCCCTTGGTCGGCGCCAGGCCGCTGTCGCGCGTGTCCTTGGTCCAACCGGTGGTGAAGATCACCGAGTTGGTCGCGTCGCCGTAGTCCCTGACGAACTTCTCGTAGGCCGCCGGCGAGTTGTTGAACAGATCGATCTGGTTACGTTCGATGTTCGCGCCCAGCATGATCCGGTCATATTCCGAGATCGGCACGCCGAAGTTCATGCCCAGGCCCATGGCCTTGACGCGGTAGTCGCCGTCGTTGTTGTTCCAGGGCTCGGTCACGCGATAGTAGGCGGACGTGGTACGGCTGATGCCGTCCTTGGTCCAGTACGGATCGGTGTGCGACAGCACCACGGCGCGGTTGGTCTTGCTGGTGTTCAGCTGCAGGGTCAGGTTGGTGCCGCTGCCGAAGACGTTGTCTTCGCTGATGCCGGCCGACAGAATGGCCTTTTCGGACGAGCCGTAACCCACGCCCAGGTTGATCATGCCGGTGGGCTTTTCCTTGACGTCCACGTTGACGTCGACCTGGTCCGGGGAGCCCGGAACTGGATCGGTCTTGACGTTCACGTCGCTGAAATAGCCCAGGCGGTCAACGCGGTCGCGCGAGGTCTTGATGTCCTTGGCGTCGTACCAGGCAGCTTCCTGCTGGCGCATTTCGCGGCGCACGACTTCGTCGCGCGTGCGGGTATTGCCGCCGATCTGGATGCGGCGCACGTACACGCGGCGGCTGGGATCGACGTAGAACGTCAGGTCGGCCTCATGCTTGGCGCGGTCCAGCTGCGGGTTGGGGTTGACGTTGGCAAACGCGTAGCCCAGTTCGCCCAGATAGTCGGTGATGGCCTTGGCCGAGCCGTTGGCCTTGGCGGCGGAGAACGTCTCTTCCGGCTTGATTTCCAGCAGTGCGCCGATTTCCTTGTCCAGGCCCAGCAGATTGCCGGCCAGCTTCACGCTGCGCACCTTGTAGGGCTCGCCTTCGTGCACGGTAATCGTGATGCGGATGTCCTTGCGGTCCGGCGAAATCGTGACTTGGGGCGGCTCGACCGAGAACTCGAGGTAGCCGCGGTCCAGGTAGAACGAGCGCAGGCGCTCCAGGTCGCCTTCGAGCTTTTCGCGCGAGTACTTGTCGGTATCGGTGTACCAGGTCAGCCAGCCCGGCGTGGTCAGCTTGAATTCGTCGAGCAGATCGCTTTCCGAAAAAGCCTTGTTGCCCACGAAGCGGATTTCCTGGATGCGCGCGACCGAGCCTTCGAACACGTCGAAGCTCACGCCCACGCGGTTGCGCGGCAGCGGGGTCACGGTGGAAGTCACTTCGATGCCGTACTTGCCCTTGGACAGGTACTGCTGCTTCAGTTCGTATTCGGCGCGCTCGAGCATGGAGCGGTCGAAGATGCGGCCTTCGGCGAAGCCCACCTGCGCCAGCGACGTGGTGATGGCCTTGGAGTCGAACTCGCGCATGCCGTTGAAGTTCAGCGACGCGATCGTGGGGCGTTCCTGCACGACCACCACGACGACGTTGTTGTCCGTCTGGATCTGTACGTCAGTGAAAAAGCCAGTGCCGTACAAGCGGCGGATGGCTTCGGTCGCTTCTTCCTCGGTGAACTTCTCACCCACCTTGACGGGGAGATAGCCGAAGACGGTGCCGGCGTCAGTTCGCTGAATACCCTCTACGCGGATATCCCGCACGACAAAAGGGTCGAAGGCGTGGGCGATGGCCGGAACCAGCAGTGCGGCGATCAAACCCGGCAGTACACCCTTTTTGTGATGAAACATCCGGCGAAAAGACATCCTTGAGTATCCTCGGTCGTGCAAATGGCGGTGGATTTTATGCTAAATCGCGTTCAAGTGAACAAACGCGTGAAATCGTTGAATAGCGCAAGCCCCATCAGGCTTGCCAATAAACCTATGCCGGCGCGCTGTCCGATATCGATCCACCTTGCTGGCGGCGGGCTACCCCGCACAATTTCGACGAGATAGTACAGCAGATGGCCACCGTCCAACATGGGAATAGGCAGCAAATTTAGTACGCCCAGGCTGATGCTGATCAAGGCGATATACGCGATATACGCAACAATTCCGATTCTGGCGGTCTGGCCGGCGTAGTCCGCGATGGTCACGGGACCGCTGACATTGCGCCAGGAAACGTCGCCCGTCACCATGCGGCCCATCATGCGCAGCGAGAACCAGGCGGTGTCCCAGGTGCGCACGGCGCCCTTCCACAGGCTTTCGAACACGCCATAGCGCACGGTGACCATGGGAATGTCGCCGCCCAGTTGGACTCCCAGGCGGCCGATCACCTGGCCATTGACGGTCTCGGCGCGCGGCACGACGTTCAGGGAAATATTGGCGCCGTCGCGCGCCAGCGTAAGCGCCAGGGTCTTGCCGGCGCTTTCCTGGATCTGCCGCACCAGGGCGCCGGTGTCCGGCGTGGGCACGCCGTCCACGGCCAGGACCAGGTCGCCCGCGCGCAGGCCGGCCGCCTGCCCTTCGCCGCCGTCATTGACGACTCGCACGGCAGGCTTGGGCTGGGCCAGGCGTACGCCGGCCGCGGCCAGCGGGTCGCCGCCGGCGGGATCCATGGTGTTGGACGGCAAGACCAGTTCACGCTGCTGGACGGCCCCTGCGGGGGTCTTGACCTCGATGCGGGCGCTGCCGCCGGTCGCCATGACGTCCATCAGGCGCCAGCGCGCGTCGGACCAGGAGGCGACCTCCTCGCCATCGATGGCCAGGATGTGGTCGCCCGAGAGCAGGCCGGCGCGCGCGGCCGGCGTGCCGGCCGCGGGCTGGGCGATCACGGCCACGGGTTCCTCGGTGCCGGCCATGTTCAAGCCGGCGTACAGGAAGACCGCGAGTATCAGGTTGAAGATGGGGCCGGCCGCAACGATGGCGATGCGCTGGCCCACGGGCTTGCTGTTGAAGGCCCCGGCAATTTCCGCCGGGCTCGCGCCGGCGGGCGGATCGTCCTGCATCTTGACGTAGCCGCCCAGCGGCAGGGCCGAGACAGCCCATTCCGTGCCGTGGCGGTCGGTGCGGCGCAGGATGACCTTGCCGAACCCCACCGAGAAGCGCAGCACCTTCACGCCGCACAGGCGGGCCACCCAATAGTGCCCCAGTTCATGGAAGATGATCAGGGTGCCAAGCGCAACCGCAAAGGCCAGCAGGGTGAAAAGCATCGGGGTCGAGGAAATCTAGAAAATCAGAGGCCGGCGGACGATGGCGATCGTGCCCACATCAGGCCAGGCCCAGGTTGCCGGCGAAAACGCGCGCGTCCGAGTCTAGCGCGAGCACGTCGTCAAGACTGTTGAGCGTAACAGATGCTTGCCGCGCCTGCCACTCCAGGGTCGCCTCGATAACCCGCGGAATCCAGGTGTAGGTCAGCCGGCCGCCCAGGAAAGCCTCCACCGCGATCTCGTTGGCGGCATTCAGCGCCACACATGCCCCCTGCCCGGCGCGCAACGCCGCGAATGACAGGGCCAGACACGGAAAACGGGCTAGATCGGGCTTCTCGAAGTCCAGCCGGCCCAGCCGCGTCAGGTCCAACGGACCGACGCCGCTGTCCAGGCGCTCGGGAAAGCCCAGGCCGTAGGCTATGGGCGTGCGCATATCGGGCTGGCCGAGCTGCGCCAGCACGGAGCCGTCGTCGTACTCCACCATGGAATGCACCACGCTCTGGGGATGCACCACCACCTCGATGCGGTCGGCGGGCATGGCGAACAGCCAATGCGCCTCGATCACCTCGAGACCCTTGTTGAGCATGGTGGCGGAATCGACCGAAATCTTGCGGCCCATGCTCCAGTTGGGGTGGGCGCAAGCCTGGGCCGGGGTCACGTCGTGCAGGTCTTCCAGGTCGCGCCCACGGAACGGACCGCCGGAAGCGGTCAGCAGCAGGCGGCGCACGCCCGGCGCAGGGCTCTCCGGCGCGACAGCGCGCCCGCCATGGGGCAAGCACTGGAAGATGGCGTTATGTTCGCTGTCGATAGGCAGCAGTTCAGCGCCGTTGTCACGTACGGCCTGCATGAAGAGCGAGCCGGCCGCGACCAGCGCTTCCTTGTTGGCCAGCAGGACGCGCTTGCCGCTGCGGGCTGCCGCCAGGGCGGCGGGCAGACCCGCAGCGCCCACGATGGCGGCCATGACCGCGTCGCATTGGGGGTCGGCGGCGGTATCGGCCAGCGCCTGCGCGCCGACCCGGATCTCCGGCATGGGCTGACCGCCTGCCCAGGCAGCAATGAATTTTTCGCGGGCCGCCGCATCGGGCACCACCACGACGGCCGCCCGGCACGCCTGCGCCTGCTGCGCCAGGCGCGCCATCCGGCTGTACGCCGACAAGGCATGAACCGCCAGGCGCTCGGGGTGGCGAGCGATCACATCCAGCGTGCTTTCACCGATCGAACCGGTGGATCCCAGCACGACGACGCGTTGAAAAGCCGTCAAAACAACACTCCAGACAAAAGTAGCGCAAACGGCGCGACCGGGAGAATGGCGTCGATGCGGTCATAGACCCCGCCGTGGCCCGGCAGCAGCGTGCTGGAATCCTTGCGGCCGGCCCGCCGCTTGAGCAGCGATTCGAACAGGTCTCCGACGATCGACACCACGCCCAGCAGCGCGGCGATGGGCAGGGCCAGCCACAGGCTCCAGCGCTCGACCAGCGCGTGGCCATAAGTGCCGTCCCACAGGCTGGAAAGGCCGATCCAGATGACCGCGCCCAGGACGCCGGCGACCGCGCCGGCCATCGTCTTGCCCGGGCTGACCCGCGGGGCCAGTTTACGCTTGCCGAACGCCCTGCCGGCGAAATATGCGGCGATATCGGCGACCCAGACCAGCGCCAGCAGCGACACCACGAAACCGGCGCCGTGCGCCACGAACATCTGCGCCAGCACGGCCCAGGCGGCAAACGCGGCGGGTACGGAGAAAACCGACCAGCCCAGGCTGGCGGGCGGCGCATCGGAACGGCCGCGCACCACCACCGCCAAGCCGCCGAACAGCCAGACCGCGGCCACTGCCGGCACCAGATAGCGCAGCACCCAGGCGGGATCGGCGATTCCCGCGCCGCCACCCGCCAGCCAGGCCGAAGCCAAGGCCAGCATGCCCGCAAACAGCAGCACGGCGACGCCGACGGCGATCAAGGGGGAAGGCGGTTGCGGCAGCGTCAGGCGCAGCCACTCCCAATTGGCGCAGGCGGCAGCCAGGGCCAACAAGGCAACGAACCACCAGGGGTTCGCGCTGATCATCGCGGCAGCCAGAACGGCCAACAGAACGACTGCGGTAACGATACGCTGGCCCAACATATGACGGTCTCCTCGTGTACAGCCTGGAAAGACGCGCGGGTCGTCCGTTTACTTCGCGCCGTCTTCGCTGAGTTGCGCGCTGGTACGGCCGAAGCGGCGTTCGCGCGCCCGGTACCAGTCAAAGGCGGCCGCAAGCTCGGCGGCGCCGAAATCCGGCCAGTAGCGATCCGTGAAGTAGAACTCCGCGTAAGCCATCTGCCAGATCAGGAAATTGGAAATGCGCTGTTCGCCGCCAGTGCGGATGAACAGGTCGGGCTCGGGCGCCCAGGCCATGGACAGGTGCCGGGACAGGCGCCCCTCGTCCACCAATTGGGGCTGGGCGGCCAGTCCGGGTTCGGCCGCCAGCATGGCGCGGGTGGCCTGCAGGATGTCCCAGCGTCCGCCATAGTTGGCGGCGACCGTGAGATGCAGGCGGTCGTTGTGCGCGGTGCGTTCCTGCGCGGCGAAAATGAGTTCTTGCAGGCGGGGCTCGAAGGCCGACAGATCGCCGATGACGTGCAAGCGCACGCCCTGCTCGTCCAGCTTGCCGATTTCGCGCTCCAGCGCCTGCACGAACAGGCGCATGAGCAGCGACACTTCCTCGGCGGGACGGCGCCAGTTCTCGGAACTGAAGGCGAACAGGGTCAGATAGCGCACGCCGGCGCGGCCGCAGGCCTCGACGACGCGACGCACCGCCTGCACGCCCTTGGCGTGGCCCGCCGTGCGCGGCAGCAGCCGCCTCGTCGCCCACCGGCCATTGCCATCCATGATGATGGCCACGTGCTCGGGAATGTCGCGGGTAGCGGGAACCGCCTGGGTCGAACTGGTTGCCATTGGTCTGGAGCTGCGCGCGGTGAAACGGCGAAAACGGAAATACAGGGAGAAAAGCCTGCGCCGTCGCTCCACCGCTGCGCAGCAATGCTGCGGAACAATGGACAGGACGGCGCTCAGGCAGGAAATCCTGGTCGCCAGGGCGATACGGCCTAGCCTATCACCCTGACGGCATCCAGGAATTATACGGTCATGATTTCCGCTTCTTTCTGCGTGACCATCTTGTCGATCTCGGCCACGCTGCGATCGGTCAGCTTCTGGACATCATCCTGCGAACGGCGCTCGTCGTCCTCGGAGATTTCCTTGTCCTTGACCAGCTTCTTCAACGCTTCGTTGGCTTCGCGGCGCAGGTTGCGCACGGCCACCTTGGCGTCTTCGCCTTCGCTGCGGACCACCTTGGTCAGATCGCGGCGGCGTTCTTCGGTCAGCGCGGGCATCGGCACGCGGATGGTGTCGCCCATCGACATGGGGTTCAGGCCCAGGTCCGATTCGCGGATCGCCTTTTCAATCGCGGCGGCCATGCTCTTCTCGTAGGGCTGCACGCTGATGGTACGGGCGTCCACGAGGTTCACGTTGCCGACCTGGCTGATCGGCACGGGCGAGCCGTAGTACTCGACCTGCACGTGGTCCAGGATGCCGGTGTGGGCGCGGCCCGTGCGGATCTTGGCCAGGCTGGTCTTGAGCGTGTCAAGCGACTTGGCCATCCTGGCTTCGGCGGATTTGCGGATTTCTGCGGCGCTCATGGAATTTCCTTTTCTTTAGACGTGTACCAAGGTGCCTTCGTCTTCGCCGCTGACGACCCGCTTGAGGGCGCCGGACTTATTGATCGAAAACACTTTGATCGGCAGCTTCTGGTCACGGCACAGCGCGAAGGCGGTGGCGTCCATGACTTCCAGCCGGCGTACGATCGCTTCGTCGAAGCTGATGCGCGAGTAACGCGTGGCGGTGGGATCCTTGTTGGGATCCGCGCTGTAGATGCCGTCGACCTTGGTGGCCTTCAGCACGATCTCCGCCCCGATCTCGGCGCCGCGCAACGCAGCAGCCGTGTCCGTGGTGAAGAAGGGGTTGCCGGTACCTGCCGCGAAAATGACGACCTTGCCCTCTTCGAGGTAGCGCAGCGCCTTCGGGCGGATGTACGGCTCGACGACCTGATCGATGTTCAAGGCCGACTGCACGCGGGTGTCGATACCCTTGTGCTTGAGCGCGTCTTGCAGCGCAAGCGCGTTCATGATGGTGGCCATCATGCCCATGTAGTCGGCGGTTGCGCGGTCCATGCCCTGCGCACCCGGGGCGACGCCACGGAAAATATTACCTCCGCCGATGACGATGGCCAGCTCGACGCCCGTGGCGGCGACCTCGGCAACCTCATCGGTCATGCGGACGATGGTGGAGCGGTTGATGCCGAATGCATCGTCGCCCATCAGCGCCTCGCCGGAAAGTTTGAGAAGAACCCGTTTGTATGCTCTGCTGCTCATAGGTGATATCCCGAAGAACAATCCGACGAAAGTGTAAGACAAGAAATAGGCCGGACTAGAATTTAATCTAGCGCCGGCCCTTAAGCACTACCCTGGGTCAGGCGCGGCCAGCGGCGGCGGCGGCGACCTCAGCGGCGAAATCGCTGGTCTTCTTCTCAATACCTTCGCCGACAACGAACAGCACGAACTTGCTGATCGAAGCGCCCTTTTCCTTGAGCATCTGCTCAACGCTGTGCTTGTCGCTCTTGACGAACGGCTGCGACAGCAGGGTGACTTCCTTCAGGAACTTCGCGACCGAACCTTCGACCATCTTGGCGACGATTTCAGCCGGCTTGCCCGATTCGGCGGCCTTCTGCTCGGCGACCGAGCGCTCGGCGGCGATGTCGGCGGGGTTCACGCCGTCGGCGTTCAGCGCCTTGGGCTTGGTGGCGGCGATGTGCATCGCCAGGTCCTTGCCCACTTCTTCCGCGCCGGTGTATTCGACCAGCACGCCGATCTTGCCGCCGTGCACGTAGCTGGCCAGCGCGTTCGGGGTCTCGATGCGCTCGAAGCGGCGGATCGAGATGTTTTCGCCGATCTTGCCGATCAGGGCGGTGCGGGTGCTTTCGACCGTGCCGTCGCCGTAGGGCAGCGCCGACAGGGCTTCCACCGTGGCGGGGTTCTGCGTGGCGACCAGCTCGGCCAGCTTGTTCACGAAGCCGACGAAGTCGTCGTTCTTGGCGACGAAGTCGGTTTCGCAGTTGATTTCGATGACGGCGCCCTTCTTGGCGTCGGCGGAGATGAACAGACCGATCAGGCCTTCAGCGGTGACGCGGGCGGCAGCCTTGCTGGCCTTGTTGCCCAGCTTGACGCGCAGGATTTCCTCGGCGCGGGCCAGGTCACCCTCGGCTTCCGTCAAGGCCTTCTTGCACTCCATCATGGGCGCGTCGGTCTTTTCGCGCAGTTCCTTGACCAGGGCAGCGGTAATTTCAGCCATGTTTGCTCCAATTTGCTAGAACATGCCCCGGCGCACCGGGACAGTGGTTTGATTCGATGGGACATCCGCGACTAGCGGATCAGGAAGATGGGAGCCCACCTTCGCATTGCCGGCGAGGCGGGAGCGGACCGGCTTCGGCACCGCTCCCAGACGCTAACCGCCGGACATGACAGCAGGCTTAGGCCTGGTTGTCCTGCACTTCGACGAACTCTTCCTGACCTTCGCCCAGCTCTTCGACCAGACCGTTCAGGTTCTGTTCGCGGCCTTCCAGCACGGCGTCGGCGATGCCCTTGGCGTACAGCGCGATGGCCTTGGCCGAGTCGTCGTTGCCGGGGATGACGTAGTCGATGCCGTCGGGCGAGTGGTTGGTGTCAACCACGGCGACCACGGGGATGCCCAGGGTCTTGGCTTCGGCGATGGCGATCTTGTGGTAGCCGACGTCGATCACGAAAATGGCGTCAGGCAGACCGTTCATGTCCTTGATGCCGCCGATCGACTTGTTCAGCTTGTCCAGTTCGCGTTGGAACAGCAGGCCTTCCTTCTTGATCATGCGCTCGGCGCCGCCTTCGGCGACCACGACTTCCATGTCCTTCAGGCGCTTGACCGAGGTCTTGACCGTCTTGAAGTTGGTCAGCATGCCGCCGAGCCAGCGGGCGTCGACGAAAGGCATGCCGCAACGGCTGGCTTCGGAGGCGACCAGCTCGCGGGCAGCGCGCTTGGTGCCGACGAACAGGATGCTACCGCCGCGAGCAGCCAACTGCTTCACGAACTTGGTGGCTTCCTGGTACTTATCAACCGTCTTTTCGAGGTTGATGATGTGAATCTTGTTGCGATGGCCGAAGATGTAGGGGGCCATCTTGGGGTTCCAGTAGCGGGTCTGGTGACCAAAGTGGACACCCGCTTCCAGCATTTCGCGCATCAAAGACATAACTTTCTCCAAGGGTTGATTTCTTGCGCCGCACCTGCATCAGCCTCTGGCTGACACCCTGGGTGGTGTTGCGCGCGATTTCCCGCAAATGCGGGATGACTAAATTTTAACCGGGCCGACCGATCACTGCCGCAATAACTACGACGCCCTAGGGCGCCTTCTACTACGCTGCCGCGATAAACCCAGACGGCCGCCACGACCAAGAGCCTTGCACCGCACGCTTGCAGGCGCTTGTCCAGACCCACCAGGAATTTCCTGGAAGTTTCCGGCGGTTTCCCGAAAGCGCACCCGGACCTGTTTTGTTGGCAGCGAAATCCAGCTCTGGAAAATCCAGCTCTTCGCGTTCAAGCGCGGGGTTTTACGCCCTGGCTTCAGTTCGACCGCGCATCAGACCATCGGGGCATTTCTTAAGAAAACGTGAACGTTTTCAAGAACTTAAGCCGACGCCCATACTGAGTCCAGACCCTGAGCCTGCATCGCCGCTCTAAAACATGACCGGGCTTACAAGCACGCCGCGTCCCAGCTTGCACCTGCTTTGGATTCACCGCCGCCCACACGTGTCCAGCAGGTCCTGCCCGCGCTCCCGCCCATGGAACCAACGACCCACCCGATTTCGCTCCACAACCTTCGCTTGCGGTGAAACTTCAGGGCGCGCCGCCGATCACTATGAAAGGATCCGCTGCCAATAACTGCCGGGTTTGCGTGGCCTGACGCCGAACGTCGCTGCCTGCACCCGCCGGGCTCAGCCTTTGCCGTAACCCGATTGCTCCCCAAAATTTTAGGGAAGCCTATAATTCTACTATCCTTTCAAGCAGACATTCAAGCGAGATATCGCCAAGCGACTCCATGGGCACTATCACCAATCAAGCCGACCTGGCCAAGATGCGCGCCGCCTGCCAGGATGCGGCCAAAGTCCTCGATTTCATCACTCCCTACGTCAAGCCTGGCGTCACCACCGGGGAGCTGGACCGTCTCTGCCTGGAATACCTGACCGATGAGCTGGGCGTGAAATCCGCCACCGTGGGCTATGCCCCCCCGGGCTACCCGCCCTTTCCCGGCGCCATCTGTACCTCGGTCAACCATCAGGTCTGCCACGGCATCCCGGGCGACAAGGTGCTGAAGAACAGCGATTCGCTGAATATCGACGTCACCATCATCAAGGACGGCTGGTTCGGCGACACCAGCCGCATGTACCCGGTGGGCGAACAGTCCATATTGTCGCGCCGATTGACCGAGATCACCTTCGAATGCATGTGGAAGGGCATCCAGCAGGTAAAAAACGGGGCCACGTTGGGCGACATCGGCAACGCGATCCAGAAGCACGCCGAAGCCAACGGCTTTTCGGTGGTGCGCGAATTCTGCGGCCACGGTATCGGCCAGCGCTTCCATGAAGACCCGCAGGTGCTGCACTATGGCAAGCCCGGCACGGGCGTGGAATTGACGACCGGCATGCTGTTCACCATCGAGCCCATGATCAACGCCGGACGCCGCGAGATTCGCCAGCTGTCCGATGGCTGGACGGTCGTCACCCGCGACCACAGCCTGTCGGCCCAGTGGGAGCATGCTGTCTGTGTCACCGAAACCGGTTACGAAGTCCTGACCCTGTCGCCTGGCATGCCCCAGCCGCCGGCCTTCATCACCGAGCCCCTGGTCATCCCCGCCGTCTGAAACCCCGCCTACCGCCACCATGACCGCCAAGTACCTCAGCGCCCTGCGCGAACGCATTCAGGAAGCCCGGCGGACCGCGGTGGCGCAGTTCCGCACGCACCTGCGGCCGGACGCCCTGCTGTCCGAGCTGCGGCGCATCGTCGACGCCGCGCTGCGCGACCTGGTCAAGCATTGCCCGCTGCCCACAGGCGCCACGCTGGCGGCCGTGGGCGGCTATGGCCGCGGCGAGCTCTACCCGCATTCCGATGTCGATCTGCTGATCCTGCTGCCGCACGTCCCCACGCCCGAGGACGAGTCGGCCATCGAGAAGCTGGTCGCCTCGCTGTGGGACCTGGGCCTGGAGCCCGGCCACAGCGTGCGCACCATCGAGGACTGCGAACGCGAGGCGGACGCCGACATCACGGTGGAGACCGCCTTGCTGGAGTCCCGCTGGCTCGCCGGCAGCCGCGCGCTGATGAAGAAATTCGAAGCCGCGACCAAATCCCGGCTGGACCCGCGCGCCTTCTTCCGCGCCAAGCGCGTCGAAATGCAGCAGCGCCACGCGCGCTACCAGGACACGCCCTACGCACTGGAGCCGAACTGCAAGGAGTCGCCCGGCGGGCTGCGCGACCTGCAGGTCATCCTGTGGATGGCCCGGGCGGCAGGCTTTGGCGACAGCTGGCGATCCGTGGCGCAGGCCGGCCTGCTGACTTCGTCCGAGGCGCGTGACCTGCGTAAAGCGGAACAAGCCTTCAAGCGGCTGCGCATCGAGTTGCACCTGCTGGCGAACCGGCGCGAGGATCGCGTGCTGTTCGACCTGCAGCCGGCCCTGGCCGAGGTCTACGGCATACACGCCACCGCCACCCGCCGCGGCAGCGAGCTGCTGATGCAGCGCTACTACTGGGCGGCGCGGCTGGTGACGCAGCTCAATGGCATCCTGGTGCAGAACATCGAGGAGCGCCTGTTCCCGCGCCCGGACAGCGACGCGCGCGACATCGACGACGATTTCCGCAACCTGCGCGACCGCCTGGACATCATTCGCGACGACGGCTTCGAGCGCAATCCCACGCTGCTGCTGCGCGCCTTCCTGGTGATGCAGCAGCATCCGGAACTGACCGGCATGTCGGCGCGGACCCTGCGCGCCATCTGGCATTCGCGCCATCGCATCGACGCGCAGTTCCGACGCAACCCGGTCAATCGCAAGCTGTTCCTGCAGATCCTGCAGCAGCCGCGCGGCATCGTGCACGAGCTGCGGCGCATGACCATGCTGAATATCCTGCCGCGCTACCTGCCGGTGTTCCGCCGCATCGTAGGCCAGATGCAGCACGACCTGTTCCACGCCTACACGGTCGACCAGCACACGCTGGCGGTGGTGCGCAACCTGCGCCGCTTCACCATGCCCGAACATGCCCAGGAATATCCGCTGGCCAGCCAGTTGATCGCCGGCCTGGACCGGCACTGGCTGCTGTATGTGGCCGCGCTGTTCCACGACATTGCCAAGGGCCGCGGCGGCGACCATTCCGAACTGGGCGCGCGCGAAGTGCGCAAGTTCGCGCAAGACCATGGCATGGAGCCCGAGGACACCCAGCTGGTCGAGTTCCTGGTCCGCCAGCACCTGCTGATGTCGGCCGTGGCGCAGAAGCGCGACCTGTCCGACCCCGCCGTGGTGCAGGACTTCGCCGCCACCGTGAAGGACGAACGCCACCTGACCGCCCTGTATCTGCTGACAGTGGCCGATATCCGCGGCACCAGCCCCAAGGTCTGGAATGCCTGGAAGGGCAAGCTGCTGGAAGACCTGTACAAGCTGACGCTGGCCGCCCTGGGCGGCGCCCATGCCGACGCCCACACCGTGCTGACCGAACGCAAGGAAGAGGCCGCCCGCCTGACGCGCCTGGCGGGCCTGCGCGACGACGCCCGCGAAGCGTTCTGGAACCAGCTCGACGTGGCGTACTTCCTGCGCCACGACGCCTCGGACATCGCCTGGCACACGCGCCATCTTTACCACCAGGTGGAACCGGCGCAGGCCGTGGTCAAGGCCCGCCCCACCGAGCATGGGGAAGGCCTGCAGATCATGGTGTACACCCGCGATGCGCCCGACCTGTTCGTGGCGATCTGCGGCTATTTCGACGCCAAGTCGCTTTCCATTCAGGATGCCCGCATCCACACCACGCGCCACGGCTGGGCGCTGGACAGCTTCATCGTGCTGCTGCCGGAAGGCGCCAGCGACCTGCGCGCCCACGCCACCCTGGTCGAACATGAGCTGGCTGAACGCCTGAAAGACCCGCACGCCGCCGCCTTGCAGCAGCCCGCCCGCGGCGGCTACTACGGCCGCGGCCGCCAGTCGCGCGTGTCGCGGGTGTTCCCGGTCATGCCGCAGGCCGAACTGCAGCCCGACGAACGCAGCACCTCCTGGCGCCTGTCCGTGACCGCGACCGACCGCCCCGGCCTGTTGCACGCCCTGGCGCGCGTCTTCGCCCGCCATGAAGTGAACCTGCTGATGGCCAAGATCATGACGCTGGGCGACCGGGTCGAGGACGTGTTCATCGTGGACGGCTCGGCGCTGGCGCGCCCGCGCAGCCAGATGCAGTTCGAGCGCGACATCCTGGATGCCCTGGCGGGCGAGGAAGCCCAGCAGCGCGCCGCCTGACCCCTGGCGCCTGGCATCGCCAGCGCCGCCGGGACCGCATACAATCCCGGTTTTCGGCCAGGCGATGCCCTCCCCATGGAGCTAAACGAATATCTGCGCGTTTTCGGTACCAGCTTCTTTTTCGCGCTGGCCACCCTATTGCCGTTTCTTAACCCGCCCGCGATCGCGCCGATCTTCCTGTCGCTGACCGAGGGCGCGTCATCATCCACCCGGATGGTGCTGGCCAAGCGCGTGGCCATCAATGTCTGCCTGATGCTGGTCGTCGCCATGGTGGCCGGCAACGTGCTGCTCAGCTTCTTCGGCATCTCGCTGTCCATTGTGCGGGTTGGCGGCGGCATGCTCGTGATCGCCAGCGCCTGGCGGCTGGTGAATTCGCCCGACGCCGACACGGAGCGCGTGGCGCGCATGGCCGAGTCCTTCACCCCGGAAATGGCCAAGGCCCGCGCGTTCTACCCCCTGACCTTCCCCATCAGCTGCGGGCCGGGCTCCATCGCCGCGGCCATCACCGTGGGGGTCTCGCTACGGGACCAGAACCACGTGCTTAGCCTGCTGCGGCTAGGCGGCTCCATCCCAGGCATCATCGTCGTGTCGGTGACGCTCTACATCTGCCTGCGCTTTGCCGCGCAGATGCTGCACCGGCTGGGCGACAACGGCACGGCCGTGTTCATGCGCCTGTCGGCCTTCATCATGCTGTGCCTGGGCGTGCAGATCTTCTGGGAAGGCTCGCGCGAACTGCTGCTGGGCGTGTTGCAGCAAGTGATGCAACCAATTCCAATTCCCAAGGCCTAAGCCTGGCCGGACGCCGGGTCCGGCCCCTTTTCCAACCCTTGCAAAGCAACAATGACCTCTCGCTCAGAACGCCTGCTCCGCCTGATCGCCCTCTTCTGCTTCGGCGCCGTCGGCCTCGCCCTGGTTTCCCAGCACGTCTTCGACATGCCGCCCTGCGCCTGGTGCGTCATGCAGCGCCTGATCTACCTGGTGATCGGCGTCATCGCGCTGGTGGGCGGATTCGGCGGCGGACGCGCCCTGACGCGCCTGTGCGGCGCGCTCACCGCGCTGCTGTCCCTGAGCGGCATCGCCGCCGCCTGGTACCAATACAGCGTGGCCGCCAACATGCTGTCGTGCGACCAGACCTTCGCCGACCGCTTCATGACCGGCATCGGCCTGGAAAGCGCCGTGCCGTGGCTGTTCGGCATCTTTGCCACCTGCATGGACGCCAAGGTGCCGGTGCTGGGCATCGAGTACGCCTTGTGGAGCCTGGCGCTCTTCGTCATCATTTTCTTCATGGCGCTGCCTGTCGTGTTCCGGCGCGGCGGTTCGCAGTAAGTACCGTGCAGGCGCTGTCCGGGGATCGGAACGCCGCCACGCTGCGCCAGCTGGTCCTGGGGCATGAGCCGCTGATGCGTTGGCTGCGCGTCGCCCGTGATCATGGACCCGTGGATGGCTGCGTAGGCGCCGGCGCGGTTCGCACCTTGGTCTGGAATCACCTGCACGGCTACCCGCTGGGAAACCATACCCCAGCCGACGTCGACTTGGTCTACCACAACCCCGCCGATCTCTCCGCCGCCCATGAGGCGGAAGTCACCCGCCGCCTGCGCGACGCCGCGCCCGATGCGCCCTGGGAGGTGGTGAACCAAGCCCGCGTGCACCTCTGGCGCCGAGATAGCGCGGGCGCCGCGCCGCCCCCGGCGCCCTCGCTGGCAGCAGGCATTGCGGCCTGGCCTGAAACCGCCACCTGTGTCGCCGTGCGCCTGACGCGCGCTGACGAGGTGCAGATCATCGCTCCGCATGGCCTGGCCGACCTGTTTGCGCTAGTGCTGCGGCCCAGCCCCGCAGCGGACCCCGCAGCCTATGCCTCGCGGCTCGCCGCCAAACGCCATGTCGAGACGTGGCCGCGCCTGACCGTCATGCCGTAACCCCATTCTTGATCATGTCCACCTTGAAGTACCTGACCGGATACCCGGAATCCCTGCTCACCCAGACCCAAAAGCTGCTCGACCAAGGCAAGCTGGGCGCGGCGCTGCTGGCGCGCTACCCTGCCGGCCCGCACGACGTCCGCACCGACCGCGCGCTCTACCAATATGTGACGGATCTGAAGAACGCCCACATGCGCAACGGCGACCAGATCAACAAGGTCGCCTTCGACAGCAAGATCCACGTGATCCAGCATGCGTTGGGACAGCACACCTATATCTCGCGCGTGCAGGGCGGCAAGCTCAAGGCCAAGCATGAAATCCGGTTGGCGACATTGTTCAAGACCGTGCCGGCCGAGTTCCTGAAGATGATCACGGTGCATGAGCTGGCTCACCTGAAGGAGAAGGACCATAACAAGGCCTTCTACAGTATGTGCCTGCGCATGGAGCCGCAGTATCACCAGTATGAGTTCGACCTGCGCCTATATCTGACGCACCTGGAAGCCACGCGGGAAACGTTGTGGAAGACTGCGGCCTGACATCCCCGGGCGCGCGCCTTGCACTTGGCAATAAAAAATGCCGTCCCGCAGGACGGCATTTTTTTGCCCATCAGGCAGATCAGGCGTCGCTGGCGGCGTAGCCCATGTTGAAGCGCAAACCACTCGCCCCTTCATCCTGGCCAGGCTCCGAGCGGGATTGACCCAGACGCGCCAGGTACTCGGGGGTAATGTCGCCCGTGACGTACTGGCCGTCAAAGCAGGAAGCCTCGAAGCGCGACAGCTTGGGATTGATGTCCCGGACCGACTGCTGCATGTCGTGCAGGTCCTGGTAGATCAGCGAATCGGCGCCGATCGCGCGGGCGATTTCCTCGTCGTTGCGGCCGGTGGCGATCAGTTCGCTCTGCGTGGGCATGTCGATGCCGTAGACGTTCGGGAAACGCACCGGGGGAGCTGCCGAGGCGAAGTACACCTTGTTGGCGCCGGCGGCGCGGGCCATGTCCACGATTTCGCGGCTGGTAGTGCCGCGCACGATGGAGTCATCCACCAGCAGCACGTTCTTGCCCTTGAACTCCATGCCGATGGCGTTGAGCTTCTGGCGCACCGATTTGCGGCGCACGGCCTGGCCCGGCATGATGAAGGTACGGCCCACGTAGCGATTCTTGATCAGGCCTTCGCGGTAGTCCAGGTTCAGGCGCGCGGCCAGCTGCATGGCGGCGGGACGCGAGGAATCCGGAATCGGCATGACCACGTCGATGTCGCCCAGGCGCATGTTGCGGGCCACCTTGTCGGCCAGGTACTCGCCCATGCGCAGACGGGCGTCATACACCGACACGCCATCGATCAGCGAATCCGGACGCGCGAAGTACACGTATTCGAATATGCAGGGCACCAGCTGGGGGTTGTCGGCGCACTGGCGGCTGACGAAGCGGCCGTCCAGGTCGACGAACACGGCCTCGCCGGGCTCGACGTCGCGCACGAAGGCAAAGCCGCTGCCCTCCAGCGCCACGGATTCCGAGGCCACCATCCATTCCACGCCCTCTTCGGTTTCCTGGCGGCCGATGCACAGCGGACGGATGCCGTTGGGATCGCGGAAGGCGAGCAAGCCGTAACCGGAAATCTGCGCCACCACGGCGTAGGCGCCGCGCACGCGCTTGTGCAGGGCCGACACGGCGCGGAAGATCGCATCGTCGTCCAGCGACACGCCGCTGGCCGCCGATTGCAGCTCGTGCGCCAGCACGTTCAGCAGGACTTCGGAATCGGAGTTGGTGTTGATGTGGCGGCGGTCGACGCGGTAGAGCGATTCGCGCAGTTCGCGCCAATTGGTCAGGTTGCCGTTGTGGGCGAACATGATGCCGAACGGCGCGTTAACGTAGAACGGCTGGGCCTCTTCCTCGCTGGCGCTGGAGCCCGCGGTGGGATAACGGACCTGGCCGACGCCCGACGTACCCGGCAGCGAGCGCATGTTGCGCGTACGGAAAACGTCGCGCACCAGGCCGTGCGCCTTGTACATATTGAATTGGTTACCTTGCGATGTCGCGATGCCCGCGGCGTCCTGCCCGCGATGCTGCAACAGCAGCAAGCTGTCATAGAGCAGCTGGTTGACCGGCCCGCGCCCGATGACCCCTACGATTCCACACATGGTGAGATTTCCTGGTTGATTTAAAGCTAATCAATACGGCAGCCACGTCGCCAGGGACGGCGGCAGCCACGTCTTGATATGTTTGATGGCCTCGATGGCCGAATGCGAAAACATGGCGTCCTTCCACCACGGCTCCTGCGGCAGCGGCGTGTAACCTGCGGCGGCGACCAGCGCCAGCACGATCAACAGGCCACGGGCCAGCCCGAACATCCCGCCCAGGCCGTGGTCGGCGGGACTCAGTCCGGTGCTGCGGATCAGGGCGGCAAGCGTCATGTTGACCAAGCCCACACCGAGCAACACGATGATGAACACCGCGGCGTACGAAACTCCCATGCGCAGCAGCGTCGTTTCAATATAGGGCTCCAGCCAGGCATAGACCGTGGGCCCCCACCATATCGCGGCCACGAAGGCCAGCAGATAGGCAACCAGCGACAGCACCTCTTTGAGCAGGCCGCGCACCAGGCCCAGCACACCCGAAACCACCAGGATGGCCAGCACGACGAAGTCGAAACCGGTCACTATTGGGCGGCGATGAAACCATTGTCATAGCCCAGGGTGCGCAATCGCGCCTGGGCCGCCTGCGCCGCCTCGCGCGAGGGGAACGGCCCCACCCGCAGACGGTACTGCTGCTTGCCATTGATGGTGGCTTGTTCGACGAATGCGTTGGTGACGCCCGCCTGGTGCAGCTTGCTGCGCCGCGACTGGGCATCCTCGGAAGTGGTGTAGGCCGCGATCTGCAACACGAAATTGCCCTTGGCGGCCGGCTTGGGCGCAGGCGCCGAGGCGGCGGGCGCCTGGCGCCCTTCCAGCAGGGCCAGGGCGCGTGCGCCGTCGTCGGAACGAGTATCGGGCTTGGCCGGCGTCGCCGGCTTGGGTTCAGGCTTGGGCGGCGTGGCCGGTTTGGGCTCGGGCTTGGGCGGCGTGACGGCCGCGGTCGCGGGCGGCGTCGCGGGCTGCGTCGCAGGAGGCGTGGCCGGCGTGGCCGTGGCGGGCGGTTGCACCGACGTGACCGCAGGCGGCGTGGGGATGGCCGCAGGATCCGTCGGCGCGGCACTGCCCGGCGCGGGCGTCTGCGGCGCGGCGACTTGGGGTTCGCTTACTTGCGGCTGGAACGGCGTATTGCGTTCCGGCACCCTGATGGGAAGGTTGTCGTCGACAGGCGTGGGCTGCGAATCGAGCACCATGGGCAGGACGATGACGGCTGCCAGCACCAGCGCGACGGCGCCCGCCAGCCTGCGCCGCGCGCGGCCGCGCAGCTCCGCAGCCTGCACCTCGCTGGGCACTGCCGCCCGTTTGGAGGACTGCGCCTGGTCGGCAGGATCTTTGCGATTGAAAAAACCCATGGAGGAGAATTCCTTGCGGCGATATGGCGGCGGGCCGCCTGGACGCGATTGACCCGCTGTTGCCTATGCCTTGCGACCCAGAGCCTGCAAAACCGAGGCTACGGTGAGAAACGAGCCGAACACCACGATTCTATCATTCTCCCCTGCCCGTTCGCGCGCAGCCGCAAAGGCCTGGGCAGGATCCGCGTACGCGGCAATGCCTGGTTTTTCGCCTTCCGCGGGCGTGGGCGGCAACGCCGCGGCGACCTGCTCGGCCAGCGCTTCTCCAGGCGTGCCGCGCGGGCCCGGCAGGCCGGCGCAGTACCAGTTGTCGATGCGCGTGCCTAGCTTGGCGACAACGCCGGCCAGGTCCTTGTCGTTGAGCATGCCGAACACCGCATGGGTGTACGGATGGAAGCCCATGTTGTCCAGGTTCTGTGCCAGCACCGCCGCGGCATGCGGATTGTGCGCCACGTCCAGGATGACCACAGGCTGGCCCGGCAGGATCTGGAAGCGGCCCGGCAGCGACGCCTGCAACAGTCCCAGGCGCACGGCCTGCTGCGGCACCGGCAGCCGGTCGCGCACCGACTCCAGCGCCGCCAGCGCTGCTGACGCGTTCAGCAGCTGGTTGGCGCCGCGCAGCGCCGGATAGGCCAGGGAATTGCGGCGTTGTTCGCGTCCGCCGTAGGCCCATTGCTGACGGTCGCCGGAATAGTTGAAATCATGGCCGAACAACCACAGGTCGGCGCCGATCTCCTTGACGTGGTCCAACAGCGATTGCGGCGGCATGGGATCGCTGCAGATGGCCGGGCGGCCGCTGCGATAGATATGGGCTTTCTCGAATCCGATCTTTTCTCGCGTATCGCCCAGCCAGTCGGTGTGGTCCAGGTCCACGCTGGTGACGATGGAACAGTCGGCATCGATGATGTTGACGGCGTCCAGCCGCCCGCCCAGGCCGACTTCCAGCACCACGGCGTCCAGCTTCGACTGCGAGAACAGCCGCAGGATCGCCAGCGTGGTGAACTCGAAGTAGGTCAGCGAAACGTCGCCGCGCGCGGCCTCGACCGCCTGGAACTGGGCGATCAACGCCTCGTCCGTGGCGATCTGGCCATTGATGCGGGCGCGTTCGTTGAAATCGATCAGGTGCGGAGATGTGTACAGCCCCACCTTGTAGCCGGCCGCAAGCAAAATCGCCTCCAGCATGGCACAGGTGGAACCCTTGCCGTTGGTGCCGCCGACGACGAATTTCACGCCGGACAGCTCCAACCCCAGCCACCCCGCCACCTCGCGCACCCGGTCCAGGCCCATGTCGATGGCGGTGGCATGGATCGATTCCAGGTACTGCAGCCAATCGGACAGGGTGGCGGAAACGTCGGGCGTGCGGGCAGAAGACATGACAGGGCCGTAAGTGAGATCAGCCTTCGATTTTAGCAGTCCACGCACGGTGTTTTCCCTAATCCCCCAGGGAGCGGCAAGGTATCCCCACTGAAAAACTGCTTGCCACTATTTTTCTCATACATAAAAATAATTTCACGTATGGGAATTTTATTGGATCAAGCATGATGCAGAGCAAGACCCCCGCCTGGCTGGTGCGCGAGGCCGACGTGCCCGGCTACCACCCCGCCAACCACACCGGCACCCTGAACCGGCGCCTGATCGGCCCGGACACCGTCGGCTCCCGGGGCGTGGAGGTGCTGCTGGGCGTCATAGACAAGGGCAAGGGCGCCCTGCCGCACGCCCACCCCGGCATCGAACAAGTCTGCTACCTGCTGTCCGGCACGGCACGCGCACAGGTGCAGGACGAATGGGTCGACATGGGTCCCGGCGACTGCTGCTACTTCCCCCCCGACATTCCGCACGTCTTCACCGTCACCAGCGACGAACCCGCCCGCCTGCTGGTGATCTACACGCCCCCTTATGAAGAATCCCCAGACCGCGTGATACGCGGCTTTCCGGCGCCACCCCCGGCCGCCTGACGCGGCGCAGCCCCGGGCAGCGGACGCAGAAACCGCGCCTGGACCCCAAGCACACAGGAGACAAACCCATGAGACCCCTAAGCCTGTTGGGCGCCGCCCTCATCAGCGGCGCGGCGCTGGCCGCCAGCCCCGCCATCCACGCCACCGACTACCCCACCAAACCCATCACCCTGATCGTCCCCTTTCCCGCCGGATCCGGCACCGACGCCGTGGGCCGCATCTTCGGCGCCGAGCTGGGCAACATCCTGGGCCAGCAGGTCGTGGTGGAGAACAAGCCCGGGGCCAACGCCACCATCGCAGCCAACTACGTGGCGCGCGCCAAGCCGGACGGCTACACACTGTTCGTCACCACCAACACCTCGCATTCCGCCGCCCCCTGGCTGATGAAGAACGTGCCCTACGATCCGGTCAAGGACTTCACCCCCATCGCCCGCGGCGGCAACCTGCCCTTCATCCTGGTGGTGAACCCGAAGCGGCCATGGAAGACCGTGGGCGAACTGGTCGCCGACGCGCGCCAGCGTCCCGGCCGCATCACCTATGCCAGCGGCAACAGCACCGGCATCGTCGCCGGCGCCACGCTGGCCAACCGCGCCAAGATCGACATCCTGCACGTGCCCTACAAAGGCACGCCGCAAGGCTTGACCGACGTGGTCGGCGGACAGGTCGATTTCATGTTCACCGACCTGGCTTCGGGCCTGCCCTTCGTGCAATCGGGCCAGTTGCGCGCCCTGGCCGTGTCGACCGCCGAACGCAGCGCGATCGTCCCGGACCTGCCGTCCATGGCCGAGTCCGGCGTGCAGGATTTCGACCTGAACTCCTGGAACGGCTACTTCGGCCCGGCCGGCATGCCGCCGGAGATCGTGGCCAAGCTGAACGCCGCGATCAATCAGGTGGTCGCCAAGCCCGACGTCAAAAAGCGCCTGGCCGGCCTGGGGTTCGACGCCTTCTCCGGCACGCCGCAAGCTTTCTCCCAGTTCGTCGGCGCTCAGCTGGACCTGTGGGGCAAGCTGATCCGCGACGCGGGGATCGAGCAGCAATGAGCGAGCGGCCGCAATCCGAAACTCCCGACGGCCCGCTGGCGGGCGTGCGCATCCTGGACCTGAGCGCGGTAGTAATGGGTCCCTATGCCACCCAGGTCCTGGCTGACCTGGGTGCGGACGTCATCAAGGTCGAACCGCCCGCCGGCGACAACATGCGGGCCGTCGGCCCCATGCGCAACCCCGGCATGGGCCACATCTACCTGCACCTGAACCGCAACAAGCGGTCGGTCGTGCTGGACCTGAAGACGCCCGAAGGGCTTGCGGCCTGCCTGAAACTGGCCGAAAGCTGCGATGCCCTGCTCTACAACATCCGCCCGCAGGCGATGGCCAGGCTGGGCTTGTCCTACGAGGCCGTGGCGGCGCGCAATCCGCGCATCGTCTATCTGGGCGCCTACGGCTATGGCGAGGCCGGCCCCTACGCCGGGCGGCCCGCCTACGACGACCTGATCCAGGGCCAGACCGGCATCGCCGCCCTTTCCGCCCAGCAGAGCGGGGACGTGCCGCGCTACGCGCCGCTGACCCTGGCCGACCGGGCGGTCGGCCTGCACGTGGGCATCGCTCTCGTGTCCGCGGTGCTGCACGCTCGAAGCGCGGGACAAGGCCAGCAGGTGGAAATCCCCATGTTCGAAGGCATGGCCCACCTCGTGCTGGGCGACCATCTTGGCGGCGCCACCTTCGAGCCGCCACTGGGCCCCACCGGCTATGCGCGCCTGCTGGCGCCGCATCGCCGCCCCTACGCCACGGCCGACGGCTATATCAGCCTGCTGATCTATAACGACAAGCACTGGCGCAACTTCTTCGACCTGATCGGCCGGCCCGAATTGTCGCGGGACCCGCGCTTCAACTCCCACGGCGCGCGCGCCGCCCATATCGGCGAGGTCTATGCCTTTGTCGCCGACATCATCGCCACCCGACGCAACCAGGCCTGGCTGGAAAGCCTGGCGCGGGCGGACATTCCCGCGTCGCCGCTCTACTCCGTGGACGACCTGCTGCAGGACGAGCACCTGGCGGCGACCGGCTTCCTCCGGGCCATGGACCATCCCAGCGAGGGCCCGATCCGCACGACCGCTCCGCTGGGCAAGTACGAAGGCACCCCCACCTCCATACGCCGCCCCGCCCCCAGGCTGGGCCAGCACAGCCGCGAAGTGCTGGCCGAGGCCGGCTATGACCCTGCCCGGATCGACGCCATGGCGGCCCGCGGCATCACCCTGGATGGAAACCACTGATGGACTTTGAATTCACCCCCGACCAGTTGGCGCTGCGGGACGCCGTGGCCCGCATCTGCGAACGCTATCCCGACGAGTACTGGCTGGAACGCGACCGCGAAGGCGGCTTTCCCGAGCCCCTGCACGCCGATCTGGCGCGCGACGGCTGGCTGGGCATCGCCATGCCCCAGGAACATGGCGGCGCGGGCCTGGGCATGACCGAGGCGGCGCTGATGATGCAGACCATCGCCGCTTCCGGCGCGGGCTTCACTGGCGCCTCGGCCGTCCATATGAACATCTTCGGCCTGAACCCGGTGGTGGTCTTCGGCAGCGATGAACAGCGCCGCCGCTGGCTGGAGCCCCTGATCGCAGGCCGCGAGAAAGCCTGCTTCGCCGTCACCGAACCCGACGCCGGACTGGACACCACCAAGCTCAGCACCCGCGCCGTGCGCCAGGGCGACGAGTACGTGGTGCACGGCCGCAAGATCTGGATCTCGACCGCCCAGGTCGCTCACAAGATGCTGCTGCTGGCGCGTACCACCCCGCTATCGGACGTCGAAAAACCCACTCAGGGCCTGTCGCTGTTCTATACGGACCTGGACCGCGGCAAGATAGAAGTCCGCGAAATCGAGAAGATGGGACGCAAGGCGGTGGACTCGAACATGCTGTTCATCGACGGCCTGCGCATCCCCGTGGCCGACCGCATCGGCGAGGAAGGCCGGGGCTTCGAATACATCCTGCACGGCCTGAACCCAGAACGCATCCTGATTGCGGCCGAAGCGGTGGGCATCGGCCGGGCCGCGCTGGACCGGGCGGTGAAGTACGCCGGCGAACGCACCGTGTTCGGCCGCCCCATCGGCCAGAACCAGGGCATCCAGCACCCGCTGGCCCAGGCCTGGATGCAATTGGAAGCCGCCGACCTGATGGTGTTCAAGGCCGCCAGCCTGTATGACGCGGGCAAGGCCTGCGGCCCCTACGCCAACTCTGCCAAATACCTGGCGGCCGAGGCCGGCTACAACGCCTGCCAGACCGCGGTCATGACCCTGGGCGGCATGGGCTACGCCAAGGAATACCACGTGGAGCGCCTGCTGCGAGAGAGCTTCATTCCCCGCATCGCACCAGTCAGCCCGCAACTGATCATGTGCTTCATCGCGGAAAAAGTGCTGGGGCTGCCCAAGTCCTACTGAGCGGCGCCGTTTGATCGGCGCCCAGGCCTGCCGCCTGTCAGGCCTGCTGCTCCAGCGCGGTGCAGGCCGAGCGCAGGATGCGCGCGTAGGCCTCCTGCTGCGGCTCGATCCGGTAGATCGGCCCGCCCACCGAAATCGCATAGTGCTCGCCGGACAGCGTGACCGGCCAGGCGATCGCGCCCACGTCCGCAATCGACTCGCCGCTGTTCATGAACCAGCCGCGCTGGCGCGACAGCTCCAGGTCCGCCAGCAGCGCCTCGCGCGTGACCAGCGTGCGCTCGTTGTGGCGGGTCATGGTCATGTCCGCAAGCATGGCATCGCGGGCCGCCTCGCTCAGCAGGGACAACAACGCCTTTCCTAGCGAATTTGCATGAACGTCTTTGAACTCACCCGCAACCGGTGCATATCTGATCGTATGGGGCGAATCCAGCACATCCAGGTACACCACCCGGCCATCCTGGCTCAGCTTGGCGAAAACAATCGTTTCGCGCGTAGCGTCCCTTAATTCCGTGAGGCTGGGATAGACCCGGTCCAGCACCGGGTCGGCGCGGGCGATGCGCTGCGCCATGGCCAGCAACCTGCCGGTCGGGTAGTAGCCCTGGCGCCGCCCGGTTTCATACAGATAGCCCAGGCCGGTCAGGGTCCGGATCAAGGCCAGGCAACTTGACACCGGCACATCCAGCAGCCGGGCCAGTTCCGATAGCGGCAGCGCGCGCTTTTCGCGGGCATAGGTTTCGATGATTTCGATGACTCGCAGCGCCGTCTTGACACTCATTACCCGGTCCGAACTGTTTAGCACGTGAAACATCTGGCTCGCCGGTGGCTAAAGTTCCCTGCGGGCCTGCCGTAATCGTAGCTGAGAATTCCCTGAAAACAGCGCGTTCCTCCGAGACGCCCACATCGCCGTTGGAGTGATCATGGCCGTAACCCCCATAGCCCCTGCATCGTTTGCACCAGCGCCGGTCGCCCCCGCGCCGCTCGCGCCGGATCCCGCCGTAAGCGTCGTGCCCACGGCCGCCGCAACGAACAGCGGGGCTTCGGACAACGCGACGTCGGATCAGTCCGATTCGCAGAAACTACCCCTGGACAAGGCTCTGGACGAAATCAACGACCAGATGAAGGCCTGGTCCACGCAGTTGAAGTTCGAAATTGACCCCAACGTGCATCAAGTCGTGGTGTCCGTGGTGGATGCGGAATCGGGCGATGTCATCCGCACGATCCCCAGCGAAACACTGCTGAAAATCGCCAAAATGATCGTGAACATGCAAGGAAACGGCATCAAGACCTCTGCCTGATCCGACCCCGCAATCGGCTCGAATGCTCGTCCGAAGCGAGCAGGGCTCCGGAAGCGTCGAATTAGGCCCGCCTTATGCCCTTACCCGGCCAATCGCCGGCACCGTATTTTTGACAAAATCGCATCGCTAGGAAGGAATTTCACATGGCTTCTATCACCAATCTCGGCTCGACCACCGGACTTCCTCTGGAAGACATCCTCAAAAAGCTCCAAGCTGTCGAGGATAAGAAGCTTAGTCTGTACACGAACCGCCAAGCGAGCTATGAGGCTCGCGTAAGCGCCTTTGGCCAAATCAAGAGCGCGGTGGAAGCCGTGCAAAAAACCGCCGAAGCACTGAGCAAGAGTTCCGTCTTGAACGCCGTGAAGGCCAACGTATCCGGCAGCGGCTTGACCGCGACCGTGGGCGCCGATGGCGCCACGAAGGGGGAATACTCCATCAAGGTCAACAGGCTGGCCACCGCGCACACGCTGCAATCCGGCGTGGTCGCGGACCGGAAAGCGTCCAATGGCGCAACCGGCTCGTTCACGATTGAACTGACCAATGGCGAAAAGCGCACCATCGACCTGAAGAACGACACGTCGCTCAACGGCATCGCCAATGCAATCAATGCCGACGACAAGGTCGGCGTGCGCGCCACCATCATCAATGATGGCAGCGGCAGCAGCTATCTGATGCTGAGCGCCAAGGACACGGGCGAACAGACGTCGGTAAAGTCGATTACCGTAACCGGCGACCAAAAACTCAAGGACATCCTGAACTACAACAAGGACCCTGCTGATACCAGCCCGAAAATGGCGCAACAGACCGCTCCTGTGGATGCCGAAATAGAAGTCAACGGCATTCTGGTCAAGAGCGGCAGCAACAGCCTCTCCAGCGCCATCGATGGCGTGACCTTGAACCTGACGGCAACGACCGAGGCAGGCAAGCCGATCACCCTGAAGCTGGAAAGCGATACAAGCGTCGCAAGCACGGCCGTGCAGGACTTCGTGAATGCGTACAACTCACTGCAAAACACCATCGCCAAGCACACGGCATTCGACGTCAAGGCCGAAACCAATCAGGCGCTGACCGGCGACAGCACGACTCGCAGTATCCAATCCACCATGTCCGATGCACTGCGAATCGCGACCTCGGAAGGGTCCATGCGCACGCTGGCGGACCTGGGTGTCGCGCTAGACCCGAAGACCGGCACGTTGAAGATCGATCAAAAGCAGCTCGATAAGGCGTTGACCGAAAACCCCGCCGACGTCAAACGCATCATGACCTCGGCCAACGGACTCACCGCACAGTTCACCACGGCAGCAAAAGGCATGCTGGGTGACAAGGGCTCAATCAAGATCCGTGAAGACGGCCTGACCGAGTCGATCAAGGACGTCGAGGATCAGCTCGCACGCGCCAAGTCCAGCAGCGACGCCACCATGGCGATTATGCGCGCCCAATTCGTCCAATTGGAAAAATTCGTGTCTCAACAGACCGCCACCGCCAATTATCTGACTCAACAGTTCGCGGCCTTGAGCAAGTCCAAGTAACTTATAGAAGATGTATCGATGACTTACGCCGCCCGCCGCCCCACCGGATCCTATTCCGTGCGTTCCTACGCCGAGATCGGCCTGGAAACGCAAATCCTCGGGGCCAGCCCGGAAAGGCTGATCTCCCTGCTTTACATGGGTGCCCGGGCGGCAATCGGGCAGGCGCGCCTGCACCTTCAGGAAGGCAGAACCACTGAACGGGGAGCCGCCATCTCGAAGGCTATCAAGATCGTCGATGAAGGCTTGAAGACCGGACTGAACATGGAGGCGGGCGGCGAAATTGCCGCAAACCTCGCCCGCCTGTACGACTACATCGTCCGCACGCTGCTGATGGCGAACCTGAAAGCAGACGCGGAAGCGCTCGAAACGGCGGATCGCCTGTTGGCCGATCTGGCCGAGGCCTGGCAAACATCCATTGATCGCCCTGTCGGGGGCGTGCAGCCTTGACGGCATCGCATATGCCCCAGCCAGCCATCGAACGCCCGAGATTTCCATGACGTCCACGACCCAGTACACCTCCCCTATCCTGGAAAACTACCAGGAGATCGCTCTCATCACGGGAGAAATGCTAGCGGCAGCGCAAGCCGGCGACTGGGATGGCGCGATGGTCCATGGACAGCAATATTGCGAGCTGGTGGAACGCCTGCGCCAGACCGAACACTCCGCACCGCTGGACGAAGCCGGCCGCGCCATGAAGTACGACCTGCTCGTGCGCATCCTCGACAATGACGCACTCACTCGCGACCTGGCGCTTCCGCAACTGGCCCGTCTGGGCGATTTGCTGGGACGCATGAAACGCCAGCAGACCCTGCTGTCCGCCTACGGTTACCAGCAGGCGCCTGAAGAATGAGCGTAGGTCCCGCCGCACTCGGCAATGTCCTGGTGCAGCGGCTGGACGCCGTGCTAGGCACGACGATGTCCGCCGCCAGCGCCAATCAAGTTTCCGGAGCCCGGCCCGACGCGGTCAGCCAGCCAGGCAATCTGGAAAAACCCGGCGCCTCCGACGGATCGACGCGCGACCCGCGACAAGGCATACAGACTGGCGGCGCCCGCGGCGACCGCCAGAATACTGTCGTCGATCCCAAAATCGCAGCTGCGCTGGCGTTGGCCGCGCGCGGCCTGGTCACCAGCAGCGACACCACGGCCTCGGCTCCCACGACACTGGGCACGACGGCGCGCGCCATTCTTGCTCTGCTGGCCCAATTTCCCGAGGCCGCGCCTGCGGTCCAGGGACGCACGCCCCTGTGGGCCGCCGATGCGCAGTCGGGCCAACCCGCCGCCGGCGCCAGCCCCATGCCGGCAGCACAAACAGGCCAGCAACCCGCGCAGACTGCCGCACAAACACCCCTGCCCATGCCTGGCCAGATGCCGGCGCAGGCCACCGCCCAGCAAGCCCCGGCCCTCGCCGCCTCTGTCGCGGCAGCGCTTGACGGCGACAACCCGGCCGACGGTGCCAAACAGGACCGACCGGTCGGACAGGGAGCAAGCGCCAACGCAAGCAAGGGACCCGAAGCCGCGGTGCATGCCGCCCTGGCGGCTGGCGGACCTTCCGCCCGCGCACTGGGACAGGCCCTGCGCCAGGCGCTGCAAGGCAGCGGACTCTTTTACGAATCCCACCTGACCGACATGGTCTTCGGCCGGGCCACCCCGGAACAATTGCGCAACGAGCCGCAGGCCGTACTCGGCAAGAACCCGCCCGCGCAGGATGCCGCGCCCTCGCGACCGCGGGCCGGCGCGGCTCCCAGTGGCAGTCCGGGCGCCGACGCCGCACCCAGCACCGGCGCCTCCAGTTCGCCCGCCCCTGGTACTCCGGTCAGCGGCATACACCAGGACCTGACCGTGCTCGTCCGCCAGCAACTGGACGTGCTGGCCAACCAGACGCTGACCTGGCAAGGCGAAGCCTGGCCCGGCGCGCCCATGGAATGGGAAGTCGAGCGCGACCCCTACGGCGGCGATCCAGAGTCGGCGGTTTCGACCTGGGCCACACGGCTGAAGCTGGACCTGCCCCGGCTGGGCCTGGTCGATGCCCGCCTGAACCTGGCCGGCGACCAGATCGTCCTGCAACTCATCGCACCGCACAGCGCCGCCGAGATCAATAACTCCTCGGACGCCCTGCGTTCGCGGCTGCTGGCCGCCGGCCTGACCCTGAGCAATCTGTCGGTAAGCGTGGTCGAACCGCGCCCCGAGATCCCCACCGATATCTGATGAGCCGCCTCACCCCCCATCCAGAATCGGACCCGAACGCCGGCCGCAACGCGGCGGTCGCCATTTCCTACGAAGAAAAGAACGGCGCCCCACGCGTCGTCGCCAAGGGTTATGGCCAGCTCGCGGACACCATCGTCCGCGCCGCCCAGGAAAACGGTCTCTACGTCCACGAGTCGCGCGAGCTGGTCGGCCTGCTGATGCAGGTGGACCTGGACGCACATATTCCTCCCCAACTCTACGTAGCGGTGGCAGAATTGCTGGCCTGGCTCTACCGCCTGGAATCGCGCGAGTTCCCCGAACCCGCTCCACCCGCCTGACCCTATTACCTGAGGAAGACCAAAGTGTTGGATGCCAGCGACCCGGAGTTTCTGCTGACCCGGCCTGAAGAGATGCGTTCGGCCCTGTTCGAGCTGACCCACCCCGACAGCCATATCCTGGTGCGCGACGCTGCGGACCGGGAGATGGCCGTGCTGATCCTGGGCGTGGACAAGCGTGCCGGAGAATTCTTCTGGAGACCGCGCGATTACGCCGGCGCGGACTTCGAACAATCCGACTCCATGGGCTTGCTGAGCGGCACCACCTTCCACTTCCATGCCACCGCCTATGGCGGCGTGCAGATCCGCTTTCGCGTGCAACGGCCCCAGGTCATTCATTTCGATGACGGCAGCGCCGCGCTGGTTTCGCCGTTCCCGGAACGCCTGGCCCGCATCCAGCGCCGCAAGATGTTCCGCGCCTCCCTGATCGCCGCCGCCAACGTGTGCCGCGCCAGTTGGCAAGCCTCCCCCGCCGACAAACCCTACGCGTTCACGATACGCGACATTTCAGTGGACGGCGTGGGCCTGCGCGCAGATCTGGCGGTCCCCGCCCTGCCGGAGCGCGGCACGCTGATGGAAAACGTGCAACTGGATTTCGGCGCCCAGGGCAAGCTAAACGCCAGCCTGGAGGTGCGCAATGTGTATCCGGTCTCGGGACAACCCATGAAGCAATCCGCGGATCCTGACGAACCGGCGCCCAAGCACGTTTCGCTGACCGGCGAACCGCCGGTCAGCCACCTCGGGGCTGTATTCCTGAATCTGGACGCGCGCCAGGAAAACTGGCTGCAACAGGTTGTCTGGCGCCTGGAAAAGAGCGTCCAGCGCAATTGATGTCGTGCGGCGGGAAACATGCGCAGCAAGTTCCCGCCTGATGTCAGCCAGCGCTTCCGGTCAAGCCGCAAGCGCGCCCCAGCGACCGGGACTCAGACCGCCATCGAGGAGATTTCCTTGTAGGCCGCAACCAGCTTGTTGCGTACCTGCACCGCCGTCTGGAAGCCGATGCTCGCCTTCTGCATATCGATCATGACGTCATTGAGGGAAATGTCGGGCGCTCCCAGCTCGAACGCCTTGGCCTGGGCCGTGGCGGCGTTCTGGGCGGAAGTGACGCGCCGGATGGAACGCTGCAGTTCCGCGGCGAAGCCATCGGGCTGGCCGACCATTTCACCCGCGCTGAGGTTACCGGTCTCCGCCTTGCTCACTACCGCGCGCATCTGCTGAAGCATGCTTTCGATGCCGGACAAGCCTGATACAGCCATTACCTGATTCCTTGCTGTTTGGGATTACGCCAATGTTGCGCACAGCGTAACCCCGACTCTGCCGGTTCATAGCCGACAAGAACCGCCAAAAAACCCGACATTTCCGCGAATGCGGCCGCCTGCCGCCAGGGCGGCTGCGGCGACTTTCGCCTTGTCGGGGACATAGGAGACAAGTAACGCCAAAAACCGGCCGTTTTCAACGATTGGGATGGACGTCTCAGGGGCAATAATCCACGCTCTCCCCAGACCAGAAGCACGTTGCATGTGTAATCTGCCCTACCCAGACATGAAGTCCCATTTCCAGCTCCGCGTGGCCAGCGGGGGCCTCCAATGAACCAGCAGGCCACCCTGAGTTCGTCGCTGCTGACGAAATTCCCCGTGCTGGAGAAGGTGCGCGCGCTGCCCAAGCCCATACTGCTGGGCGCGGGGGCAGCCCTAGTCGCGATCATCGTCGCCGTGGCGATGTGGAGCAGCGAACCCAAGTACAAGGTGCTGTTCTCCAACCTGGACGACCGCGATGGCGGCGCCATCGTAACGGCGCTGGGCGCGATGAACGTGCCCTACCGCTACAACGAAACCGGCACTGCCGTGCTGGTGCCGGCCGACCGCGTGTACGACGCCCGCCTGCAGCTGGCGTCCCAGGGGCTGCCCCGCGGTGGCTCGGTTGGCTTCGAACTGATGGACAACGCCCGCTTCGGCGCCAGCCAGTTCACGGAACAGATCAACTATCAGCGCGGTCTTGAAGGCGAGCTGGCGCGTTCGATCGAAGCCATGCACACCGTGCAGCATGCCCGCGTGCACTTGGCCATGCCGCGCCAGTCGCTGTTCGTGCGCGAACGCCAGGCGCCCACCGCCTCGGTGCTGCTGAACATGCATCCCGGCCGCAGCCTGAGCGACGCCCAGGTCTCCGCGATTTCCTGGTTGGTGGCCTCCAGCGTCCCCGAACTCACCGCCGAGAACGTGTCCATCGTCGATCAGAACGGCCGCCTGCTGTCGGCGCCGATGGGCGAAGGCCGCGGCATGGACGCCGACCAGATGCGCTTCGTGCGCGAAATGGAACAGCGCGCGGTCGAACGCATTCTCACCATTCTCAATCCGCTGGTCGGTCCAGGCAACGTCCACGCCCAGGCCAGCGCCGACGTCGACTTCGCCCGCCGCGAAGAAACGTCCGAGGTCTATCGCCCGAACCAGGAACCCGGCCAGGCCGCCGTGCGCAGCCAGCAAACCAGCGACTCGGCCCAGCGCGGCGTCAATCCCGCGCAAGGCGTGCCCGGCGCGCTATCGAACCAGGCCCCGGCCAATCCGCAGGCCGCCATCGCCAATCCGCCGGCACCGCAACCGCCCCGACCCGGCCAGCCGCAGCAGCCCAACACCCAACAGCAGACCGGCACGCAGGCCGTCACTGGCAATCTGAACGAACGCCGCGACGCCACCACCAACTATGAAGTGGACCGCACGATCAGCCACATCAAGCAACCGGTGGGCAACCTCAAGCGCCTGTCGGTGGCCGTGGTCGTCAATTACGTCCGCGACAAGGACGGCGAACTGCAGCCCCTGCCGCCCGAAGAACTGAACAAATTGACCAATCTGGTGCGCGAAGCCATGGGCTACTCCGAGACCCGCGGCGACTCGCTCAACCTGGTCAACAGCCAGTTCAACGACGGCCCGCCGCCGGTGCCGATGTGGCGCGATCCGGAAATGATCTCGCTGTTCAAGACGATCCTGGCCTGGCTGGTCGGTGGCGTGCTGGCACTGTGGCTGTATCGCATGCTGCGCCGCACGGTGGGCGACTACCTGTACCCGCCGGTCGACCCGGAGCAGGCTGAAGCCGAGCGCATTGAAGCGGTGCGCGAGGCCCAGGACGTGGCCCGCGCCAAGGAAGTGGACCGGTACCAGGACAATCTGGAACGCGCCCGCACGATGGCCACCAAAGATCCGCGCGCCGTTGCGATGGTTCTGCGCACCTGGATGAGCAAAGATGAAAAATGATTCCACGCCGCTGGACGGCATGACGCGCAGCGCCGTCCTGATGATGTCGCTGGGCGAAGACGCCGCGGCCGAGGTCTTCAAGTACCTCGGCGCCCGTGAAGTCCAGCAGGTCGGCGCCGCCATGGCCAGCCTGAAGCAAGTCACGCGCAGCGACGTGGCCGTGGTCCTGGAGGAATTCCGCCAGGAAGCCGACCAGTTCATGGCCGTCACGCTAGGTTCGGACGACTACATCCGCACCGTGCTGACCAAGGCGCTGGGCAGCGACCGCGCCGCCGGCCTGATCGAAGACATCCTGGAAGCCGGCGAAGGCGGCAGCGGCATCGATGCGCTGAACTGGCTGGACCCGAACACCGTGGCCGAGCTGATCGGCGACGAACACCCGCAGATCATCGCGACCATCCTGGTACACCTCGAGCGCGACCGCGCCGCCGGCGTGCTGGCGCTGCTGACGGACCGCCTGCGCAACGACGTCATGCTGCGCATCGCCACTTTCGGCGGCGTGCAGCCCGCGGCGTTGTCCGAGCTCACCGAAGTCCTGAATTCGGTGCTGGCTGGCCAGGGCGCAAAGCGCAGCAAGATGGGCGGCGTGCGCACCGCGGCCGAGATCCTGAACATGATGAATTCGACCCAGGAAGAAACGGTGGTCGCCAGCCTGCGCGAGCGCGACAACGATCTGGCACAAAAGATCATCGACGAGATGTTCGTCTTCGACAACCTGCTCGACGTCGAGGATCGCGCCATCCAGCTCATCCTCAAGGAAATCGACAACGACACGCTCATGGTCGCGCTCAAGGGCGCCCCGGAAGAGCTGCGCGCGAAGTTCCTGCGCAACATGTCCAGCCGCGCCGCCGAAATGCTGCGCGAAGACCTGGATGCGCAAGGCCCGATCCGCATGTCCAAGGTCGAGACCGAACAGAAGAAGATCCTGCAGATCGCCCGCCGCCTGGCCGAGAGCGGCCAGATCGTCCTGGGCAACCAGGGAGACGACACGTATGTCTGAGGTGGACAGCGGCGCCACGGCGCTCATCTCGCGCAGCGCCGCCTGGCGGCGCTGGCAGATGCTGTCGTTCGACGAGCCCGCGGCCATTGAACCGGAACCCGAGCCCGAACCCGATCCGGGGCCGGACCCGGAAGTGGTGATGGCCCAACTGCGTGCCCAGGCCCTTGCGGAAGGCCGCGAGGAAGGCCATGCCCTGGGCCATGCCGCCGGTCTGGAAAGCGGCCAGCAGGCTGGTTACGAAGCCGGTCTCGCCGCCGGCCGCGAACAAGGCTATGGCGAAGGCCTCATTCAGGCGCGCGAACAAGGCGCCGCCGAAGCGCAGCGCCTGCATGCGCTGGTCGAGGCTTGCGCCGCGTCCCTCGGCTCGCTCGAAGAAAAAATGGGCCAGGGCCTGCTGACCCTGGCTCTGGACATCGCCCAGCAGGTCGTGCGCACCACCCTCGCCGAGCAGCCGGACACCGTGGTCAGCGCCGTGCGCGAAGTGCTGCACATCAATCCCACCGCCGGCGGCCAGATGCGCTTGTGGGCCAACCCCGAAGACATCGATCTGATCCGCCTGCACCTGGCGGACGAACTCAAGGAAGGCCATTGGCGCGTCCTGGCCGATGAGTCCATTTCGCGCGGCGGCTGCCGCGCCGAAACGCCCTTCGGCGACATCGACGCCACCCTGCAAACGCGCTGGCGCCGTGTCGCGGCCTCGCTGGGCCGCAACGTATCCTGGGAGGAGCCGGTGTGAGCGCCAATCCGGCCTCCCCCCTGCCCGGCCAGCCGGCCGCGCCCGCCACCGCCGTGCCGGTCATCGACCGTTGGCAGACCCAGCTGCAGATCGGCTCGATCCGCGCCGCCTCCACCGACCCCTGGCTGGTCAGCGGCAAGATCACGCGCGCCACCGGCCTGGTGCTGCACGCGACCGGTTTGCGCCTGCCGGTGGGGGCAGCTGCCCGCATTGAAATCGCGCGCGGTCACGACCATTGGGCAGACGCCGAAGTCGTCGGTTTCGACGGCCACACCCTCTATCTGATGCCTCAGGCCGATATTTCCGGCCTGCCGCCTGGCGCGCGCGTCGTGCCGGGCGAGCCGCCCGTCCAACGCCAGATTCCGCTGCCGCGCAAGGCCGAACTGAACGGCAACGCCAAACCGCAGCTGGGCCGCCACCTGCCGGTGGGCAATGCCCTGCTGGGCCGGGTGCTGGACGGCGCCGGCCGCCCCCTGGACGGACTGGGTCCGCTCACGGGTGCCGAACTCGCGCCCCTGTCTGCGCAGCCGATCAATCCCCTGTCACGCGCGCCCATCGATACGGTGTTGGACACCGGCGTGCGCGCCATCAACGGCCTGCTCACGGTTGGCCGCGGCCAGCGCATGGGCCTGTTCGCAGGCTCCGGCGTCGGTAAAAGCGTGCTGCTCGGCATGATGGCCCGTTACACCACGGCCGACGTCATCGTCGTCGGGCTGATCGGAGAACGCGGCCGGGAAGTCAAGGAATTCATCGAGCACAACCTCGGGCCCGAGGGCCTGGCGCGCTCGGTCGTGGTGGCCGCGCCAGCCGACGTGTCGGCGCTGCTGCGCCTGCAAGGCGCCGCCTACGCCACGCGGCTGGCCGAACACTTCCGCGACCAGGGCCTGGACGTGCTCCTGATCATGGACTCGCTGACCCGCTACGCCATGGCCCAGCGCGAAGTCGCGCTGGCCATCGGCGAACCGCCCGCCACCAAGGGCTATCCACCCTCGGTCTTCGCCAAGCTGCCGATGCTGGTCGAACGCGCCGGCATGGGCGCGCCAGGACCGTCCGGCAAGGCGGGTTCCATCACTGCTTTCTACACCGTGCTGGCCGAAGGCGACGACCAGCAGGACCCGATCGCCGATTCGGCCCGCGCCATCCTGGACGGCCACGTCGTCCTGTCGCGCCACCTGGCCGAAGCCGGCCACTACCCCGCCATCGACATCGAAGCGTCGATCTCGCGCGCCATGACCTCGCTGATCACGCCAGAGCAGTTCGCCGTGGTGCGCCGCTTCAAGCAAAGCCTGTCACGTTACCAGCGCAACCGCGACCTGATCGCGGTGGGCGCCTACGCCGCCGGCAACGATGCGCAGCTGGACGAGGCCATCGCCCGCTACCCGCGCCTGGAAGCCTTCCTGCAGCAGGACATCGGCGAAAACGTCGGCTATGAAGCCGCCGTCAGCCAGCTGCGCGCCAGTTTCGAATTGAGGAACGCTTATGCCTAGCCAATTGCCCTTGGACATGCTGATCAACCTGGCCAAGGAAAGCACGGACGAAGCGGCGCGTCTGCTCGGCAGGCTCAACGCCGAACGCACCAATGCCGAGCGCCAATTGTCCATGCTGCACGACTACCGCCAGGACTACCTGGAACGGCTGCAGCAGGCGATGACCAGCGGCATGTCGGCAAGCGACTGCCACAACTACCAGCGCTTCATCAGCACGCTGGACGACGCCATCAGCCAGCAACAAGGCGTGTTGCGCCAGGCCGACGACAACCTCGCCAAAGGCCGGCTCTACTGGCAACAGGAAAAGCGCAAGCTCAACTCCTACGACGCCCTGGCGCAGCGCGAACTGCGCGCCCAGGCCGTGGTGGAATCCCGCCGCGAACAGCGCGCCAACGATGAATACTCCGCCCGCCTGGTCCAACGCCAGACCGGCATGCATTAAGCGATATCTCACAGGAAGCCCAAGATGAACGCTCCCCTGCCCCTGCCCGCCATCGCGCCCGCCGCGCCGACCTCGATCGCCGACGCGCTCGGCGCCAAATCCGCGCCCGTGAACAAGAAGGGCCCCAGCTTTTCGGACGTCCTGGCCCAGCAGCGCTCCGCGCAGTCGCGCCCCAGCCAGGCCGCCGACTCGCGGCCGGCGAACAACGGCGCCAAGACGTCCGCTGACGGCAAGAATTCCGGCGACCCCGCCGCCCGCGCCGAAGGCGCCGCCGCCAGCGCCATCGACGAGGCGGTGCAGACCGCCGCGCAGGCCGAGGCTGGCGCGCTGGCCGTCGCCGCCGCGCAACCCGCCGTGATCCTGCCGCAGCAAGCCCTGGAGATCGCGGCCCAGGCCGCCGAACAGGTACAGCTCGCGCGCGGCAACGCCGCCGCGGCCGCCGCCGCAATGAGCAGTGGCGCCGCCGTCCTGACCGCCGCGCTGAATGCCGCCGACGCCGCGCCCGCGACACCCGCGGCGCAGGCCGCTAGCGCAGCCGCGGCAGCCGCCGGTGCTGGCGCCTTTACCGCCCCGCAGGCCGAGGCAGCGGCCGCGCTTGCCGCCCGCGAGGCCGAGATCGCCGTGCCGGTCATCACCGCGGCAGCCAAGCCCGGCACTGACGCAGCCACCACCGTGCAAGCGCCGGTCCGCGCCCCGGCTGCTGCCGCGCCCGTCAAGGCGGAAACGCCGCGACTCGCCGCGGAAGTCGCACTACCCCGTCCCGCGCGCGATGTGCGCCCCGAAACCGGCCACATCGCCATGCCTGAGCAGGCCGACGACGCCGAGGCCCAGGTCCTGGCCAGCGCCCAACAACAATTCCAGGCGCCGCAGCATGGCGCCTCCGCCCAAGACCACCTGGCCCAAGCGCTTGCCGCCGCCACGCAGCGTCCGGCCGCCGCGCCGATCGCAAACCCGGCAGCCGTCGCCGCACCCGTCGTACCGGTCATGCTGCAAGTCGCCACCCCTGTTGGCGGCACTCACTGGGGCACCGAGCTCGGCCAACAGGTCGTCATGATGAGCCATGGCGCTCGCCAAGGCATGCAAACAGCGGAGCTGCGCCTCGACCCGCCCGATCTGGGTCCGCTGCGCGTCAGCCTGAACCTGTCGGACGGCGTGGCCAGCGCTTCGTTCGTATCGGCCCACGCCTCGGTACGCCAGGCCATCGAAACCGCCATCCCGCAACTGCAGCAGGCGCTGGCCCAGGCCGGCATCTCGCTGGGCCAGACCAGCGTGGGCGAACAGGCGGCCCAACAGGAATTCGCGCAACAAGGCGGCAACGGCTCGCAACGCCATGCTGGCGGCGGCCAGGCTGGCGCCGACAGCGTCGCCGAAGCGCCCGTCGCGGTGACGACCCCGCGCAACGCCAATGCGCTGGTGGACACCTTCGCCTGACAAAGAAACGCATCGCCTCTGGCCGCGCCTGCGGGCGCTGCAGCAATAGCTTGAGATACGCGGCTTTCGCCCTGTTTTTCGCCTCCAAGCGGAGGCGGCATTTGGGGCAGAATGCTTTCATCCACTAAGAACCCGTTTTCATCAGCGGCAAAACACGCATCGACTCCGAGATGGCGACTTCCAAACCTTCACCCATGCCTGCGCGCGCAGCCTCCAATCGCTCCGGCATGGGCCGTATTCTTCGCCCCTTGCTGGCAATCCTGGTCCTGCTCATCGTTGCCGCGGCCAGCGCCGGGGCAACCTGGTTCATTACCCAACGCATGCAGCCGCAAAACAGCGCAACCGTGCAGCTCGGCGTCGGCCAGGTGCCGACCGGCCAGCCTGGTCAACCCGGCCAGTCTGGTCAACCCGGCCAGCCCGGACAAGCCGCGCAAGGCCCCCAGGCGACCCCGACGACTTTCGTCGCGCCTCCTGCCAACCCGGTAGCCGTCCCGGCCCCGATCTTCGTGCCGATCGAGCCCTTCACCGTCACGCTGCAAAATCCGGATACGGAGCGCATCATGCACGTGGGCCTGACGCTGCGCGTCAGCGACGAGCAGACCCGCACGCGCCTCGAAAAATACATGCCTGAAGTGCGCAGCCGCATCCTGATGGTCCTGTCGTCGCAATCGCCCACCGGCGTGCAGACGCAGCAAGGCAAGACCGACATGGCCAACGCCATCAAGCAGGCCGTGAACCGCCCCTTCTCGCCCCTGCCGGACGGCCAGTACGTCACCGACGTGCTGTACACGGCGTTCGTGGTGCAATAAGCATGGCCTACGAGGCATTTCTTTCGCAGGACGAGGTCGATGCGCTGTTGGCGGGCGTCACCGGCGAAAGCGACAGCAAGGCAAGCGCCACGGACCAGAACGCCGGCGCCCGCGCCTACGACCTGAGTTCGCCCGAGCGCGTCGTGCGCCGCCGCATGCAGACGCTGGAGCTCATCAACGAGCGTTTCGCGCGCCAGATGCGCCATGTGCTGCTGAACTTCATGCGCCGCAGCGCCGACATCACGGTGGGCTCGATCAAGATCCTCAAGTACGCGGATTTCGAGCGCAATCTGCCGGTGCCGAGCAATCTGAACATGATTCAGATGAAGCCCCTGCGTGGCACCGCGCTCTTTACCTATGACCCGAACCTGGTGTTCCTGGTCATCGACAGCCTGTTCGGCGGCGATGGCCGCTACCACACGCGCGTCGAAGGCCGCGACTTCACCACGACTGAACAGCGCATCATCCGGCGCCTGCTCAATCTGACCCTGGAAAGCTACGGCAAGTCCTGGGACCCCGTCTATCCGATCGAATTCGAGTACGTGCGCTCGGAGATGCACACCAAGTTCGCCAGCATCACCGGCAACAATGAAGTGGTGGTCGTCACCTCGTTCCACATCGAATTCGGCGCGACCGGCGGCGACCTGAACATTTGCCTGCCCTATTCCATGATCGAGCCGGTGCGCGACCTGCTGACGCGCCCGCTGCAGGAAACCACGCTCGAAGAAGTGGACCAGCGCTGGGCGCAGCAGCTCTCGCGCCAGGTGCGCAGCGCCGACATCGACGTGGTTGCGGAGTTTGCCCGCATCCCCTCGTCGATCCGCGAACTGATGCGCCTGAAGGTAGGCGACATCCTGCCCGTGACCGTGCCCGAAACCATAGTCGCCAGCGTCGACGGCGTGCCGCTGATGGAATGCGGCTACGGCGTCTTCAACGGCCAGTACGCCCTGCGCGTACAGAACATGTTTACCCACGATACAGAATCCAACGAGGCCTCTGACCATGACTGACAAGAACGAGCCCGGTACCGGCTCGTCCCCGGCCGACGACTGGGCCGACGCGCTCGCCGAACAATCCCGCGCCAATCCGCCGACCCAAGCGGACGGCCTGAAGCCCCAAGACGACTGGGCCGCCGCCATGGCCGAGCAGACCAGCGCGGCTGCGCCCGCTGCCGCGCCGGCGCCCGCTCCCGCGGCGGCTCCCGCCGCATCTGCCGCGCAAGCCGCCGCCCAACCCGCTGCGCAATCCGTGTTCAAGCCCCTGGCCGGCACGACTGGCGGCACCGGCGCGGATATCGACCTGATCATGGACGTGCCTGTCCAACTGACGGTCGAACTGGGCCGCACCCGCCTGACCATCAAGAACCTGCTCCAGCTGGGCCAGGGTTCCGTGGTCGAGCTGGACGGTCTGGCGGGTGAACCGATGGACATCTTCGTCAACGGCTACCTGATCGCCCAGGGCGAAGTCGTGGTCGTGGAAGACAAATACGGTATCCGCCTGACCGATATCATCACGCCGTCCGAGCGGATCAACCGCTTGAACAACCGCCGCTGAACCTGGCGTCATGGACGATTCCGCTCTCCTGCGCGTCATTGTTGGCCTGATCCTGGTCGTGGCCGCCATCCTGGTTTCGGCCTGGCTGGCGCGCCGCGCAGGGCTGACGCCGCGCGGCGGCGGCAACCTGCTGCGGCAGGTTGCAAGCCTGCCGGTCGGACCGCGCCAGAGCATCGTGGTGGTGGAAATCGAAAACACCTGGCTGGTGGTGGGCGTCGGTCCGAACCAGCTCAACACCCTGCATACCCTGCCCGCCGGCCAGTTGCCGGAGGCTTCGACCTTGCCCGCGGCCGCCTTCGCGGCCAAGCTGGGCCAGGCGCTCAAGCGCCGCTAGCGCTGCCGCGCCCTCCAAGCGACACCCATGAGTTTGCCCACAAGCACGACACCTGTCCGCGCCCGCTCCGGCGCGCTGCCCCTGCTCGGCGCCGCCGCGCTGCTGGGCCTGGCCTTGTTCCCTGCGGGTGTCGTCGCGCAGGCAACCTTGCCCGCGCTGACGGCCACGCCCGGCCCGAATGGTTCCGAAACCTATTCGCTCAGCATGCAGACCCTGCTGCTGATGACGTCGCTGTCGTTCCTGCCTGCCGCGCTGCTGATGATGACGGGTTTCACCCGCATCATCATCGTGCTGGGCCTGCTGCGCAGCGCCATGGGAACGGCCATGTCGCCGCCCAACCATGTGCTGATCGGCCTCGCGCTGTTCCTGACCTTCTATACGATGTCGCCGGTGTTCGACAAGATCTACACCGACGCCTACAAGCCGCTGTCCGAGGGCTCGATCCAGTTCGAGGCCGCCGTCGAACGCGCCGCCGCGCCGCTGCGCACCTTCATGCTGCACCAGACGCGCGAGAACGATCTGTCGCTGTTCGCCAACCTGGCCAAGCAACCCGCCCTGGAAGATCCCTCGCAGGTGCCGCTGCGCATTCTGGTGCCCGCGTTCATCACCAGCGAACTCAAGACCGCATTCCAGATCGGCTTCACCATCTTCATCCCCTTTCTCATCATCGACCTGGTCATCGCCAGCGTGCTGATGGCGCTGGGCATGATGATGGTGCCGCCGGTGACGGTGGCCCTGCCCTTCAAGCTGATGCTTTTCGTGCTGGCCGACGGCTGGAACCTGCTCATGGGCTCGCTCGCCCAGAGCTTCTATCAATAACGCCTGAAGGAGAATCGCCATGACCGCCGAAACCGTCATGACCATGACCTACCAGGCGATGAAGATCGTGCTTGCGATGGCCGGGCCGCTGCTGCTCGTGACGCTGGTGGTGGGTCTGGTCATCAGCATCTTCCAGGCCGCCACGCAGATCAACGAAATGACGTTGTCGTTCATTCCGAAGCTGCTGGCGATGTGCGGCGTGCTGGTGCTACTGGGCCCCTGGCTCATCGGCGTCATGGTCGACTACATCCGGCAGCTGATCGGCCAGATCCCCATGCTGGTGTCCTGAGCGGGCGCCGCCGCCGGGCACCGGAACTCCCCCCATGATCGCGTTCACGCTCGAGCAGCTCAACGGCTGGATCGGCCAGTTTCTCTGGCCGTTCGTGCGCATCCTGGCGCTCGTGGGCACCGCCCCGCTGTTCTCCGAATCGCACATTCCAATCAAGGTCAAAGTCGGGCTGTCTTTCATCCTGGCCGTCGCGATCAGCCCCGCGTTGGATCCCGTGCCTTCCATTGCGCCGGGTTCGTTCACGGGCCTATGGATGGTCATGCAGCAAGTGCTGATCGGCATCGCGCTGGGCTTCACGATGCGCCTGGTGTTTGCCGCCGCGCAGACCGCCGGCGAATTCGTCGGCCTGCAGATGGGCTTGTCCTTCGCCTCGTTTTTCGACCCTAGTTCCGGCGCCAATACCGCCGTGCTGTCGCGCCTATTCAACATCATCGCGATGCTGACATTTCTGGCCTTGGACGGCCACCTGCTGGTCCTGGCCGCGCTGGTCCGCTCCTTCGATACCTTGCCCATCGCCATGATCCAGCTGCACCAGAATGGTTTTGGCGTCGTGGTGGAATGGGGCAAGACCATTTTCATATCCGGTTTGCTGCTGGCGCTACCGCTGATCTGCGCACTGCTGACCATCAACCTGGCCATGGGCATCCTGAACCGCGCCGCGCAACAGCTGTCCGTGTTCTCCATCGGATTTCCGGTGACGCTCATCATCGGCGTCACGATTCTGGCCGTCGTGCTGCCGCATGCCGGACCTTTCCTGGAATCGCTGTTCGAATCGGGCCTCACCGCGATGAGCCGGGTCGCCGATGCGCTGGCCGGCAAATAGAAGCCCTGATCGACCCCGGGGGGCGAGGCGGCGCCTGGCACCGCCTCGCTATCCTTACTGCTGCCCGACCAGACGGAACACGCGGATCGTCTCACGCAGCGCGCCGGACTGATTCCCCAGCTGCTGGACGGCGCCGCCCAGGTCCTGGACCAGCGCGGTGTTCTGTACCGTCATCACGTCCATCTGCGACACCGCCGTATCCACCTGCTCGATACCGCTGGACTGCTCTTGAGAAGCCTGTGAAATCTCGCCGATGATGTCCGTGACGCGATGCACGGCGGCCACGATGTCCTGCATCGTCGCGCCCGCCTGCTCGGCCTGCTGGGAGCCTTCGGTCACGCGCTCCACCGAATCCTCGATCAGGCCCTTGATCTCCTTGGCCGCCTGGGCGCTCTTCTGCGCCAGGCTGCGGACCTCGCCTGCGACCACCGCGAAGCCCTTGCCGGACTCCCCGGCGCGGGCCGCTTCAACCGCGGCGTTCAGCGCCAGGATGTTGGTCTGGAACGCAATGCCTTCGATGATGCTGACGATGTCCGCAATCTTGCGCGAACTGTCCGAGATTCCATGCATGGTGCTCACCACCTGCCCGACCGCCACGCCGCCCTTGCGCGCCACTTCCATGCTGCTGGCCGCGAGCTGGTTGGCCTGGCGCGCATTGTCGGCGTTCTGCCGCACGGTGGAGGTCAGTTGCTCCATGCTGGCGGCGGTCTGCTGCAAGGACGCTGCCTGCCCCTCGGTACGGCCCGCCAGTTCCTGGTTGCCGCGCGCAATATGCGCTGCGGCATGGGTCGTGCCTTCGATGCCGCGATACACGTCCTGCGCGATCCCGATCAGGCTCTTGCGCATCACTTCGAGCGAGAACTTCAGGCTCCCGACTTCGTCATCGGAATCCGCCACGATCTGCGTGGTCAGGTTGCCCGCGGCAACTTGGCGCGCCATATTGGCCGCATCGACCATCGGATCCAGCAGCGACCGGGACAAACGCCAGCCCATGCCGAAAATGGCGACCACGCCCAGTGCAATGGCTGCGCAGCCGACGCTGGCGCCCAGGGTGCTCAGTTCCGCCCAATTGGCCCGCAAACCGTATACGCCCGCGCCAGCCATGATTCCGGACGACAGCAGCGCGTGGCGCAGCATGCGGCTGCGGACATTGTGCCGGAACGGAAATGCCAGCACATCCACGCCGCGGCGCCAACCTGCCCGCACGGGACGCCCACGCAGGATGCGCACGCCCTTGGCCGTACCCTCGCGAATGCGGGCATACAAATCCTCGGCCATGTCGATCTGCTCTTCCGATGGGCGCACCCGCACCGAGGAATACGCCACGACCTCGCCGTTCTCGACGATGGGCGTCGCATTGGCCAGCACCCAGTAGTAGCCGCCGTCCTTGCGCCGGTTCTTCACCAGTCCCAGCCACGATTCTCCGGCCTGCAGCGTCTCCCACAGGTCTTCGTAGGCTTCGGGTGGCATGTCGGGATGGCGCACGATGTTGTGCGGCTTGCCGATGAGTTCTTCTCGGGAAAAGCCGCTGACTTCGACAAAGGCCGGATTCGCATAGACGATCCGGCCCTTGGTATCCGTGCGCGAGATCAGGTACTGATCCTCGCGCAGCTTGGTTTCTACATTGTGGATGGGTAGGTTGACACGCACAGCTTGCCTCCGGGAACTTCATTTCGAGCAGCGAATGAATATCGGCGAGCAAACCGGATCTGACGCCCCGCTTAGACGTGTTCCCCCGCCAGATTCGTCAGGCTCCGGGGTAGCTTGTCCCCTGGCACTTTCGAACACTGTTCACCGCCCTTTTCAGGCGTTATTGTTGTTAACGGCCAAATTTTCGAAAACTTAACGTGCGCATGATTGTTACGCGCGTCAAACGCAAAGCACATGGACCACGGCCGCGCATCAGCGCGGCCGTGGTCCATGTGCCGATTTCAGCAGGCAGAAGACCTCATGACTGCGTCAGCGTCGGCGCTCCATAACCGCCCGACAACTGGTGCGCGGGGACTTCGATCACTTCACCCGCGTTGATCTTGAACACTGCAACCGCTTCGGCCAGGCGCTGGGCCTGCTCCTGCAGGGAACCCGCGGCCGCGGCCGCCTCTTCCACCAGCGCCGCGTTCTGCTGCGTCACCTCGTCCATCTGCGATACCGCGCGGTTCACCTGGTCGATGCCGCTGGACTGTTCTTCCGACGCCGCCGAGATCTCGCCCATGATGTCCGTCACCCGCTTCACCGAGGCCACGATCTCCTGCATCGTCGCGCCGGCGCGCTCCACCTGCTGCGAACCCGCGCCGACCTTGGTCACGGAATCCTCGATCAGGCCTTTGATTTCCTTGGCCGCCTGGGCGCTGCGCTGCGCCAGCGAGCGCACTTCGCCCGCCACCACCGCAAAGCCCTTGCCTTGCTCGCCCGCGCGCGCGGCTTCCACTGCCGCGTTCAGCGCCAGGATGTTGGTCTGGAACGCGATGCCGTCGATCACCGAAACAATCTCGGAGATCTTGCGCGAGCTGGCCGAAATGCCTTGCATGGTGCTGACCACTTCCGACACCGCCGAACCGCCGCGTTCAGCCACGTCCGAGGCGCTGGCCGCAAGCTGGTTCGCCTGGCGCGCGTTGTCGGCGTTCTGCTTCACGGTCGAAGCCAGCTCTTCCATCGACGCCGCGGTTTCCTCCAGCGAAGCCGCCTGTTCTTCCGTGCGGCTGGACAGGTCCGTATTGCCGGCCGAGATCTCGCGCGAGCCCACCGTGATCTCGTCCACGCCGTGGCGCACCGCCGACACCGTGCGGGTCAGGCTTTCCTGCATGCGCTTCAACGCGGCAAACAGCTGGCCGATCTCATTGTGCGAACGCACTTCCACGCGGCTGGTCAGGTCTCCGGCAGCGATCTTGTCGAAGTGCTGGCCAGCTTCCACCAAGGGGCGCACCACCAGGCGGCCGAACAGCAGGCGTGCCAGGATCATCAGCAGCACCGCCAAGCCGACGGCCACGCCCACCGCCACCATGGCGAGGTTGAAATTCGCTTCGGCCTCGTCGATCGTGGCTTGCTGCTGGTCGCCGATGTACTTGCCGAACTCGCTGAGCGCCTCGATAAACGCGGCGCTGCGCGGCGTGCCGTATTCGTTGTTCACCATGTAGAAGGTGGAATAGTCCTCACTGCGCAGGGCTTCGACCATGGTGTCCACGCCATCGTCGATGTACGACCGGTAGCGCCGTACCAGGTTCATCGACAGCTGGCGGCCCGTATCGTCCTGCAGCATGTTCTTCTGGAAATCAGCGAAACGGCTGCGCACCCCAGTCAGCAGGTCCGTCGCACCTTTCAAGGCCGCGGCCGCATCGCGGGCCGAGTTCTCCCCGCTGCCCCAACCGGATTCCTGCAGGTGGCGCGCGGCAACCATCAACGCAACCCGCGCGCGCAGCATGTCGCTGTTGATCACCTCGACCTGCTTGGAGCGCTCGGTCAAGGCGTTGACCTCGCGGATCGATTCATAGTTGTTCTGCAGGAAATACGCGGCCAGGCCGCCCACCGCCGCAATCAACACGGCGAAGAACGCCATGACCCACAGCAGCATGGTGCCGACGCGGGCATCGCGCAGCCGCAGCTTGCGCTTCACCTTGGGTGCGCGCGCGGCCTTCTTCTTGCCGACCTTGCCGGATTTCGCACCGGATTCGAGACTCGCTTCCATATTGTTTCCCCATCCCTCAGGAACTACTCTGACCAAATGAAAAACCACCCGGGAGACATGCCTTGTTACACGAGGCATGCACTCCGGGCGACGTACATCGCGGCGCGCGCCGCGATGCTCCCCGCTGGACTACAGGGCGCTACTTGCCCTGAGGCTGCAATCCGGCCGGTTCACCCGGACCCGGTATGTAGATGGTCTGCACCTCGGGGGCCACGGCGGGCGGCGCCACATCCTGACGCAAGTCAGGCGCAGGCGCGGGTCCCAGCAGCTTCTGGCGTTCCCAAGGTTCCAGCAAGATATTGGTGCTGTCGACGAGGCGCAGCAGCCGGCCGTCCGGGCCGAACTGCAGCAGCGCTTCCTTGCGGCTGTACAAGCCGTCCGCGACGAAGGTGATTTTGAAGGCCCAGAGCGCGAGCAGCGTGCCGTCGGTCTGCTTGTAGAGCTTGTCGGGCGGGGCGGTGAGCATGCGCGAAGCCTCTTCCAGCGTCGTCCGCCCCGGCGTCAGCTGCGACAGCTTGCCCGGGTCGAAGTTATGCCCCGTCGCCGCGCAGCCGGCCAGAAGCGCCACAAACGCGGCCGCCGCCAGAAGATGTATATAGCCTCGCATATCCTACCCATTTACCGGCCAGGCCGGTGTCAGAAAGATTCCCAATCGTCATCCGCAGGCGCAGACCGGCGGCTTGCCGGCGTCACGGGCTTTGCCTGCGGCGCAGCCGCCGGGCGCGGCGCGGGCCGGCGCAGCGGCCGTGCCGCCGTCGCCCCTTCGGCCGCTGCCGGCTTGGCTCGCGTGGAATGCGTCAAGCGTACTGCCGGAGCTGCCTTGGCCTCGGCGGCGGGCTGCTCCACCTGCGCTGCGGGCGCCGTCGGAGCAGCCATACGCGGTGCGCGGCGCTGACCGGCCAACTGGTGCGCGGGAACTTCGATGACTTCGCCTGCGTTGATTTTGAACACCGCCACCGCTTCGGCCAGGCGCTCCGCCTGTTCCTGCAGAGAACCCGCTGCCGCGGCGGCCTCTTCCACCAGCGCCGCGTTCTGCTGCGTCACCTCGTCCATCTGCGACACCGCGCGGTTCACCTGGTCGATGCCGCTAGACTGTTCTTCCGACGCCGCCGAGATCTCGCCCATGATGTCCGTCACCCGCTTCACCGAGGCCACGATCTCCTGCATCGTCGCGCCAGCGCGCTCCACCTGCTGCGAGCCCGCGCCGACCTTGGTCACGGAATCCTCGATCAGGCCCTTGATTTCCTTGGCCGCCTGGGCGCTGCGCTGCGCCAGCGAACGCACTTCGCCCGCCACCACCGCGAAGCCCTTGCCCTGCTCGCCTGCACGCGCGGCTTCCACCGCCGCGTTCAAAGCCAGAATGTTGGTCTGGAACGCGATGCCATCGATCACCGACACAATTTCGGAAATCTTGCGCGAACTGGCCGAAATTTCCTGCATGGTGTTGACCACTTCCGACACCGCCGAGCCGCCGCGCTCGGCCACGTCGGACGCGCTGGCAGCCAATTGGTTGGCCTGGCGCGCGTTGTCCGCGTTCTGCTTCACGGTCGAGGCCAGCTGCTCCATCGAGGCGGCGGTTTCCTCCAGCGAGGCGGCCTGTTCCTCCGTACGGCTGGACAGGTCGGTGTTGCCCGCGGAAATCTCGCGCGAACCCACGTTGATTTCGTCCACGCCGCGGCGCACCGACGCCACGGTGCGGGTCAGGCTTTCCTGCATGCGCTTGACTGCGGCCATCAGCATGCCGATCTCATTGGTCGAGGTCGCATCCACGCGTACAGTCAAGTCGCCGCCGGCGATCTTGTCAAAGCTGTCGCTGACGGCGCGCAAGGGCCGCAGGACCACGCGGTTCATGAACAGGAAGGCGCCCAGCCATACCGCGATGATCAATACCGCCAGCACGACGTACACAATCGCCATCGTCGCCGCCTGCGAACGCGAGGACGACACCATCTCTTCGCTATAGGAAGTAATGTCCTTGGCGAATTCCGTCAGTTGCTTCGAAAACGCACCACTCGCTGCGCCGGCCTTGGTGTTCTTCAGATCCAGGTAAGCTGCCGAATCCCCCTTGTCCAGGGCCGACATCATGGCCTGCAACGCGTCTGCAAATCCGTTGAAGGACGTGATCAGATCGCCCTCGGCACTCTTGCCGATTGCCGTGGTCTTCGGGATGGCCTTGAAGGTCTCCATCTTCTTCTTGGCATCGCCGACCAGTTGCTGCACCGTGCGAGTGTTCTCGCTGGCGCCGCTGGCATCACCCGCTGCCCGCTGTGCGGCGGCAATGTCGGCACGTATCGTGGCACGCAGCATCTGCGTATATGCGTCCTTGATCAGATTGGCTTGCTGGACGCTCAAGGTATCCAGGGCGTTGATCGCCTCCGAGTTGGACCGCATGCTGTTCCAACCCAGGACGATGGCCACCAGCGCGGCCAGCGCCACGGCCAACTGGGCGAGCATCAGGCCCGTGCGCACCTTCAGATTGCTAAACATTTCCGTATATTCCGGTAGTCGTCCCGGCGGCATTCTTGCCGCCAGGCCGTAAATAGGGGGGTAGCTTTACTGCATGTGCTGCGCTGACGGATCTCTCCGTCAGAAAGACTCCCAATCGTCGTCCGCCGAAGGCGGAGGACGACGGCTGGCGGGTGGCGCCGCTGGTGCGGCATCCTTGGCACCCGCCGGGCGGCTGGCCGGCCGGCGTAGCGGACGAACAGTAGTAGCAGCTTCCGGCGCCGGCTTGGGCCGGGCGACCTGCGTCAGGCGCGGCGCGGGCGCCGTCTTCGGAGCAGGCTGCGCCGACTGCGGCGATTCTGCGTGGGCAGGTTCGGCGGACGGCTTGCTTGCCGCCGCTGTCTGCGGCCGTGCCGGCGGCGCCGGCATGCGTGGCGCGCTGCGTTGCGATGCCAATTGCTGCGCGGGGACTTCGATCACTTCACCCGCGTTGATCTTGAACACGGAGACTGCTTCGGCCAGGCGTTGCGCCTGCTCCTGCAGCGACCCCGCGGCGGCAGCCGCTTCTTCCACCAGCGCCGCGTTCTGCTGCGTCACCTCGTCCATCTGCGACACTGCGCGGTTCACCTGGTCGATGCCGCTGGACTGTTCTTCCGACGCCGCCGAGATTTCACCCATGATGTCCGTGACACGCTTCACCGAGGCCACGATCTCCTGCATCGTCGACCCTGCGCGCTCTACCTGCTGCGAGCCCGCGCTGACCTTGCTCACCGAATCCTCGATCAGGCCCTTGATTTCCTTGGCGGCCTGGGCGCTACGCTGCGCCAGCGAACGCACTTCGCCAGCCACCACGGCAAATCCCTTGCCCTGCTCGCCCGCACGCGCGGCTTCCACCGCCGCGTTCAGCGCCAGGATGTTGGTCTGGAACGCGATACCGTCGATCACCGACACAATCTCGGAGATCTTGCGCGAGCTGGCCGAAATGCCGTGCATGGTGCTAACCACTTCCGACACCGCCGAACCGCCGCGCTCGGCCACGTCCGAGGCGCTGGCCGCCAACTGATTGGCCTGGCGCGCGTTGTCCGCGTTCTGCTTCACGGTCGAAGCCAGCTCTTCCATTGACGCCGCGGTTTCTTCCAGCGAGGCCGCCTGCTGCTCGGTGCGACTGGACAGATCCGTATTGCCCGCCGAAATCTCGCGCGAACCCACGTTGATCTCGTCCACGCCGCGGCGCACCAGCGCCACGGTGCGGGTCAGGCTTTCCTGCATGCGCTTGATCGCGCCAAACAGCTGCCCAATTTCGTTCGTGCTGCGCACATCGATACGACCGGTGAAATCGCCGCCCGAGATCTTTTCAAAATGATCACCCGCCTCACGCAATGGGCGCAGCACGGTCCGGCTGATGAACAGCCAGCATCCCAATGCCAAGGCCAGGGTGATCGCCAGCATCACAATCGTGACCGTGCGCGAAACGCCGTGGGCCGCCTCGGCCTGCACCACCAGCTCGTCGGTGCTGGTGTCGATATGCGCCAGCACGCCTCCTACCGCTTCTCTCAAGGCCGTGTTCGCCGCGCTTCCCGCGTCGTTCAGATCCAGATAGTCCTGCACGGCCATGGTCGACAAGGCAGTCGCCTGACGTCTGACGACGTCGTTGAATTGCTTGTAGGCGCTTTCCAGCTTTTGATTCAGGGCCTCCGAGCCTTCCAGGCGCGGCGCCTTGCGGTATGCGTCCAGCGCCTGAGCGCCTTCCTGCATCAGGCCCTCCGCGCGCTTGGCCTGCGAGGTCGCCTGTTCGGTCTTTCCTTGCTGCAGATCCATCAGCGACGTCGCCAGCAGCAAGCGGCCGCGCAGGAACAGGATGTAGGCCCGATTCAGCTGCGAGGCCTGCGTCGAATAGGCGTCGTTGACCCGCTCCAGCTTCTCATTGCTCGAGTTCAGGCCCATCCACGCCACGCCATTGGAAATGAACATGGCGCCCGTGAAGAGCAGCAACACCAAAACGAGACAGGTGCGGACTTTCAAGTTGACAAGCATGGAATATCCGAGCGTTAAGCAATGTGAAACGACTATTTCCTACTCTGCACGCACACACGGACGCCCCGGCCCCTGGCCAGTAGCGTCCGTAACGGCGCAACCCCACGCACTCAATGGCGCGCTTTTTTTTGACCTACCCTATTACCTACTTGCGACTGAACAGACTCGATCCCTGGATGGTCATGAATGCCGCCGAAGCCGCTTGCAGCGCGACTTGGCGCAATGCGAGCTGGCTCGCGCCTTGGTAATAGTCCAGCTCTTCCAAATCCGAGAGAGATTGCGAGTACGACAGGCCTTTTTGCGTGCCGGTCGCGTTCAGGGCGTCCAATTCATTCTGGCGTGCGCCGACCGAGGCCTGCACCGTCAGGACGTTGTCGTAGGTGTTCGCGAGCTTCTTGTTGCCGGTCGCCAGGGCGTTGTTCAGTCTCGCCATCGCCACAGGATCACCATCGTTGGGCGCATCCAGTGCGGCGATGATGTTGTCCAAGGTGGCGAACACGTCCATATCCGCCGACTGAACGCTCTGGACGGTGATCGAATCTCCTGGTTTGGGAGCCCCATTGATAGCCACCGAAACACCGCCGAAGTCGATCACTGCACCATCGGCATAGAGCGTCGCGGCTTGCGGAGGCTGCGGAACGACAGTGGAGCTTCCGTCGGGATTCGTCGTCGTGATGCGGTAGCCCATAGCGCCCGTCGTCGCATCGGCCTCATACTTCACCTCGAAGGTCTTCCCGCTGGCGCCACTCCCGGGCGTTACCGAAACCGCGCCAAACTGCGCCGAACCCGTGTTCGTTTGTGGTGCTGAAGCGACGTAGGCCTGCGAGCCCGGATTGGCGCGTCCGAAGATGTCCTTGCCGAGATCGCTGGTGGACATCTGGCGGCTTTGATCCACCTGAATGGTGCGTTCGCCTACCGAATTGCTGTACGTAATCTGGCCCGCGGCGTTCTTGGAGTAAGGCATCACGCTGCCATCGTTGCCGGAGAACAAATACTGACCATTGCCGTCGGTCGTATTGGCCAGGCCCAACAAGGCATCACGAGTGCTCTTGAGCTCCGTGGACAGGGTGCGGCGGTCACTATCCGAAAGGGTACTTCCTGCCTGGATGATGCGCGTGCGCGCTCCCTGCAATGCGTGCGTCACCGCCGTCAACGTATTGGTTTCCTGACCCAGATTCGTGTTGGCGGTCTGGCGATTCGCCCTATACGTGTCGTTCATGCTCTGCGTCTGCGCCACATCGATAGCGCGCGCGGCCGCCAAGGGGTCGTCCGCAGGCGACAAGAACTTGCGTCCGCTGCCCACCTGCTCGACCAGACGATTCATGTCCGATTCCTGAGCGAGGATGCCTTTCAGCCCGTTCGAATACATCATTGAAGTGCTCAGGCGCATGGTGAAGCTCCGAATTTATCTGTATTGGTCACGATTCAACGATCCGATCAGCCGCGCAGACCCAGCAGCGTGTCGAACATGGTGCTGGCCACGTCAATAATGCGGGCGCTCGCTTGATACTGCTCTTGGTACTGCGACAGGTTGACGTACTCTTCATTCAGATTGACGCCCGACACACCCTGCTGCGCCGCGACCTTCTGTGTGATCAGATTCGCCTGCGCGATCGCCGCGGACTTGACCTGCGCGGTCTGGACGCCAACGGTATTCACGACCTGGGCGAACATGTCGTTCACGCTCATCGTGCCATTGGCCAGCATCTTGCCGTTTTGCAGTTGCGCCAATTTCAGTGCGTTCTTGCCGTTGGCGTCACCTTTGTCGCCATCGGCCGCCGCCACCTTGTACGGATCGCTGATCAACACGCTGATATCGCGCGCAGCGTCGCGCGTGGGGGCCAGCGACCATTTGTCACCCGCCTGCGGCGGCGCGCTGATGGTCAGGGAGACGCCCATCTCGTTTTCAAGATTCAGCGTAGCCGGAGTACCCGTGGCCGGGCCGTTGAAAACCTCCGAACCTTCGGGCATGCGCAGCACCCGGTAATTCGTTCCATCGAACGAAATCTCGTAGTCTTTGGCATTGATATTGTTCAGATTCGTGAATTGGCCCGAGATCTGCGCATTGCTCTTGTTCTGCCCATTGGGTATGCCTTGCGGCGAGCCAATGCCGAAGAAGTCCGTCCCGGGATTGCCGTTCTGGTCAAAACCCTGCTTATGCTGCGCGTTAAAGGACAGCGCCAGACCGACGGCCATTTGGCCCAGTTGGCTTTGCATCATGTCCAGCGACGCGGTTCGGAACTGCAGCAGGCCTCCCAGCGTACCGCCGGTCACTTCCGTGTCACTCAATTCCACGGCCACCGTTTTGCCGGCCCCCGCCGGCAGCGTATAGGCGATGACGGTACGCCCCACGTCCTTGGCGGAACTTACCGCTTGCAGCGGATAGACGGTGTTGCCAGACAGAAGGGCCTGACCGCCATTGGCCAGCGCAACGTTGAGCTGGTCGCCCTGCTCATAGGTGGTGACACCCACCAATTGGTTCAGCTCCATGACGGCCTGATCGCGCTGATCCAGGAGGTCATTGGGGGGACCGTCACCCGCCCTGCCCGTGGCCAACGAAATCTGCTGATTCAGGTCGTTGATGCGGGACAAATAGCTGTTGACCTGCTCCACCGTGGTCGTGATCTGCGTATTCAGCCCCATGCGCTGATTTTGCATTTCGGTGTAGGCCGAGCGGATCTGGGTGGCCAGGCTGTTGGCCTTGCCCAGCAGATCCTGGCGAGCGGCAGGGTCGGCAGGTTTGCTGGCCACCGCATTCATGCTGGTGAAGAAGTTGTTCAGACCCGGCGCGATACCCACGGTGCGATCCGCGAACAGGTTGTTGATCGCCGAAACCTGGTTGTATTGCGTCTGGAGTTGGGCGCCACTGCCTTGGGCGCCGACCAGTTGCTTGTACAGGAAGCTGTCGTAGCTGCGCACGACCGTGTCGACCTGAACGCCACGGCCAACATAGCCGTTGCTGGTGGCCTGCGCGCCTGCGGTCGAGACCATGACGCGCTGACGGTTGTAACCGACCGTGGTGGCATTGTTGATATTGTGGCTGGTGGTGGCCAGCCCTGCCTGGGCGGCGTTCAGCCCGCCCAGCGCCAATTTATACATATTCATGCTGACAATGCCCCGTATTTAACCGCTGATATACCTGGATACCCCATTAACGGCAGCGGATGATCCGAATTTAGAGTCCTTCCAACATCTGGCGAGAAATTTCCACCTTGGATGCCGCGCCCCGCAGCTGACCCATGACGCCGATCAGCTTTTGCGCATACTGCGGGTCCGTCGCATAGCCTGCGTCCTGGATTCTGCGAGCCGCCTCAATCTCGTTGCGTGCCTGCGTGACGCCCTCGTAGCGCGGGCTGTTGCCGATCAGCCGCGCATAGTCCGCGAACGATTCCTCGTAGGACGCGTAGGCGCGGAAGGGTTGCGTCACCTTTTTCGCCACACCATCTTCGTATTCGGTAGTCAGTACGTTGACGACCTGGCCCTTCCAGCTGGATCCCGCCTTGATGCCGAACAGGTTGTAGCTGGTGCTGCCGTCCTGATGCTTGATCTCGCGTTTGCCCCAGCCAGACTCCAGCGCCGCCTGCCCCATGATCAGACGCGCGGGCACGCCGCTTTGCTGCGAAGCCAGATTGGCCGCTCGCGACATCTTGGACACGAAAGAGACCACATGCTCGGGAGCGCCCTCGGCCGCGGCCAAGGCCCGATTCTGCGCGCTGTTGTTGCGCATCACGTTCAACAGGGCCGAGACTTCGCGCGGACCCGACGAACGGAAATCGAGATCAGAACCCTCTCCCAGGCGCTTGACGGCATCCGCGCCCAGCTCGCCGGGCTTGCCCTGCTGCATTTGGGCAAGAATGGCGCCGGACAGGCCAATGCCGGGCGAGGCTAGATGCAAAGCCAGTTGCTCGTCCGCCATGGACTGCAGCATCTGCGTCTGTTGCGAGTCGAACAGCCCTTCCTTGGGCGTGGCCTCGCGCATGCGCTTGACCATCATCTGCAGGAACAGGGCCTCGAACTGCTTGGCGACCTGCTTCTGCTGATCGGTCCCTTCAGGATCCTTCTTGACGTCCCGCTTCAAGTCCGACAAGCGGCCCATGTCAAAGACTGAATCCTGCCGACTGGCGCCACGCGCCGCATCATTGGTGTAAGCCATGGCCGTCAGATGATTTCCAGTTCGGCGCGCAGGGCGCCCGCGGTCTTCATGGCCTGCAGAATCGCCAACAGATCCTGCGGCGTCGCGCCCAGGGCGTTCAGACCCTTGACCACGTCCGCCAGATTGGCGCTGGTGCTCACGCGTTGCAGGGAACCGTTCTCCTGACGCACCTCGATCTGGGTGTTGGGCACCACCACCGTCTGCCCTTCCGTGAAGGGCGTGTCGGGCTGCGACACCTGGTTCTGGCGATTGATGATGACCGACAGGTTGCCATGGGCCACCGCCGCCTCTTCGATCATGACGGTGCGGTTCATGACGACCGAACCCGTGCGGGCATTGATGATGACCTTGGCCACCGTGGGCGCGCGCGTCACCTGCAAGTCTTCGAGCTGCGACAGGAAGCGCGCCTGCGAGGCCTGATCCATGGGCGTGCGCACCTGCACCACGCGGCCGTCCAGGGCGGTGGCGGTGCCTTGGCCGAACTTGCGATTCAGCGCCATGGCTACATTCTGCGCCGTGCTGAAATCGGTGCTGTTCAGTTCCACATAGATGTAGCCATCGCGCGAGAACGTGGTGGGCACGCCGCGCTCGACGATGGCGCCCGCGCTGATGCGGCCGCCGTTCAGTTGGTTGATCTGCACGCTGGAACCACCGGCGGAGGCGCCAGCGCCGCCCACCAGAATGTTGCCCTGGGCGATGGCATAGACCTGGCTGTCTGCCCCTTTGAGCGGGGTCATCAGCAATGTGCCGCCGCGCAGGCTCTTGGCATTACCCATGGACGAAACCACCACGTCCAGCGTCTGGCCTGGGCGGGCGAATGCGGGCAGCGTGGTCGTGACCATGACGGCCGCCACGTTCTTGAGCTGCATATTGCTGCCGGCGGGTACCGTAATCCCAAGCTGGGACAGCATATTGGTCAGGCTTTGTTGCGTGAATGGCGTCTGCCGCACCTGGTCGCCGCTGCCGTCCAGGCCCACGACCAGGCCATAGCCGATCAGCTGGTTGCCGCGCACGCCCTGGATCGAGGCCAGGTCCTTGAGCCGCTCGGCTTGAGCCGCGCCTGCGCCGGCCAGCAGCCCGACCGAAACGCAGACGCGCGCCAACAAGGACAGCAAGGCGGATATCGGATTCGGTTGTTTCATGTTCAGAACGGCGAGGCCATCAGGAAGAAGCGTTGCAGCCAGCCCATGGTCTGGACTTCGTCCATGACGCCCTTGCTGCGGTATTCGATGCGGGCGTCGGCCACCTGCGTGGACGAGACGGTGTTCGTGCCGGTGATGGAGCGCGGATCCACGATGCCGGAGAAACGCACGTATTCGCTGCCCCGATTGATGGCGATCTGCTTTTCGCCCGCAACCTGCAGGTTGCCGTTGGACATCACCCCCACCACCGTGGTGGTGATGGTGCCGGTAAAGGCATTGTTTGCGGTGCTATCACCCTTGCCCTGCGCCACGTTGCCACCCTTGGCGTCGGTGTTCAGGTTGGCGTTGGCCCAGCTATCCATGAAGGACGGTGCGGCGGCAATGCCCAGGTTGGCGCTGCCGCTGCGATTGGTGTTGGTCGCGACGTTCTTGGAGGCGTTCGTCTTCTCGTTGAGGACGATGGTGACGATGTCCCCCACGTTGCGCGGCCGGCGGTCCTCGAAGAGCGGATAGTTGCCGTAGGTCGTAGGCTGGTAGATGGAGCCCGTGGGCTGCGCCATGGGTGTGGGCGGAGGCGGCGGCGCCGCCGTCGTCGGCCCGGTGACAATGGGCTCGGGCGGAATCATGGCGCAACCGGCCACCAGCATGGCCAGTGCCGCACTCGATACCAGACGCAGGACAGACATGGACATCACAGTTGGGTCAGGCGGGCCAGCATTTCGTCCGAGGTCTTGACGGCCTTGCTGTTCATTTCGTAGGCGCGCTGGGTGGTGATCATGTTGACCAGTTCTTCAGCGACGTTGACGTTGGAAGTTTCGACGTACTTCTGCATGATCGAACCGGCGCCGTCCACGCCCGGCTGCAACAGGTTGGCAGGCCCCGAAGCGTCGGTTTCCAGGTACAGGTTTTCGCCGATGCTCTGCAGGCCGGTGGGGTTGATGAACGTCGCGATCTGCAGCTGGCCGATCTGCACGTTGATGCCGGCGGCGCCGGGCTGCGTCACCGAAACAATGCCGTCGTTGCCGATGGAGATCGACAGCGCGTTGTCGGGAATGTTCATGGGCGGCTGGATCACGTAGCCGCTGACGGTCGTCAGCTGGCCGTTCTGGTCGCGTTGCAGCGCGCCATCGCGGGTGTACGCCTGGGTGCCGTCAGGCAGCTCGATCTGCAGGAAACCGCGGCCGTTGATGGCGATGTCCATTTCGCCGCCGGTATTGTTCAGGTTACCGGTAGTGTGAATGCGCTCGGTTGCGGCCACGCGCGCGCCGGTGCCCAGCTGCAGACCCGACGGCAGCTGCGTGGCGTCGCCGACCTGGGCGCCGGGTTGACGCAGCGTTTGATACATCAGGTCCTGAAACACGGCGCGGCCGCGCTTGAAACCGTTGGTGGAGACGTTGGCCAAGTTGTTCGAAATCACGTCCATGGAGGTCTGTTGACCTTCCAGGCCCGTCTTGGCGATCCACAGCGAACGCATCATGATGAAGTACTCCTGGTGCCGCGGCCCGGCCGCGCGCAAAAAATGTTTCTAGTTCAATTGCCGTATCAGGCGCTTACCGACAGGATGCCGTTGGCGCGCTCGGCGTTGCGGTCCGAGTGCTGGATCACCTGCATTTGCTGCTCGAACCGGCGGGCGTTGGCGATCATGCCCACCATCGCCGCCATGGGGTTGGTGTTGCTGCCTTCCAGCACGCCCGACAACAGCCGCAGACTGGGATCGGCCGGCACCGCAGGCGCAGGCTGGCCATTGACGGGCGCCATGCGGAACACGCCGTCATCGCCATGTACCAGTTGCTCGTTTTGCGGGTTGGCCAGCTTGATCCGGCCCAGGTTCAGGATGTTGTTCGGCGCATCGCCGGCGCCGATGGCCGTAATGGTGCCGTCCGAGGTGATCGTCAGCGCGGCCTGGTCGGGTATGTCGATGGGCCCGCCTTGATCAGACAACACGGGCTGGCCCAGCGAGGTCTGCAACAGGCCATTGATGCCGACCTGCAGGCTGCCGGCGCGGGTGTAGGCCTCGCCTTGCGGGGTCTGCACGGCGATCCAGCCGCGCTCGCTGGACAGCGCCACGTCCAGGTCCCGGCCCGTGGTCTGCATATTGCCCATCTGGAAACTGTTGCGCGGCGTGGACGCCACCGTCGAAACACGCGTGGGCAGACTCGTCCCGTCCGTGACCGGCACCGAGCGGTACAACGCGATCTGCTCGCGGAAACCCGCCGTGTTCACGTTGGCCATGTTGTTGGAAAGCGCGGCCTGATGCTCGGTGATGCGCGCCGCGCCATTCATGGCGGTGTAGATGATACGGTCCATTGCCTATTCCGTCGGTGTCGTCGCGTGCCTGCCGGGCTTACTTCAGGTTCATCAGGACTTGCATGATTTCGTCCTGGGTCTTGATGGTCTGCGAGTTGGCTTGGTAGGTGCGCTGGGCGATGATCATGTTGACCAGCTCCTTGCTCATGTCGACGTTGGACGCTTCCGTGGCCTGGCCCACGATCTTGGAGAGGCCATTGGTGCCGGGCTGGCCCAGAACGGGCTGGCCGGAGGCGGAGGTTTCCGTCCAGGCGTTGTTGCCCACGGGTTGCAAGCCTTGCAAGTTCGCGAAATCCGCCAGCACGATCGTGCCAACCACCTGCGTCTTACCGTTGGTGTATTTGGCCACCAAGCTACCGTCGCCGCCAATGTTGACGCCGGTGAGCTCCCCGGAGGCATAGCCGTCCACCGAGGGCTCCAACCCGTAGCTGGTGCCATATTGGGTCATGCCGGTGTAGTTGAAGGCTATGTTGAGCGGCTGCGCCGGCGTAGCCGTTCCGCCAGGGGTGGCAAACGTGAAGTTCGTGATCGGAGCGCTGGTCATCACGCCGGAGGTATTGAACGTCAGCTGCTTCGATGCCGGCGCCATGGCCTGACCGTCCAACGTGTAGTAAACGTCATAGACGCTTTCGCCAGCAGCGTTTGCGGAACGCTTTGCGACGTACTGCATGACCTGATGCGAATTGCCCAGCGAATCGTACACGGTCATGGGCGACGCGTTGGTGAAGGTATTGGCCAGCTTGGGGTCAAAGGGATTGGTGGCCGGATCAATGACCTTGGCGTTCCCATCCAGGTTGGCCTTCTTGAAGGAAATCCCGGACGTCGCCTGAGGCGCCACGTTGCCCACGGGCAGACGCAGCTCCTCGGGATTTGCTCCCACCACACCTGCCGGGTAGCCCGTCAGGCGGTAGCCCTGCGCGTTCACGAAGTAGTTGTCCTTGTCGACCAGGAATTCGCCGTTGCGGGTGTACATCACCGCACCGCTATTGTCCGTGACCCGGAACATGCCATTGGCGCCGTCGATCGCGATGTCGTATTCGCCACCGCCACCGGTGACCACCCCCACCGTGAAACGCTGGGTGATGGCCGACACCTTTACGCCCAGGCCGATGCGCGAACTGGCGTAGACGTCCGCAAACGATGCGGTCGACGACTTGAAGCCGACGGTGCCGGAGTTGGCGATGTTGTTGCCGATGACGTCCAGGTTCTGCGCCGCGGCGTTCAAGCCGCTCAATCCTTGTCCGAAACCCATGTTTTCTCTCGCTAATCTATAACTATCAGGGAAAGCCGCCGCCCTTGCGCCGGCACCGATTCAGTGCGCCCGCTTCAGGCGCCGATCACCTTGCGCACGTCCAGCATGCTGGTCTGGCCGTCCAGCCCCAGATCCAACCGCAGGCCATTGGTGGAGTAAGCCACGCTCTTGACTTGGCCGTAGCTCAGCGTTTCCGCATTCACCTTCTTGCCGTCGGCGTCCGTGGCTAGGACGGACACGTTATACGCGCCCGGTTCCAATGCCACGCCGCCGTCGTTCTTGCCGTCCCAGTTCAGCGTATACACGCCAGTCTTCTGGTCCACCATTTCGATCGTGCGCACGACCGCGCCGTTGGCGTCGGAAATGCGGATCTGCACTTTCTGGGCGTCGCCCTGCAGGTCCAGCCCGTAAGGCGTGACGACACGGGCCTCGGGATTCGCGGCATCCACGCCGGACTTGATCTTGGAACCCGGGATCAACACGCCCTTCCCGATCATGGCCACGGCGTTCATCGACTGAGACACGTCGATCTGCCCGCTGATGGCGAGCATGGTGTTCTTCAGGTTGGTGATGCCTTCCACGGTGGAAATCTGCGCCAGCTGGGAGGTCAGCTCGGCGTTCTGCATCGGGTTCAGGGGATCCTGGTTCTGCAGCTGGGTCACCAGCAGCTTGAGGAACTGATCCTGCAGGCCTTGGGCCGTGCTGATGCCGTTGGCACCCGTTTGCGCCAGGCCCAGGCCAGTCTTGCTCGTCGATTGGTCGATAGTGGTCATGGATTCAATGGTTCGAGAAATTAGGACTGACCGATGGTCAGCGTCTTCTGCATCAGGGCCTTGGCGGTATTGAGCACTTCCACGTTCGCCTGATAAGAGCGCGAGGCCGCGATCATGTTCACGGTTTCGGCCACCGGGTCGACGTTGGGCATGCTGACGTAGCCCTGCGCGTCAGCCATGGGGTGCTGCGGGTCATACACCTGTTTCAAGGGGGACTGGTCTTCGACCACGCCAGCCACGCGCACGCCGCCGATTTCCTGGCCCAGCGCCTGGCCGGCCGGGGGATTCACCTGGAACACGACCTGGCGGGCGCGGTACGGTTTGCCGTCGGGGCCGACTACGCTGTCGGCGTTAGCCATGTTGCTGGCCGCCACGTTCATGCGCTGCGATTGCGCGCTGAGCGCCGAACCGGCGATATCGAAAATGCTCAACAAGGACATTGCCTGCCGCTCCCTTTAAAAATCAATCCTGAATTGCGGCCATCATGGTCCGGATGCGGCCAGACAGCATCTGCATCGTGCTTTGGTAGTGCAGGGTGTTATCCGCGAACTGCACGCGCTCGATGTCCATGTCCACCGTGTTGCCGTCCATGCTGGGCTGGTACGGCAGGCGGTACAGCAGTTCCGTCGGACCCTGCGATACGGCCTTGGCCGGGATATGGCGGGCGGACGTCAGCGCAAGCGAGGTATCGGGCAGGCGCTTGGTGCCTTCCATGGCGCTGGCCATGGCCGTCTTGAAGTCGAAATCCCGCGCCTTGTAGTTGGGCGTATCGGCGTTGGCGATGTTCGACGACAGCACTTCCTGGCGTTGCGCGCGCAGTCCCAGGGCCTGCTGGTAAAACCGGAAATCTTCATTGAGCCTGTCTAGCATCGGGGCGCCTTGGTGCGTTGCAATTCGGATAAAGCCAGGGACTCCGGACAGACCGTTATCCCATTGGATGACGGCATCATAGGGGCCGGGGCTTGAACACAATCAGCCAAATAACCCGTCATTTCTCATCCAATTCACGTATTGCCGAATGCCGCGGACTTCTACAATTCATCCACCATGAAAATATCCGCAACCCGACTCTGCGCGCGCGCATGCTGCCTGGCAGCCCTGCTGCTGCCCTTGGCTACCGCGCAGGGGCAGGCAGCGGCTACCCAGGCACCCGAGGCGATCGCCCTGGTGGCACAGACCTATTTGCTGGATCAGTTGGCCGGCCTGCCTGGGCAACCCTTGGTCGCGATCGATCCGCCGCGTGCAGAACACCTGGCGGCCTGCGATGTAATGTCCCCATTTATGCCTGCAAGCATGAAATTGCGCTCGCGCATGACGGTTGGGATACGTTGCAACGCGCCTAAGCCCTGGACGGCTTATGTCCAGGCGACGGTAAGCGTGCCGGGCCACTATTACGTCGCCGCGCGGATGATCGCCGCGGGTCAAGCCCTGACGCCGGACGACCTCGCCCCGAGGGACGGCGACCTGGTCGCCCTGCCCCCAGGCGCCATTACCGATCCGCAAACCGTGGTGGGCATGACAGCCGTGCACCGAATCAATGCCGGCCAAGCGGTGCGGGGGTCAGCGTTGCGCAATGCACAATCGGTGGTGCGCGGCGCCAATGTCCGCATCAACGCGCGCGGCAACGGCTTTGTCGTCAGCAGCGAAGGCCAGGCGCTCGACAACGCGGCGCCGGGTGCCACCGTGCAGGTGCGTACCGCGGGCGGCCAAGTGGTCAGCGGCGTGGTGCGCAACGCCGGTCTGGTGGAAATACAACTGTAGTTGCTGTTACATGTTGCATTGCACCAACACGCATCCCGCCCCTAAAGTTCCTTCCGGCCTTGCCGTTACTGAGGCATAAGTAGGCGAATCCGTCGCACAACCGACCCAGGACGCCCTGCGGAGAAAATCTTGAAGATCAATTCCACCACCAACCGCCCCCTATCGGCTGACGCCGTCGCGCCTCGCGCCGACTCGGCGGTTGCCCAGGCTTATGGCGCCAGCAGCGCCGGCGGCTCCAGCAGCTCGCAGGTGGCGCTGAGCTCGGCATCGCGCAAGCTGCTCGCGCTGCAGGACGGCTCCAATGACATCAACGTCGAACGCGTCGCGGCCATCCGCGCAGCCATCGCATCGGGTCAACTGAAGATCGATACCGGCCGTATCGCGGACAGCCTGATCGCCAGCGCCCGCGACCTGTTGAAGTAAACCCGCAACCTTCCCGAGCCGAACAGCATGACCATGAGCACCGTCGAATCCCTGCAGTCCTGCATGCGCCAGGAAGATGCCCTGATCACAGAGTTCTCCGCGATCCTGGAAGAAGAGACCGAAGTGTTGGTGGGCTTGGGAAGCGTCGGCACGCTGCAGGAAATCACCGAGCGCAAGGGCGACGTCGCCCGCAGGCTCGTGGACCTGAGCCAGGTCCGGGATTCCCTGCTTGCGGAAATCGGCTTGCCCGCCGGGCACGTCGGCACCGAGCAGGCGGCCGTACTGCACCCGCAGCTGTCGGGCGTCTGGCAGGCCCTGCTTAGTAAATCGGCATCCGCCAACGAAATCAACATGCGCAACGGCGCGCTCATCGACGTGCATCTGCGCTATACGCAGCAGTCGTTGGAAGCCCTGCGCAGCATGGGCGCCGCTGGCGGCGCCCATGCCACTTACGACGCCCGCGGGCGTGGTGCGCGCAGCGCTCCGGGACGCAAGCCCATTGTGGCCGGTTGAAGCACGCTACGGTTCAACCACCCTGATTGACCGGCAGGATGGCTAGAGCGCCCACGCGCGCTTGTGCAAGAATCTGCACTCTGTGTTTCGCAACCCATCAAACGACGGCCACGGTCACGCGGCCGTCATTTCCAACAGCGCGTACATTTTCAGCAAAGCCACCGGCAGCATGCGCCCGGACAGCTTGCGCTCCGTTCCCATGATGCCCGACAAGGGCCCGCGCAGCACTTCCGCTGCCGGCGTATGAGCCAGCTGCCAGCATGCCGCGCCCAACTGGCCGGCCATCAGCGATTGGCGCGCCAGCGCATGAGCGCCGTCCACGGCTTGCAGAGCCAACCACGCGTTCGCCATATAGCGGAATCCGGCCTTGGCCTCTTCCTGCAGCACCAGCCAGCGTGCCACGGTGGCGGCATCAGCCTGGGACGCGGGCAGATTGGTCATGCCGAACAGCTGTCCGGACACCTCGCCGCTGACCGTGTCGATCAGCCGGGCGCAGACCAGCCGCACGGACTCGCCGCCGTTGCGGCCGGGCAGGGTCACTTCCGTGCCCGAGGCCCACAACGCCAGGGGCACACGCTTGCTGCCCTGGACGTTATGCAGCCCGGGCATATCGCCAGGCTGGCCGACGGGCAGATAGCCCACGCTCTTGCCCACGGCATTCAGATTGGTCGGGCAGTCATCCTGGATGACGCGCTGGCCGCCGGCGCTGCGCGCCACCCAGGCCACGCCTTGCTCGTTCAGGGCTGGCCACAAGGCCGAGGTACCGGCTTCCAGCATGTGGACGACCGGGACGCGTGCCAGTTTCTCGGCGAGCCAAGCCACACGCGCCTGTAGCGCCAGGGCCGGGTCCGGCTGGGCCGGCGCGGTCGGCGCAAATGAAGACAGCAGACCATGCGGCAGAACCAATTGCTGCGCGGGCGCCGCCAGAGCGGTGCCGCGGTCGCTCATCAGCAGCGTGCCCAGCAACGTTCCGCCGGGGAGGCCCTCCCCCTTCATGGCAGCCTTGCCGTGCATGGCAAGCAGATGCCGTGCGCAGACCGAGGAAAATTCACGGCGCGCCATGGCCAAAGGTTCGTCGCCCAGCGCAGCTACGCTTGCGCCCGAATTGTCGCCGACATAACCGCGCCAGGATGCACGCGCCTGCACGCAGGTAGGGTCGCTTTCCAGCCACGCGATGGCATCGTCCAGGTTCTGCGCAGCCTCAATGGAGCCTGCGCCGCCTTGCGGGCGCAGGATGGCCGAAGCCAGCAACTGCCGCTTGCGGGCCGGATCCGCGCTCTCGGGCTCCCGCGACGCAGACACCAGCGTCGCGAGGTCGGCCTCGCTGGGGGTGTACAGCGCGCGCGCGCGCTCGACCATGGAAAAGGCGCGATCGATCAGCACGTCGGCCCGGGCCAGCTCCATGTGCTCGGGCACTTTCTGCCCGACCGACATGTAATGAATCGGAAGGCGATGGCGGATGGCCGTGTCCAGCGCCGCGCCCAGCCGCGTGGCCTCGTCCAGCTTGGTGATGATGCAGCCGGCGACGTCCTCGCCCACGCCATTGCGATAGGCATGCGCCACTTCGTCCAGCGTGTCGCCCTGGCTGGCCGCGTTGAGTACCAGCAGCCGGCGCACCGGCTTGCCGGCGTTGCACAGCATCGCCGCCTGCTCCGCCACTTGACGGTCGCGCTGGCTGATGCCGGTCGTGTCGATGAGCACGATCTTGCGGCTGCCCAGTTCAGCCAGGATGCGGCGCAACTCGCCCGCATCGCGCACGGAATGGGCCGGCACGCCCATCAGGCGTCCATAGATCTGCAGCTGTTCCAGCGCGCCGATCCGGAAATTGTCGGTGGTCAGCATCGCGACCTGCTCGCGGCCTTCGCGCGCCACGCAGCGTGCGGCGAGCTTGGCCAGCGTGGTCGTCTTGCCGACGCCGGTCGGGCCGACCAGGGCATATACGCCGCCGGCCAGGAATTCGTCTTCGGACCGCAGCACCGGCAGGTGCGTCACCAACTCGTTGCGGGCCCAGCTCAGTGCCGTTTCCGGCGTCATGCCCTCGGGCAGGCGCTCGACCAAGGTGCGCACCAGCTTCGTGCTGAATCCTGCATCCAGCAGGCTGCGGAACAAGGCGGCGCCCGCGGGTTCCCGACCAGGCCCTTGGCGGCCGCCCCAGAGCAGTCCATCCATGCGGCTTTCCAGGGCGCCGCGCAGCGCGCTGATGGCGTCCTGCAAACCGGCTGTGGCATCGACGGGCATCGCCGTCGGCGGCAATGCCGGGGGCTGCCGCACGGGCGCGTCCGGCATACGGGCCATGGAAGGCGCGGGTGGCGGCGCATAAGCGGCGGAAGTCGGAGCGGCAGTAGCGGAAATCGGCGTCGCAGACGCCGGGGTGGCCATCGGACTGGCCGGCAGTGCGGCCGGAACCGCACTGGCAGGTGCAGCGGCATAGGCCGACGGCGCGGCCGGGGCCGGACTTGCCGGTGAGGCAGCATGAGCGGACGTGGCGGCCTGCGCAGCGGGCGCCTGGCGCAACGGCGGCAGGGATGGCAATTCAACACGCACGGGCGCAATCGGCTCGGGCGCCACCGGAGCAACCTGGGGCGCCTCATCCTCGGCCTGTGTCGAGGATGCGTAGGCGGTCTGGTATGCGGCGATCGATCGCGACGACGCCGGGTATCCGCCCTGCGGCATCACGGGCGCACGCGCAGCCTGCTCCGGAACATCGAAGCGCATGCCGGCCGGCGAGCCCGCGGATGGCAACTGCCGTGCTTCGGGCGGCCGGGAGGACGCAATCTCCTCGCGCGGCGCAGCTTCATGAGCGGCATCGTCAAAGGCGCCTTCGACAGTGGCCAATACCTCGACCCCGCCGTCAACGCTGCGGTTCGACACGATCAACGCGTCCGGCCCCAGCACCTGCCGGACCTGGCGCATCACGTCGCGGCTATTCGCGCCGAAAAAACGGCTTATCTTCATGCCCCATTACCCCCGCCGATCAGCGCGGTCACACGCACCATGCGCTCATCGGGAATTTCCGTATTCGACAACACGCCCAGCTGCGGCAGATGGTGCCGCAGAAAGCGCGACAAAGGCGCACGCAAGACCGGCGACACCAGCAGCACCGGCGCATTGCCCTGCGATTCCTGGCGCTCGACCGCGGCCTGCGCTTCACGCAACAGCGTATCGGCCAGGCCGGGCTCCAGCCCGCCGCTGGTCGTCATGGCCTGCGAAAGCACGCGCTCGAGCTTGACGTCCAGGCCGATCACGCGCAGCTCGCCTTCGCCCGGGAACCACTGCTGGGTAATGGCGCGGCCCAGCGAACGGCGCGTCAGCGCGATCAGTTCGTTGATATCGGGCTGGCTGCCCGTACCCGCAGCCAGCGCGGCCAGGCGCGGGCCGTGTTCGGACAGGGTGTCGATGATGGTGCGCATGTCGCGGATCGGCACCTCTTCCGACAGCAGGCCTTGCAGCACCTTCTGCAGCGCCGTGAGCGACAGGGTCTTGGGCACCAGGTCCTCGACCAGCTTGGGCGCGTCGCGGCCGATGCGATCCAGCAACTGCTGCACTTCCTGGCGGCCCAGCAGGTTGGAGCCATGGCGATGCATCAGGTGATTCAGGTGCGTCGCGACCACGGTGCCGGCGTCCACCACCGTATAGCCGGCCACCTGCGCCTGATCGCGCAGGCTGCCGTCGATCCACAGCGCCGGCAGGCCGAAGGCGGGATCGGTCGTGGGCGTGCCCTTGATCGGCATGGTCACGCCGCCCGGGTCGATGGCCAGCCATTGCCCCGGCATCGCCACGCCATGGCCAACTTCCACGCCAGACAGCAGGATTCGGTAATCGTTAGGTTTGAGTTCCAGGTTGTCCCGGATATGCACGACCGGCGGCAGAAAGCCCACGTCCTGCGCGAATTTCTTGCGCAGGCTGCGGATGCGGTGCAGCAGCTCGCCGTTCTGCGCGTGATCCACCAGCGGAATCAAGCGGTAGCCGACCTCGAGGCCCAACTGGTCCACCATGGACACGTCGTCCCAACTGGCTTCGGCCGCGGCGGCCTGCGCCTGGGTGATGGCTTGGGGCGGCACCTCCGCGGCTTTCGCCGCCGCCGCCGTCTGCCGCTTGTACAGTACCCAGCCGCCCCAGCCCAGCGCTGCGGCCAGGGTCAGGAAGGCGACGTGCGGCATGTTGGGAATCAGACCCATGATGCCGACGATGCCGGCCGTCAGGAACAGCACGGCGGGATTGGAGAACAACTGGCTGATGATCTGCTGGCCGATGTCCTGGTCGGTCGACACCCGCGACACCACCACGCCGGCCGCGGTCGAGATCACCAGCGCCGGGATCTGCGCCACCAGGCCGTCGCCGATGGTCAGCAGCGTGTACACGCGCGCCGAATCGCCCATCGACATGTCGTGCTGGGCCACGCCCACGATCAGGCCGCCGATGATGTTGATCGCCATGATCAGCAGGCCGGCGATGGCGTCGCCGCGCACGAACTTGCTGGCGCCGTCCATCGAGCCAAAGAAGTCGGATTCCTGCGAGACCTCGGCACGCCGCTTGCGCGCTTCGTCTTCGCCGATCAGGCCGGCGTTCAGGTCCGCGTCGATGGCCATCTGCTTGCCCGGCATCGCGTCCAGGGTAAAGCGCGCGCCCACTTCCGCGATACGGCCCGCGCCTTTGGTGATGACGATGAAGTTGATGATGGTAAGGATCACGAAGACGATGATCCCCACGGCGAAGTTGCCGCCAACCAGGAAGTGGCCGAAGGCCTCGATGACCTTGCCCGCGGCGTCAGGCCCGGTATGGCCATGAAGCAGGACCACGCGGGTGGAGGCGACGTTCAGCGACAGGCGCAGCAGCGTGGCGAACAGCAGCACGGCCGGAAACGCCGCGAAATCCAGCGGCTTGCGCGTGAACATGGCGACCAGCAGGATCATCACGGACAACGCGATGTTGAAGGTGAACAGCAGATCGAGCAGGAACGTGGGCAGAGGCAAGACCATCATGCCCAGCACCATCACGATCAGGATGGGCCCTGCCAGCAGCCGCGCGTGCGTGGCCCCGCTACTCTTCAACATGGTGAGCAAAGCGCTCATTCCTTAAGCTCCTTGTGCTGCGGTTTTGGCTTGCGGGTCCAGCCCGGCCGGCACGGCCAGCCTGGAGGGAGCCGTCGGTTCGGCGCCCCAACCGGCCCGCCAGGAGCGCAGCTGGAAGACCCACGCCAGCACTTCTGCCACCGCGGTGTAGAGTTCGGCCGGGATTTCCTGCCCGATCTCCACGTGTTGATGCAATGCGCGCGCCAGGGGCGGCGCTTCCAATGTCGGGATGCGGTTCTCGGCCGCCAGCTCGCGGATCTTGGCCGCGATCAGCCCGGTACCCTTGGCCAGCACGCGCGGCGCGCCGCTCTTTTCCTCGTCGTACTTCAGGGCGACGGCGTAGTGCGTGGGGTTGGTCACCACCACGTCCGCCTTCGGCACCTCGGCCATCATGCGGCGCCGCGCCGCCTGGCGCTGCTGCTGCCGGATGCGCGCCTTCACGTGCGGGTCGCCCTCGCTTTCCTTGTGTTCCTGGCGCACGTCTTCCTTGGACATGCGCAGCTTCTTCAGATGGCTCCAGATCTGCCACGGCACGTCCAGCATGACGATAACCAGGAGCGAAGCCACGATGAAGGCGCAGCACATCGCCACCAGCGTCAGCGCCTTGATCAGCGCCGCCGACGGCGCCACGTGCATCAGGCTGAGCATGTCGTCGTGGTAGCGCCAGATGACCCAGACCGCCACGCCGCCGACCAGCGCGGCCTTGGCCAGCGCCTTGATGAGTTCCACCACCGTCTGCGACGAGAACATCCGCTTCACCCCGGCAATGGGGCTGAGCTTGGAGAAATTGAACTGCAGGGGCTTGCCCGAGATGACGAGGCCGCCCAGCAGCACACTGGACAGCACCGCGATGACCGCCAGCAAGCCGAAAATCGGCAGCAGCACCAACAGGGCCTGGCCGAAACCCTCGACCGCGCGCTCGACCATCACGCCGGGATCGAGAACGATGCGCTGATCAAAGGCCAGGCCGTTGCGCAGCACGCCGCTCAGGGTTCGGTAGAGCGAACCACCGCCGACCCAGATCGCAGCCACGCCCGCAGCCAGCATCATGAACGTTCCCAATTCGCGGGAACGCGCAATCTGCCCCTCCTCGCGCGCCTTTTCCAGGCGCCTGGGAGAGGCGGCTTCGGTTTTTTCGAGGTCGCTTTCTTCGGCCATGCTCTGCGGTATTGTCGCGGCTCGCGGATTCTGGAATGACGAGCTGCCCGCCGAGATTCTAGGAGGCCCCGGCCTTGGGCGATAAGCCAAGAAACGGGGGGAAAGCGGCGCTATTCCCGGATGCGCCCGAGACAGCGCGTTCCGGGCCTGCCTGGAACGCGCTCAGCCTGTAACAGCCAGTTGCCTCAGCCCTGCGCGGCGACTGCCAGCCGGTCCGCCCCGTCCTCGCCCGCCACCGCCTGGAAGCGGCTGAAATCCAGGCCTATCCGCACCGCACCCCAGTGTTCCAACCCCAGATAGACCGGAATGGATATGTCATTGACGATTTCACCCGTGTCGCGGGAATACGTCTGAAGTAGCATCCCACCGGTGTTGGTCGCCAGCCGCAAGCCCACCGGATCGTCGAAGATGCGCTTGTTCCGCACCCGCGCGATATCCTGCTTGGGATCTCCGGTAGGCGGCTGGGAAAAACGGAGATTGTGAGCCGGCGCGTAACCCCGGCCATCCACCAGTATCGTGTAGATGCCGCCCGGCACGCCGTCCAGCACACTGTCCAGCAGGCGGGTCACCGACTCCTCGATCTGTCGGTCATAGCTGGTGTGGTAGCGCGCGGGCTCGCTGCCGGGGATGCGCCGGTAGTGGCGGTCAAACACATCGGCGCCCCGGCTTCTGGCGTCTTCCAGCAGGTTGACGGCCGCGTCCCGGAAGGCTTCAACGGTCTCGGACAGGCCGTCAAAGGCGGTATTGCCAGTGCGCATGTCGGCCAACACCTCCTGCACGCTTTCCGTCTGGCGGCGGATGCGGTCGATTTCACCGGACATGTTGCCGATACGCTCCAGCACGTCGGCGCTCAGCGCCGCGATCCGCCCCACCTCCTCGCTCATGCCGTGGTTGGTGGAATCCACTTCGCCGATGGCCTGGACCACGTCGCCGACCTGCCGGTTCATGCTGTCGAAGTCGCGCACGAAACGCTCGAAGCCGGAGCATGTCCGCTCCAGCACGCCGCCGGAAGCATCGACGTCCTCGCGCAGCATGCCGGTCTGACGCTGGGTCGTCTCCACCAGTTCCAGCATCTCGGCGGTATGCCGGCCGATATCGCTGGTGGCCGAATTCACGCGTTCGGCCAGCCGCCCTACCTCGCTGGCGACCACGGCGAAACCGCGCCCCGCGTCCCCTGCCCTCGCCGCCTCGACGCCGGCGTTCAAGGCCAGGAGCTGGGTCTGCAAGGCGACCTCCTTGATCAGCTTGCTGATGTTGCCCACCGATTGGGCGCGGTCGGTCAACTGCCCGACGACTTGAGTGAACGAGGCCATCTCGCGCGTCATGCGCTCCACCCGCGCCTTGACGTCGGACAGCTCGGCCAGCGCCTGCTGCGCCGTGTGCAGATTCTGCCCCGACACCTCGGCGATCTCGCGTGCATGAGTCGATGTCGAGGCCGACAAGGCGGCAATTTGCGCGCCGCTGGCCGCGAGCGCATCGGCCGCGCGCGCCTGCTCCTGCGCCAGCAGCGAGCAACGGCCCGCCTGAAACTGCGTGCGCGCGGCATTCAGCGCGATTTCGATGCTGGATTGGCGCACGGTCATGATGCGGCTGCGAATACGCGTCATGAAGCCGTAGAGCGGCCAAACAGCCGGACTGATGGATAAAGTGCGCTCCGACAGCGTCGCGTCGCCGCGATTCAGCCTACGCAACAACCTCCACATACCGCCCAGACGGAATACGGATCTGGCCACGATCGATCTCCTTGTGCCGGCCCGGATCGCCGTCTATGGGCATCCGTTGCCAAGCGCGCACTGCGCGCCGTGATTCACGCTGCATGGCCCCAATTTATTGTTCTGGAGGGGAGTCTATCGACGAGGCGCTGTTTGCGCCCCTGGGGAATACGGTCATGCACGAGCTGCGCCCACTGGAGAATGCGCCGCCGGAGGGCATTTCCGGCGGCGCGCCTCTTGGCTAGAAGCCCAGGCTCGCCAACAGGTCGTCGACCTGGTCCTGGCTGGTCACTACGTCGGTCTTGCCCTGCGGGCTGATCTGCGGCCCGTTGAGCAGGCTGTTGGCCTCGTCGCGGCGCTCTTGCGGGACGTTGTCCAGCAGCACCTGCAGCAGTTCGCGCTCGATCGCGCCCACCACGTCCATCATGCGCATGATGACCTGGCCCGTAAGGTCCTGGAAATCCTGCGCCATGATGATTTCCATCAGCTGGGACTGCGTCTGCTGCGCCTGCTTCGGCACATCCTGCAGGTACGCGCGGGTGTCCTTAACGAGTTCGCGCGCCTCGGGCAGCTCCAGCGGCTGGTCGTACCATTGCTGCCAACGCGCATCCAGCGCCTGCGCCGAGCGCGATAGCCCATCCTGGATGGGACCGGCCTGCTCGGTGGCGTTCAACACGCGGTTGGCGGCCTGCTCGGTCATCTGCGCCACGTAGCGCAGACGGTCGCGGGCGTCGGGAATGGCGTTGGCAGCGTCCTTGATGGCCTGATCCAGGCCAAGCTCGCGCATGCTGTCGCGCAGCATGCGCGTCAGCGACGCGATGCGATGGATCAGATCGGGGGATTCGCCCGGGCTCTCATGTTCCGTCGTACTCATGGCTCACCTCAACCGGCGATTTTCTCGAAGATCTTGTTGAGCTTCTCTTCCAGCGTCGCCGCCGTGAAAGGCTTGACCACATAACCGTTGGCGCCGGCCTGGGCCGCCGCGACGATGTTCTCCTTCTTGGCCTCGGCCGTCACCATCAGCACGGGCAACGATGCCAGCGCGGCGTCGGCACGGATCTGCTTGAGCATCTCCAGGCCATCGAGGTTAGGCATGTTCCAGTCCGACACCACGAACTGGAAACCGCCGTTGCGCAGCTTTTCCAGGCCGATGGCGCCGTCCTCGGCCTCATCCACGTTCTCGAAACCCAGCTCCTTGAGCAGGTTGCGGATGATCCGCCGCATGGTGGGGAAGTCATCCACCACCAAAATCTTCAGGCCCTTGTCTACCATCTTCTACTCCAAAAAAATTTGCCTTGGACCGATCGGGAAGGCTTGCGCGTCAGACGCGGTGCCCACGATCGCCCAGGCGAGTCAGAATGCGTTCGCTTATCGCCGACAACGAAACCACTTCATCCGCGGCGCCCAAGGCGATAGCTTCGCGCGGCATGCCGAAGACCACGCAGCTGGCCTCGTCCTGCGCAATCGTATGGGCGCCCGCGCGGTGCATGGCCAGCATGCCGGCAGCGCCGTCCTTGCCCATGCCGGTCAGGATGACGCCGATGGCGTTCTTGCCAGCGGCGGCGGCGGCCGAATTGAACAGCACGTCCACAGACGGGCGGTGGCGATTGACTGGTTCGCTTGCTTCCAGCTCGATTACGTAGTTGGCGCCGCTACGCCCCAGGCGCATGTGCATGTCGCCGCCCGGCGCCAGATACACGTGCCCGGGGAGCACGCGGTCGCCGTGCACGGCTTCGCGAACGGTCACCGCGCACAGGGCATCCAGGCGCTGTGCGAAGGAGCGCGTGAAACCCGCCGGCATGTGTTGGGTGATCAGGATGGCCGGGCTATCGGGCGGCAGCGGCTGCAGAACCTCGCGGATCGCCTCGGTGCCGCCCGTGGAGGCGCCGACGATGACCAGCTTTTCCGAGCTGGCCAGCGGGCGGCGCAACATGGGCGGGGGTACGGCGGGCGCCGAGTGCGCCGTCGGCGCGCGCAGCTTGGCGCGCGAGGCGGCGCGTATCTTGTCGGCGATGATCTCGGTGTATTCGAGCAGGCCGTCGCGTATGCCCAGCTTGGGCTTGGTGACGAAGTCGATGGCGCCCAATTCCAGCGCCCGCAGCGTGATCTCGCCGCCGCGCTCGGTCAGCGACGACACCATCACCACCGGCATGGGTCTCAGGCGCATCAGCTTTTCCAGGAAATCCAGCCCGTCCATGCGGGGCATTTCCACGTCCAGCGTCAGCACGTCGGGATTGTGGCGCTTGATGAGTTCACGCGCCACCAAGGGATCGGGCGCGGTCGCGACCACTTCCATGTCCGGCTGGCTGTTGATGATCTCCGTCATCAGCCCCCGCACCAACGCCGAGTCGTCCACACACAAAACGCTAATTTTCTTCATTTGTTGCTGCCTCGTCCCGCTCAGGACCTGCCCGCACATTCATAGACGGTCTGCCCACGCAGACGAAAGTCGCGGCTGATATAGGTGAAGTTTTCGGAATGGCCAGCGAACAGCAAGCCGCCGGGCTTGAGCAGCGGCACGAACCGTTCCAGAATCCTGGTCTGGGTAGGCTTGTCGAAATAAATCATAACGTTGCGGCAAAAGATCACATCAAATTGCTCGTTGATCTGCCAGGTCGGCGCCAATAGATTCAGCGTCTCATAGCGAACCATGTCGGCGATCTCAGGACGCACCCGGACCTGCCCCTCGTTGACGCCCCGCCCTTTAAGGAAAAAGCGCCTCAGGCGCTCGCCATCCAGCTTTTCCACGCGCTCGACGGGATAGACCCCAGCACGCGCACGGGTGAGCACATTGGTGTCGATATCGGTAGCCAGCACCGAGGATGCGTTGGCCCGCGGGCCCAACGCTTCCACCAACGTCATGGCAATGGAATACGGTTCTTCGCCCGTGGAAGCCGCACAGCACCACACCGATACCGGGCCGCCGCGACGCTTGGCGAAGTCGGCCAGGATGGGAAAGTGATGCGATTCGCGAAAGAAAGCGGTCAGGTTCGTTGTCAACGCGTTGACGAAGTCTTCCCACTCGGCCGCGTTGGGCTCCTTTTCAAGCTGGTCCAGATAGCTGCCGAAATCCTGCATGCCCAGCGCGCGCAGGCGCCGGGCCAGCCGGCTGTAGACCATCTCGCGCTTGTGCGTGCCCAGCGAAATGCCTGCGTAGGCGTGGATCATCTTGCGCACACGCGAAAAGTCCGCGTCGCGAAAATCGAATTGGCGTTCCACCGAAATGGACGGCGCCTGGGTTGCCGCTGCTGTAGCCACTCTTGCCCTCAGTGCCCAAGCGCAAGCGCGTCGGGCGCCTGCAAACGTGTATCGTCATTGGACGAACGCACCGACGATAAACGCTGAGCCGGGACTTCGATGACCTCGCCCGCGTTGATCTTGAAGACGGCCACCGCTTCAGCCAGGCGCTGGGCCTGCTCCTGCAGGGAACCCGCGGCCGCGGCCGCCTCTTCCACCAGCGCCGCGTTCTGCTGCGTCACCTCGTCCATCTGCGACACCGCGCGGTTCACCTGGTCGATGCCGCTGGACTGTTCTTCCGACGCCGCCGAGATCTCGCCCATGATGTCCGTCACCCGCTTCACCGAGGCCACGATCTCCTGCATCGTCGCGCCGGCGCGCTCTACCTGCTGCGAACCCGCGCCGACCTTGGTCACCGAGTCCTCGATCAGGCCCTTGATTTCCTTGGCCGCCTGGGCGCTGCGCTGCGCCAGCGAACGCACTTCGCCCGCCACCACCGCAAAGCCCTTGCCCTGCTCGCCGGCTCGCGCCGCTTCCACGGCTGCGTTCAGCGCCAGGATATTGGTCTGGAAGGCAATGCCGTCGATCACCGACACGATCTCGGAAATCTTGCGCGAGCTGCCAGAGATTTCCTGCATGGTGTTGACCACTTCCGACACCGCCGAACCGCCGCGCTCGGCCACGTCCGAAGCGCTGGCCGCCAGTTGGTTGGCCTGGCGCGCGTTGTCGGCGTTCTGCTTCACCGTCGAAGCCAGCTGTTCCATCGAGGCCGCGGTTTCTTCAAGCGAGGCCGCCTGCTGCTCGGTGCGGCTGGACAGGTCCGTGTTGCCTGCGGCGATCTCGTGCGAACCGACGTTGATCTCATCCACGCCGCGGCGCACCGACGCCACCGTCCGGGTCAGGCTTTCCTGCATGCGCTTCAAGGCGGCGAACAGTTGGCCGATTTCATTGGTATTACGGACATCCACGCGGGCGGTCAGGTCGCCGCCGGCGATGCGGTCGAAGTGATGCCCCGCTTCCTTCAGCGGCTGCAGCACGCGCCGGCGCAGGAACACGTAGGTGGCAAACACCAGCAGCGCGGCGATCACACCGCCCGCGCCGACCGCCATCAGGACGAACTGATAACGCACTTTTGCCACTTCGTGGGCATCCAGCATCTTGCTGGCGCGCCAGAAATCAAAGCCTTCGATCGCACGCGCATAACGCCCTTCAAGGGCGTCCTGCATCATCTGTACCTGCTTCTGATAGGCGGGCATGTCCGCCTTTTCCAAGGCAGCCACCAGCGGTGCCAGTCCTTGCCGGACCAGCGCATCATAGGATGCGTCGATTTCCTTCAGGGCATCGACCGCTTCGACGGGCCGAGCCAAGCTCTTGTAATACTCGAATTCGGCCTGCCCTTTGTTCATGGAGGCCTTGGCGCGTTCCAGCAGACCGGCCGCGTCGGACGACAAGCCCTGGGTCAGCAAGGTAGGCTGACCCACGTTCTTCACGATGTCCGCGTAGTTGGCCGCAGCCGCACGACCCAGGCCGGTCATGGTGTCCTTGTAGCTGGAGACGACACGGCCGACCGCATCGTCCAGTTCTTGCGATTGTTTGATCTCCGCCAGGGTGCCATTGCTGATGCGCAGGGACAGCACGCCCAGCGCGGCCCCGATCACCAACATGAATGAGAAAAACGCCAGCACCCACAACAGGCTGCTGCGTATCGTCATGTTCGCGAGAAACTTGCGCATCACAAGAACCACTCCTAGATTGAAGTCGTTAAAGGAAAGCGCCACATTGGGTTCAATATGGCGCTTCCACCTCCCAAGCAGGCCGTTCCGATCAGGAAGCGACCTTCTCCACCAGCGCCATTTCGTCGCTGGTCATCATTTTTTCGATATCCACCAGGATCAACATGCGCTCGTCCACCGTACCCAGGCCCGTCAGGTATTCCGTGGACAAGGTGGCGCCGAATTCCGGCGCCGGGCGGATCTGGCCCGAATTGAGCATCAGCACGTCGGACACCCCATCCACCACGATGCCGACGACGCGGCGATCGAGGTTCAGGATGATGACCACGGTCTGCTCGTTGTACTCGACGCGGCCCAGGTTGAACTTGATGCGCAGGTCGACGATGGGCACGATGATGCCGCGCAAATTCGTCACACCCTTGATAAACGGCGGAACATTCGCGATGCGGGTGACCGTGTCGGCGTCGTAGCCGCGGATCTCCTGCACCTTCAGGATGTCGATGCCGTACTCTTCGTCGCCCAGCGTGAAGACCAGGAACTCGCTGCCGACATCTTCGTTGCGCGCGGATTGCGCGTGCGGTTTGGCTGCCATGAGGTTTATTTCTCCATCAATTCAGAATGGCTTCGGGCTGCGACCAACGCTCGCGGTTGGCGCGCGCAAGCGCAAATACGTCGACGATCAGGGCCACGCTGCCATCGCCCAGGATGGTGGCGGCGGAAATGCCCGGCACCTTGCGGTAATTCGATTCCAGATTCTTCACCACGACCTGGTGCTGGCCGATCAGGTGATCCACCAACAGCGCGAAACGGCGGTCCTCGGCCTGCATGATGACCGCGATCGCCTGCGTGGGGTCGGTCTGGGCGCCGCCCACCGAGAACACCCGGTGCATCTCGACCAGCGGCAGGTATTCGCCACGCACCTGCATCACGCGCTCGTTGCCGGCCACGGAATAGATCTGGTCATTGGTGGGTTGCAGCGATTCGGTAACGTGGTTAAGCGGCAGGATGAAGGTTTCCTCGCCGACGCGCACCGACATGCCGTCCAGGATCGCCAGCGTCAGCGGCAGCACGATGCGCGTCGTGGTGCCGTGGCCCGGTTCGCAAGACAGCTGGACATGGCCGCCCATGTCCTGGATGTTCCGGCGCACCACGTCCATGCCCACGCCACGGCCCGAAATGTCGGTAACCTTTTCGGCGGTGGAAAAACCTGGCGCGAAGATCAGTTGCCAGATTTCGTCGTCCGGCGAATTCTCGTTTACCGGCAGGCCCTGCGCGATCGCCTTCTTCAGGATTTTTTCGCGGCTCAAGCCACCGCCGTCATCGCTGACCTCAATGACGATGTTGCCGCCGTTGTGCTGGGCGGAGAGCACCAGTTGGCCGACTGGATCCTTGCCAGCCGCGACGCGCTTTTCGGGCGTCTCGATGCCGTGGTCCAGGCTGTTGCGCACCAGGTGGGTCAGCGGATCGATGATGCGTTCGATCAGGCTCTTGTCCAGTTCCGTCGCCCGACCATAGGTCTGCAGTTCTATCTGCTTGCCCATCTTGCCGGCGATGTCGCGCACCAAACGCGGGAAGCGGCTGAACACGTAGTCCATTGGCATCATCCGGATGGACATGACCGCTTCCTGCAGGTCGCGGGCATTGCGTTCCAGCTGTTCCATGCCGTTGAGCAGGCGGTCGTGCAGTACCGGATCCAGCGTGGAAGCCGTCTGCGCCAGCATGGCTTGGGTAATGACCAGTTCGCCCACCAGGTTGATCACCTGGTCGACCTTCTCGACGCCGACGCGGATCGAGGTGGATTCCTTGTCAGCATGCGCCGGAGCAGACGCGGCAGGCCGCGCGGCGCGGGTTGCCTGCGTGGCCGCCTCGGCGGAAGCTGTCGGTTCGACTGCCGCGGGCACCTCGGGAGTGGGCGCCGGAGCCGCTGCCGGCGCCGCGGCAGGCGCGGCTGCAGCCTGAGGAGCTCCCGCGGGCGCTGCTTCACGGCTGATTTCCAGCTGGTCGCCGTCGATGATGAAGCAACACACGGCCTCGATATCGTCGGGCGTGCAGGTGCTTTCCATCCACACGGTCAGCGCGCCGCCGGCGTGTTCGCTGGCCTTCACGTTGCCGAGATTGCCCATCTCTTCGAGTAGGGAAGCTGCATCCTTATCCGAGACCTTGGTAATCCGCACGCGCAACGGCAGACTGCCGGCTTCCACGGTCTGGGCCTGCGGCGCAGGCGCTGCGGCCACTGGCGCAGGGACCGGCGCCGGAGCCGGGACGGCCGCCGCTGCCGGAGCCTCAGCCGCCGCGGCGGGATCCTTATGCTCCAGCGCAAGCTGCCTTAAAACGGCGCAGATACGCTCAAACACGGCTTCATCGGGCTCTTCGGAGGCCCGATAGGCATCCAGTTGGCTTTTGAGCACGTCTTTCGTTTCCAAGAAAATATCGATCATGTCCGTACGCAGCGCCATTTCGCCGCGACGGATCGCATCCAGGAGGTTTTCCAGCAAATGGGTCGTGCCCGCCAGCTGCGTGAAGCAGCCGAACGTCGCCGCCCCACCCTTGATCGAGTGGGCCGCACGAAAAATCGCGTTGAGCTGTTCGATGTCGGGCGCGCCCACATCGAGCTCGAGCAGCAGCTGCTCCATCTGCGCGAGCAGCTCGTCCGCCTCGTCGAAAAAGGTCTCGTAAAACTGACTGAGGTCCAAACCAGAACTCATGGCCCGTACGCCTTCAAAAATGAATCTGCTTACGCGCCGGCCTGCTCGTCGAGCAGTTCAGACGCCAATTCCACCAGCACATCGGGGTCGACCGGCTTGGAAAGCCAGCCACAGACCCCCAGATCCCGGGCGGCCATCTTGCTGTCCACATCATCCTCGGTGGTCAGGACCAGCACTGGGACGTCCAGGTACTCGTCTTCCTGGCGCAAACCCTGAATCAGCTCCAGACCGCCCATGACCGGCATGTTCCAGTCGCTGACCACCAGGTCCACCTGATGGCGCCTGGCCATTTCCAGCGCTTCCTGGCCGTTGCCGGCCGTCAAGACTTTCCATCCCGCACCCGTCAACGTCGCCTGGACGATCATCCGCATCGTCGCCGAGTCGTCCGCCACCAGAATCGTTGCCGCCATTGCTATCGAACCCCTTCGGCGGACGGGTTGCTCTCCGCCTCGCCTGGTTTGGTTGCCGTCGTGGCCTGGGCGGCGGCTTGCGCCGCTTCCACTGCCGTTCCCACCTCGCGGGCATCCTTGGCGCTGACGTCCGCAGCCGCGGCGTTCTCGTTTTCGATGCGCCGCTGAGTGCTCTGGTTGAGCACCACTAGGCTGATGCGTCTATTAACGGCTGCATACGGGTCATCTTTAACCAGGCTCATGCTGGACGACAGCCCCTGGATGCGCAGGACCTTGCTTTCGTTCATGCCGCCGGCCACCAGCTCCTGGCGCGATGCGTTGGCACGGTCGGCCGACAGTTCCCAGTTGCTGTAGGCGCGCTCCCCACGGGCGTACTGCGACGCGTCGGTGTGGCCGGATATGCTGACCTTGTTGGGCAATTCGTTCAATACCGGCCCCAGTTCCCGCAGGATGTCGCGCATATAGGGCTGCACATCCGCGCGGCCGGTGGCGAACATTGGACGGTTCTGGTTGTCGATGATCTGGATGCGCAAGCCTTCAGTGGTCAGGTCGATCAGCAGCTGCGGCCTGAAGCTCTTCAGCACCGGGCTGGTCTCGATGACGTTCTCAAGCCGCTTTTTCAGGTTTTCCAGGCGATGCTGTTCGCGGCGCTCGGCGTCGCCCATGGGCTGCGCCTCGACGCGGTTACCCTGCGCGCGGCGCACGTCGCCTTCGCTGCGCAAGGGGTCCTTGCCGCCGCCCGGCACCGCGCTGGTCTCGGCCGAACTGCTAGGCCCGCCCGCGATGGCGACGCGCAACGGCATGCGAAAGTACTCCGCGATGCCCTTGAGCTCTTCTCGGGGCACGATGCTGATCAGCCACATCACCAGGAAGAACGCCATCATCGCCGTGATGAAGTCGGCGTACGCAATCTTCCAGCTACCCCCATGATGCCCGCCGCCGTGCCCACCCTTCTTGCGACGGATCACCACGCGGTGGTTGTTTACCGTACTCATGGCCCGCTCCGTCAGGCCTTGCCGGTGGCTGTGGACTTGGCTTGCCGGACGTGTTCTTCCAGCTCACCGAAGGTCGGACGCACGGCCGAGAACAGCACCTTGCGGCCAAATTCCACCGCCAACTGCGGCGGATAGCCGTTCATGCTGGCCAGCAACGTGGTCTTGATGCATTCCAGCACCTTGGTGGCTTCGTCGCTGCGGCGGTCGATGCGCGAGGCCAAGGGCCCCACGAAGCCGTAGGCCAGCAGAATGCCCAGGAACGTGCCCACCATGGCCTTGGAAATCAGGTCGCCCAGGATCGCCGGAGGCTGGTCCACCGCGGCCAACGCCTTGATCACGCCCAGCACCGCCGCCACGATGCCGAAGGCCGGCAGGCCGTCGGCCATTTGTTGCAGGGCGCGCACGGGAACCTCGCGTTCATGGCGGTAGGTCTCGATTTCCTCGTCCATGAGCGTTTCGATTTCGAACGAGCTCATGTTGCCGCTGATCATGATGCGCAGGTAGTCCGTGATGAACTCCATGAGCTTGGCGTCTTTGGCGATGCGGGGATATTCGCTGAAGATCGGACTGGATTCCGGATCCTCGATATGCGATTCGATGGCCATGAGGCCCTCGCGGCGCGCCTTGTTCAGCAGCACGTACAAGAGCGCCATCAGCTCCATGTATACGTCCTTGCCGTAGCGCGAGCTTTTCAGCGAGTCAGGCAGCGCGGCCTTGACCAGCATCAGCGACTTCTTGCTGTTGCTGGCGAGGAAAGCCCCGAAAGCCGCCCCGAAAATCAGCGTGAGCTCGAACGGCTGATACAGCGCGCCCAAGTGGCCGCCCAGCGCTATGAAGCTGCCGACGACCGACACGCTCACCACGAGAAAACCGATAACAATCAACACATCAGGCCCCTGCCAACGAAGTCTAAAACCGGCGTCAATGATCCCCTGTTCCCCTCGACCCAAAAAGGCGGGTTACGGGGGGTTTTCCAGGGCTTTTGATGTATTTGGATACCGCCGGTCAGAGCCGGGCGGTGTTCGCGACGGGCGCGGGGCGGGTGCCGGCGCGCGCCTTGGCCGCGGCGCGGGTCTTGCCGGCGCGGGGTGGCGGCCGGCAGATCGCGCACACGAAATCCGATTGAGGATCGTGGGCGTGAGCGATGAAATGGCCTCCGCACTGGCGGCAGGCGGACATTTGCAGCATGCCGCTGTCGAAAAAACGCACCAGCATCCAGGCCCGCGTGAAGCTCAGGACGGGTTCCGTGCTTTCAGCGGCATCCATGCCGGCGTTTTCGAGATAGAGGCGATAGGCGTCGATGGTGGCGCGTATGCCCTTGCTGCTGGTACGCGTATTCAGGAACGAATACACGTTGTAAAAGAGCGAGGAGTGGATGTTCGGCAGCCAGGTCATGAACCAGTCGACCGAAAAAGGCAGCATGCCCTTGGGTGGCGAGCAGCCGCGAATTTCGCGGTACAGGCGCGCCAGGCGGTCATGGCTGAGGCTGGTTTCAGCCTCCAGCACCTGCAGCCGAGCTCCCAAAGTGATCATGGAGCTGGCAAGCAGGATGTCATCCGCTTCCTGCGAAACGCTCTTGGTGGCCATTACACGTGCTTCCGGATGGAATGATCAGGCCGTCAGGCCAATTCTTCGACAGGCTGCTTGGCCAGCAGAATGGTTGCATGCGCTTGCTGCAGCGCACCGCCCAGCACGTCATGGGTCAGCGCGGACAACAGGCTGTAGTCGTCGAAGCGGAAACGGCACAGCAGCGAGCTGGAGCTTGCGAGCTTGACCAATTGCGCCGGCGATAGGCGCATGAGGATGTCAGCGACCTCATTGCTGAATCCCAGGCGGAACATCGACGCCGCGTAGTCGTCGCGCAGCATGCGTTGCGCCAGTAACAAATAGGACAGATTCACTTCACGAATGTCTGTCAGCAATGAATTTTCGACTTGTTGCACGCCCAACTCCCTATTCCCTATCCCGCCGATGGGGGCTTGTGTAAGCAAAAGCACCGGAATTCCGGCGCCTTTACGTTCGATACATCCTGCATTGATGCGAAATGTATCATTTGTTCGCAATTTAAGTAAAATTTACCACAGCTGATGTCATTTTCTATGACTTATATGACAAAACTTTGTTGATGTTGCGCAACTTACCGCTTTCGATACACCTTGACATATAAATTTCAGACAAATTTACGTCAATTTGGCAAATAAGCATTCAAAACATTGCGTACTTTGAGGAATGAAACGGTGTTGTTTGCCGACAATGGCACCTTGCAGATCACTGAATCCACCTAGCTTCAGCGCAGCCGCGCGTTTGTCGACAATGTCGCAAATTGACAACAGCCAACAACGCGCCACGATGGACACCGCCCGACATTCCCGCAATGCCTCACGCAGATGACAGCCTGGTCGACTATGCCCCGCTAGTGCGGAAGCTGGCCCTGCAATTGCTCGCCCGGCTACCCGCCAGCGTAGAACTCGACGACCTGATACAGGCCGGCATGATCGGCCTGCTCGACGCCGTGCGCCGCTATCAGGAAACCCCCGACGCCCAATTCGAGACCTACGCCACCACCCGCATCCGCGGCGCGATGCTGGACGAACTCCGCGGCCAGGATTGGCTGCCCCGTAGCGTCCGCGCCAAGGCGCGCAAGATCGAACAGGCCATCCAGCAGCTGGAGCAGCGTTTGATGCGCGCCCCGAGCGAAGCCGAAATCGCGCAACAACTCGACATGCCGCTGAACGAGTACCAATCGCTGCTGCACGACGCCCAGGGCGTACAGATCGTGCACTACGAGGACTTCACCACCGAACCCGACTCTGCCAGCGGCCAATCCGACTGGGCCGCCACGCTGAACCATGGCGCCGCCGGCGGCAATCCGCTGGATTCGCTGCTGGCCGGCGACTTCCGCCAGGCGCTGATCCACGCCATCGACGCCCTCCCCGAGCGTGAAAAGCTGCTGTTGTCGCTTTGTTACGAACAGGGGCTGAACCTGAAGGAGATCGGCGCAATCCTGAATGTGACCGAAGCGCGGGTGTGCCAACTGAGGTCGCAGGCGACGGCACGGATACGGGCGAAGCTGAAGGAACAGGCGTGGCACGAGTTGCCCCAGGACGGGCAGATTGCACAGGTGATATAGATAGGCACAAGCTCGGCACGTGCCGGGACGCCCTTGCCGCGACAGCCCTGGCCACCAAAGGCCCTGAACATGACGGACGCACCTCGCGTCCGTTTTACATCGTGTGCCCGCCACGCATGAAGGACCGTGGAAATGCGCTCTGTACATGCTTCTGGGTGCAGGGATGAGGACGACGGGCGCGCTTACACCATATGGCCGCAGCGACTTGAGCAGCTGGGCCGCAGGCCAGGCAACGGCCCCCTCCCTTCGGACAGAAAGAAAAATGTCGACTTTCGCGAAATAGCGCTAAAGATTGATTTTGGACTGCCGTAATCCTGGCAACGGAGAGATTCCTAGACACCAAGTCAACGAACTTTCCCGTTAACACCAGTGGGCGGCCTTGCTGCCCAGTTTGAAGAAGCCTTTCTCTCTTGGGAGCCTGAACATGGCTGCAGTCATCAATACCAACTATCTCTCGCTGGTTGCTCAAAACAACCTGAACAAGTCGCAATCGGCTCTGGGCAGCGCCATCGAGCGTCTGTCGTCGGGTCTGCGCATCAACAGCGCCAAGGACGACGCCGCTGGCCAAGCCATCGCCAACCGCTTCACCGCCAACGTCAAGGGCCTGACCCAAGCCGCTCGCAACGCCAACGACGGCATCTCGATCGCTCAGACGACCGAAGGCGCGCTGAACGAAATCAACAACAACCTGCAGCGCATCCGCCAGCTGTCCGTGCAAGCCACCAACGGCACGAACTCCGGCACCGACCTGAACTCGATCCAGGACGAAATCAAGCAGCGCCTGGAAGAAATCGACCGCGTGTCGGCCCAGACCCAGTTCAACGGCGTGAAGGTCCTGGCCAAGGACAGCACCCTGAAGATTCAAGTCGGCGCCAACGACGGCGAAACCATCGACATCGACCTGAAGGAAATCACCGCGTCCACGCTGGGCCTGCAAGGCTTCAACGTCAACGGCGTCAAGGGTGCCGCCACCAAGTTCGACGGCGTAAGCGCAGCGCAGAAGGCGCAGATCAAGGCCAACTATGGTGACAGCACCGCGGTTACCAAGGTCGCCGTCGCTCCCGGCTCGTTTGCAGCCGACCTGAGCGCCCGCCTGGGCGTGGTGGCCGGTAGCGTCGCCCTGGAAGCGGACGCCTATCAGGACGACTCGGGCAATTGGTTCGCCAAGGTGAACATCACTCCTGCCAGCGCTACTGAATCGGCAGCCTTGAAGGCATCCGGCTTCAACATCGATGCCACCAAGACCGGCTCCTACTACGTCGCTCTGGATCCGGCCAAGGCTGATTTCACCGCAACGGCGGGCACCGCTACGTTCACCCCCGATGGCAAGACGCTCAGCTTCGGTTCGCTGGTGCAAGGCTCGACCACCAACGCGCTGGCTACCATGGACAGCGCACTGGCGAGCGTTGATTCCTTGCGTAGCTCGCTGGGCGCCCTGCAGAACCGCTTCGAATCGACCGTTGCCAACCTGAACAACACGATCACGAACCTGTCCGCAGCCCGTTCGCGCATCGAAGATTCGGACTACGCGACCGAAGTGTCGAACATGACCAAGAACCAGATCCTGCAACAGGCCGGCACCTCGGTCCTGGCCCAGGCCAACCAGGTTCCGCAGAACGTGCTGTCGCTGCTGCGCTAAGCACCAAAACCAAATGCCGGATGGGCGCACGCCCTGCCGGCTTATGGCAACGAAACGCCCGCCGCCTCACCGCGCGGGCGTTTTTTCGTTGAGAGCATCCATGAAAAAAGCGCCTCATGGTAGAGGCGCTGGATTGATCTGACGGTAGACGCGCTCAGGAAAGCCGCAACGCGTGACGACGCAAGATTTCCAATAGCGCCCTGATGAAACGCTGTGCCAAGGCGTCAAGGTTGCGTTGGCCCGTCAAGCTTTCCCCATTGGGGCCCGACACAATCCCTTGTTGCCATGCATCGCGTAGCAGCTTGCTCAACGCGGCCTCGTTACGCTGGCCGTCCATCTGACGCATGGTCCAGAATTGCACGGCATCAGGAGTCCAGTACACGGGGCAATGCCAGAGGTTCGAAGGCGCCACTTGGCTATCATCCCCAGCCTTTGCATCAAGCAACGCCACGATACCGGGTATCAAGCTGGGTGCCATGTCTTGCGGTATGGCATCGTAGGGAGTCTGGTCCTGCGCAAGCAATACCCGCCCGACGGAGACCAGATGCAGCCAGGCTCGTTCGATGTCGGTAGCGGGCAAGTCGATACGATCAACAATCTCTACGACCGTCAACGAGCGAGGCCATGCCTGCGACAGCAGTTCCGTGACGGCCAACGTTGCCGCATTGTCGGCGCACAGCATGACTCCATTCTGATCGCGCAACCATTGCTCGCCATTCTGGGAGGAAACATCGGCGGGTGCATCCACCTTGTCAAAGTGCGCAGCCAGGCGGAGCGCGCTGGCTCGAGCTGGGTCTGGCTGATGCAGCATTTCGGCTTGGCGCGCGAGCTGCACCAACAGACTCTTACGGAAGTTCTGTCCAACGAGAAAATCCAGGTATTGCTGACGGACCAACCTGGGCTGCCCAATTGCGGTAAGGCTCAGATTCAATTGCACGTTCTGCCCGTAGTTTGCCGAGATTTCCAGCTGGGGTTGGGCATCTCCCATATGGTCCAACCCACTGCGCATGGCGAGGTCGGCAAATTCGACCAGGTAGCACGGTGAATTGAAGGTCTCAAGGTATTCGTGTTCGAGGTAATAGTCTGGCAAGCGATCCAGGGAATGAATGATCTTGCCGAGCGCCGCGCCCAGCGTATTGCTGCCTGCCGTCCCCTGCTTGAACATGTTGATCACCGCCCGAGCCGACTCCACACGCTCCTTGCCTGAGGTCAGTCCATGCACATGCAAAGTCATGGCATCCCGAATGATGTCTCCGGCCTTCCAGCCTGGGTACGTGTTGTAGCTGATGTAGGCCACGCCTTCGTCAGTCAGGTTGGTGTGGCACAGCTTCATCAGCGCTTCGCGCACAGCCGGAGGGATCCAGCTGAAAACGCCGTGCGCAATGATGTAATCAAACTTGCCGAACTCCGGCCCGATATCGGTCAGGCTCATGGCATGCAGCGTCAAGTTCTTCACGCCCGTGCGCGCTAGCACCCGTCGGCCCGCCTCGATCTGCACCGGCGACAGATCGACGCCTACCACTTCCGCATCGGGATAGGCCAGCGCGAATGGCAGGAGGTTCCCGCCTGCCGCGCAGCCGATCTCCAGTACCCTCGCGCGATGGGGCGCAGGCGCGGCCACGCCGTACAAATGCGCGACTGCCTGGATATGCGCGGGGGAGGAATAGAAAAACGCCTCCGAGGCATATGGCCGCTCGTCGTACTGGCGAGCGATTTCCTGGTTGGCGCTGTCGTCGTCGGACGAAACGGGGATGGTGGCGTCCACGGGAACTCCTGAAAGCATGGGCGGAAAAATGGAGCGGCCACGTTAACAGCCCTATCGTCAAGAAAATCCCGCGAATAGCGGCCAAAACGACGGGTATTAGCCAGGACTCGCGGTGGCGCCGAGCCATTGACCGTCCGCCCGAGCCGCAGTATGGCGGAACACTCAGGGAGTGTTACAGCCCCAGGGGCGTCCGAGTCCCAATCAAGGCCCTTTTTTTCAGACTATTCCCCTTTTTCACTTGCCCCGATTGCCTCATACTCGCGACTGCACGATTTTGTATCCATAGTTTTCACAACATGACCGCGACGCCCCCCGATCCACTCGCTACGCAGCACGGCAGCACCCCGGATCCAGATACTCAGGCGCCGATGGATGAGCAGACTCTGCGTCTGCGCGAAGAAAACCGCGCCTTGCGCGAATTGTTGGTGGCGCAGGCGCAGGCCGCGCCCGCCCCGCAGGAACCCGGTCCGCTGCGACGGATGTTCTGGTGGTTGATTTCGGCGCCTGGCGCTGCGCTAGTGGGCTGGCGCAAGCTGGTGGGGCGCGAGGATGCAAGGCCGATCACGGGTAAGCGTGTGGGTTATGTCACATTGACCGTGCTGTATACGCTGGCGATCTACGGTGCGCTGGTGCTGCTGGTGGTGTCTTGGAGTTCGCCAAATACGGCGGTTTCCGGCGCCACGGCTGCCGGCCCGGTACGGGTGCCTCTGACGCCCGCACCGATGCCAAACACGGAACCTGTATTCAGTCAGCCCGAACTGACATCGGTGGCGGTGCCGGTACCGATTCCAGATTCGAGCTCGGATTCGGGTTCGGATCTTGCGGCAACTCAACCTGAGTCCGGCCCCGCGCCGGAGCCGGCGCCTGCCGAACCACAACCTGCCTCGCCTGCGCAGCATGAGCAACCAGCAGCGCCGCGCACGGCGGCGAACACGGCTGACGCGCCGAGCGCCACACCCAGGTCCACCCTGCGCGTGACCGAGATCCCCGCCGAAGATCCCACGGCCTGGGTAGGCGAGTTGAAAAACGAGTTGGCGCGTTGCGCAACGCTGGGGTTTTTTGATCGACCCGACTGCGCCTGGGCCGCACGCAAGCAGTTCTGCGAGCCTAATCGCGCGTGGGGCACCATCAAGGAATGCCCGAACCGGCCGTGAAGGCGCGGGTGTTCATTCAGGACGCCCGCATGCGCCTTCCCTGCTGCGCCGGAGCCTTTGCATAGGCTGAAACAGGTCTGAGTCTGCCTCGGCCTGCACCGGCCGGGATCCAAACCAGTCGCAACAGACTACAGTCCGCCCCTCCCGCGGTCAGTGCTTAAACCGTCCCTGTCCGCCACAACGTCGGACTGCGAACGCCTATCCTGCCTGCTGCACCGCTATTACGCCCGCAGCCATGGCAAGACTCGCCCATGCACCTGTCCTGCATGCATCCCCGCCTACCAGATCGCTCCGCCTGGCCTTTCAGTACCTGGCGGGCATCGTGGGGGCTTGCTATATATACCCGAACGGATATAATTTTGGATAGAAAGATGCTGCACTGGGAAGGCGCCAGCAAGAAGGACTTCAAGAAATTTCCCATCGAAGTCCAGAAAGATCTGGGCGTGGCGCTGTTCGTCGTTCAGCTGGGTGGCATGCCAATCTCGGCCAAGCCTTGGAAAGGATTGGGGCCGCGGGTGCATGAGCTGGTGGATGACTATCTCGGCGATACGTTTCGGGCTGTCTATACCGTACGAGTGGGTGACGCCGTGCATGTGTTGCATGCTTTCCAGAAGAAGTCCAAGTCCGGCATCGCCACGCCGCAGCCGGATATCGCGCTTATCCAGCGGCGTTTGAAGGCGGTACTGGCCCGGTACGAATCCGGCGGGAGCAAGCAATGACACGTAGAGAACATTCCCCAGGCACCGACAACGTCTTGCTGGACCTGGGTTTCGAAGATGCCGCGGAACTGTCGGCCAAGGCGGCGCTGGCGCTCAAGCTCAATGAATTGATCGATCAGCGAGGGCTCAGCCAGATCGAAGCCGCAGCGCTTACGGGCATGACCCAGCCCAAGGTTTCGCAGATTCGTCGCTACAAGCTGCAGAACATCTCGCTGGAACGCTTGATGCGGGCCTTGGTGTCGCTGGATCAGCATGTGGAGATCGTGGTCGAGCCCGCGCGGCGCACGCATGCGCCGGGGATTACCGTCGCGGCGTGAACGCCGGCGTTTTCGGCCACGAAACTCGTGCATTGCAGCGCAGTCCACGCGATAATCCGGTGTCGGTTTGAGCCGCCTTCCACACACTAGGACACCCGAGCATGGACGCATCGATCAGCAGTACCGTCAATACCGCCCTGGCTTTGCAGGACGCGAATCTCATGCAGGAAGTGCAGACCCGAGTGCTGAAGAAGGCGCTCAATGCGCAAGCGGATACGGCCTTGACGCTGATGCAATCGCTGCCGGTGCTGGCCGTGGATGCCACGCTGGGCTCGCGCATCAATACACACGCCTGAAGCGCAGGCGCAGCAAGACTGGTTTTTCCACCCCCGTCTCCGCTCCCTTAACGCAATTTGCCATCCAGATAGCGGCGGCTGTTGCGTTGGCCGCGAACAAGCAATAAAAAGCGCCGGCTCCCATACAGGGCCAGCGCTTTTTTGTTGCGCGGATGAAGGGCCGCCCGCGCAGGAGCGGCCCCCGCCTTACTTCTTCTTCATCGGCGGCAAGTCGGTGCAGACGCCTTCGGCGACTTCGGCCGCCATGCCCACCGATTCACCAAGGGTCGGGTGCGGGTGGATGGTCTTGGCGATGTCGACGACGTCGGCGCCCATTTCGACGGCCAGGGCCAGTTCGCTGATCAGGTCGCCGGCGTGGGTGCCGACGATGCTGCCGCCCAGGATGCGATGCGTTTCCGCGTCGAAGATGAGCTTGGTGAAGCCTTCGTCGCGGCCATTGGCGATGGCGCGGCCGGAGGCGGCCCAGGGGAACACGCCCTTCTCGATCTTGATGCCCTGCTTCTTGGCTTCGTCCTCGGTCAGGCCGACCCAGGCCACTTCCGGATCGGTGTAGGCCACCGACGGAATGACGCGGGCGTCGAAGAAGGACTTCTGGCCTGCGGCGGCTTCGGCGGCGACGTGGCCTTCATGCACGGCCTTGTGCGCCAGCATGGGCTGGCCGACGATGTCGCCGATGGCGTAGATGTGCGGCACGTTGGTACGCATCTGGCGATCGACTTCGATGAAGCCGCGGTCGGTCACGGCGATGCCGGCGCGGTCGGCGCCGATCTTCTTGCCGTTGGGGCTGCGGCCCACCGCTTGCAGCACCAGGTCGTAGCGTTGCGGCTCCTTGGGAGCGCCCTCGCCTTCGAAGCTGACATAGATGCCATCCTTCTTGGCTTCCGCGCCCACGGTCTTGGTCTTCAACATGATGTTGTCGAAGCGGTAGGCGTTCTTCTTCTGCCATACCTTGACCAAGTCGCGGTCGGCGCCCTGCATCAGGCCGTCCAGCATTTCCACCACATCCAGGCGCGCGCCCAGCGTGGAGTACACCGTGCCCATTTCCAGGCCGATGATGCCGCCGCCGACGATGAGCATCTTCTTCGGCACTTCACGCAGCAGCAAGGCGCCGGTGGAGTCGACGATGCGGTCGTCCTGGGGCAGGAACGGCAGCTTCACCGACTGGCTGCCGGCGGCGATGATGGCCTGCTTGAAGCGCAGGGTCTGGGTCTTGCCGTCGGCGGACTTGACCGCCAGGTGGTTGGGGTCGGCGAATTCGCCCACGCCGTGCACCACGGTGACCTTGCGCGCGCGGGCCATGCCGGCCAGGCCGCCGGTCAACTTGGCGACCACGCTGTCCTTATAGCCGCGCAGCTTGTCCAGGTCGATCTTGGGCTCGCCGAAGCTGATGCCGTGGGCAGCCAGTTCGCGGGCTTCATCGATGATGGCGGCGTTGTGCAGCAGCGCCTTGGACGGAATGCAGCCCACGTTCAGGCAGACGCCGCCCAGGGTGTCGTAGCGTTCCACCAGGACCACGGACAGGCCCAGGTCGGCGGCGCGGAAGGCGGCGGAGTAGCCGCCGGGGCCGGCGCCCAGCACCAGCATGTCGTACTCGCCGTCGGCCGAGCCCTTGAAGCTGGCCGCGGCGGGCGCGGCTACCGCAGCCGGAGCTGCTTGCTTGGGCGCCTCGGCGGCCTTGGGGGCCTCCTTGGCGGTGGGCGCGGCGGCAGCACCCGCGGCAGCTTCCACTTCCAGCACGACCGTGCCTTCGGCGACCTTGTCGCCGACCTTCACGTTGATGGACTTCACCACGCCGCCCTGCGACGCGGGGATTTCCATCGAGGCCTTGTCGGACTCGACGGTGATCAGGCTCTGCTCGGGCTTGATCGTGTCGCCCACGGCGACCAGCACTTCGATGACTTCCACTTCCTTGAAGTCGCCGATGTCCGGCACTTTGATTTGAACGGTATTGCTCATGGGGCTCCCCGTTTACAGCGCGATGCGGCGGAAGTCGGCCAGCAAGGCGCCCAGATAGGCGTTGAAGCGCGCGGCGGAGGCGCCGTCGATGACGCGGTGATCGTACGACAGCGACAGCGGCACGATCAGGCGCGGCACGAACTGCTTGCCGTCCCAAACGGGCTTGTGCGCCGAGCGCGACACGCCCAGGATGGCCACTTCAGGGGCGTTGATGATGGGCGTGAACGAGGTGCCGCCGATGCCGCCCAGGGACGAGATCGAGAAGCAGCCGCCCTGCATGTCGGCGGGCGAGATCTTGCCGTCGCGCGCCTTCTTGGACAGGTCGGTCATTTCCTGGGCGATCTGCAGGATGCCCTTCTTGTCGGCGTCGCGGATCACCGGCACCACCAGCCCGTTGGGCGTGTCGGCGGCGAAGCCGATGTGGTAGTACTGCTTGAGCACCAGGTTGTCGCCGTCCAGCGAGGCGTTGAACTCGGGGAACTTCTTCAGGGCCGCGACCACGGCCTTGATCAGGAAGGCCAGCATCGTGACCTTGATGCCCGACTTCTCGTTTTCCTTGTTCAGCGTGACGCGCAGCGCTTCCAGGTCGGTGATGTCCGCTTCGTCGTTGTTGGTGACGTGCGGGATCATGACCCAGTTGCGGTGCAGGTTCGCGCCGGAGATCTTCTTGATGCGCGACAGCGGCTTGGCTTCGATCGGGCCGAACTTGGTGAAGTCGACCTTTGGCCACGGCAACAGGCCCAGCGCGGCGCCATCGGCCGAACCGCCAGCGGCTGCGGCGGGCGCCGCCAGCGCCTGCTTGACGAAACCGCGCACGTCGTCTGCCGTGATGCGTTCCTTGGGACCCGAACCCTTGACCTTGCTCAGGTTCACGCCCAGTTCGCGCGCGAACTTGCGCACCGAAGGCGAGGCGTGCGGGAGTTGGCCCGGCTTGAGGTTGGCGTCTTCCAGCACAGCGGCGGGAGCCTGACGCTGCGCGGCAGGCGCCGTTGCTACCTCAGCCTTGGCCGCGGGCGCGGCGACGGCTTCAGCCTTGGCGGCCGGAGCCGGCGCGGCGGCAGCGGCGGCGGGCGCGGCGCCCTCCACCACGACCACGACCGAGCCCTTGGCAACCTTGTCGCCGACCTTGACCTTCACTTCCTTGACCACGCCGCCTTGCGAAGCCGGGATTTCCATCGAGGCCTTGTCGGACTCGACGGTGATCAGGCTTTGCTCGGCCTTGATGGTGTCGCCGACCGCGACCATGACTTCGATGACTTCGACTTCCTTGAAGTCGCCGATGTCCGGCACTTCGATGTTCACCGGGCCGCTGGCGGCAGCCGGAGCGGCCGGAGCCGCAGCCACTGCCTGCTGCGGAGCGGCCTTGGCTTCAGCCTTGGGAGCCTCTTCCTTGGCCGGCGCAGCCGCGGGGGCCGCAGCCTCGCCCGCGCCCGACGCTTCTACTTCCAGCACGACCGTGCCTTCGGCAATCTTGTCGCCCACCTTCACGCTGATCGACTTCACCACGCCGCCTTGCGACGCGGGGATTTCCATCGAGGCCTTGTCGGATTCGACGGTGATCAGGCTCTGTTCGGCCTTGATCGTGTCGCCCACCGCCACCAGCACTTCGATGACTTCCACTTCCTTGAAGTCGCCGATGTCGGGAACCTTGATTTGCACGATGTTGCTCATGTCTCTTTACCCTCAGGCGTATTGCGGGTTGGCTTTGTTCGGATTGATGCCGTACTTCTTGATGGCTTCGGCCACCTTGACGACCGGCACCTTGCCTTCGTCGGCCAGCGCGCGCAGGCCGGCGACCACGACGAAGTGGCGATCCACTTCGAAGTGCTCGCGCAGCTTCGAGCGGAAATCCGAGCGGCCGAAACCGTCGGTGCCCAGCACCTTGTATTCGCGGCCCTTGGGCACGAACGGACGGATCTGGTCGGCGAAGAGCTTCATGTAGTCGGTCGACGCGATGATCGGGCCTTCCGTCTTGGCCAGCTGTTCCGTGACGTAAGCCACCTGCGGCTTCTTCTCGTCGGGGTGCAGCATGTTGTGGCGCTCGGCGTCCAGGCCGTTGCGGCGCAGTTCCGTGAAGCTGGTGACGCTCCACAGGTCCGAGGCCACGCCCCAGTCGGCTTCCAGCAGTTCCTGCGCGGCCATGACTTCGCGCAGGATCGTGCCCGAGCCCATCAGCTGCACGCGGTTCTTGCCCTTGCCGTGCGACTTGAGCTTGTACATGCCCTTGATGATGCCTTCCTCGTCGCCCTGGGTCAGACCGGGCTGCGGGTAGTTTTCGTTCATCACCGTCAGGTAGTAATAGACGTTTTCCTGGTCTTCCACCATGCGCTTCAAGCCATGCTGGATGATCACGGCCAGCTCATGACCGAAGGTCGGGTCGTACGACACGCAGTTCGGGATGGTCGACGCCAGGATGTGGCTGTGGCCGTCTTCGTGCTGCAGGCCTTCGCCGTTGAGCGTGGTGCGCCCGGCGGTGCCGCCCAGGAGGAAGCCGCGCGCCTGCATGTCGCCGGCCGCCCAGGCCAGGTCGCCGATGCGCTGGAACCCGAACATCGAGTAGTAGATGAAGAACGGGATCATGATGCGGTTGTTCGAGGAGTACGACGTGGCCGCCGCAATCCAGGAGCTCATCGCGCCCGCTTCGTTGATGCCTTCCTGCAGCAGCTGGCCGTCGGCCGCTTCGCGGTAGTACATCACCTGGTCCTTGTCGACCGGGATGTACTTCTGGCCTTCCGGCGCGTAGATGCCGATCTGGCGGAACAGGCCTTCCATGCCGAAGGTGCGCGATTCGTCGGCCAGGATAGGCACGACGCGCGGGCCCAGCTGCTTGTCGCGCAGCACCTGGTTCAGGATGCGCACGAAGGCTTGGGTGGTGGAGATCTCACGGCCTTCGGCGGTGGGCTCCAGCACGGCCTTGAAGGCGTCCAGGGCGGGCGCCGTCAGATGCTCGTCGGCCTTGGCGCGGCGGCGCGGCAGGTAGCCGCCCAGCGCGGCGCGGCGCTCGTGCAGGTACTTCATTTCGGGCGAGTCGTCGGCCGGCTTGAAGTACGGCAGGTCTTCCAGCTGGTCGTCCGGGATCGGGATGCCGAAACGGTCGCGGAATTCGCGGATCGAGTCCAGCTCCAGCTTCTTCTGCTGGTGGGTCGGGTTCTTGGCCTGGCCGACGTGGCCCATGCCGTAGCCCTTGATGGTCTTGGCCAGGATGACGGTGGGCTGGCCCGCATGCGTGGCGGCGGCGTTGAACGCGGCGTACACCTTGTGCGGGTCATGGCCGCCGCGGTTCAGGCGCCAGATATCCTCGTCGCTCATGCGCGACACGGCTTCCAGCAGCTTCGGATGCTTGCCGAAGAAGTGTTCGCGCACGAACTTGCCGTCGTTGGCCTTGTACGCCTGGTACTCGCCGTCGACGGTGTCTTCCATGATCTTGCGCAGGATGCCTTCCTTGTCGTGCGCCAGCAGCGGATCCCAGTAGCCGCCCCAGATCAGCTTGATCACGTTCCAGCCCGAACCGCGGAAGTCGCCTTCGAGTTCCTGGATGATCTTGCCGTTGCCGCGCACCGGACCGTCCAGGCGCTGCAGGTTGCAGTTCACCACGAAGATCAGGTTGTCCAGTTTTTCGCGCGCCGCCAGGGCGATGGCGCCCAGCGATTCCGGCTCGTCCATTTCGCCGTCGCCGCAGAACACCCAGACCTTGCGCTTGCTGGTGTCGGCGATGCCGCGGGCGTGCAGGTACTTCAGGAAGCGGGCCTGGTAGATGGCCATCAACGGGCCCAGGCCCATCGACACCGTCGGGAACTGCCAGAACTCCGGCATCAGCTTCGGATGCGGGTAGGACGACAGGCCCTTGCCGTCCACTTCCTGGCGGAAGTGGTTCAGCTGGTCTTCGGTCAGGCGGCCTTCGAGGTAGGCGCGGCCGTACATGCCGGGCGAGGTGTGGCCTTGGAAGTACACCAGGTCGCCGCCGTGATTTTCGTCTTCGGCGTGCCAGAAATGGTTCTGGCCGCAGCCGATCATGGTGGCCAGCGAGGCGAAGGAGGCGATGTGGCCGCCCAGGTCGCCGCCGTCCGGCGGGTTGTGCTTGTTGGCCTTGACCACCATGGCCATGGCGTTCCAGCGCACGTACGAGCGGATGCGCGATTCCAGCTCCAGGTTGCCCGGGTGGGCCGGCTCCAGGCCGGGGGGAATCGTGTTGACGTAGGCGGTGTTGGGCGAGAACGGGATATGCGCGCCGGAACGGCGGGCTTCGTCGATCAGGCGTTCGAGTAGATAGTGGGCGCGCTGCGGTCCTTCACGATCAAGGACAGCCGCCAGGGCTTCGAGCCACTCCTGGGTTTCAAGGGTGTCTTCGTCGTTGGCAGCCTGTACGGCGCCAGCCTGGGCGTAAGAGGACATCGTGTGTCTCCTGTTGGATTGTTCGTGACCGCACCCGCTTATTTGTCTACTCGCGGACATTGCATGGTAGCCGGGATCATCCGGGCTACCATGCAAGGCATGGGGTCGGGTTGTTCTAGAGACCTGCTACTGGGTCGGTTCCCTATCAGCGGGCATTCTAAGAAAGAAGGGTAACCGGTCGCAAGCAAAATTTCATGTTGCGGTACGGCATTTCATAATACGAAAAAATGAACGCAAGCTGAACGCTTTGGCGTCATACTTTTACGCAGGTACTCCAAAAGGATGAGCCGAATCCCGGCAAATCCCTGCCAACACGCACTAAAATGCGCGGTCTATCCGGCCCGAATTCCATGTCCAGCGCGCCCAAGTCCAATATTCCTACGCCGTTCCACGATCACGCCCGCAATCGCCGACGCGGGGTGTACTGGATCACGCCAGCAATGGTGCTGATCCTCTATATCTGTGTGATGGCGGTGTTTTTCTGGCTGCAGCGCATCCATGACGACAGTGTCATGTTTGTCACCATCGACCAGGAAATGCGCCAGCAGCGCCTGATCTGGGTGGTGCTGGCCCTGTCCTGTGTGATCGTCATCAGCCTGCTGATGCTGTGGCGCTATACCCGCTTCCGTTCGGCGGCCGAGGCTGCCCTGATCGCCGAAACCGGTTTTCGCCGCGCCATGGAGAACTCCATGTCCACCGGCATGCGCGTGCTCGACATGGAAGGCCGCATCGCCTATGTGAACCCGGCCTTCTGCCGCATGATCGGCTGGAACGAGGCCGACCTGATCGGCCGCAGCCCGCCCTTCCCTTATTGGGTGCCGGGCCGCCACGAACAGCATCAGCACACCCTGGACGTGCTGATGTCCGGCAAGACCCCCAGCAGCGGCCTGGAAGTCGAGGCGCAGCGCCGCGACGGCTCGCGCTTCACGGCGCGCATGTATGTGTCCCCGCTGCTGGATCCCAACGGCAACCAGATCGGCTGGATGACCTCCATGACCGACATCACCGAACCCAAGCGCATCCGCGAGGCCCTGACGGCCGCGCACGAGCGCTTCATGACGGTGCTGGAAGGCCTGGACGACGCCATCTCGGTCACCGCCGACACCCACGACGGCCTGGAGCTGCTGTTCGCCAACCGCACCTACCGCCGCGTGTTCGGCGCCCAGACCGGCGGCCACGACGAGCTGCTGGCTGGCCGCCGCGGCCGTTTTACCGACGAATCCGTGGAAGTCTTCGCGCCGTCGGTGCAGCGCTGGTTCGAAGTGCACCACCGCATGCTGGCCTGGACCGACGGCCGCCGCGTGCGCATGCAGGTGGCGCGCGACATCACCGAGCGCCGCGTGCACGAAGAGGCCTCGCGCGTGCAGCAGGAAAAGATCCAGCTCACCAGCCGCCTGACCACCATGGGCGAAATGGCCTCGTCGCTGGCGCACGAACTGAACCAGCCGCTGACCGCCATCGCCAACTACAGCATGGGCGCGGTCGCCCTGGTCAAGGCCGGCCACACCAGCCCCAACATGCTGCTGCCGGCCCTGGAAAAGGCCGCCTCGCAGGCCGAGCGCGCCGGCAAGATCATCAGCCGCATCCGCGAATTCGTGAAACGCAGCGAGCCCCGCCGCCAGCGCGTGGCAATCAGCCGGATCGTGGACAATGCCATCGGCTTCGCCGAGATCGACGCCCGCAAGCGCCGCATCCGCATCGACCGCTTCGTGCCGTCGAACGCGCCGGACGTGCTGGCCGACCCCATCCTGATCGAGCAGGTGCTGCTGAACCTGCTGAAGAACGGGCTGGAGGCCATGGAAAATAGCGAATCCGACGAACTCAAGGTCGCCGTGATCCTGCATGAACAGCACATCGAGGTCGCGGTGGTCGACCGCGGCCACGGCCTGGCCGAACCCGAGCGCCTGTTCGAACCCTTCTTCAGCACCAAGACCCAGGGCCTGGGCATGGGGCTGAACATCTGCCGTACCATTATTGAATCGCACCATGGCCGCCTGTGGGCAGACCCCAACCCTGCCGGCGGCACCATTTTCCGCTTTACCCTGCCCTGCGCTGCACCCCAGTCGCAGGCCCAGAACGATCAGTCCGAGGAGTTGCACGCATGAACACGCCCCACCTGTCGAGCACGGTTTTCATTGTTGACGACGACGAAGCGGTCCGCGATTCGCTGCGCTGGCTGTTGGAGGCCAATGGCTATCGCGTCCGCGCCTACGCCAGTGGCGAATCCTTCCTGGAAGACTACGACGCCGGTCAGATCGGGGTGCTGATCGCCGACGTGCGCATGCCCGGCATGAGCGGCCTGGAGCTGCAGGAACAGTTGATCGCCCGCAATGCCCCGCTGCCCATCGTGTTCATCACCGGCCACGGCGACGTGCCGATGGCCGTGTCCACCATGAAGAAAGGCGCGGTCGACTTCCTGGAAAAGCCCTTCAATGAATCCGACTTGCGCGAGATCGTGGCGCGCATGCTGGAGCAGGCCACGCAGCGCGTGAGCAAGCACCAGGCCCAGAAAGACCACGAAGCCATGCTGGCGCGCCTGACCGCGCGCGAGCAGCAGGTGCTGGAGCGTATCGTCGCGGGCCGCTTGAACAAGCAGATCGCCGACGACCTGGGCATCAGCATCAAGACCGTAGAGGCGCACCGCGCCAACATCATGGAAAAACTGGAAGTGACCACCGTAGCTGATTTGATGAAAGTGGCCTTGGCCAAACCCGAGGCGACGGCATGACCGCTAGAATTATCGACGGCGCGGCCCTGTCGGCGCGCATTCGCGAAGAAGCTGCCCAACGCGTTGCGGCCCTGGCCGCCAAGGGCGCTCGCCCCGGCCTGGCCGTGGTGCTGGTGGGTGAAGACCCCGCCTCCCAGGTGTATGTCCGCAACAAGGTTGCCGCCTGCGAAAAGGCCGGCCTGCATTCCGTCAAGGAGCAGTACCCCGCGGACATGACCGAGGCCGAACTGCTGGCCCGCATCGCCATCCTGAACCAGGACCCGACCATCCACGGCATCCTGGTGCAATTGCCGCTGCCCAAGCACATGGACTCGCACAAGGTCATCGAAGCCATCGCGGCCGAGAAGGACGTGGACGGCTTCCATATCAGCAACGCCGGCCTGCTCATGACCGGCCAGCCCCTGTTCCGTCCCTGCACGCCCTACGGCGTGATGAAGATGCTGGAAGCGGAAGGCGTGACGCTGCGCGGCGCCGAAGCCGTGATCGTGGGCGCCAGCAACATCGTCGGCAAGCCCATGGCGATGCTGCTGCTGCAGGCCGGCGCCACCATCACCATTTGCAATTCCAAGACCCGCGACCTGGCGGCCCAGACCCGCCGCGCCGACGTGCTGGTGGTCGCCACCGGCAAGCCCGGCATGATCGACGGTTCGATGATCAAGCCCGGCGCGGTCGTCATCGACGTCGGCATCAACCGCGGCGCCGACGGCAAGCTGTGCGGCGACGTGGACTTCGCCTCGGCCAAGGAAGTGGCCGGCGCCATCACGCCCGTTCCGGGCGGCGTGGGCCCCATGACCATTGCCATGCTGCTGGTCAATACCATCGAAGCGGCCGAACGCGCCGCAGCCTGACGGCCGGTGCGCCCGCGGCCAGCCAGGCCGCGGGATGGGTATTGCGATCTGCCCTTGCGTTCAGGCAGATCGCCCTCACCTGATTCTCATGCCCTTGCCGGCGCCGTGGCGCCGCCCACCTCTTCCCAGCCTGTAACACCATGACCCAGAACCCCCTGCTCGCCCCTGTCTCCGACCTCGTCGACTACGCGGCCGTCAAGCCCGGGCACATCGTGCCCGCGGTCGAGGAATTGCTGGGCATCGCCCGCCAGGCCGTGGACCGCGCCGCCGACCCCGCGCTGGCGCCCACCTGGGATGCCGTGGTGGAACCGCTGGACACGGCCTCGGAACGCCTGTGGCGCGCCTGGTCGGTGGCCGGCCACCTGAATGCCGTGGTCAACACGCCGGAGCTGCGCGAAGCCTATAACGCCGCTCTGCCCCTGGTGACTGAATTCTCCACCTGGGTCGGCCTGCACGAAGGCTTGTACAAGCAATATCAGCGCCTGGCCGCCGCCCCCGACTTCGCGTCCTGGACGCCGGTGCGCCGCCGCATCGTGGAAATGGCGCTGCGCGACTTCCGCCTGAGCGGCGTGGAGCTGCAAGGCGCGGACCGCGAACGCTACGCCGCCATTTCCGACCGCGAGGCCCAGTCCTCGCAGAAATTCTCCGAAAACGTGCTGGATTCGATCGACGCCTGGTCGCTGCTGGTCGAGGACGAAGCCCGCCTGGCCGGCATTCCGGCCGACGTGCGGGCCGCCGCCCGCGCCGCTGCCGAGGAAGACGGCAAGCCGGGCTGGAAGCTCACGCTGAAGATGCCGTGCTACCTGCCCGTCATGCAGTACGCCCAGGACCGCTCGCTGCGCGAGGCGCTGTACCGCGGCTATGGCACGGTGGCGTCGGAACACGGCGACGGCAAGTTCGACAACTCGCCGCTCATCGAAGAGCTGCTGGCCCTGCGCGCCGAGGAAGCCGGCCTGCTCGGCCTGGGCACCTTCGCCGCGTTGCGCCTGCAGACCCGCATGGCGCGCGACGCGCAGGAAGTCACCGTGTTCCTGCGCGACCTGGCCGCGCGCGCCAAGCCTTACGCCCAGCGCGACCTGGCGGAATTGAAAGCCTACGCCACCGGCGAACTGCGCCTGGACGATCTGCAGCCCTGGGACGTGGCCTACGCTTCAGAGCGCCTGCGCGAATCGCGTTACGCCTACTCCGAAGACGAGGTGAAGCAGTATTTCACCGAGCCGCGCGTGCTGTCGGGCCTGTTCGAGGTCATCGAAACCCTGTTCGACGTGCGCCTGGCGGAAACGCCGGTGTCGTCCTGGCACGGTGATGTGCGCGGCGTGCGCGTGGAAAGCCCCAAGGGCGAACTCATCGGTTACCTGTACCTGGACCTGTACGCCCGCGCCGGCAAGCAGAGCGGCGCCTGGGTCGACAGCGAGCGCACGCGCCGCGTCGTGGGCGGCAAGTTGCAAACGCCCATCGCCTACCTGACCTGCAACTTCTCGCGCCCCAACGGCGACAAGCCCGCCGTCCTGACGCACGACGACGTCATCACGCTGTTCCACGAAACCGGCCATGCGCTGCACGCCCTGCTGTCCGAGGTGGACGAGCCTGGCGCGGCGGCCTTCGCCAGCGTGGAGTGGGACGCCATCGAACTGCCCTCGCAGTTCATGGAGAACTTCTGCTGGGAATGGGCGGTGGTACAGAAGCTGTCCGCCCACGTCGACACGGGCGAGCCCCTGCCGCGCGCGCTCTACGACCGCCTGGTTGCCGCCCGCAACTACCAGAGCGGCATGCAGACCGTGCGCCAGATCGAGTTCGCGCTGTTCGACATGCAGATGCATGACCGCGCCCGGGGCGCCTCCATTGCCGAAGTGCTGGCCCTGCTGCAGGAAGTGCGCCAGGAAGTGGCCGTGCTGTTCCCGCCGGCCTGGCACCGCCTGCCGCATGCTTTCTCGCACCTGTTCGCGGGCGGCTACGGCGCGGGCTACTACAGCTACAAGTGGGCGGAAGTGCTGTCGGCCGACGCCTACGAAGCTTTCGAGGAAGCCGCGGCACGCCAGGCCGGCAACGCCCTGGGCACGCTGGACCCGGAAACCGGCGCGCGCTTTCGGCGTGAAGTGCTGGCCGTGGGAGGGTCGCGCCCGGCGGCCGAATCCTTCGCCGCCTTCCGCGGACGCGCACCGCGCATCGATGCCCTGCTGCGCCATAGCGGCATGACGCCCGCCTGAGCGTCAGCTTCCCAGTCGCTACCCGACGGCCCGCCCTGGCGGGCCGTTTTCTATGCAGCGTCGACCGGCCGGCGCGCCGACATCACCAGCCAGCGCCCGTGCACGGACTGGTCGGAACCGGCCTGCTTCCAGTAGCGGCGGCTTTCCTCGTCCTGCGCCTGTTTGAGTCTGCGGCCGTAATACAGGCGGGACGGCATGGCCAGCACATGCTCCACCATGCGCTTGGGCTTGATCTCGTCCACGTCGTGCAAGCTGATGTCCGTGAAACCGTAGTGCTTGAACAGCAGGTGCAGCTGCGGAAAGCTCCAGGGGAAGTAAGTGACGTAATCCTCGCCGCGCTGCCGTCCCACCATGGGCCGGAACCCCGAATGGAAACCGCGCAGCAGGAACTGCAGGCGCGAACGGAAATACCAGGTGTTGGGCGTGGTGACGATCAGAGTGCCGCCCGGACGCAGCGCGCGGTAAAGGCTCTGCACCAGCACGCCGGGGTTGGTCAGCAAATGGATCGCCTCGCAGCAGACCACGGCGTCATAGGGCTCGGCAACCGTCAACGGTGTTTCCAGGTCGTGCTCCGTCACGCGGCGGTAGCCGCCGTCCGCCGGGGGAAACTCCCACAGGCCCACGCCGTCGATATCGACCTGGCGGCCGCTGGCGGCGGGCAGCATGTCGCCCAGCCAGCCTAGTCCGCAAGGCGCGTCCAGCACCGAATCCGCCAGGCGGCTGCGCAGGATGTCGAGCACGACGGGGTAGTAGGGATAGTAGGGATAGCCCAAGGAATTCCTGACTGGCATGTCCATTTGCGGCGCCTCTGGATTCTGAAATCTGACACGGCCCTGAATGTAGCGGCAGCCATGGCACCGGGTCTGGCGAATTCGCCAGATCCAAACAATAAACAGACAAAGCTTTACAAGTGGGCAAGCCGGTTCCGCCCCCTCGGCTTGCGCCAGGACAAGCCGCCCCAAGCCGGCGCCCCCTCCCCGCTCTGCCCTGCCCGCGGCTTGCGGGTAGAATCAAAAGGTTTACCCCCTACCGGCCCTTGGACTCATGCGACACCTCATTTCCGGCCGCGCCCTGCGCGGCCTGCTGCTGACCCTGTGCGTGTTTCTCGCTGCCTGCGGCGACAGGAACGTCGACTGGACCCTGTACAACGTAAAGGGGCACCTGCCCGACCTGAAGTTCTCGCTGCCCGGCGCGGGCGGCAAGACGGTCAGCAGCGACGACCTGAAGGGCAAGACGGTGCTGCTGTTCTTCGGCTATGCCAGTTGCCCCGACATCTGCCCGACCACCATGGCGCAGTTGACCGCCGTGCTGCAGAACCTGGGCGACAAGGCCCGCGATGTGCGCATCCTGTTCGTCAGCGTGGACCCGCACCGCGACACGCCGGACATCCTGCAGGCCTACGTCAACGCCTTCAACAACAACGCCATCGGCGTGACCGGCGACGAGAAGCAGATCGCGGACCTGGCGCGCCGCTATCGCGTGGCCTACCAGATCGAGAAGCCGCGCCCGGGCGACGACGCCGACATGTACGAAGTCACGCACAGCCGCGGCGTGTATATATTCGACAAGGATGGGCAGGCCCGATTGCTGGCTTCCGACACCGACAGCATCGAGGCCATGACCCGGGACGTGCGCCAACTGATCGACCTGACTTCCTGAGCGCCCGCCCGCGCGGGACGGCATGTTGCCTGCCTGCGCCATACACCAGTTGTTACAACCGCTGCGCGCGGGGCGTGGGTATCATCTAGCCACACTGCCCCCTTTTACTTCCAGCAAGGAGTACGCGCATGAGCATCATCATCATGATCATCGTCGGGTTCGTCGTGGGCCTGATCGCCCGCGCCATCATGCCCGGAGACCAGAACATGGGGATCATCATGACCACCATCCTGGGTATCGTCGGCTCGGTCGTCGCCGGCTTCCTGGGCCAGTCGCTGGGTTGGTACGCGCCGGGCGAACCCGCCGGCTGGATCGGATCGGTCGTCGGCGCGATCGTCGTGCTGTTCGTGGTGGGCCTGATCGCCAAGAAACGCACCTGACGTCCTGCTGGATCTGAAATGAAAACGGGCCGATCGAAAGATCGGCCCGTTTTTTTTGCCTGCCCTTATTGCTGCTGGGCCTGCGCGGTGACCGTGCGTTCGGTCCAGCCGCCGCCCAGCACCTTGTACAAGGTGACCAGGTTGGACAGCCTGGCCCGGCGCGTGTCCACCAGCGCCTGCTGCGCGGTGTACAGCGAACGCTGCGAATCCAGCACGCTCAGGTAGTCGTCGATGCCTTGGCGGAACCGCTGGTCCGACGCGTCATAGGCGCGCTGGTTGGCGGCCACCAGGAGGCGCTGCGCCTGGATCTGCTCGTCCAGGGTGCCGCGCCCAGCCAGGGCGTCCGCCACTTCGCGGAAACCCGTCTGGATCGATTTCTCGTACTGCGCGACCTGGATGTTCTTCTGCACCTTGGCCAGATCCAGGCCGGCAAGCAGCGAGCCGCCCGCGAAGATCGGCACGGTGATCTGGGGCACGAAGCTCCAGGCGCCGGAGCCGCCTTCGAACAGGCCGCCCAGGCTGGCGCTGGCGGTGCCAGCCGAACCCGTCAGGCTGATGGTCGGGAAGAACGCCGCGCGCGCCGCGCCGATATTGGCGTTGGCGCCCTTCAACTGGTGCTCGGCCGAACGGATGTCCGGGCGGCGGGCCAGCAAGTCCGACGGCAGGCCGGCGGGCAAGGTGGTCGGCAGCATGGCATCGTCGAGCTTGACCGCGTTGTCCAGCGCCGCCGTCATTTCGGGCGACAGCGGCTGGCCCACCAGCAGGACCAGCGCATTGCGGTCCTGCGCGGCCTGGCGCGTGTACTGCGACAGGTTGCGCTCGGCGGTGCGCAGCGACACTTCCGCCTGGCTCAGGTCCAGCGCCGTGGACAGGCCCTGGTCATAGCTCTGCTGCGTGAGCTTGAAGGAATCCTGCTGGCTCTTGAGCGTGTCGCGCGTCAGGCTCAGGAGTTCCTGGTCGGCGCGCAGGGTCAGGTAGGCGTTGGCCACTTCGGCGATCAGCGTCAGCTGGGTCGCCGTGCGGGTTTCGTCCAACGCCAGATAGGATTCCAGCGCCTTGTCGCTCAGGCTGCGGATGCGTCCGAACAGGTCCAGTTCCCAGGCCGACATGGCGGCGCCCACCTGGTAGCTGTGGCTGGTGGTGGCGCGGCCGCTGGCCGACAAGTCGGCCGGCGAGCGCTGGGCCGTTTCCTGGCCGGCGATGCCCACGCTGGGCATCAGATCGGCGCGCTGGATGCGGTACTGCGCGCGCGCCGCCTCGACGTTCAGGGCCGCCACGCGCAGGTCGCGGTTGTTTGCCAGCGACTGCTCGATCAGCTGTTGCAGCAGCGGATCCGTGCCGAAGAAATCGCGCCAGCCGATGTCGGCGGTCAAGAGGCCGCCGGCGTCGGCGGGCTGGGCCGCCTGGTAGGACGGACCCGTGGGATAGGCCGCATCGACCGGCGCGTCCGGCCGTTCGTAGGTGGGGGCCAGCGAGCAGCCCGCCAGGGCCGCCGCCAGGGAAACAGACAGCAAGGTTCTCATCGGGAATGTCATTGCGGTTGGCCCTCCGTCGACACGGCCTGCGTACCGTTGACGCTGGTGTCGTGCACATCGACGTTTTCGCTCATGCGCTTGACCTTGAAGACGCGCAGCATGATCACGAAGAAGGCCGGAACGAAGAAGATGGCCAGGAAGGTGCCGGTCAGCATGCCGCCGATCACGCCCGTGCCGATGGCGTTCTGGCTGCCCGAACCCGCGCCCGACGAGATCGCCAGCGGCGTCACGCCCAGGATGAACGCCAGCGACGTCATCAGGATGGGACGCAGGCGCTGGCGCGCGGCATGGATGGCCGACTCGGTCAGGCTGGCGCCCTGCTCGTAGTGCTCCTTGGCGAACTCCACGATCAGGATGGCGTTCTTGGCCGCCAAACCGATGGTTGTGAGCAGGCCCACCTGGAAGTACACGTCGTTGGACAGGCCCCGCAGCATGGTGGCGAGCAAGGCCCCGATGATGCCCAGGGGCACCACCAGCATCACCGCCGACGGGATCGTCCAGCTTTCGTACAGCGCCGCCAGGCACAGGAACACCACGATCAACGAGATGGCGTACAGCGCGGGCGCCTGGGCGCCGGACAGGCGTTCCTCGAACGACAGGCCGGTCCATTCAAAGCCCACGCCCACCGGCAGCTTGGACGCCAGGCTCTCCATTTCCGCCATCGCCGCGCCCGAGCTGTAGCCCGGCGCCGCCTGGCCCTGGATGTTGTACGACGGCACGCCGTTGTAGCGGTTCAGCTTCTGCGGACCGTAGCTCCAGGTGGCCTTGGCGAACGCCGAGAACGGCACCATGTCGCCCGCCTTGTTGCGCACGTACCATTTGTTCAGGTCTTCCGGCAGCATGCGCGAGGAAGCCTCGCCCTGCGCGAACACCTTCTTCACGCGGCCGCGGTCGATGAAGTCGTTGACGTACGACGACCCCCAGGCGGTGGCCAGCGTGCTGTTGATGTCCGAGACGGCCACGCCCAGGGCGCGCGCCTTCTCGCGGTCGATGTCCAGCTGGTACTGCGGCGCGTCTTCGATGCCGTTGGGGCGCACGCCCTGCAGGACCGGACTCTTGGCGGCTTCGCCCAGCAGCTGGTTGCGCGCGGCAAGCAGCTTCTCATGGCCCACGCCGGCGCGGTCCATCAGCTGGAAGTCGAAGCCGGTCACGTTGCCCAGCTCCATGACGGACGGCGGCGGCACCACGAACAATTGCCCGCGGCGCTCCGTCTTGCGGAAGTGCGCGTTGGCACGCTGCGCCACGGCGCCGGCCTTGAGGCGGGCGTCGCCGCGTTCTTCCCAGTCGCGCAGCTTGATGAACAGGATGGACGCGTTCTGGCCGCGGCCGCCGAAGTTGAAGCCGTTGACCGCGAACACCGAGGTGACGGCGTCCTTTTCCTCGGTCAGCAAGTACTTGGTGGCGTCGTCGATGACGGCCTTGGTGGCTTCCGCCGTGGCGCCGGCGGGCGTCTGGATCTGGGCGAACAGAATGCCTTGGTCCTCATCCGGCAGGAACGCGGTCGGAATGCGGGTGAACATCCAGCCCATGGCTAGGACCAGCGCCAGGTAGATCACCATCAGGCGCTTGCTGCGGTTCAGGCCGCGCGCGACGGTATTGGCGTAGCCGTTGCTGCTGCGCTCGAAGCTGCGGTTGAACCAGCCGAAAAAGCCCTTCTTGGCGCCGTGATGGCCCTTGGGGATGGGCTTGAGCAAGGTCGCGCACAAGGCCGGCGTGAACACGATGGCCACGATCACCGACAGCACCATGGAGGACACGATGGTGATGGAGAACTGGCGGTAGATCACGCCCGTGGAACCGCCGAAGAAGGCCATGGGAATGAACACGGCCGCCAGCACCATGGCGATGCCGATCAGGGCGCCGGTGATCTGCGACATGGACTTGCGGGTGGCCTGCTTGGGCGACAAGCCTTCTTCCGCCATCACGCGCTCGACGTTTTCCACCACCACGATGGCGTCGTCCACCAGCAGGCCGATGGCCAGCACCATGCCGAACATGGTCAGGGTATTGATGGAATAGCCGAACGCCGCCAGCACGCCGAACGTGCCCAGCAGCACCACCGGCACCGCCAGCGTCGGGATGATGGTGGCGCGGAAGTTCTGCAGGAACAGGTACATCACCAGGAAGACCAGGATGATGGCCTCGATCAGCGTCTTGAACACCTCATGGATCGACAGGCTGACGAACGGCGTGGTGTCGTACGGATAGACCACGTCCATGCCCGGCGGGAAGTAAGGCTTCAAGTTGTTGATGGTGTCGCGCACCGCCTGGGCCGTATCCAGCGCGTTGGCGCCCGGCGCCAGCTTGACCGCCAGGCCCGAGGCCGGCTTGCCGTTGTAGAAACTGTCGATGGCGTAGGTCTGGCCGCCCAGCTCGATGGTCGACACGTCGCCCAGGCGCACTTGCGAACCGTCGGCGTTGACCTTGAGCAGGATGCGGCCGAAGTCTTCCGCCTTTTCCAGGCGCGACGGCCCGATGATGGTGGCGTTCAACTGCTGGCCGCGCACGGACGGCAGGCCGCCGAGCTGGCCGGACGACACCTGCACGTTCTGTTCCTTGATCGCGGTCACCACGTCGACCGTGGTCAGGCCGTAGTTGACGAGCTTGGCCGGATCCAGCCAGATACGCATCGCGTACTGCGAACCGAACAGCTGAAAGTCGCCCACGCCCTGCGTGCGGCTGATGGGATCCTGGACGTAGGAGGCGACGTAGTCGGCCAGGTCGTCCTTGGTCATCGAGCCGTCGGTGGACACGAAGCCCGCCACGATCAGGAAGTTCTTGGTGGCCTTGGTGACGCGGATGCCCTGCTGCTGCACTTCCTGCGGCAAGAGCGGCTGCGCCAGCGCAAGCTTGTTCTGCACCTGGACCTGCGCGGTATCAGGGTTGGTGCCCTGGGAGAAGGTCAGGGTGATGGACATGCTGCCGTCGGAGTTGCTTTCCGAGGAGATGTACTGCAGCCCGTCCAGGCCGTTCATCTGCTGCTCGATCACCTGCACCACGGTGTCCTGCACGGTCTGCGCGGACGCGCCCGGGTAGGTCACCGCGATGCCGATGGCCGGCGGCGCGATGTTGGGGTATTGGGAGACCGGCAACTTCAGAATGGACAGCGCGCCGGCCATCATCAGCACGATCGCGATCACCCATGCGAAAACTGGTCTATCGATAAAAAACTTTGCCATGCAAGGCTCCCTGACTACTACTGCTTGGCCGCCGCGGCGGCTGCTTGCGGCTGCTGCACGGGCTGCGCGGCGCTGGCTTCGGTGGCGACCACTTCAGCCCCCGGGCGCACCATCTGCAAGCCTTCCACGATGACCTTTTCGCCGGCGGCCAGGCCGCTGGTGACCAGCCACTTGTCGCCGATGGCGCGGTCGGTCTTCAGTTCACGCAATTCGACCTGGTTCTTGGCGTTGACCACCAGCGCCGTCGGGACGCCGCGCTGATTGCGCGTCACGCCACGCTGCGGCACCAGCAGGCCGTCGGCGGCCACGCCGTCGGCCAAGCGGGCGCGCACGAACATGCCCGGCAACAGGCGGCGGTCCGGATTCGGGAACACCGCGCGCAAGGTGACCGAGCCCGTACCCTGGTCGACCGTGACTTCCGAGAACTGCAGCTTGCCCGGCTGGGCGTACTGCGACCCGTCTTCCAGGGTCAGCGTCACCAGCGCGGCCTGCTCGCCGTCGGCCTTTTTCAGCTGACCGCTGGCCAGCGCGTTCTGCAAGCGCAGCAGCTGGACGCTGGATTGGGTCACGTCGACGTAGATGGGATCGATTTGCTGCACCGCGGCCAGCGCCGTGGTCTGGTTGGCCGTGACCAGCGCGCCTTCGGTCACCGCCGAACGGCCGATGATGCCGTCGATGGGCGACAGCACCTTGGTGTAGACCAGGTTGATGCGCGCCGTGTCCAGCGCCGCCTTGGCCGACAGCACATCGGCGGCGGCCTGGTCGCGCGAGGCGACGGCGTTGTCATAAGTCTGCTGGCTGACCGCGCGGGTGGCGACCAGCGGCTTGTAGCGCTCGGCCAGCAGCGCGGCCGTCTTCTGCTGCGCCTGGGCGCGCGCCAAGGCGGCCTTCTGGCTGTCCAGGCTGGCCTGGTAGAGGGCGGGATCGATCTGGTAGAGCTGCTGCCCCGCCTTGACTTCGCCGCCTTCCGTGTAGAGGCGTTTCTGGACGATGCCGTTGACCTGGGGGCGCACTTCGGCCACGCGGAATGGCGAAGTGCGTCCGGGCAGCTCGGTGGTCAGCGCAACGGGCTGCGTGGCGAGCGTCACTACCGTTACCTGGGGTTTGCCCGCCTGGGGAGCGTCTTGCTTCTTGCCGCAAGCGGCCAGAGCGAGGGCCGATGCCGTCAGCGTGACGACCGCCGCGCTGCGCCACATAGCGCTTTTCTTATCCATAGATTGCATTCCCGATTTCAACAAAAAAAAAGCCCGCCCCGGATCGCGTCTATGCGGTCCGTGCGCATCGATGGGGTGGATTTGCCTCGAACACGCAGGCTGGGCTTTGTCGCATTGCTGCATTGCAGAACCCGCATTCTGAGTTATCCCGCCCCAGAAACAAAGAGGCATGTTGAGAAAACATCATTCCATTTATGGGACAATGGCCGCACCAGACTATGACAAAATTCGGTCATGAAACGCTTGCAAGGCATGGAACTTTTCGTCGAGGTCGCCAAAACGCGCAGTTTCAGCCGCGCGGCGGTGATCTTGGGCATCCCGAAGTCGACCTTGTCCCGCCAGGTGGCCGAACTGGAGCGGTCCGTCGGCTTGCGGCTACTCAGCCGCACCACCCGCAAGGTCGAGCTGACCGACGCCGGGCGCCTGTACTTCGAACGCTGCCAACGCATCGTGGCCGAAGCGCAGATCGCCCACGAAGAACTGCAGAAGCTGGTCGATACGCCGGCCGGGCCGCTGCGGGTGAACATGCCCGCGGATTTCGGCACGGACTTCCTGGCTGAATCGTTCATGGAATTTTCCCGCCGCTACCCCGACGTCACGTTTTTCCTTGATCTGGCCAATCCGGACCACGCGCAGCGCGTGTTCCAGACCTGCGATATTTCGATCGAAATCGGCGAACTGCCCGATTCGTCACAGATTGCGAGGCTGCTGGGCATGCTGCCCGCCCATCTGTACGCCTCGCGCGAATACCTGGAAAAGCACGGAGAACCGCTGCATCCCAGCGACTTGACCCGGCATGAGTGCATAGAGTTCCGCGCCAAGGGCGCCGGACAGGTCACGCCCTGGCCCTTGACCGACGGCCGCCAGCACATCGAATTCACGCCGGGCAACCGCTTTTCCGTCAACGGGGTCGCCATGGCGCGGCGCCTGGCCATCCTGGGCGCGGGCATCGTGGTGCTGGTGGGCGGCCAACAGGCGGAACAGCAGTCCGGCCAATTGCAGCGCGTGCTGCCCGACTGGCAACTGGGTCCGCTCCCGGTCTACGCCGTGACCGAGACGCGGCTACTGCCCGCCAAGACCAGGATCTTCATCGAATTCCTGATGGAGCGCCTGGGCAACACAGGGCACGCGAAGAATACTCCTGCTTTCATGAAATAAGCGGGAGTCGGAAACAGACTGAAAAATCTAGGACTGGCCGACATCACCTGTCAGCCAGACCGCCTAATCAGAAACCGGAAACGGACATCAGAAGCGCTCGTCCTCGCGCAGGTAGCGCCACTGCCCCAACGGCAAGTCGCCCAGCGATACCCGCCCGATGCGCACGCGCTTCAGGCCGATCACTTTCAGGCCGACCAGCTCGCACATGCGGCGGATCTGCCGTTTCTTGCCCTCGCGCAGCACGAACCGCAGCTGGTCGCTGTTTTGCCAGCGCACCTGCGCCGGCTTGAGCGCCTTGCCATCCAGGGACAGGCCGTGGTTCAGCAGCGCCAGCCCGCTCTCGGACAGGCTGCCCTGCACCCGCACCAGGTATTCCTTGTCCACGCTGGAATCTTCGCCGATCAGGTGCTTGGCGATGCGGCCGTCCTGGGTCAGCACCAGCAGGCCTTGGGAATCGATGTCCAGGCGGCCGGCCACGGCCAGCCCGTCCAGGTGCGAACGCTCGAAACGCTGCGGCGCGCGGTCGCCGGCATAGCGGGAACGGGAGTCGATCAGCGCCACGGCGGGCGTATAGCCCTTTTCAGCCTGGCCCGACACATAGCCCACGGGCTTGTTGATCAGGATGGTGACGCGCGAGGTCTGGCGCGCCTGAGCGGCGCGCTCCAGGGTGACGACCTGGTCAGGGTAGGCCCGGGCGCCCAGTTCGGACACCACGATGCCGTCCACGCGGACCCAGCCGCGCTCGATATAGGTGTCGGCCTCGCGGCGCGAACACAGCCCACGCTCGGACATGAGCTTGGAGATACGTACTTTTTCCATGGCCGGTATTGTATGCGGACGCCGTCCGGCCCTTGCCTCAGGCGGCCGGATCGTAGTCCGAAGGCGCCATGGGATCCAGCGGATGGAGCGGCCGGCTGCGCCGCTGGTAAGGAAACAGCGCAAAATCCGAACTGGTGACGCCCTCGCTGGCGCATTCCACCAGCGCCTGGGAGATAGGCTCGAACACCGGGCGGCAATACATGCGCGACTTCACCAGCACAAAGCGGGCCCGGCGCGGATCCAGCCCCATGCTCTCGAACACGCCCAGGTCCCAGGGCTCGTGGGTTCTCTCGGTGATCACCAATTGCGCGGCGCCGATGTCCAGCACCGCGCTGCGGCCCATGCATGCCGTCTGCCCGGTGTAGGTCGGGCCGGTGATGACATATTCGCCGTTGGTCACGGCCTGGACCACGCCGCGCAGCAGCACGGGCGCCGCCGGACGGCCGATGGCTGGAATCGGCCGCTTGTTGCCCACCAGCAGTTCGACTTGGGCGCCCTTGCCCGCCGCAGCCAGCGCCTCGACGGCCTCGGGGTCGCAATACAGCCCCGCAATGATGCCAGTCAGGCCGGCGTCGACCGCCGCCATCAGCACCTCCATGGTGTCGCAGGTGCCGCCGGACATGCAGTTGTCGCCGTGGTCGAGCAAAAGCACGGGCTTGTCCGCGCCGCGGGCCAGTTCCGCCGCGCGGGCCAGCGACTCGCCCAGGGGCTCGCTGTCGTAGAAGTAGCCGTCGCGCTCGGCCCAGATGGCCGCGGCCAGCCCGCTCGCGACCCGTTCCGCCTGCTCCTGCGGACCCGAGCCCACCACGACCACGCTCAGGCACGGGTCGGGGATGTCCGCCAGCGCAAAGCCCGCCAACACGGAAACGCCCAGGATGCCGTCCTTTTCCGCGCCCCGCGCCGCCTGCACCGCGCGGTTCATGGCGCCCTGGGCCGTGGCGCTGCGCAGGGTGTGCGTCATCAGCGGCAGGCGGCGCCAGGCCATGACCGGGCGCGGACCGCCGTTGAGCCAGTCATACAGGATGCGCCCCGCGTGCTCGCCGGTCTCGTACATGTCCACGTGCGGGTAGGTCTTGAAGCTGACGATCACGTCGGCATTGGCCATCATCTTGGGCGTGACATTGCCGTGCAGGTCCAGCGCCACGGCGATGGGCACGTCCGGCGTGCGCCGCCGCAGGCGCTCCAGCAGGTCGCCCTCGCCATCGTCGGTGGTCTCGGCCACCATCGCGCCATGCAGATCGAGCAGAATGGCGCCACAGCCCTGCGCGCCGGCCACGATCGCGTCGCACAGCCGGCTATAGGCGTCCGCCGACACCGGGCCGCTGGGGTAAGCGGTGGCGGAAACCGCCGTGACCACGGTCGCCCCATTGGCCTCGGCAATATCGATGAAGGCCGACATGGCCGTGCGCTTGCCCTTGTTATCTGCATAGGCCTGGGCGCCGAAGGCAGGGCCGTCATTGCCGAACGCGGACAGCGGCGTGGGCACCGGCGAGAACGTATTGGTCTCGTGGTTCAGGCGGGCGATCATGACCTTCATTGTCGGGCTCCTCGGCATGCGCATTCAGTGCGTTCAGTGGTTCTGGGACGGGCCCGGGCGCAAGGCTCCCAGGCCAAGTTTTTCCATGGCTTCGCTGGCCTCGATGATCATCGCAGCCACTTCCGCCACGCTCACGCGCAGGCCGGTCGCCCGGGTCCGCATGTGCTCATAGGCGGCGCGCTCATCCAGGCGCTGGTGATCCATCAGCACCCGGATGGCCTTCTCGATGACGCGCCGCGCCTTGATCGTGCTTTCCAGCTTGTTGATCTTGGACTGCTGGCGGCTCTGGAATTGCTTGGCCGAACGCGCCAGCACCAGCGTGCTGAGCACCCCGGCCGAGCGGAACGGCCGCGTCAGCACGCCATGCGCGTTGGTCTTGAGCAGCTGTTTCAGCGTGGTCGGGGTTTCGTACTCGGACAACGCGATCAAGGTGGCCTCGACCTCGCTGGCCGACCAGGCGGCGCTGTTGCCGCCGCATTGCGACACCTGGAAGAAGATGACGTCCACTCCCGCGGGCGGACCGTCCGGAAACGGCCAGTGCAAATGGATGCGGCAACCGATGCGCTTGAGCTGTTCGACCAGCAGGTCGCGGTCCTCGCCCGGCGGATACACCACGGCGACGGCCACACTGCGCAGGTCCTCGTAGAGGCGGCGTAGGCTATGGTCCATGGCTATTTCAACCAGAACTCGTCCAGACCGAACGCGGTGAGGTACGGGTCCGGCTTCACGGGTTCATCGCTTTGCCAGACGATGTCGAAGCGCCCGTCCTCGCGGCATACGCCGATGCGCGGCGTCAGCACGCTGTGGTTGTTTTCCGCCAGCACGGACATCTGCCCGTCCGGCGCATCGAACTGCACCTGGTGCACCGCCTGCACCAGCTTGCGGGTGTCCATGCTGCCCACGCGCTGCAAAGCGCGCGCGAACAGGTGCATCTGGCTGTAGCAGGTCTCGGCATAGACGCTGGCGGGATGGTCGCCGAAGCGCGCGCGCCAGCGTTCCAGGAAGTGCGCATTGGCCGGCGTGTCCACCGTGTTGAAGTAGGTGGCCGCGGTGATATGCCCCACGCAGCGTCGCGGCCCGATCTCCGCCACCTCCGACTCCGCCATCGTCAGGCTGGCGATGGGAATATGCGCGGTGGCCGCGCCTTCGGCCTGGCAGGCCTCGTGATAGCGCTGGTAGAAGCGTTGCGCATCGGCGCCGATCAGCGTGGAAAACACCACGTCGGGCTGGATGCGGCGGATGTCCGCGACCACGTCGTTGATCTCGCTGTCGTCGCAGCCCAGCGGCAGATAGGTTTCATCCAGGATCTCGCCGCCGTGCTCCTCGACGGTCTCGCGCATGATGCGGTTGGTCTCGCGCGGATAGATGTAGTCCGCGCCCACCAGAAAAATGCGCGAACCGCAGTTCTGGATCAGGTAGGCCGCCAGCTGCATGCTGCCCTGGTTCGGCGCCGCCCCGGTATAGATGACGTTGGGCGAATACTCGAAGCCTTCGTAGACCGAGCCGTACCACAGCAGGGAATTGCTGCGCTCCACCACCGGCAGCATGGCCTTGCGGCAGTGCGAGGTGCAACCGCCGAAAATGACGCTGACCTCGTCGTCCAGCAGCAGTCGGGCCGCCAGCCGGCGGTATTCCTCGGCATCGCTGCGCGGGTCGTACACCACGGGCGCCAACGGCCGTCCCAGGACGCCGCCCAGCTCATTGATCTCTTCCACCGCCAGCACCGTGCCGAAGAAATGCTGCGACTCCGTCGTGCCGGTGACGCCGCTGCGCGAATAGAGCACGCCGATGCGCCAACCGGACCGCTGCGCGTCCTGGTCCTGGAGCGAGGTCATGATGGAATCCTTGAGCGGGTATTGCGTGTGTGCGTCATGGCGAATTCGGGCCGGATGGCGTTCAGACTTTCAGATGAGCAATGATATTGCCCGCCGCCCCGGACGCGCCAGCCTCGCCTGCATCGACGATGCTGCCCTGCTTGAGCACCAGATACCGGTCGGCCACGTCCAGCGCAAACGCCACGTTCTGCTCGACGATGAACATCGTGGTGCCGTGCCGCTCGCGCTCCCAGTTCAGCGCCCGGCCCAACCGCTCGATCACCGAGGGCTGTAGCCCTTCGGTGATCTCATCCAGCAGCAGCAACGCGGGCCGCTGCATCAGCCCGCGCGCCACCAGCAGCATTTTCTGTTCTCCGCCCGACAGCGTGCCCGCATGCTGGCGCAAGCGGGTCGTGAACACCGGAAACAGCTCGGCGATCTCGGCGAAGCGCTCGTCGAACAGCTGCTCGCGCGGCAGCCCCAGGCGCAGGTTGTCGCGGATGCTCAGGTCGGGAAACAGCGGTTGCTCCTGGGCCGCGTAGGCGACGCCGCAGCGCGCCACTTCGTGCGGCCGCAGCCGGGTCGCGTCCACCCCGCCCACGCTGACGCGGCCGCGCTGCTTGGGCAGATAGCCCATGACCGTCTTGAGCAAGGTGCTCTTGCCCATGCCGTTCTTGCCCAGCAAGGCCACGCACGAGCCCCGCTCCACCGAGAGCGATACCTCGTGCAGCACCATGGCCCTTTTGTAGCCGCTGGACACTTCTTCCAAGCGCAACGCCGGCGCGGCGATACTCGTCATTGCCCTGCTCCTTGCGCAGCCGGCGCGCTGCCCGCGTAGATGGTGCGCACCAGTTCGGATTCCACGACTTCGCGGAATCCCCCGTCCATGACGATGCGGCCCTGATGCAGGACCACGATGCGCGTCGCGATTTCCTTGACGAAATCCAAGTCGTGTTCCACCAGCAGGCAGCACAGGCCATAGCGGTGCGCCAGCGACGACAGCACATGGCCGATCTGCTGGCGCTCGGCCTTGCTCAGCCCGGCCGTCGGCTCGTCCAACAGCACGATGCCCGGTTCCAGCGCCAGCACCATCGCCAGTTCCAGCGCCTGCTGCTGCCCGTGAGAGAGGTCACGCGCGACGCCGTCCAGGCACTGGTCCAGGCCCGTCACCCGCAGCGTCTCCAGCGCATAGGGGGGCAGATCCAGCGTGGGCGAGCGGCGCCACCACGACGGCCGCTCGCGCAGCGTGGTGGCGATGCGCAGGCTTTCGGCCACGGTCAGCGTGTCGAACACGTTGGCGTTCTGGAACTTGCGGCCCAGCCCGTGGCGCACGCATTGTTCCGGACCATCGCGCCGCACTTCGTGGCCATAGAGTTCCAACCTGCCCTGGGACCGCTCGGCGCCATCGGCGATACAGCGCATCAGCGTGGTCTTGCCTGCGCCGTTGGGGCCGATCAGTCCCAACAGCTCGCCTCCGCGGGCTTGCAGGTCGATGCCTTCCAGCACCTTCAGGCTGCCGAAGTGCTTGGACACGCCCGCCAGGCTCAAGGCCAGGGCCGCGCCGCCGGCTTGCCGCGCAGGAATGGCGCGCTCGCCCAGCGCGGGCGTGGCCGCCCGCCCCGCCCTTGCGCGCCAGGGCGCGGTCAGCAGGGGCAGGAGCCCGCGCGGCAGCAGCAGGATCACCAGCACAAAGGTCACGCCCAGCAGCAGCTGCCAGACGAACGGCATGTTGCCGCTGAGATAGGAGCCCGCGACGTTGATGAGGATGGCTCCCAGCACCGGGCCCCAGATGGTGCCGCGTCCGCCCAGCGCCACCCAGATGATCAGCTCCGTGCCGAAGACGAAGCCCGTGAGCTCCGGCGCCACCACGCCGCTGAACGCGCCATAGCCGAAGCCTGCCAGGCCAGCCACGGCGCCGCACACCACCAGCAGCGCGATGCGCCAGTGAGCGGTGTTCAGGCCGAGGTAGCTGCAACGCGCCTCGTTGTCGCGCAGCGCCACCAGGATGCGGCCGCCGTCGCTGCGCACCGCCACCCAGGCCAGCAGCGCCACCACCGACAGGCCGCCAGCCGCGATCACGTACCAGGCCTCCAGCGACAGGTCGAAGGTCTCGTAGCCCGTCAGGCCGGATGAAGAGCCGGTAAAGGTGCCGCCGGACAGCATCAGCTGCATCAGGACGATGGGCAATACCAGCGAGATCACCGTGGCGAAGAACGGCGAGGCCCCGCGGTAGAACGACAGCCAGCCCGTCACCAGCGCCAGCAGCGCCGCGGCGCCCACCGCCGCCAGCGCGGCCAGCGCGGCGATGCCAGGCGAGAATCCGTAGTGGGTGAAGGCCAGGCCCGCGGCATAGGCGCCCACGCCGAAAAACGCGGACTGGCCGAAAGTCAGGTAGCCGGTGTAGCCCCACAGCACATCCACGGTAACCGCCGCCACGGCGAAGAACAGCGCCTTGATCAGCACGTTCAGCAGATAGGTGTCGAACAGCCAGGGCCCCGCCGCGGTCAGGACCAGGCAGAGCCCGGCCAGGCCCAGCAGGCTGCGGCTGCGCGAGGCCTTTTGCAACGAGGCGTCATCGGCGGCGCCGGCCAGCGTTTGAGGAATCAATGCGCGGTCAGTCATGGGCGAATCCTTGAGGACGCAGGCGCAGCGTCAGCGCGGCCAGGACGGCGATGGTGACGCCGCCCAGGATCGGGCTGACGTAGACGCTTACCAGCACCTGGCAGGCGCCGTAGACCAGGCAGGTCAGCATGAGCGCGGTGATCGAATGCCCCGACACCATGACCAGCATGAAGGCGCTGACCAGCCACGGCAGTCCCATGTTCGGATCGACGCTGGACAAGGGCGTGATCAGCGCGCCGGCCAGCGCGCCCAGCCCCGCGCCCAGGCCGAAGGTGGTGAAACGGATGCGCTCGGCGTTGATGCCCAGGCCGCGCGCCAGGTCCTCGTTCATGATCACCGCCCGGGTCCGCACGCCAAAGCGCGTGCCGCTGAGCAGCAGCGTCATGGCCGCATACATCAGCAGGGCCGCCGGCACCAGGAACAGCCGGTACGCCGAATACTCCGTGCCCAGGAAGGACACGGCGCCATGGATGGGCGAATCCGCGAACTTCACTTCGCGCCCGAACGCCATGGTGATGAGCTGGCCGATCACGATGCCCAGCCCCCAGGTGGCCAGGATGGCGTCCAGCGGCCGCTTGTACAGCGGCTGCACAATCAGGCGTTCCACGCCCATGCCCACCAGCACGCCGACCGCCAGCGCGAACGGCAGCGCCAGCCAGGGGTTCAGCCCCAGCTGCGTCACCACCAGGCTGGCATAGCTGCCCAGCGTAAGAATCGCGCCATGCGCGAAATTGACGATCTTCATCACGCCGAAGATGATCATCAGCCCGGCCGTCACGATGAACAGCATGGCGGCCGTGCTCAGGATGTCCAGCAGCAAACCCATATCGCTCTCCGGCGCCGCCGGCAGGACCGGCGGCGCGTGTCATGGCATGGCCGTCACTTCAGGTCCGGACACTGGGCGCCCGGGTCGACTTTGTCGAAGGTCTGCAGGATCTTGATGGAACCGTCCTGCTGCACCTGTCCCAGGCGCATGGTCAGCGCCGCGTGGCGCTGGCGGTCCATGGTCACCGGGCCGCGCGGGCCGTCGAACGTGACCGCGCTCAATGCCTGCACCACCTTGGGCGCATCGGTGCCGCCGGCCTTTTCGACCGCCGCCTTGTACAGGTAGAAGGCTTCATACTGCGGCGCGGAGAACTCGTTGGCGGTCTTGGCGTCGTTGCCGAACTTCGCCTTCAGGCCGTCCAGGAATTTGCGGTTCTGCGGCGTGTCGATGCTGGTCAGGTACGAGGCCGACATGTACATGCCCACCGCCGTGTCGCCCATGGTCTTGGCGGTGCCCTCGTCGATCGCCAGATTGCCGTAAGGCATGGACAGGCCTGCCGCCTTGACCTGCTTGGCCAGGCTGACATTGGGCCCGCCGCCCGCCGTCGAGCTGATCAGCGCGTCCGGATTGGCCGAGCGTATCTTTGAAATCACCGGCGTCCAATCGGAGCCATCGATGGGCAGGTATTCCTCGCCCACCACGCGTCCACCCTGCTTTTCGATGTATTCCCGCGTGAACTTGAGCATGCCGCGGCCGAAGGCATAGTCGCTGCCGACCAGGAAGAAGGTCTTGGCCTTGCGGTCCTGCATGAAGTGATCCACCACCGGCGCGACCTGCTGCTCCGGCACCCAGCCGTTCACGTGCAGCCAGCGGTTGCAGGAACGGCCTTCATAGAATGACGTGTAGATGTACGGCACCTTGCCGCGCGACACGATGGGCAGCGCGGCATTGCGCGCCGCGCTGGTTTCCATGGCGATGATGGCGTCGACCTTCTTCTGGAACACCAGGGTGTCATACGCCTTCTGCGCCCCGACCGCGCCCGAGGCGTCATCGGCGATCTCCAGCACGATCTGGCGGCCCAGGATGCCGCCGGCCGCATTGATCTCATCGGCCGCCAGTTGCGAGGCTTGCACCACGCCTGGCGCGACCACGCTATTGGCGCCCGACAGGCCGACGGGCACGCCGATGCGCAGCGGTTCGGCGGCATGCGCGCTGGCCGCGCCAGCCAGCAATGCGACAAACGACAGACGGATCCGGCAGCTATTGAATAGGCTCTTCATGGGTTTTCTCCTTGGGGGGAACGACTGTCGTTCAGCGTTGCGCCAGGCTTGCCGCGCCCAACTGCTCGTCATAGATATCGCGGCGCCTGTCGCGCAGCACGTGGTTGAAATCATTCAATTGGCGCGCACGGCGCGAGGCCTTCAGGTCTATGGGCGCCAGCAGCACCTCCTCCTGGTCGACGCTGGCCGGCCCCGCGGCGGTCCAGCCCTGGGAGCCCACGATCAGGCTGCGGCCCACGAAGGGCTGGCCGCGCTCGGTGCCGATGCGGTCGGCGCACACCACCGTCAGGCCGTTGCTGTGGGCGCCGCCCATGGTCAGCGCGTGCGCCATGACCGGCCCGTCGCGCGTCTGTCCCGGCATCGGCACCCAATTGGTGGGCACCGCCACGATGTCCGCGCCGCGCACCGCCAGCAGCCGGTAGACCTCGGGAAACCAGCCGTCGTAGCAGATCGCCACGCCGATGCGTCCCAGCTCGGTATCGAACACCGGCAAGCCCAGGTCGCCGGCTTCGAAGTACAGATTCTCATCGCCCCACAGATGCAGCTTCCGATAAGTCCCCACATACCCTTCGGGGCCGGCGACCAGCGCGGAGTTGTAGAGACGGCCGCCGGCGCGTTCGGCGATGCCTGCCACCAGGTAGATCCCGAGCCGCTGGGCCAACGCGATCCATGCCTGCGAGCTGGGGCCTTCCGGCACCGTCTCGGCCAGGGCATGGGCTTCCTCGCGGCTTTCGAACATGTAGCCGGTGTTGGCCAGTTCGGGCAGCACCACCAGCCGTGCCCCCTGGGCCGCCGCCTGCTCCACCAGTTCGATCGAACGAGCGATGTTGGCGGCGACTTCGCCGATGGCGGGCTCCATCTGCACACTGGCCACCCAGGTCACGGAGGCGGGAGAACGTTGCGGATCCGACGCTTGCATGCGAGCTCCATATTCGGAAATTGAAAACGAAAAAGCCCCCGACCACGCATTGCGTGCACGTCGGGGGCTTTCATAGCCAAACTGTATGTTCAAGCAGCAATCATTGCTGCGGGGTACTGCAAGCCGTTCAGGTCAATGTTGACCGTGTGCGAATGATAGGGAGGCCCGGGTTCCTGGGACAATAAGTGCTTTCCCGGACGCTGGACCAGCCCGCCCAAGCGCGCCCGCGGCCGCTGCGTCATTGCGACGCATTGGGCCGTCCCGCCCGGCTTGGCATAATACGCAGCCATGAGCAAACCCGCAGCACATCACCCTCCTCTTGCCGCAGGCTGGCTGTCCAGCGCGCCGCCCATCCTGCCCCCTGCCCCGCGCCATTGGCTGTTCCGCCCCGGCGCGCTGACCGCCGGCCTGCGCCAGGTCGGCCAGGTGCGCCTGCGCGTGCTGGCCGAGTACGCGGATGGTGCGCCGCTGGATGAAGCCCGGGCGATGGGCATCGCGCCCGGCACGCCGGTGTGGATCCGCGAAGTGCTGATGTCGGTGAACGGCGTGGACAGCGTGCCCGCGCGCAGCCTGACGCCGCTGCGCGCGTCCCACGGCGCCTGGCAAGGCATGCGCCGCCTCCTGACGCGCCCGCTGGCCGACATGCTCTACCACGACAGCACGGTCGTGCGTACGCCTTTCGCCTGCCGCCGGCTGGCCTCGCCGGTACCGTTCCATGGCACCGCGCTGGGCGTATTGACCCCCACCGCACAGCGCGACCGCGACGCCGGCCGCATCTGGGCGCGTCGCTCCGTCTTCTGGCGCCAGGGCCAGCCGCTGCTGGTGGCCGAATGCTTCCTGCCGGCATTCTGGGAACTGGTCGCCGACCAGCCGGTGCCGCCGCTGGTGCCGCACCAGCGCACGCCGCGCTGAAGCGCCGGCCTCAGCCTTCGTAGCGGCGTCCGCGCTCCAACAGCTCGGGCGTGCCGATGACGGCGTTCAGGCCGTCGAAGTCCAGCATGCCCTCGCGCCACGGCGCGGTGGTGCCATGCGCGCGCAGGCTGCCGTAGTAGCCTTGCAAGGTATGAGCCACGGCGCGCGCCGTGCCGCCCGGGAAAATGACGATGCGGAATCCCAGCGCGGTCAGCGCATCGGCGCTTTGCACCGGGGTCTTACCCCCTTCGACCATGTTCGCCAGCAGCGGCACGCGCTGCGCAAAACGGCTGCAAGCCGCCTGCATCTGCTCGGGCGTGCGCAGGGCTTCGATGAACAGCGCGTCCGCACCCGCTTCCAGATACGACTCGGCGCGGTCCAGCGCGGCGTCCAGGCCTTCCACCGCCAGGGCGTCGGTGCGCGCCAGGATCAAGGTCGACGCATGAACGCGCGCATCCACTGCCGCCCGCAGCTTGCCGCCCATCTCCGCGGCCGGAATCACGGTCTTGCCGTCCAGGTGGCCGCAGCGCTTGGGAAAGGTCTGGTCCTCCAGCTGGATCATGGCCGCGCCCGCGCGCTCCAGGCCGCGCACCGTGCGCTGCGTGTTCAAGGCATTGCCGAAGCCGGTGTCGGCGTCCACGATGACGGGCGTGGCCACCCGCTCGGTGATGCGGGCCAGCGTGTCCTCGACTTCGCTATAGGTGGTGAGGCCGATGTCCGAACGCCCCAGCCGCGTGTACGCGATGGATGCGCCCGACAGGTAGAGCGCGCCGAACCCCGCCTGTTCGGCGATCAGGGCGGACAAGGCGTCATAGACGCCCGGAGCCAACACGGCGCCGCCGGCCAGCTGTGCTTGCAGATTCTGTTTTTGCATGGTCTGGAAAATCCTAGGAAAGCTCGCGGCCCAGCAACGATGCGGCGGTCGCCGCGGCGATATGGCCGCCCGCCACCGCGCTGAGCAGGCCATTGCCCGACAGGTAGCCGGACACGTCGTTGCCCGACACGCCGCGTGCCGCGCCGCCGGCGGCCAGCAGATTGGGCAAGGCATGGCCCGCCTGGTCCAGTACGCGGCAGTGCGCGTCGATGTCCAGGCCGCCTTGCGTATGGAACAGCGCGCCCGTCACCTTGATGGCGTGGTATGGCGCTTGCAGCGCGCGCTCGAAGCGCCGGCCGTGCACATCGGCGGCGTCGGGGGCCACGCCCGCGAGCGTCCCGCGCAGCGTCGCTTCGTCGCAACCGATCAGGGCCGCCAGCGCCGCGACGTCCACGCAGGTCTTCAGCGCCTGGCCCGCTTCCGCCTGGACGAAGTCCGGGAAGCCGCGCGCCAGCGCCAGCGTGCGGTCGTCGAATACGTTCCAGGCAAGGGCGCCGGGTTGCGCCAGCACATGGACCGCGGCCTCGGAGTAACCGTGGGTCTCGTCGTGAAAGCGCCGCCCCGCCCCGTTGATCTGCACACCGCCGTCCATCATCACGGCCCAGGAAATCAGCGCGCCCTGGGCCGCGGCCCAGGAACCGTGGCCCTGATAGCCGCCCAGGTCGGCCAGATGCGCGCCCAGCTGAGCGCCCCATTCGATCGCGCTGCCGTCATTGCCGACATGGCCGCCGTAGACGGCCCCGCGCATGGCCGGCAAATACTCGCCCACCATCGCCGCATTGCCGCCAAAGCCGTTGCAGGCCAGGATCAGCACGTCGCAGCCGATCACGTCGATGGAGCCATCCGGCCGCTCGCAGCCCACCGCCGTAATGCGGCCGGCTTCGTCCGTCCAGATCTGCCGCGCCAGGGCGCGGGTCAGCAAGTAGGCGCCGGCCCCCGTGGCGGCGCGCTCCAGCGCGGCAACCAGGGCAGCGCCGGTGCGCTCGGGCAAGGTGTGCATGCGGCGGGCGGTATGGCCCGGGTACAGAAAGCCGTCCAGCACCTGGAAATCCAGTCCGTGACGCGCCAGATTGTCCACGGCGGCCGCGGCCGCCCCGGTGTAGGCGGCCACCAGCCGTGGCGCGGCCGTGCCGCCAGCCTTGGCCTGGATGTCGGCGGCAAAGCGCTGCGCGTCGTCCTCGATGCCGGCGGCCCGCTGCGCCGCCGAGCCCGCCGCCGGAATGAAGCCGGACGACAACGCGGTGGAGCCGCTGGGCGCCGCATCGCGCTCGATCAGCACGGTTTCGATGCCAGCCTCGGCCAGGCGCAGCGCGGCGGTCAGGCCGCAAGCGCCGGCGCCGATGATGGCCACCGGCACATGCATCGCGTCCGCGCCGGGCGCAGCGCCCCGCAGGACCTGCGGCGCACTCACGAGGCCAGCCTGTCCAGGAAATCCTGGCAGGACAGCACATCGGCCACGGTGCGCAGGTCCGCCAGCGCGGCATCGTGCATGGCCGGCGTGGGCGCGGCGCAGCCGTCGGCCAGCACCGCCACGTGATAATCCCGCATGTGGGCGTCGCGCGCCGTGCTGGCCACGCCGCCGTTGGTGACGATGCCGGCGATCACCACGTTGGAAATGCCCGCGCGCCGCAGCACCCAGTCCAGTTGGGTATTGAAGAAGGCGGAGTACGCCACCTTCCACACCGACACGTCCACCAGTCCGTCCAGCTCGGCCACATTGGCCTGCCCCTTGGAGCCGGCGACGAAATCACCCTTGCGCAGGAACGGGCGCAACTGCCGCAGATGCGGCGAAATCATGGGTTCGCCATGGGCGTCCGGCCACAGCGTGAACTGGCTGGCCGCCACGAAGCCGCCTCGCTCCTTGAGCTTGCGGGCCACGGGCGCCACGCGGGCGGGCAAGGCGCGCGCCTGCGGGCTGACCGCGCCGCCGCGGTCGTAGGCGCCGCCTGGCGCCAGGAAGTCGTTCTGCAGGTCGATGATGACCAGCGCGGTGCTGCGGGGATCGAAGGCAGACATGGGCGCGGCTCCTAGGAAGCTTGGCGGGCGATCAGCAGATTGCCCAGGGAATCGACCTGGCCGCCAAAGCCCGGTTCGATCCAGATCGTGGTGTCCGGCTGCTCCAGGATGGCGGGGCCCGCCACCTCTGCGCCCACCGGCAGGTCCAGCCGCGCATGGCGCACGGCGTCGTGCCATTGCCCGCCGTGGAAAACGGCTTGCGTGCCCAGCGCATCCGGCATCTCGGTGCTGGTCGGCGCCAACAGCGCCAGGTCGAACTTGGGCCGCTGGCCGATGCGCGCATAGCGCAGGTTCAGGATGCGCACGGCAATGCCTTCCAGGCTGCGGCCGAAGGCGGCGCGATAGGCACGGTCGAACGCGGCGCCGATGCCCGCGAGGTTCAGTTCGGCGCGGCTGACTTCGACCCGCACGGTATGGCTCTGGCCGACATACAGCATGTCCAGCTCGATGCTCTCGCGTATGCCCTCGAAGCCCACGCCGGCGGAATCCAGCCGATCCTGGCAAGCCAGCGCCAGGCCGTCGATACGGGCCAGCAAGTCGTCGGCGTCCAGGGCGGCCAGCGCCACGTTCAGGGTCTGCACGCCGTCATGCCGCATGTCGGCCATGACGCAGCCCAGGGCCGAGGTCACGCCGGGATAGCGCGGCACGATGCCGCGAACGGCGTCCACCTCGTTCATCATGGCGCAAACGTGCAGCGCGCCGCCGCCGCCAAACGGCATGTAGGCGAACTTGCGCGGATCGTGGCCGCGCTCAATGGAAACGACGCGGATCGCGCCCGCCATCTTGGCGTTGGCCACGGTCAGGATGGCCTCGGCCGCGGCGTACACGTCCAGGCCCAGCGGCTTGGCCACGTGTTCTTCGATGGCGGCGCGCGCCAGCGCCACGTCCATGCTGGCGAGCAGGCCGCCACCCAGCGGCCGCTCGGCCGCGATGCGGCCCAGCAGCACATTGGCGTCGGTCACGGTGGGACGGGTATTGCCGCGGCCATAGCAGGCCGGACCCGGCACGCTGCCGGCGGATTCGGGGCCCACCTGCAGCAGGCCGCCCGCGTCCACGCTGGCGATCGAGCCGCCGCCCGCGCCTATGGTTTCGATCTGGATCATGGGCGCGCGCACCACCATGCCGAAGTCGATGGCGGTCTGCGCCGACAGCGAAGCCTCGCCGCCCGCCACCAACGACACGTCGAACGAGGTGCCGCCCATGTCACCGCTGACCACGTTGGGAAAGCCCGCGGCGCGCGCGATGGCGGCGCAGGCGATGACGCCCGCGGCCGGGCCCGACAGCGCGGTGCGCACCGGCACGTCGCAGGCCGTCTGGCGCGACATCACGCCGCCGTTGCTCTGCACCACCAGCAGTTCGCCGCCGAAGCCATTGTCCTTGAGGTCCGATTCCAGCCGCGTCAGATAGCCGCCGACCACCGGCTGCAGCGAGGCGTTGAGCACGGCCGTGGAGCAGCGCTCGAATTCGCGGATCTCAGGCAGCACCTCGGTGGCGGCGGTGACATTGCCATTGGGCCACAGCGCGCGCACGCAGGCCGCGGCCTGCGCCTCGTTGGCCGGGTTGGCATAGGCATTGACGAAGAACAGGCAGACCGCCTCGCAGCCCTGCTCCAGCAGTTGCCGGGCGGCGGCCTCGACCTGCGCCAGGTTCACCGGCGTATGCACGGTGCCGTCCGCCAGCACGCGCTCCTCGACTTCCAGGCGCAGGTCGCGCGGGACCACGGGCTCGTAATTGCCGCGCAGGCCCCAGGTCTGGGGCCGGTCGCGCCGGCGCATTTCCAGCACGTCGCGAAAGCCCGCGGTGGTGATGATGCCGGTGCGCGCCACCTTGCGCTCCAGCAGCGCGTTGGTGCCTACCGTGGTGCCGTGCACGATGGTGGCGATGGCGCCAGCGCCGTCGGCCACGCGGGCGATGCCGTTCATGAAGCCGCGCGCTTCCTCGCCGCGGGTGGAAGGCACCTTCACCACGCGGGCGCTGCCGCCCGCCTCGTCCAGCACGAATATGTCGGTGAACGTGCCGCCCACGTCCACGCCTACGACCAAACCTTGTGCCGCGCTCATGCCGACTGCTCCTTCAGATTTTCACTTACGTAACCCATCTTGCGGTCGTGCTCACGCGCCGCCTGCGCACGCGCGGCGGGCTCGCCATAGCCGCCACCGCCGGGCGTTTCCAGGCGCACCCGGTCGCCGCGCTTGAGCTGGATGCCCAGCATCTTCGAACGCATGGGCGGGGTCTGCCAGCCGCCGTCCTGCTGATAGCGGAAGACGTTCAGCGCCGCTTCCCGCCCGCCGGCAATGCCCTTGGGCGCGCTCTTGCCGCGTTCGCCGAAGATGAAGGCCTCGGCGCTGTCCTCCAGCAATTCGATCTCATAGATGGCGCCCAGGCCGCCGCGGTGCTCCCCGTCGCCCGCCGAATCGGGGCGCAGCGCCCATTGCGTGAAGCGCACGGGATAGGCCGCCTCCAGGATTTCCAGCGGCGGAATCGTCGCGGTGGAGATGGGCGCGTTGCCGTGGCTGAGCCCGTCGCCGTCCGAATGGCCGCCGTGGCCGCCGCCGAAGAAGCTGAACATCACCCAGCGCTGGCCGCGCCGGGCGGGATCGCTGCGGTAGCCGGCGATCGACAAGGCATTGATGGTGCCGTAGGCCTGCGCCAGCGCGCGCGCCGGCTCGGCCTGGGCCATGGCGCAGAAAATCACGTCGATCATGCGCAGAATGGTTTCGGTATAGCCGCCGACAGGTCGCGGACGGTCCGCCGAGATCACCAGGCCGTCCGGCAGCGCCACGTCCACCGCGTCCAGCACGCCGGCGTTGGCCGGCACGTCCGGGAACAGGTGTTTCAAGGCCACGTAGCAGGCCGCGATCGCCGTGGCCCGCGAGATATTCACCGGACCGGCGCAGGCAGGCGACGTACCGGTGAAGTCCAGCGTCAGGCGCTCGCCCTGGACCTTAAGCTTGAGCGCGATGCGTAGCGGCTGGTCGCGCACGCCGTCGTTGTCCAGCATGTCCTCGAAGGCGTATTCGCCGTCGGGCAGGCGCGCGATGTGGTCGCGCATCAGGCGCCGCGCCCGTTCGCGCAGCGTGTCCAGCGATTCCAGCACGGTGGCGTCGCCGTACTCGTCGAGCAGGCCGTCCAGCCGGCCCGCGCCCAATTCCAGCGCCGCCAACTGCCCGTTGAGGTCGCCCCAGAGGCTGTCGGGCAAGCGGGTATTGGCCTGCAGGATGGCCAGCACGTCCAGGTCCAGCACACCTGCGCGCACGATGCGCACGGGCGGAATCTGCACCGCTTCCTGCCAGCACTCGGTGGCGGCGGGGTTGTAGTTGCCCGGCACCGCGCCGCCCACGTCGTGCCAGTGGGCCGCCGACGCCAGGAAGCAGAACAGCTTGCCGCCGCGGAACACCGGACGCACCAGCTTGAAGTCGTTGGCGTGGGTGCCGCCTTCGTAGGGATCGTTGAACAGCCAGACGTCGCCGTCCACCATGCCGCCGCGACTGGCGGCCGCCTTGGCCGCGGCCTTGACGGCGAAGGCCATGGCGCCCACGAATACGGGCAGGCCGGACTTGCCCTGCACCAGCGTGGCGCCGGTGGCCGCGTCGTACATGCCGTGGCAGGCGTCGTGGGCCTCGGCGATGATGGGATTGAACGCGCTGCGGTACAGCGTGGCGTCCATCTCGTCGGCGATCTGTTCCAGGCGGCCCTTCAGGACCGCGAGTGTGACGGGATCAAGCATGATGTGGTTCCTAATGAGTCTTGCGCTGTTTCAGCAGATTCAGCAGTCCGCCGGCCTGCACCATTTCCAGCAGAAAGGCGGGCACGGTGTCGCAATGCAGTTCAATGGGGTCGCCTGCGGCGCGGCGGATGCGTCCCGCGCCTGGGTCCAGGGCAATGAGTTCGCCCTCTTCCAGGGTTTCGGCCTGTCCGCAAGTCAGCAGCAGCAGGCCTACGTTGAAGGCGTTGCGGAAATACAGGCCGTTGAAGGATGGCGCGACCACCGCGGCGATGCCCAGGCGCACCAGCGCCGCGGCGGCCTGCTCGCGCGAGGAGCCGATGCCGAAGTTGGGGCCCGCCACCAGCACGTCGCCTGGCCGCGCTTGCGCGGCGAACTCGGGCCGCACCCGTTGCAGGCAATGGCGCGCGATCTCGTCGATGCCGAATTTCATGTAGGCGCCTGGCGCCAGCGCATCGGTGTCGATATCCGCGCCCACGCGCCAGACGCGATGCGTCACGGACTGCTCGGTCATGCCATGAACTCCCTGGGGTCGGCGATGCGGCCGGCGACGGCAGAGGCCGCCACCGTGTAGGGCGAGGCCAGGTAGACCTGGGCGGTTTCCGAGCCCATGCGCCCCTTGAAATTGCGCGCCGTGGTGGAGATGACGCTGGCGTCGTCGGGGATGGACCCGCCGTAGCCCGCGCAGGCGCCGCAGGACGTGGCCAGCACCTGCGCGCCGGCATCGCGCAGCACTTGCATGACCCCTTCCTGTTCGGCCTGGCGCTGGTCCTTCTGGCTGGCCGGCGCCACCATCAAACGCATGCCGGCGGCCAGTCGGCGGCCGCGCAGCACACTGGCGGCTGCGCGCAGGTCCTCCAGCTTGGCGCCGGTGCAGGCGCCGATGTAGGCCACCTGCACCGGCACGTCGGCGTACTGATCCACATCGCGCGCATTGGCCGGGCTGTGCGGCGCGGCAACCTGGGGTGCCAGCGCCGCGGCGTCGAAATCGTGCCATTCGGCCTGCGCGCCCTCGTCGCTGCGCCAGCGCGCCAAGTCGATATCGTCCGTGATGCCCGCCTCCCGCAGATAGGCGACGGTGGTTTCATCGGGCGCGATCAGGCCCACCTGCGAGCCCAGCTCGGCGCTCATGTTGGACAGGGTCATGCGCTCCTGCATCGACAAGGCGCGCACCGCTTCGCCACAGAACTCCACCGCCTGATAACGGCCGCCGTTCATGCCGTAGCGTCCTATCATGCGCAGCATCATGTCCTTGGCGGTCACGCCTGCCGGCAGACGGCCGTTCCAGCGCATCATCAGGGTCTGGGGCACTTTCACCCAGATCTTCCCGGTGACCGCCACGCCCAGCATTTCAGTGCTGCCGATGCCGAACATATAGGCGCCGAAAGCGCCGCCCGTGGGCGAGTGCGAATCCCCTCCCACGCAGAACATGCCCGGGCGGATATGACCGTGCTGCGGCACCACCACATGGCAGATGCCGAGCGAGTCGTAGACGTTGGGCAATTGCTGTTCGGCCGCCCAATCGCGCGCAATGCGCACGATGCGGCGCGACTCATCGTCGGATTCAGGCACATAGTGGTCGATGACCAGCACCACTTTTGACGGATCCCACAGCGCGGCGCCCAGTTCCTGCAGCATCGGCTGCAAGCGGCGCGGACCGCTGGAATCGTGGAACATCGCCAGGTCGACGTCACAGGTGACGATTTCGCCCTCGGCCACGCAAGCGCGGCCGCAAGCCGCCGCGATCAGCTTCTGGGCCAGCGTTTGAGTCTCGGCCATGGCTACATCCCGAGATAGGCCCGGCGCACGTCGTCGCTGGCCAGCAGTTCCGGACAGGCGCCGCTATAGCGCACCGTCCCGTTTTCCAGCACGTAGGCGCGCTGTCCCGTTTCCAGCGACTGGCCCACGTTCTGCTCCACCAGCAGGATCGCCAGCCCCTCGCCATGCAGGCGCCCGATCAGGCCGAACAGCTCTTCGACCATCAGCGGCGACAGGCCCAGCGAGGGCTCGTCCAGGATCAGGAGGCGCGGCTCGGCCATCAGGCCGCGGCCGATGGCCAGCATCTGCTGTTCGCCGCCGGACATGGTGCCGGCCAGCTGCGCCAGGCGTTCGCGCAGGCGCGGGAAGATATGCAGCACTTTTTCCAGATTGGCGGCGCGACGCTCGCGCGCCCTCGTGAAGGAGCCCAGCTCCAGATTTTCGCGCACGCTCAGGTTGGGAAACACGCGCCGGCCTTCCGGCACCTGGATCAGCCCGGCCTTGACCACGTCGCGATAGTGGCGGCCGGTCAGGTCCTGCCCTTCGAAGCGCACCGTGCCACCCCAGGGCCGGCACAGGCCGCAGACCGTATTGTTCAGCGTGGACTTGCCGGCGCCGTTGCTGCCCAGCAGCACCACGATCTCGCCCGGGTCCACCCGCAGGTCGACGCCGCGCAGCACTTCCATGCGGCCGTAACCGGCGCGCAGTCCCTGGACTTCCAGCAGCGCGCTCATGCCGGCGCTCCCTGGGCGGCCAGCCGCGCCGCCGCGCCCTGGCCCAGATAGGCCTCGACCACGGCCGGATCACGCGTGACCTCGCCCGGCGTGCCCGAGGCGATCAGGCGGCCCTGAGCCAGCACCCATACATGTTCGGCCAGGCTCATCACGGCGCGCATCACGTGTTCGATCATCAGCACGGTCACGCCATCGTCGGTCAGCTGTTTCACCACCGGTATCATCTCGTCGATCTCGCTGGGGTTGAGCCCCGCCAATACTTCGTCCAGCAGCAGCAGGCGCGGCCGTGTGGCCAGCGCGCGCGCCAGTTCCAGGCGCTTGCGCCCCGCCACCGTCAGATCGGCCGCCGGCCGGTCCAGCAAGGCTTGCAGGTTGACCCGCGCCGCGACCGCTTCGGCCTCGGCCAAGGCCTCGCGGCGATTGCCCAGCCGCAGGTGCGCGCCCACGGCGATGTTCTGGCGCACCGTCTGCGCGCCGAAGGGCTGCACGATCTGGAAGGTGCGGGTCAGTCCGAGCCGCGCCGACTCGTGCGGCGGGCGGCCGGTGATGTCCGCACCCGCGAAATGCACCGAACCGGAACCCGGTTTGAGAAAGCCGGACAGCAGGCCGAACAGCGTGGTCTTGCCCGCGCCGTTGGGCCCGACCAGCGCAGTCAGCGAACCCTGGCGCACGTCCAGGCTCACATCCTGGACTGCCTTCAGGCCGCCGAAGGTGATGGACAGATTGCGCGCTTGCAGCAGGATCTCAGGCACGGGCGCGCTCCTTGGCACTGAACAGGCGGCCCAGCGCCTGGCCGCTACCGGTGATGCCGCGGGGCAGGAACATCACGATCAGGATGAGCACCACGCCGTAGATGACCATGCTGATGCCCGGCAACTCGCCGAACAGGTTGCGCGTCAGGTCGCTCAGGAGATGCAGGGTCACCGCGCCCAGCACGGGGCCCCACAAGGTGCCCAGGCCGCCGACGATGGCGCCGACCAACGCTTCCACCGACACCGCCGAACCGAAGGCGATGCCCGGGTCGATGTACTGGAACACCTGCACGTAAAAGGCCCCCGCCGCGCTCATGAACGCGGCCGACAGCGCGATGCCGCCGAGCTTGACCCGCAGCGGATTCACGCCGATGGCGCGCGCCGCGTCCTCGTTGTCGCGCACGGCCTGCAGATAGGCGCCGAAGCGCGAATGGCGCAGCCACGCGGTGACCACCAGCGCCAGCAGCACGAAACCCAGCAACAGGTAGATGTAGCCGCGGCGCGAGCCGAACTGCATGTTGGCCACACCCTCCTGCAGCGGCACCATCAGCCCCACCCCGCCCCCGGTGAACGACACCGACAACGCCAGGATGCGGAACACCTCGGCGAACGCCAGCGTCACCAGGGCGAAGTAGGAACCCTTCAGGCCATAGCGGAACGTCAGTCCGCCTACCGCCAAGCCAACCAGCGCGCCCAGCGCAATGGCCATGGGCAGGGCCAGCCAGGGATTGATCCCCAGGTTGAGCTGCCCCAGGGCCTGGGCATAGGCGCCCACGCCGAAGAACAGCGCATGGCCGAACGACAGCTGGCCGCCGTAACCGCCCAGGATGTTCCAGGCCTGCGACAGCAGGGCCGCGTACAGCGACATCATCACGAACGTCAGCGCCACGCCCGACTCGGTCAGCGCGGCCGCGGCCGCCAGCGCCGCGCCGAACAGCGCGATAGTCAAAAGATCCTTGCCCATGCTCAGCCCCTCGCCCCGAACAGCCCCTGCGGGCGAAACAGCAGCACCGCGATGAAGATCGCGAATATGCCCATCTGGCCCAGCGAGTCGCCCAGGAACAGGCCCCCGATGGACTCCACCACCCCGATCAGCAGGCCGCCGACCAGCGCGCCGACAAAGCTGCCCATGCCGCCCAGCACCACGATGGTGAAGGCCACCAGCACGAAGCCGCCGCCCACTTGCGGGTTGACGTAGTAAGCCGGCAGCAGGAAGCAGGCCGCCGCGCCCAGGCAGGCCATGCCGATGCCGAACGACAGCGCGTAGACCTTCTCCACGTCGATGCCCATGAGCTTGGCGCCCTGCTTTTCCTTGGCCACCGCGCGTATCGCCCGGCCCAGATCGGTGCTGCGGATGATCCAGAACAGCACCGCCGCCACCGCCAGCGCGCCCCAGAAGGCGATGACCTTGGGCAAGGCGATCATGGCCGGCCCGATCTCCACCGTGGACAGCGTGTAGGCCGTGTCGATGGTGCGCGTGTCCGACTTGAACCACACCAGCGCCAGGTTCTCCAGCACGATGGCCAGGCCCAGCGTCACCAGCAGGATGTTCTCGTCCTTGCCGTGGCTGGCGCGGTTGATCACGTAGCGCTGCAAGGCGTAACCCAGCACGAACATGCCAGCCACCACCAGCGGCAAGGCGGCGTAAGGATCGATGCCCAGGCGGTCCTTCAACAGGTACACGGCGTACAGCGCCACCATCAACGCCGCGCCATGGGCGAAGTTGATGATGTGCAGCACGCCGTAGATCAAGGTCAGGCCCAGGGCGATCAGCGCGTACACCGCGCCCGTGGTCAGGCCGTTGAGCACCGAGGCAAGGAGGATGGCGGGATCGAGCACGCTCAGGCCTTCAGCGGGAAGATGGCGTCGGCCTGGCGGTAGTCGGCCGGGATGACGACCTTGATGTCGCCGCCGATCACCTGCGTCAGCAGGGGCTGCGCGCCGGTGTTCTGGCCGTCCACGAACTTGGTCGGGCCGTAGGGCATGATGTGGTTGGAGAACGTGCTGGAGGCCAGCGCATCGATGATGGCGGCGCGGTCGGCGGACTTGGCGCGCTCCAGCGCGTCGGCCAGCAGCAGCACCGAGGTGTAGGTCATGAAGACCTCGTAGCTGAAGTAGGCGCCCTTCTCCTCGACACGCGCCTTCAGCGGCGCCACGCGCGCGTCCTTGGGGTTGAACCAGTGGTTGCAGTCGAGGATGCCGTTGGCGATGTCGGGGAATTCCTTCAGGAACTTGTAGCTGGAGGCCGCGCCGCCCAGCACCGAGTAGATCGCCTTGGGCTGCACCTTCTGCTGCTTCATGGCGCGCAGCAGCAAGGCGTACTCGTTGTAGTAGTTGGCCGGGATCACGATGTCCGGGTTGAGGGACTTCATGCGCAGCACGATGTTGTTGAAGTCGCGGGTCGGGTTCGGGTGCTTGACCACGTCCTTGACCTCGAAGCCATGCTGCGGCAGCGCCTTGGACAGCAGCGCCGCGGTGCCGGTGCCGAACAGCGAATCCTCGTGCACGATCATCACGGTCTTGGCCGGCTTGCCCGCCGCGTCGTTGAGCGCGGCCAGGTCGGTGATGGCGCGTTCGCTACAGGCGCGGTAGCCCGGGCCGAAGCGGAAGGTGTTCTTCAGGCCGCGCTCGACGATCTGGTCGGCCACGCCCACGTCCACCACGTGCGGCAGGTTGTACTTGGCCGCGGTCTGGGTCGTGGCCAGGCAGATCGCCGAGGCGTAGGCGCCGACGATGGCCGAGACGCCCGCCTCGTTCATTTTCTCGACCTCGGCCGAACCCGCCTCGGGCCGCGACTGCGCATCGCCCAGCACGGCCTCAAGCGGCGCGCCGCCCAGCGACTTGATGCCGCCGGCCTTGTTGATGTCCTCGATCGCCAGCAAGGCGCCCAGGCGGCATTGTTGGCCCGAATAGGCCAGCGCCCCCGTCACCGGATGCAGGATCCCGACCTTCACGGGCTTGGCGCCCTGGGCGCGGGCCACCCACGGCGCCGACACCATGGCGGCTGCGGCGGCGGATTGATAGAGGAAAGTGCGGCGCGAATTCATGGGCGATCTCCGAGGGTTCAATGGAATTGGGCGGACAGCTCTTCGCTGACCCAGACCTTGGCGTCGATGCTGCCGACGCGTGACAGCTGCAACTGGTACTGATAGCGATCGGGGCGGTACAGGCCTTGCAGCAGCTGCACGGGCCGTTCATTCACGTCACGCACGATGCGCGTCACGGCCAGCAGCGCCGAGCCCACGGCCACGTCCAGGTGGCGCGCCACCTGGGCGTCGGCCAGCCGCGCCGAAATGGTCTGGGTGGCGCCGCCGAACTCCACGCCGGCGGCTTCCAGCAGCATCAGCAAGGGTTCGCGCTCCAGGTCATCGCGCGTGAAATCGGCCACGGCCTGGGGCACGTAGGTGGTGATGTGGGACAGCGGCCCGGCCTCGGTGCTGCGCACCCGCAGGCTCTTGTGCACGGGCGCGCCGGGCGCGAGGTCCAGCGCTTCGGCCACCACGGGCGGCGCCGACACCAGGGTGCTGTCCAGCACCCGCACCGAGGTGCGCAGGCCCATGTTGACGATGTTTTCCAGCAGACCGGTCAGATGCGCCTTCTGCTGCGGATTGGCCTTGGGCGCGCTGGCCGGATTCGCGGGCGCGCGCAGCGGCCAGGTACCCAGGCCCGGCCGGCGCGACACCAGCCCGTCGGCCACCAGCATCTCCATGGCCTTGCGGATGGTGATGCGGGCCACGTCGAACTGGTCGGCCAACGCGTGCTCCCCGGGCACGCCGTCCTGATCGAAACGCCCCTCCTGCACCTGCTCGCGCAGGACGAGGTAGATCTGGTGGTACTTCGGCAGCGGCAGTGAGGTTCCCATGACGGGAACTCTAGGGGTGTCCTAATGTACCGTCAATGGAACAAATGCCATTGACGGTTGTTCTATCGGGAAAACACTGAGGGCGCGGACTCGATGCGGTTACGCCCGCGCTGCTTGGCGCAATACAGCGCACGGTCGCTGCGGCTGAGCGCCAGCTCGGCGTCGGCGTCCAGGGTGTGCATGGTGGAGATGCCGATGCTGACCGTCAGCGGGATATGCCGGTCGTCGCCCAGCGAAAACGGGGCCGCCGCGATGCGCTGCTGCACCCGCGTGGCGAAGGCGCGCGCGCGCTCGATGTCGGTGTCCGGCAGCACCACGGCGAATTCCTCGCCGCCGATGCGCCCCACCAGGTCGACCGCCCGCAGCTGCGCCCGCAGCGTATTGGCGAAATGCTGCAGCACGCCATCGCCGATGGCATGGCCCCAGGTGTCGTTGATGCGCTTGAAATGGTCCAGGTCGCACATCAGCACGGCGGCGCAGTCGCTGCCCTGCCGCTTGATCCGGGCCAGCTCCGCCGCGATGCGCGACATGAAATGGCGGCGGTTCGGCAGCGTGGTCAGGGCGTCGGTGGCGGCAAGTTCGCGCAATTCGAAGTCGGCGCGCTTGCGGTCGGTGATGTCGGTCACGAAGCCATGCCAGACCACGGCGCCGTCAGCTCCTTTGCGCGGGCTGGCGTCGCCCTGGCGCCAGCGCAGGCCCTGCTGCGGCAGGCACACGCGGAACTCAAGATGCCAGGGCATCTGCGCCGCGGCCGCGGCCTGCAGCGAGGCGTGGTAAGTGGCCAGGTCCTCGGGATGGACGCGCTGCTCGATCGCCGACGGACTCGTGCGGACGTCGTAGGGAGTCAGCTCGAACATGTCCCAGATGCCGGCGCTGACGTACAGGAAGCGCGACCCGCCCTCGGGCCGCTGGCCGCACTGGAACACCATGCCAGGCACGGCGTCGGTCAGGTTGACCAGCAGGTCCGCCGTGCGCCGCAGGCGCTCCGACATGGCGCGCATGGCGCTGATGTCGGTGGTGGTGCCCATCATGCGCAAGGCCTGGCCCGCCGCATCGCGGCTGACGACCTTGCCGCGGCTGCAGATCCACTTGTAACTGCCGTCCTTGCAGAGGATGCGATGCTCGACCTCGTAGCTTTCGGTCCGGCCCTCGAAATGCGCCTGCATGGCGGCGCGCACATAGTCGGCGTCGTCCGGATGCAGGCGCTTGTAGGAATCCTCGATGCGATTGGTGACTTCGAATTCGGTATAGCCCAGCAAGGCCTTCCAACCCGGCGAATACGTGATTTCGCCGGTCACGACGTTGCGGTCCCAGATCCCCGTGCCGCTGCCGGCGATGGCCATGGACAGATTGCGCGCCTCGGTGCGCCAGCCGTCTTCCGCCGCCCGTTCCGCCGCCAGGGCCTGCCGCTTTTCCACGGCCGCGACGGCCAGTTCGGCGAAATCGCGCAGCGCGTCCAGGTCCTCGTCGCCGAAGTCCCGAGGTTGGCCGTGCAGCAATCGGAACGTGCCCAGCCGGCGGCCATCGGAGGCGCGCAGCGGGCAATCCACGGAAAAAGGAAGCATGCCGGCGCTGGCTGCGGGCAAGGCGCCCGCCTGGGCCTGCCAGACGCCGTCGGCGTCGCTGCAGGCCACCAGCGCCAGGTCCACGCCGAAATGCCGCCTGGCCAAGCGGGCGAGCCGGTCCAGGGGACCGTCGAGCCCGGGTTGCACATTTTCCGCGCCACCGGCGGGCGCGCATGCAGGGGGAACGTCACCTGTTGCTGGCATTTCTGGACCTGATTCAACACTGGGTTCATAGACATGACCATGCCGGTGGCCATGTCTGACATTTTGTCACGCTCTGCACCAAAATAGCATCATTTTGAACGATATGATCACCGGCCTATGGAACACCCTATCCGCGTGCCCCCAGGCTGGCTGCAACGTGCCTGGCTCCTGCTGCTGGCCTTCCTGATCACCCTCCCTGGCGGCATGGCCCAGGCCCAGGCATTCGACCGCCAGGCGGAGAATGCCCGCTACCGGCAGTGGCTGGCGGACTTCCGCGCCGACCTGCAGCGCCTGCGGCAGTCGCCCGATCCGGCCAAGGCCGATATCGACAGCCTGTTCGCGAAGACCATCGCCCCGGGATCCCGCGCCACCCAGCTGGTCAAGACGCTGATCGAGGCGCCCGGCGACTCCACCAGCGGCGAGATCCACTACGCCGGCTTCCAACGCATCTTCCTGGCCGCCCTGGCCGACGCCGTGGTGGCGGGCGACGGCGGGGATTACCCGGAAACGCAGGCCAAGTATCAGAAACAAGTACTGCGCGTGCGTTACATGCATGTGGACGGCGGCGGCCGCCTGGAGCCTTTTTTCAAGGACCCGGACGTCTTCAAGCCCTACCGCCTGCCCGCTCCCGGCACCCTGGAGCGCGACGCCTACCCCTTCCTGCTGTTCGAGGACCATGACGGCAAGCTGCGGCTGGGCGGCGTGTCCAAGGAGTTCTGGGCGCTGCTGAAGTTCATGGACATGCTGCAATATGCATAAGCGACTGGTCCTGCTGCTGGCGGCCATCGCGCATGCCGGCCCCGCGCTGGCGGCCTGCGGCCCGGCTGCCGTTGATTTCGCCGCGCCCGTGGCGCTGACGGCGGTGCCCGTCTCGGTCGGTCTGGGCGGCGACCGCGTCCTGCTGGGCCGCCAGGGCGAACGCATTGCCGCCCGCAACACGCCGGCATGGGTCGAGGATGGCGGCGATCCGCTGCCCCGCTCCTGGATGGACAAGGTCGATTGGTCCGCCTATCGGCTGGACAAGGCCTCACAGGCGCCCGCGAGGCTGTATTTCGACGGCGACGGCCGGCTGTGCCGCGCGGAACACTATGAGATCCCCCGCGACGGCGGCGCGCCCTTCCTGGCCGGCGGTTACACGCTGGAGTACGACGGCGCCGGCGCCCTGACACGCGTGATCGAGTACGAACAGACCTCGGTCCGCCGGCCCGCCACCTACGAGGCAAGCCGCCAGACCTGCCTGAAACGCGATGGCCGGGGCGCGCTGACCGCATTCATCAATGAGGCTTGCGACGACAAGCAGGAACCGGCCGGCGGCCGGTTCTACGCGCGCGACGCCGCGGGCCGCCTGCTGCGCGCCATCGATACCACCTCGCAAGGCGGCGCCTTCCAGGTCCAGACCTATGATGCCCAGGGCCAGCCGCAGCAGCGCTATCTGCGCCGCCATTCTCCCGGAGATGGCGCCAGGTCCTACGCCGATGCCGCGCACGCCTCCTCCGACTCCCGCCCTTATCCGGTGCGCCGGGAAGAATTGGCCAAGCTGTCCACCGAGGTGCCGGGCAATGACTGGCGTATCGTGAGCATCGCCGACGAGGTGCCGCTGGACGACACCGACATGCAGTCCTGGAATCCAGACACGCAAACCATCCTGGCCCAGGGCGTGACCGACGCGCAAGGCCGCGCGCCGCTCGCGGCCAACGCACAGGAGCGCGTCTGGCAGGCCATGCGCGACAAGCCTGGCAGGATCTTCTGGTACTCGGATTTGATGAGCCGGGTGCTGCTGCTGCCTGCGATGGACGAGGCCCGCTGGCGCGCCTGCGCCGATCCCGCGAATCAGGCCGCCGACGCCTGCGGCTGAGGCGCGCCGCCGCCCGCGGCGATGTACCCAGCGCCACGCGCAACGAGGCCGTCAGCGGAATCGCGTGGGGGTACGCCGCGGCAATCGACGGCAACCGCAAGCTTGCTCAATACGTGCCGCGCACCGTCAGCATCCAGTTGCGCGGCGCGCCATACCAGTTGCCGCCATCCGCACCGCCCACGCGTTCGTAGTAGACCTTGTCGAACACGTTGTTGGCGTTGAGCGTCAGGGTCCAGCTGGGGTCGAAGCGGTATTGCGCCATCAGGCCGAACACGGCATGGCCAGGTTCGCTGAACTTGTAGGGCGAGGCCTTGCCATCCGGCGCATAGACCGATCCGGAGACGAAAGTGGAACTCTGCATGATGGCATTGCCGCCGACGCGCCAGCGCGACAACGAGCCCGGCAGCGTATAGGCGGTGGAGAATTTGAACAGATGCCGCGGGGTGATCGAACTGAACACCGTATCGTCGCTTTTGTCCTTGGAATTGTTGAAGGTGTAGCCCAGCGCGATCTCCCAGCCCGGCGTGACTTCACCGCCAATCTCCAGGTCCACGCCGCGGCTCACGACCTTGCCCTGCGCCTGGTAGCAGCAACTGCCTGCCCAGACGTCATAGGATTCCGGGTAGCGCCGATCGAGCACGCCGGTGCCGGTGCGTTCGACGTTGAACAGGCTGAGCGTGGCGTTGAGCCGGCCATCCATCAGTTCGCCCTTGATGCCGGCTTCGTAGCTCTTCCCCCTGATCGCGGGCAGCGAGGTGCCCGGCGCCGGTCCTGACTTCAGCAAGCCTTGCGGCTTGTGGATGGCTGAATAGCTGACATACGCCGACCAGGCGTCGTCCAGATCGTAGATGACGCCGCCATAGGGAGTGGTCTTGCTGGGTTCCTCATAGTCCGTGCGCGAAGTCACCGCCCAACTGGAGCTGGCATCCTTCCGGTTCGAAACGGTCTGGAAGAACTTATAGCGGCTCACGCGGGCGCCGGCGATCAGGTGCAGGCGCGAGGTCGGGTTAAAGCGCAGCAGGCCGTAGAGGCCTTTCTGCTCCTGGCCCCAGGGTTCATAGCGTGTGGTCAGCGGCACGTTCATGTCGGGATTCCAGGCGTTGCGGTCGAACACATCGACCGGCACCATCCAGTTGTCCACCGGCTTGCCGGTATTCCACGTACCCTCCACGCGCTGCCAGTCGACACCCAACAGGATCTCGTGGCTCTGCCCGAACAGATCGAAGCCGCCGCTGAGGTTGGCGTCAAACAGGTTCTGCTGGTTGTCCATGACGTAGCGCCCGCCCCCCCAGGTGGCGCCCGAGCCGTCCACCGGACTGATGGCGCCGTAGGCAAAGGCGGTGGTCGAACGCGTGTCGCTGCGCTCTTGCGTGTAGTTGAGCCTGAGCCGCCAACGATCCGAAAAGCGCTGATCGAGCTGAGCGAAAAGCTGCCTGGTCTCGGTCGATGCCAGCGCCCACGGCTGAGTCAACGAAGTCGAGCGCGACAAGCCCAGATCCCGGCCATCGGCGTAGCGCGGCACGCCATCGCCATTGCCGCGTTCACGGTTTTTCGTGTAACTGCCACCAACCGTCAGCAGCGTGTCGCGCGTGAGGTCCGCTTCCAGCACGCCATACACCTGGGGCGATTCCGTGCTCCGGTCGTCCAGGAAGGAGTCGCTGTTTCCGTACACGGCCACGGCGCGGCCCCGCAAGCGCCCGTCGAAACCCAACGGACCCGTGGCATCAATCATGCTCCGGTAGTTGTCCCAGCTGCCCGCCGAGGCCTCGACGATCACCTGCGATTCAGCCAGCGGCTTCTTGCGCACCAGGTTGACGATGCCGCCCGGATCGCCCATGCCGCCCAGCAGGCCCGAAGCGCCGCGCATGACTTCGACGCGGTCGTAGAACGCCAGATCCTGGCCCGCATCGTAGGTATACGCGCCCAACGCCAGCGGTGCGCCGCCGTCGATCTGCATGCTGGTGATCTGGAAGCCGCGGGAATAGAAGTTGAACGAGTTGTAGTTGGCGCGCTGCACCGTGATGCCCGCCGCCTGCTCCAGCGCGTCGCTGACGCTGACCAGATGCTGATCTTCGATCTGTTGGCGAGTGACCACCGACACGGACTGCGGCACTTCGCGGAAGGCCAAGTCGGTCTTGGACGCAGTGCTGGTGACGCGGCTGGTATAGGAGCCGGTGCCTTCCGTGGTGCCGTCTTCGGCGCGCCGCGCGGTCACGGTAATGGCCGACAGCGTGGCGGCATCCAGATTGTCCGGTTCGCGCTCGATCACGGCCTTGCCGTTCTCCACGGCGGCGATCAGGCCGCTGCCCGCCAGCAGCCGGTCCAGCGCCTGCTGCGGCGTCAGTCGCCCGGCCACGGGCGGCGCGGTCTTGCCGGCAACCAGCGCGGGGTCGTACAGAAGTTCCATGGACATCTGGCGAGCGACCTCGACCAGCGCCTCATGCAGAGGTTGCCGGGCCGAATTGATGATGACCGCGGTCTCGGCAGCCAACGCAATGGCGGGAACGGCCGCCAGGGAAATCAGGGCGAGGGACAGCCGTCCCAGCAGTAAGCGTGCGCGCGCGGGCTGGCGGCGGGGGCGGAAAGACAGAGGGGACATGAGGGATTTGTTCCAACGGGTTCAACGCGGCTTGCGGTCGCAAGCCGGCACTCATGGATAACGAGTGCGCAACGATGGAAATCCCTGAAGCGCCAGGCCGTGAATGTTGTAATAGATTGAAACTACAGCGCCGGCGTCAGCACGTAACCGCCTTTGGCGTCGGCCCGCACGCGCACCGGCGCCATGCGGGGCAGCAGTTCAAGCAGGCTGCCGGGAGAGTCCACGCTCAGCGTGCCCGATACCCTGAGCTGCGCCAGGCGCGCGCCTTCCAGCCGGATGACGAAAGGCGCGTAGCGGTTCAACTCGGCCACGGCCATGGGCAACGGCGTGTTGTTGAAAACGATCCGGCCTTCGCGCCAGGCCGTGACCGAGGCCACATCGACGGCCGCAGCCGGCGTAAGCCCGTCGCGGGTCGCGAGCAGCCCTTCGCCCGGCCCCAGCGCTTCCCGCCGCCAAAACGCCCAGCCTGCGCCCCGGACTTCGACCGAACCCGCGGCCACCGCAACCTCGGTGGCGTCGTCCCGCCTGCGGACATTGAACCGCGTGCCGGTCACCTGCACGGTCGCCCGCCCTGCGCGCACGATGAAGGGGCGCGACGCATCAGCGGACACCGAAAAACTGGCCTCGCCAGTTTCCAGGTCGACCTCGCGGCTGTCCGCGTAAAAGCGCACCACGGCGCGGCTGTCGGTGTTCAGGTCGATTGAAGAGCGGTCAGGCAGGAGCACGGTCCGGCGCTGCCCGTGCGCACTCGCCAACGCCTGCTCGAAATTCGCGGGGCGCTGCCAGCGCATGCCTATGCCGAGGCCGCCGACGGCCAGCGCGCCCGCGCCGGCCAGGCCCCAGCCCAGCAGCGCGCGCCGCCCGCGTCCGGCGGATTTCCCCGACGACTCCGGCGGCGCACCGGCCAATGCGCGCAAGCGCTCATGTCCCGCCTGGCCCGTGCTGTCCCAGAGTTGTTCCAGCAGCGCATACTCCTTGCGGTGCCCCGGGTCAGCCCGCAGCCATGCGTCGAACTCCCGCCGATCCGCGTCGCCCATGCGTCCGGACCGAGCGCGCGCGAACCACGCCGCCGCGGCGTCGCGAGGGTCGGAGTAGTGGCGGGGATCCAAGGGAGCGTTCATCGGGGAGAAGCGTGAGGCCGGATTCAGCCTGAGACACCGCTTTGCAGGACATCGCGCAGATGGCGCATGGCACGCATGATATAGCGTTCGACGGTATTGAGTGAAAGCCCCATCCGGGCTGCGACCTCGGCTTGGGTCAGCCCGTCGATGCGGTGCCAGATGTATGCCTGGCGGCATTTCTCGGGCAACTGCCGCAATGCGGCGTCGATCGCATGCGCGAGCTGGATGCCGTCAAGCTCGTCCGTGACATCGGCCGACTGCGGGTGCTCGTGTTCGGCCAGGTCGTGCAGCGGCATGCCGGCGCGCTGGCCGAGCTTGCGCAGATTGCTCACGAGGTTGTTGCGGCTGGCTTGGTACAGATAGGCGCAAGGATCGGCCAGCGCGGCGCCCTGCCGCTTCAGCATGCCCAGCGCGGCCTCTTGCAGCGCATCCTCCGCCTCTTGCGGATGCTCGCTGCGGCGCGTCCAGTCGCGGAACATCGTTGCGTACTTGGCGAGCCAGGTACTGGGCTGGGGGGGCATCGGCACTGGCGGCGGGAGCAGTCGAAACAGGCTGCATCATAAATGATAACAACTCTCATTTCAAAATCACCTGCTCCGCGACGCTGCGCCCCGGGCTAAGCTGCGCTCCCGCCATCCGCGCCTGTGCGCGGATCCCGCGGCACGAACGCCCTTCCTCGCCCAGGCGTCAGCGCCAGATCTCCGGCTCGACGCTGACCTCGCCCTTGTCCGCCGAGAAATACACCACGCCATCCGAGATGTTGGCGTTCAGCCGCATGGTGCGCTCAGCCAGCTGGGCCAGGGCCCGGGTCTGGTCGGCGGGCAGGTTGACGATCTTCAGGTTGCGGGTGCGCTCCAGCTTGTTCTTCACGCCGTCCCACCAGATCTTGCTGGCGGAGCCGCCATAGCAATAGACGATGACCTCGTCGGCGCGGCCACAGGCGCGCAGGATGCGGCGTTCTTCCGGCTGGCCGACTTCGATCCAGAGCTTGACCGCGCCGGTCAGGTCCTTGACCCACAGGTCGGGCTCGTCGGTGTCGCTCAGGCCCTTGGTGAAGGCCAAATCTTCCTGCGCATGCAGGGCGTAGGCGACCAGCCGCACCATCATGCGCTCGTCGGTTTCCGAAGGATGGCGGGCGACCGTCAGCGAGTGGCTGCCGTAATAGTGGCGGTCGGTGTCGGCGACGTTGAGCTCGGCCTTGTAGATGGTGGCGCGCAGGGCCATGGCGTAAATCCGGTGAATGTAGCGAATTGCTGAAGGCCGCCATGATAACGCCTGCGGCGCCGTGGCACGGCGACGGACGGCTGCGGGCGCCGGCCCGGCGGCGCTACACTGGCCGGCTCCGCTCCACCACGCCCGCCACCGGATCCCGCCCATGACCGCCACCGCCGCCCTGCTCGCCTTTACCCTGGCCGCCGCCATCCTGACCGTCACGCCCGGCATGGATAGCGCGCTGGTGCTGCGCACCGCCGCCGTCGAAGGCAGCCGCCGCGCCCTCATGGCCGGCCTGGGCGTAGCCGCTGGCTGCCTGGTCTGGGGCGCCGTGGCGGCGTTTGGACTGGGATCGCTGCTGCTGGTGTCGACCTTGGCCTATGACGCGCTACGCCTCTGCGCGGCCCTATACCTGTTCTATCTGGGCGTGAAACTGCTGTGGGGCACGCGGCCCGGCAAGCAGGCCGCCCCGGGCGCCGCCCCACCCGCGCCGGCCGCGGCCGCCAGCGCGGGTGGGTGGTTCGTCCGCGGCTGCCTGACCAACGCCCTCAATCCCAAGATCGGGATCTTCTACATCACCTTCCTGCCTCAGTTCATCCCCGCGGGCGCGGACGTGCTGCGTTTCAGCCTGCTGCTGGCTGGCATCCACGCGGTGCTGGGCATACTGTGGTTCGCCGTGCTGGTGGCCGCGACGCGGCCGCTGGCGCGCTGGCTGTCGCGCCCGGCCGTGATGCGCGGCCTGGACCGCATGACGGGCGCGGTGTTCATCGCCTTCGGGCTGAAGCTGGCGCTGGAAAAGCGCTAGTTTCGGCGTTCCAAGAACGCCCCCGCGCGCAGCGGGGCGCAAGCCGCCGGCGGCCAGCCGGCGGCCTCCTGCCTCAATAGACCCCGATCGGATGGCGGGCCACGAAATGGCCCTCGCCCACGGCGACCAGCGGCTCGACCAGCGGATCGTCGCCGAGCTTGCGCATCGGGCTGGGGATCTCGTCGACCAGCAGCGAGCGCTCACGGTGGCGGCGCTGCGGATCGGCGATGGGCACCGCCGCCATCAGCTTCTTGGTGTAGGGGTGCTGCGGGTTCTCGAAGATCGCCCGGCGCGGCCCGATCTCGACGATCTGCCCCAGGTACATCACCGCCACCCGGTGGCTGACGCGTTCGACCACCGCCATGTCGTGCGAGATGAACAGGAATGACACGCCGAGTTCGCGCTGCAGGTCCAGCAGCAGGTTGACGATCTGCGCCTGGATCGAGACGTCCAGCGCCGACACGGATTCGTCGGCGATCACTACCTTGGGGTTCAGCGCCAGCGCGCGCGCAATGCAGATGCGCTGGCGCTGGCCGCCCGAGAACTCGTGCGGATAGCGGTCGATCATTTCGGGCAGCAGCCCGCACTTGTCCATCAGCCAGCGCACCCGATCCTGCGCCGCCTTGCCGCGCGCCACGCCGTGGATCAGCAGCGGCTCCATGATGGAGTAGCCCACCGTCATGCGCGGGTCCAGCGAGGCGAACGGATCCTGGAAGATGAACTGGATGTGCTGGCGCAGGGTCTGCATGGCGCTGCCGCGCAGCGCGCCGATGTTCTTGCCGTCGAATTCGATGCTGCCGGCCTTGCTCTTGACCAGCTGCAGCAGCGAGCGGCCAGTGGTGGTCTTGCCGCAGCCGGACTCGCCCACCAGCGACAGCGTCTCGCCCGGATACAGGTCGAAGCTGACCTTCTCCACGGCGTGCACGCGCTTCTGCACCCGGCCCAGGATGCCGCCCGTGATGTCGAAGCTGGTGGTCAGGTCACGCACCTTCAGCACCGGGCCGTTTTCGCGGCGCACGGTGGACGCCGCCGCGACGGGCGCGGCCGCGGCTTGCGCTCGCGCCGTGGCGTCATCCACGCGCAGCAGCGGGAACGGCGCGGGCTCGTCCGTGCCCTGCATGGCGCCCAGGCGCGGCACCGCCGACAGCAGCGCGCGCGTGTAGGCGTGCTGCGGCCGGGCGAAGACCTCGTCCGAGCTGCCCTCTTCGACCTTGTCGCCGCGGTACATGACCAGCACGCGGTCGGCCACTTCAGCCACCACGCCCATGTCGTGCGTGATGAAGATCACGCCCATGTCCATTTCTTCCTGCAGCTGACGGATCAGTTGCAGGATCTGGGCCTGGATGGTCACGTCCAGGGCCGTGGTCGGCTCGTCGGCGATCAGCAGCTGGGGCTTGCACGACAGCGCCATGGCGATCATGACGCGCTGGCGCATGCCGCCCGACAACTGGTGCGGATAGCGGTCCAGGATGGCGCGGGCCTCGGGGATGCGCACGCGCTCCAGCATGCGCAGCGTCTCGGCGCGGGCCGCGGCCGCGTCCAGCCCCTGGTGCAGCTGCAGGGCTTCGGCAATCTGGTTGCCGGCCGTGAAGCTGGGGTTCAGGGACGTCATGGGCTCCTGGAAGATCATGGCCACGTCCGCGCCGCGCACGCGCTGCAGCGTGCTGTCGGGCGCGTTGAGCAGGTCCAGCACTTCGCCGCTGCGCCGGCGCAGCAGCATGCCGCCGTTGACGATCCTGCCGCCGCCGTATTCGACCAGGCGCATCAGCGCCAGCGAGGTCACCGATTTGCCGGAGCCGGATTCGCCCACGATGGCCAGGGTTTCGCCACAGTCGACGTGGAAGGAGACTTTGCGCACCGCTTCCACGATGCGCTCGGGGGCTTTGAAGCGCACGGTCAGGTCGTTGACTTGGACGACGCGCTTGGGGTCCATTGTTGTTGCCATGTGTTTACTTTTCCTGACGCGGATCGAGCGCGTCGCGCAGGCCGTCGCCCAGCAGATTGAAGCCCAGCACCACCAGGAAAATGGCCGATCCGGGGAAGATCGACATCCAGGGCGCCTGGGTCATGAAGTTCTTGGCGGTGTTCAGCATCGAGCCCCAGGACGGGTTCGGCGGCTGCAGCCCCAGACCCAGGAACGACAGGCTGGCCTCGGCGATGATTGCCGTGGCGATGGTGATGGTGGCCTGCACGATCAAGGGCGGCATGACGTTGGGAAACACGTGGCGGCCGATGATGCGCAGGTCGGACGCGCCCAGGGCGCGCGCGCTCTGCACGTAGTCCTCGTTCTTGACCGCCAGCACCTGCCCGCGCGTGAGCCGGATGAACTTGGGCGCGGCCGAGACGCCGATGGCGATCATGGCGTTCATCAGGCTGGGGCCCAGGAACGCGGCCAGCGCGATGGCCAGGATCAGGAAGGGAATCGCCAGCAATGCTTCGGTGGCGCGCGAGATGATGCTGTCGGTCCAGCCGCCGAAGTAGCCGGCGGCAAGACCGAAGGGCACGCCCACCGCCAGCGCGATCAGGACCGACACCAGGCCCGCCATCAGCGAGGCGCGGGCGCCGTACACCATGCGGCTGAAAATATCGCGGCCCAGCTCGTCCGTGCCCAGCCAGTAGGACGCCGAAGGCGCCTTGCGGATGGTGGTGAAGCTGGTCTGGAAGGGATCGTGGCTGGCGATCAGCGGCGCCAGGATGGCCAGCAGCACGAAGAACAGCACAATGACCAGGCCCAGCATGGCGATGTGGTTGCGCTTGAATTTGCCCCAGGCGCGGTTGCGGCTGCGGGGCGGCGTGACGGCTGCGGCCGTTGCAGGAATTGCGCTCATGAGTGCCTCAGGCGGGGATTGACCAGGATGTACAGGATGTCGGCCAGCAGGTTCATGATGATGAAGCCCACCGCCACGCAGAGCACCACGCCCTGCACCACCGCGTAGTCGCGCGTGAAGACCGCGTCGACCACCAGCTTGCCGAAGCCCGGGATCGTGAAGACCTGCTCGGTCAGCACGGCGCCCGCCAGCAGTTCGCCGAACAGCAGCGTCACCAGCGTGACGATGGGCATGAGCGCATTGCGCAAGGCGTGGCGCAGCACCACGCTGCGCGGCGACACGCCCTTGGCGCGCGCGGTACGCACATAGTCGGCCGACAGGGCTTCCAGCATGGCGGAGCGGGTATGGCGCATGAGGTAGGCCGCGATGGCCGTGGACAGCACCAGGGACGGCATCAGCATGGTCTTGATCGACAGCCAGAAGTCCTCGGACGGCGACACGTAGCCCGAGGCCGGCAGCAGCTTCCACTGCACCGACACCACCATGATGAGGATGATGCCCAGCCAGAAGTTGGGTATGGACATGCCGGACAGCGCGGCGATGTTGGCCCCCATTTCAACGGGCTTGCCTTTCTTCACGGCGGCGATGATCCCCATGGGGATGCCGATCAGCAACGCGAAGAACATGGCCATGGCGGCCAGTTGCAGCGTGACCGGCAGCTTCTGGCCGATCAGCGTGGTGACGGGGACGTCGGTGCGCAGCGATTTGCCCAGGTCGCCTTGCAGGACCTGTCCGGCCCAGGCGGCGTACTGCACGGGCAGCGGATCGTTCAAGCGGTACTTGTCCCGCAGGTAGTCCAGGACGGCCGGATCGCGTTCTTCGCCGGCCAGCGTCAGCACTGGGTCGCCGGGCAGGATTTTCTGCAGCATGAAGACGATCATCGACACCAGTATCAGTGTCGGTATCGCGACGATCACGCGGCGCAAGATGAGTTTAAGCATATGAGAAACCGTAAGACAGGAACGGCGGACGGGGCCGGGAGGATATTCCGCGACGCCCCGCCGCCGCAAACAACAACCGGACGCGCAAGGCGCGTCCGGCTGGCGTGGCGCGCAACGGCCGCGCCGCGATCACTTCTGCGCGTACGTCACGCCTTTCAGGCGGATCATGCCGTCGGGATAGGGTGTGAAGCCCTTGACCTTCTTGGCCAGCGCGAACGGCCAAGGCTGGTAGTAGTTATACACCCCGGGCAATTCGTCCTGGATGATGGTCTGCGCCTGGTCATAGATGGCCTTACGCTTGGTTTCGTCCGGCACGGTGCGGGCCTCGTTCAGCAGCTTGTCCACTTCCGGGTTGCAGTAGTGGCCATCGTTCAGCGCGCCCTTGCAGGTGACGAAAGCGTGGATGTTGCCGTCCGGATCGACCCGGCCCGACCAGCCCAGCATCACGACCTGGAAGTTGCCCCCGGCCGATTCCTTCTGCAGGGCCGCGTACTCGGTCGGACGCAAGGACAGGTCGAAGCCCGCCTCGGACGCCATGGCCTGGACGATCTCGGCGATCGACGACGTCGTGGTGTTGTTGCCGAACATGACCTCGGCCTTCACGCGGTCGAAGCCCGCTTGCTTGAGCAACGCCTTGGCCTTGGCAACGTCGCGCTGGGTCGGCGGGAACTTGTCGCTGTGGTAGGGGCTGGCGGGCGGGAACGGCTGCTGGGCCGGATCGAAGATGCCGCCGCCGGCCACTTCGCTGATGGCGTTGCGGTCAATGGCGTACTGGAACGCCTGGCGCACCAGCTTGTTCTTGAACGGATTGTCCTCGGCGCGCTTGCCGTTGGCGACGTTGAACATGAACTGCTGGAAGCCCAGGCCGGCCACCGGCGCGAACGTCAGGCTGGCGTCGGTCTTGACCTGCGGCACGTCGGAGGGATTCAGGCGTTCCAGCATGTCCAGGTCGCCCGCGCGCAAGTTGGACAGGCGCACGGTGGTGTCCGGAATCGGCAGGAAGGTCACGCGCTTGAAGGCGAAATCCTTGGCGTCGTAGTACTGGTCGAATTTCTCCAGCACGATGCGGTCGTTCTGGATGCGTTCGACGAACTTGTAGGGGCCGGAGCAGACCGGCTTGCGGCCCACGGCGGCGACGTCGTCGCTGAAGGTCTTGGGCGACAGCATCATGCCGGCGCGGTCGGACAGCTGGGCCAGCAAGGTGGCGTCGGGCTTTTTCAGCGTCAGCACCAGGGTCGTCGCGTCGGGCGCGTCGACCTTTTCGACCGAGGCCAGTTCGCCCTTGCGCAGGCTGTCCGGCAGCGACATGGCGCGTTCCAGGTTGGCGCGGGCCGCGGCGGCGTCGAACTTGGAGCCGTCATGGAACAGCGCGTCCTCGCGCAGCTTGAAGGTCAGCACCTTGTTGTCGGGGCTGAACGACCACGAGGTGGCCAGTTGCGGCACGAAGTGCAGCTTGGGATCGATGTCGATCAGCTTGTCGCACAGCGAGGTGAAGACGATGCGGCCCACATACGTGCGCGCCCGGTGCGGGTCCAGCACGTCCGGATCTTCCTGCAGGCCGATCCGGATGTTCTGGGCGGAAGCCGCGCCCGCGGCCAGCGCCAGCAGGCTGGCGCCGAAGGTCAAGGTCAAGCGTTTCATTATTTAATTTCCCCTTGTGGCTGCGCTATTGCGTATTAGAAGCCGACCGCCTGACCATCGCGCCGGCTGTCGCTGGCGGCGACATAGCCAAGCTCGTTGTCGTTTTCGGACATGCGCCAGATGAACTGGCCCGCGCCGAAATCCATGTACGGATCATCGACCGACTTCAGAGCATGCCCGAGGTCTTTCAGGCCCGCAATGGTGGAAGCCTTCATATTGGTCTCGATGTCCAGCGTGAAATCGCGGTTGACCTTCCAGCGCGGGGCGCAGCAGGCAGCCTGCGGGTTCTGGTGATAGTCCAGCATGCGCACCACGGTCTGCATGTGGCCTTGCGGCTGCATGTCGCCGCCCATCACGCCAAAGCTCATGACCGGCTTGCCGCCGCGGGTCAGGAAGCCGGGGATGATGGTGTGGAACGGACGCTTGCCGCCTTCGACCACGTTGGCCGACTTCGGATCCATCGAGAAGCCCACGCCGCGGTTCTGCATGCTGATGCCGGTGCCCGGCACCACCACGCCCGAACCGAAGCCCATGTAGTTGGACTGGATGAACGAGATCATCATGCCGTTCTCATCGGCGGCGGTCAGGTAGATGGTGCCGCCGGCGTGCGGACGGCCCGCCTCGAAATGGGTGGCGCGGTCCAGGCGGATGAGCTTGGCGCGGCTGTCCAGGTAGGCGTCGGACAGCATCTGCTCCGGCGTCACCTGCATGGAGCGCGGATCGGCCACATACTTGTACAGGTCGGCGAAGGCCAGCTTCATGGCTTCGATCTGGATGTGCTGCGACTGCACCGAGTCCACCGGGATGTCGGCCATGTCGAAGCGTTCGACGATGCCCAGCGCGATCAGCGCGGCAATGCCCTGCCCGTTGGGCGGGATCTCGTGCAGCTCGTAGCCGCGATAGGACTTGGAAATGGGCTTGACCCATTCCGGACGGTAGTTGCGCAGGTCTTCCAGGGTCATGGCGCCGCCGCATTCCTGGCTGAAGGCAGCGATGCGTTCGGCGAGTTCGCCTTCATAGAAGTCGCGACCCTTGGAGGCGGCGATGCGGCGCAGCGTATTGGCGGCGTCCGGGAAGCGGAAGTGTTCGCCGACCTTGGGCGCGCGGCCCTCGGGCAGGAAGGCCTGGGCGTAACCCGGCTGCGATTTCAGTTCCTCGGCCGCGGCGGCCCATTTGTGCGCCACCACCGGCGGCACGGCGTAGCCGCGCTCGGCGATTTCGATGGCGGGCTCGAACAGCTGCTCGAACGGCAGCTTGCCCAGTTTTTCATGCAGCGCGGACCAGCCGGCCACCACGCCTGGCACCGTCACCGCGTCCCAGCCGCGCTTGGGCTGGATCGCCAGGCCGTCGGCGCCCACGCCGTGCTTGCGCTTGAAGTATTCGGTGCTCCAGGCCGCGGGGGCCACGCCCGAGGAGTTCAGGCCATGCAGTTCCTTGCCGTCCCAGACGATGGCGAAACAGTCGCCGCCCAGGCCGCAGGACACGGGTTCGACCAGGACGATGGTGGCGGCCGCGGCGATGGCGGCGTCCACGGCGTTGCCGCCCTTGAGCAACATGCGCAACCCAGCCTGCGCCGCCAGCGGATGCGACGTGGACACCACATTGCGGGCGAACAGCGGAATGCGGACGGAAGGATAGGGGTTGCCCCAGTCGAAGGATTTCATGTGGCTAGTCTCATAACGGGTAAGCGGCCGAAGTTACTCCCGTGGTCTAATTAAATCAATTTGAAATTTTGTTCCGTCATAAAAGAGATTTTTATGAGTACCATCCGTTTTCTGCGCACTTTCCTGGCGGTCGCGCACCATGGTTCCTTCTCCGAAGCGGCCGAACAGGTGGCGCTGACGCAGGCCGCAGTCAGCTTCCAGATGCGCTCCCTGGAAACGGAACTGGGACGCGAGCTCTTCGACCGCAGCGGCCGCCTTGCCATCCTGAACGCCGCCGGCCGGGAATTGCTGCCGGAAATCAAGCACTTGCTGGATCTTTACGACCGCATGCGGAAGCCGCGCACCGCGCCCGGCGAGCTGGCCGGATCGGTCGCCGTGGGCAGTATCGTGTCGTGCATGGGCACCCTGTCCAAGGTCGTGTCCGGCATGAAAAAGCAGCACCCCAAGCTGGACGTGCGCATCCTGTCGGGCAAGGCCAGCGAGCTGGCGGGCAAGGTCGAGGACGGCGAGCTGGACGCGGCCTTCCTGGTGGAGGCCGGGCGCAAGATGGCCAGCACGCGCTGGACCGCGCTATATGAAGAGCAGCTGGTGGTGATCGCGCCGCGCTCGGCGCCTGGGCAAGACGCGCGCCAGGTGCTGGCGCAGAACCCCTTCCTGCGCTTTGACCGCACCCAGCGCACCGGCCTGCAGATAGACCGGCTGCTGCGGCGCCTGGGGGCGCCGCTGAACGAATTCCTGGAACTCAACGCCATCGAGACGCTGGTCGAGCTGGTGCGCCAGGAGGTCGGCGTGACGCTGCTGCCGCTGATCAACGGCTCCAATTGGCAGCACAGCCCGGAACTGCGGATCCTGACGCTGCCGCAGGACCTGGGGCCGATGACGCGCGCCATCGGCATGCTGGAGCGGCGCGAGCATGCACGCCAGGGCATCACGGCGGCGATCTGCGAGTCCTGCGCCCAGGCTTTCCGGGCGCGCGAACCGCAGACCGCCGCCTGAGGCCTACAGCCCCATCGCCGGGTCCGTCACCGAGGCACGGCCGGTTTCGACGCGGCCGGCAAAGCGGCGCAGATAGGCCGGGTCTTCGGCCAGGCGCACGGTGAAGTCGTACCAGCCCTGGCTGCCTTGCAGCGCCCAGTGCTGTTCGACCTGAGCGCCCGCGGGCACCGTGAACTTCCAGCGCTCGTGGTTGGCGTAGTAGGCGTTGGGCGCAACTTCGAAGGTGCAGGGATTCTTGCCGCCATTGATGAAGCTGACGTAGACATCGCCCTTGGCGATTTCGTAGCAGACGCGGATCTCGGGCGCCAGCGCCGAACTGCGGGCCAGGGTCAGGTCGCCAGCGAAATGGCGGTGATAGCCGTTGGGGCCCAGCACCCACAGGTCGTACTTGCCGCCGTCGGCCGCCGTGTCCCAGCTGCCTTCGAGCTGCTTGTCCGGCTCCACCGTGTAGCGGCGCGGCAGGCGCTCCAGGTGCAGGCGGTCATAGACGTGGAACACCGCCGCCTGCTTGCCCGTGTTGGAGAACACCAGGCGCATGGCGCCCGTGTCGGGCTGGGCGCGGCCGCTGGTGTGCAGTTCGTAGGGCAAGGCGCGGGAGTAGCGCACGCCCTGCTCCTGCACCGGCTTGGCCTGGGCGCTGGGGTCGGGCAGCGGCACGGCCTTCAGCGCTTCCTGCGCGCTGCGCTCGCTGTCCGAACCCGCGCGGGTCAACAGGTTCAGGTCGGGCAGCTTTTCGCTGTTGGGCGTGGCGAAGTTGAAAGCCGAGGTCATGTCGCCCAGCACGGCGCGGCGCCACGGGCTGATGTTGTCCTCGGCCACGCCGAAGCGGGCCTCCAGGAAGCGCAGCACCGAGGTGTGGTCGAAGGCCTGGGAATTGACCCAGCCGCCGCGGCTCCACGGCGACACCACGTACATCGGCACGCGCGGGCCGGGGCCGTAGACGCGGTCGTCGGCGGCGTCCTGGGCCGAGGCATGCGTGTGGCGCTCCAGGTCCGTGTTGACGGTGGAGGCGCCAGCCATCGAGCCGTCCGGGTTCAACGAGGGCGCGGCGGGCGGCGGCAGATGGTCGAAGTAGCCGTCGTTCTCGTCGAAGTTGATGAGCAGCACGGTCTTGCTCCAGACCTCGGGATTGGCGGTCAGCGCGTCCAGCGTTTCCTGGATGTACCAGGCACCCTGGATCGGGCTGGACGGGCCGGGGTGCTCGGAGTACGTGGCCGGAGCCACGATCCACGACACCTGCGGCAGCTTGCCGTTGACCGCGTCCTCGCGCAGCGCCTTCAGGAAGCCGCCGTCGGGCATGGTGTTGGCCGTGCCCTTGTAGAGCGGGTTGGCGGCGTCCATGGAGGGCGTCCAGGCCGGATACGGCGCGCCGTTGGCGCTGTTGCCGGCCAGCTCGTTGGCGCGGCGGTACTGCTTGAAGCCTGCCAGCGGGTTGTCGCCGAAGTTCTCGGGCAGGTTCTGATAGACCTTCCAGCTGACGCCGGCTTCCTGCAGGCGCTCGGGATAGGTCTTCCAGGTCCAGCCGGTGGACGAGGCGCCCAGGCTGTCCCATTGGTTGCGGGTCGAGGGGCCGTTGCCCAAAGCCAGCGGATCATTGGTGCCGGTCCAGTGGAACAGGCGGTTGGTATTGGTGCCGCCATGCGTTGAGCAGTGGTAGGCGTCGCACAGCGTGAAGGCTTCGGCCAGCGCGAACTGGAACTCCACCTCCTTCTTGCGGTAGTAGCCCATGGACTGGTTCTGCTTGTAGCGTGGCCAGTGGTCCATGCGGCCGCCGTCCCAGGCCATCTGCGCGTCCACGTAGTCGTGCGGCGTGCCGGCCACGCGTTGGGCGTTGCCCTGGGTGCTGTCCAGGTGATACGGCATCACCACGCGGGTGCCGTTGCTCTGTTCCCAGACCGAGCGCTTTTCGGGCAGCGGGATGGTGATGCGGTCGCCGAAGCCGCGCACGCCCTTGAACGTGCCGAAGTACATGTCGAAGGAGCGGTTTTCCTGCATCAGGATGACCACGTGCTCGACGTCGTTGATGGTGCCGGTGCGGTTGTTGGCGGGGATGGCCAGCGCGCGGCGGATCGCCGGCGGGAACATCGACAGCGCGGTCAGGCCCGCGGTCGAGGCGGCTGCGTTGCGCAAGAAGCGGCGCTTGCCGGCGTGGACCTGGTCTTTATCGAACGTCACGGATTCTATTCCTATGGATCGGGAGGGAGCGCGGCTCAGGGCGCGCAACGCAATTCGGGTTTGACGGGCTCGGGCTTGGGCGTTTCGGGCTGGCCGGTGCCGGGGTCCTTGCCGCCGTCGCTGTCGCCGTCATCGCCGCCGCACGCGGCCAGCGTGGCGCTCAGCATCAGCACCGCGCCCAGGCGCAGGAAACCGCGCAAGATCATGGACATGTTCATTTTTCTATCCTTGGTACATCAGGGAAACAGTTCGGAAACGGACTTGCCGGACAGGGCCAGCGACTTCACCTCGGCTTCGGTGAGCGCGCGCGACCAATAGGCCAGGTCGTCGAAATACATCGTGTACGGGCCCTTGGTGCCGGCGCAGCAGACGCCATAGGTGCCGCGTCCGTCTTCGTTCAGGCCCAGGTGTGGTCCATAGACGCCGGCGATCTTGCTCAGGTCGACCGAGCCCGTGCCGATGGTGCGCTGCGAGAAGCCCAGCTCGCTGTCGTAGACGGAGGCCGTCAGGGTCTTGGCCGTCTTGTTCACGGTCATCGCGACGTAGACCGGCTTATTCGGGGTGAACTTGACGTTGTTGATGTCGACCCGCGAGCCGCCGCCAGCCAGGTTGAAATACAGCACTGGACCGGCCCATTGCGCGATGGTGATGCCGGGGTTGCCGCCAGAGTTGTAGTCCTTGTTGCCCAGAATGGAGCGGTCATTGGCAGTGCCGTCGGACTGGTACCAGAAGCCGATGGTGAAGGCTTGGGCCGCGTCCAGCATGCCTGCCGGATAGTCCAGCTTGAAGCCACCCAGGGCAGCCGCGCCACGGTCGTTCTTGAACATCTTGCCGAACACGCCCGCCTCGGCGTAGGCCGGCGCCTGGGTGCCGTCGAACGGCGTGATGGCCCCGCCGCCCGCGGCGATATCGGTCATATTGCCTTCGAAGGGGAACAGCATCGTCAGGCCGGTGCGCAGCGTAGCCAGCAGCGGCAGCGGCTTGGTGTACGCCACGGTGGTGCGCGCGGCGCTGACCGCGCTGCCGACCGCCACGCTGTAGTTCAGCGTATGCACGCCCTCGGTGTCGAACTTGAAGCCCCGGTCCACGTACTCGGCGGCCGTGCCGGGCACACGCGCGATCTCCACGCCGTCGCGGCTGACCACGATGTCGCCGGCGGGTTCGCCCACGCGCACCCAGCTCAGCGTCACGCTCTTGTTGTCGGTCGAGGTGCGGGCCGCGGTGTGGCGCAACGCCAGCTTGCCGGCAAGCGAGGTGCCCGCCATGTCGTACTTGGCGGCGGCAGGCAGGGCTTTCAGGTGGTCCAGCACCGTCGGCGCGACGTCGGCCGCGCTGGGAAACGCGTACCAGTTGTTGTCCCACAAACCGTCGAAGGAGGCGTCGTCGGCGCTGCCGCCCAACAGTGCCGGCTGGTTGGCGGCCAGCAGGATGGTCTTGTTCGAGGACAGGGGACGGCCGTCGCTGGCGCCGGTCTTGCCCAGGCCGTGGCTGGAAGCCAAGATCACCAGCCACTTCTCGCCGGGATGCTGCGCCTTGCGGTCGGCGATCTGCTTGGCCAGCACGCCGATGGCGGCGTCGGTCTGGCGGATCGCGCTGTCATAGGCCGAGCCGAAGCCGTTCTCCGAAGCAACACCCTCCGGCGCGCCGAACTGCGCCACCACCACGTCATAGCCTTCGGTGATGCGGTCGCGCGCCTGGGCTGCGACGCAATCGTCCGCGCCGGCGCAGTCGGTCAGCGACTGCAGATAGCCCGCATCGCGCTGGCCGGCGATCAGTCCGGCCACCACGGTCGAATTGAAGGCGGCGGCAGTGCGCGCTTCGGGACGCGCCTGCTTGACGCGCTGGAACAGGGTCGGCGATTGCAGCGTTTCGCCCTGCACGCTGTAGCGCACGCCGTGCTGATCGGCCCATTGCCCCGTCAACAGCGTCGCCCAGCCCGGCGCCAACAGCGTGGGCTGCTGCGTGGGCGCATCCGTCACGCCGCCGGTCCAGGCGCGCGTGGCGTTGAGCTGCGCGATGTTCGGCAGGAACTTGTCTGCCACGCCGCGGCGCATCGCGTCATAGGTCAGGCCGTCGACGCCGATGAACAGCACCTTGTCGGCGGGCGTCGGGTCCGGCTGGGTCACCGGCGGCTGGGTCGGCTGTTCGGCGTCGTCGTCATCGTCGCTGCCGCCGCAGCCCGCCAGGGCGCTGGTCGCCAGCAAGGCCGCGCACCATCTTCTCCAATTCAATGCTTGCATGCTTCTCTTCTCTAGTCATGAACAGGGTTTTATGCTGGGCCACATGATGGGCAGCAAAGGTGAAAGCCCCGTGAAGCAAAGAAGAGAAACCTTGATCGACGGATCAGGATTCTTTTGCGCGCGACGCGAAAAAAAACGGCTTCCTGAAGGAAGCCGTGCCAAGACGGCAGGCAAGCTGGGCCTGGCGCGAGCCTAGGCGCCAATCTTGACGCCGGTCAAATAGCCCACCGACGCGCCGAAGCCGTCCTTGTAGTTGGCCTTGACCAGGGGCTCCAGCGTGGGCCGCACCACCGAGTGCACGCTGCCCCAATCGGCCGCGTGTTGGAAGTTGCTGGTGATGTAGGTCCAGCCGTTGATCTCGTCCACGGCCTGCAGGCCGGTGGATTCGGCGGCCACCGGGCAGGACAGCAGGCGCGACAACTGTTTGGTGTCGACGTTGTAGGCCCACAGGAAGTTGTTGACGTGGCCGCCGCTGTCCTCGCCCACGAACAGCGTGCGCAGCTTCTCCGAGAACTTGAGGTTGTCGGGGTTGGAGATCTTGCCAGCGGCGTGGGTGTTGCCCAGCGCGTCGCGCGCGGCCAGCACTTCGCCTATCAGTTCCGGCACCGCGGCCATGTCCACCGGCACCCAGGCGCTGTCGATGGTCTTGCCGTCGGTGTCGACCTGGCCTTCCTTCATGTGCAGCTGGTAGACCGCGCCGGCCGCCGGGCCTTCGACCTTGAAGCCAGGCGACAGGCCGTCGGTCATCGAGCTGTCCACGCGCGACATCGCGCTGTAGGCGATCTTGTCCTTGGCGTTGACGGTGGTGCCTTCCATCTTGGAGAAGGCCAGCGTGCCGCCCACCATGGCAGCGTAGCGGTGGGTTTCCAGAAAGGCCGCGGCCACGTTGCGGCCAGGCTGCAGCTTGACCCAGTTGTCCTTGCCGGAATAGCGGATCTTGGTGAAGGCGGCATCCAGCGGGTCGGCGGTGCGCACGTCCATGATGTCGGCGGCGCTCAACTGGTCGGCCAGCGCCTGCACGTCGGCGCTGGTCGCATGGCCCAGCTTGATCCAGCTCAGCGTGCCAGCGCCGGGGCCCGCGCCCGAAGTCTGGTTCCATTTGGCCACGTACAGCGTGCCGGCCGACAGATCGGCCTTGCGGTCGGCCACGAACATGAACAAACCGCCGTTGGTGGCGTCGTCGCCCATCAGCGCGGTGCGCTGGTCCGGCATGACCTGGACCAGTTCATGCGAGATGCGGCCCATGCAATAGTGCTTCTTGATGGTGCCGGTGCCGTCCGGATTGACGGTGACTTCGGGCATGTGGCCGTAGTGGTAGGGATTGGCCTTGGCCGGATCGCCGTAGAGATTCTGGCTGTAGGTCTTGAATGAGGACGAGGCCTTGGCCGTGGTGGCGTCGGGCTCGTACTCTTCGCTGGACAGGTGGGTGTTCCAGGGCGAGAGGCTCGCGCCACAGGTGATCCACAGGCCATGCACCGACGACGTGTCCACGGTGTGGTACTTAACCAGGCTGAGCTTGCCCGTGTTGGGGTCCTGCGACAGCGTCAGTACCGCGATCTGCGACGGCAGCAGGCCGTACATGTCCTTGCCGGCCTGGTCCATGGACTGGTACTCGAACTGCACCACCGCGTACAGCGCGTTGCCGGCCACGCCCGCCACCTTGGTCGGTTCCGACAAGGACAGCAGCGACATGCCGTCCGGACAGTTCGAGAAGAACTGCCGCGCCCGGGCGGGCACCGAATTGTCGACGATGGGCGCGCCGGCCAGGTTGTAGTAGCCGCCGGCGACCACGGTGCCGCCCTTGCCGTCCGGCACGGCGTCGCCCGTCATGAAGAAGGGCTCGTAGCCCAGCTCGACGCTGCGCTTGGAGCCGTCGCTGAACGTCAGCTCCAGCGCCGAGGCCACGGTGGTGCGCGCCATCAGCTCAGGCTGGGACAGCGAGGGCGCGGCCATGGACGTGAAGGAGGCGGACTTGAAAGTGACCGGCGTGACGGGCGGCGCGCTGTCGTCGTCATCGTCGCTGGAATTACAGCCGGCCAGCAGCGCGGCCAGGCTGACGCCGCCCAGCGGCAGCATCGGCGCGCCTCCCAGCATTTTCAGGAGTCGGCGGCGATTGGCTTGGTTCAGGTCTTGCATGCGGGTGTTCCCTGTTGGAGAGGAGGTCTGCCCGGCTTCGGCATCCGGACTTGAGCGCATGCTAGACATGGGGCATGTACGAACGATGACAGCATGCCCCGCGCGATGGGCGCCGTGGCAAATACCGCCGGCCATCGCAAGCCTGTCATGTAGCAACGCTATAGTCGGCCCGTCGCAACCCGCCCTGCCCATCCGTTCCATGCTCCTGTCCCTGCGCCCGAACCTGCCCGCCGCGTTCCGCGTTCTTGCCGTGCTGGCCCTGGCCGCAGGCCTGGGCGCATGGGCGTCGATCCTGCTTGCGCCCAAGGCTGGCGCCTTGCCTCCCGCGGTATCGGCAGCCGCGCCGCGCGCCGCCGACAACACGCCGGTGGCGCTGTGGTTCGGCCGGGACGAGGCCATGCGCACGCAGATCACCGTGCTGGGCGTGATCGCCTCGGGCGCCGACGGCGCCGCCGTGCTCAGCATCGACGGCGGCCCGCCGTTGGCCTGGCGCGCGGGCGGCGAAGTGGCCCCCGGCATCGTGCTGCGCGAAGTCGCCGCGGACGCCGTGACGGTGGAACAGGCTGGGCGCGCCAGCCGCCTGCCTGCCCCGGCCGCCCTGCCCGCGCCCGCTGGCATATCGCGCGAAAAGTAGGCCGCGCCGCAGGCGCTGCGATGCGCACGCTGCGCGCAGGTCCGGCCTTGCCACATTTGGCGGCGGCGTCCGTATTGCTGTCATATTTCATGTCCACAATCCTCCGCTTCTACTGAAAGACCGGAGTCATCAAGTGCGTCAGTTACCGCGCGGGCTTGCCCGCCAGCAAGGTTTCACCCTCATCGAGATCATGGTGGTGATAGTGATCATGGGGATACTTGCGGCGCTGATCGTTCCCCGCGTGCTGGACCGTCCCGACCAGGCCCGCCAGGTCGCCGCGCGCCAGGACATCGCCGGCATCATGCAGGCCTTGAAGCTGTATCGGCTGGACAACGGCCGCTACCCCAGCACCGCGCAGGGCTTGCGCGCGCTGGTGCAGAAGCCCGAGGGCGTGAACAACTGGCGCGGCTACCTGGACAAGCTGCCCAACGATCCCTGGGGCCACCCCTATCAATACCTGAGCCCCGGCGTCAAAGGCGATATCGACGTGTTCTCGTTCGGCGCCGACAACAAGCCCGGCGGAGAAAGCGGCGATGCCGACATCGGCTCCTGGGAACTCTGAGCGCGGCTTCACGCTGGTGGAAGTCCTGGTGGTGCTGGTGATCGTGGCGATCGCGGCCAGCATGGTGAGCCTGTCCGTGGGCCGCGGCGAGAACCGTCTGCGCGGCGATGCCCAGCGCCTGGCCGACGCCTTCACCGTGGCTCAGAGCGAGGCCCGCAGCGACGGCCGTCCCATCCGCTGGCTGGCCAGCGGCCAGGGCTGGTCGTTCGAACGCCAGGGACGGCTGCCAGGCCTGAGCGCCGAGGACGACAGGCCGCTGCCGCCGGACCGGCTGGAACGCGACGAGGTGCTGCGCCCGCAATCCTGGTCGGTGGCGCCGGTGGCGCTGCGGCTCGATCCGGACCGGCCGCTGGTGTTCAACACGGAATGGGTCGCCGCGCCCATCACCCTGACGCTGAGCGCGGGCGATGCCCGCGTCACGCTGCTGCGCGACGCCGCAGGCCGCTATGAAATTCAATGAACCGCCCCGCCCGCCCGACCGGCAGCGCGGGTTCACGCTGATCGAGGTGCTGGTGGCCCTGGCCATCATCGCCGTCGCCATGGGCGCCGCCCTGCGCGCAACCGGCGTCATGGCGGAGAACAACCGCGCCCTGCAGGACAAGACGCTGGCGCTGCTGGCCGCGCAGAACGCACTGGCCCAGCTGCGGCTGGAACAGGCCCTGCCGCGCGCCGGCACGCGCAGCACGCCCTGTCCGCAAGGCGGCCGCGCCCTGCAATGCGAAATGGAGTTTACGAATTCGATGAACCGCAGCTTCCGCCAGGTATCGGTCAAGGTGCGCGACGCGGGCGCGGCGCAGCCGGCTACCATCCTGCTACAACTGGACGGCCTGCTGTCCAGCCTGCGATAGCCATGCGCCGCCCTCCCCGCGACCAAGCCGGCTTCACGCTGATCGAAGTGCTGGTGGCCCTGGCGCTGATGGCGCTGGTCAGCCTGATGGCCTGGCGCGGCCTGGCCAGCGTGTCGAGCGCCCGCGAGCGGATCGAGGAACAGGCCGAGGACATCGACGCCATCGTCCGCACGCTGGGCCAGATGGCGCGCGATGTCGAACTCTCGTACACCGGCCCCGGCTTCGAACCGGCGGGCCTGGACGCGCAAGCCTATACCAGCGGCCTGCGCCTGCTGCGCCGTGCAAGCGACGGCCCCGTATTCGAGATCCTGCGCCCCGACCCCGACGGCAACGGCCTGTGGCAGCGCGTGCAATGGCAGGTGCGCAAGGACGGTCTGTGGCGCGCCAGCGGGCCAGCGGCGGCGCGCAGCCCCTTGCCGGCCGCCAGCGACGGCATCCTGCTGCTGCCCGGCACGCGCGCCCTGAAGCTGCGCGCCTGGGTGCCGGGGTCGGGCTGGGTGGACGGCGACGCCAGCCTGGCCGCCTCCCCCGCCGGCCTGGAGATCACGCTGGAACGCGGCTCCCCAGGCGCCCCCGAGCGCTACACCCGCGTGCTGGAGCTGCCATGATGCCGCCGCGCACTGCCACGGAAAGCGGCGCGGCCGTCATCAGCGCGCTCATCATCGTCGCCATCGTCGCGGCATTGACCACCGGCCTGTTCCAGCGCCAGACCGCCAGCACGCGGCGCGTGGAAAACGAGATGGCGCGAGTGCAGGCGCGCGCCATGCTGGCGGGCGGCATAGACTGGGCCCGCCTGATCGTGCGCGACCACAGCCGGCGCGAGCCCACCACCCGCGGCGACCAGATCTGGGCCACCCCGCTGCTGGACACGCGCATCGAGCGGCCTGGCGACGAACGCGTCGCCGTGTTCTCCGGCCGCGTGCAGGACGAGCAAGGCAAGTACAACCTCTACAACCTGGCGAACCATGGCGTGCCGCAGCCCGAGCAGGAGCTGGTGCTGCGCCGGCTGCTGAACACCCTGCAGCTGCCGGACACGCTGGCCGCGCGCATGGTGGATGTGATGTCGGCCGCGCAGCCTCCGGCGCTGCCTGCCGACGCACCCTCCGCGCCGCCGGGACGGCCCGCGCCCGACGCCCGCGCGCCCCTGCCGCGCGGCGTGGACGAAGTGGCCGCCCTGCTCTCGCTGGATCCGGCAGTGCGCAATGAGCTGCGCCGCACCATGACGGTGCTGCCCGCGGCCACCACCGTCAATGTCAACACCGCGCCGGCCGAGGTGCTTGCGGCGCTGGCGCCCGGCCTGTCGCTCAGCCAGGCCCGCTCCATGGCGGGCGAACGCGACCGCGGCAACTGGTTCAACAATTCCGGCGACTTCGCCAACCGCCTGGCCGGCGCGGGCGTGAAGACGCCTGCGCCCGCCGTGACCACCACCAGCGGCTGGTTCCTGGCCAGCGGCACCGTGGCCTACGAGCGCGCGCGCATCTCCATGCAGGTGCTGCTGCGCAGTTCGCCGCCCGCGGCCCCCGACACCTTATGGACTAGAGAAATTCCTTGAAGAACATCCTGCGCCTTGCGCTGCCGCCACTGGACGAATTCAGCTCCGGCTCCCTGCTGCCCTATGCCTGGTTCGACCGCCGCGGCCACTGCGCCCGCCAGGGCGAGCTGACGCTTGAAGCCATGGGCCATGCCTTTCCCCACGCCGCTTGCGAAGCCGTGCTGCACCCCGCGGACGTCATCGCCACCAGCGTGCAGATCCCCGCGGTGGCACGCGCCCGCTACGCCGCCGCCGTCCACGGGGCGCTGGAACCGTTGGTGCTCAGCGACCTGGACTCACTCGCTATCGGCCATGGCCCGCGCGCCGCGGACGGCACGGTCCCGCTGGCCTGGGCCGCGCGCGAACCCGTGCGCCGCGCCTGGGGCCTGCTGAACGCGCAAGGACTGCGCGCGCACGCGCTCATCGCGCCGCAGACCCTGGGATCCGATACCACTGCGCCGCTGCGCGATCCCGCCGACCCGCGTTGGCTCGCGCCCACGCCTTCGTGGTCGCTGGCCATGCCGCAGCTGGCGCCGGCCCGCGTCTCGGCCTGGCGTCCCGTCTGGCGCTGGGGCGCGGCCGCGGCGGTCGTCTGGATCGGCGGCCTGAATCTGTACGCTTCGCAGCTGTACACCGAAGCCGATGCGTTGCGCAACGGCATGCGCACGCAGGTGCTGGCCGCCTTTCCCGACCTGCCGGTGGTGCTGGATCCGCCGCGCCAGGCGCAGCAGGGCCTGGACGCGCTGCAGGCCAACCGCGGCGCGGCCAATGCCGCCGACTTCCTGCCCCTGGCCCGCGCCGCGGCCCAGGCCCTGCCCTTCGCCGCCGACAAGGTGGCCCGCCTGGGCTACGCCGAACAGGCGCTGACGCTGCAGCTGGCCGACGCCGGCGAACAGTCGCAACGCGTCGCGGAAACCCCCGCGCTGATCCAGCAAGCCGCCGCACTGGGCCTGAAGCTCGAACGCGGCGATAACGACAACACCTGGCGCATCGTGCGCGCGCAACCATGAAACTCCCGCAAGCCCTGCATGCGGCCAGGCAGTCGCTGGCCAAGACCCTCACGCCCGCGCTGACGCGCGCCGGGCAACGCTATCGGGCGCTGGCGCCGCGCGAGCGCCGGCTGGTAAGCGCCGCCGGCCTGCTGCTGGGCGCGGCGCTGGTCTTCGTCACGCTGATCGAACCGCCCTTGAACACACTGCGCAAGCTACAAGCGGAATTGCCCGCGCTGCGCGGCCAGGCGGCCACGGTCGCCGACCTGACCGCGCAAGCCGGCGCCTTGCGGCATAAGTCCGCCGCGCCCGCCGGCGCCATGCCCAGCGCCGCGGAGCTGGGCGCCTCGCTCGAACGCGCCGGACTGACCGCGGAGTTATGGACGCTGGGCGAGCCCGAACAGGGTCCCGGCGTGCTGCTGACACTGAAGCAGGCGCCTTCTTCGGCCTTGCTGCGCTGGTTGGACGGCGCGGCGCGCGACTGGGGGCTCGCCGTCAAACAGGTGGACCTCACCCGCGCCGCCAACGCCAACGGCAGGCCGCTGCCCGGCCTGGTCAATGGCAAGGTCAGCCTGGCGGCGCCGCAAGCTGAGCGGGGTTGAAATGTCCGGATTCCGCCTCTCCAAGCGTTCCGCCGCGTTGCTGCTGGCAGGCTGCGCTTGCGCAGCGGCAGCGGCCGTCACCGTGCTACCCGCGCGCTGGTTGCTGGTCCTGCTGCCGGACAAAGCGCCGGTCACGCTGGCCGACGCCAGCGGCACCTTGTGGCAAGGCAGCGCCTGGATCGCGCTGGGACCTCCCGGCGCGCGCCGCATGCTGCCGCAGCCGGTGCAGTGGCAATGGCGCTGGGACGCGCTGGCCCTGGATATCTCGCATCCCTGGCTGCAAGGCCCCTTGCGCGCGACGCCCGGCTGGAACGGCATATCGCTGCCAGCCCAGTCGCTGCGCGCGCCCGCTTCCATCCTGTCCGCGCTGGGCGCGCCGTGGAACACCATCGCCCCCCAGGGCACCCTGGAAATCCGCTGGCAGCCCCTGCGGCTGGGCGCGGCCCTGCCCGCCGGCCCCGTGGCCGAATTGCGCTGGCGCAACGCCAGCACCGCGCTGACGCCGGTCGCGCCCGTGGGGTCGTATCTGCTGCGGGTGCAAGGCGGCAAGGCCGGCGCCACGCTGGCCCTGAGTACGGAAAGCGGCTTGCTGGACGTCAGCGGCCAGGGCAGCGCCGGCGGGCGCGGCGGCCTGAAGTTCCAGGGCCAGGCGACCTACGCCGGCGCCGCGCGCGAGGCGGATCGGGCGGCGCTGGACGGACTGCTGTCGGCGCTGGGACGGCGTTCGGGGGATGTTACGACCTTCGGGACATGACCCCCGGGGCAGTAGTCTTACGCGATAAAAATGTACGTTATTATGTACAAATATTCAGCACAGGGAGACCCGCCATGAGCATCTCGTCCGCCGATGTGATTCCCTTGTCCCAAGCCAGGGCCAATTTGTCCGAGCTGGCCGATCAGGTCAAGTCCGGGGCTGAGAAAATCATCACCAAAAATGGTGAAAGCTACGTCGCGCTGATCGACGCCGAGCGGCTGGACTACTACCACCGGCTGGAACAGGAACGCATCCACCTGTTGTTGATCGACGACGCAAGCCGGGGCTTGTCCGATGTTGTGGCCGGCAAGGTCAAGGACGCGCAGGGCGCGGTGTACGCTCTCAAGCGCCGCCGCGCGGCCAAGACCGCCCGCTGACCGGCATCGTGACAGCGAAACCTGCCGTCAAGCTCACCGCCCACTTCGAGCGCCAGCTTGAGGAGATCGAAGCCTTCCTCGCGGAGGCGGGAATGCCGCGCGCTTTCGACGCCTTGCTGGGTGAATTGGCCGAGGTGATCATCCCGAACCTGGCGGCCTTTCCCGACATGGGACGCCTGTTCCTGGAACGGCCCCCGCGTTCGGTGGAGGCCGCCAACGGCGTCACGCGCCTGGCCAAACAGCTTCAAGCGCTGGCCAAGGATGCGGAGCTGCGCGAATACGTGTCCGCGCACTACCTGATGCTGTACGCCCGGATCAAGAATCAGGTCTACCTGCTCTCAATCCGGCATCACCGCCAGCTTTCCTTCGATTTTCCGGACCGCTGGCGGGCATAGGCGCTAGGCGTCCCGCGTGACCCGCAGGATCTCCTCGGGCGAGGTCTGCCCGCTCTCCACCCAGCGCTGCCCGTCCTCGCGCATGGTCCGCATGCCCGACGCCGCGGCCGCGCGCCGCAGTTCGCGTTCGTCGCGTCCTTCGTGGATCAGCCGGCGCGCCTCGTCGTCCACCTTGAAAAGTTCGTGGATGCCGGAGCGCCCGCTGTAGCCCGTATGGTTGCAGGCCTCGCAGCCCACCGGATGGAACACGCGCGCGCCGTCCTGCATGGCCGGCTGCTTGCAGGCCGGGCAGAGCTTGCGCACCAGGCGCTGCGCCAGCACGCCCAATAGCGACGACGCCAGCAGGAAGGGTTCGACCCCCATGTCGGTGAGCCGGGTCACGGCGGACACCGAGTCGTTGGTGTGCAGCGTGGCCAGCACCAGGTGGCCGGTCAACGAGGCCTGCACCGCGATCTGCGCGGTTTCGAGGTCGCGGATTTCGCCGATCATGATGACGTCGGGGTCCTGCCGCAGAATCGCGCGCAGGGCCAGCGCGAAGCTCATGTCGATCTTGGCGTTGACCTGCGTCTGGCCGATGCCGGCCAGGTCGTATTCAATCGGGTCCTCGACCGTGAGGATGTTGCTGGTGGAGGCGTCCAGGCGGCTCAGCGCGGCGTACAGCGTGGTGGTCTTGCCGCTGCCGGTGGGCCCCGTTACCAGCACGATGCCGTGCGGCTGGCGGATCAGCCGGTCCAGCTGGCCCAGCACGCCCGCGTCCATGCCCAGCTTCTCCAGCTGCAGCCGCCCCGCTTCCTTGTCCAGCAGGCGCAGCACCGCGCGTTCGCCGTGCCCGGTGGGCAAGGTGGACACGCGCACGTCTATCGGCCGTCCGCCCACGCGCAGCGCAATCCGGCCGTCCTGCGGCAGACGCTTTTCGGCGATGTCCAGGTGCGCCATGATCTTGATGCGCGAGATCAGCGCGGCGTGCAGCGCCTTGCGCGGCGACACCACGTCGCGCAGGGTGCCGTCGACCCGGTAGCGCACCACCGAGTGGGTCTCGAAGGGTTCGATGTGGATGTCGCTGGCGCCGTCGCGCGCCGCCTGGGCGAACAGCGCGTTGATCATGCGGATCACGGGCGCGTCGTCCTGGGCTTCCAGCAGGTCCGCCACTTCGGGCATGTCCTGCATCAGGCGGTCCAGGTCGATCTCGTTCTCGGCCACGCCCATCACCGAGGCGGCGTCCTCCGAGTGGCTGTAGGCCGCGGTCAGCAGGGTTTCCAGCGCCTCGTCCTCGATCTGCGCCAGTTCGATGTCGCCATGGCAGCGCCGGATCTCGCGCACCGCCCATTCCGGCGTGCGCGGGCTGACGGTCAGGCGGGCCTGGCCGCCGCGCAGCGACAGCACCGCGCGCTGTGCCCGGGCCCAGGCATAAGGCAGGGGGTGCGCGCTCATAGCAGCTTATCGGGGTCCACCGCCACGCTGTGCATCAGCGTGCGCGACACGCGGATGGCGCCCGAGGCATCGCCCGCAGGCTCCATGCCGGGATACTGACGCACCGCGAAGGACTGCGCCGTGACCGGCGCCGGCCGGCGCAGCGTTTCGGCCTGGTGTTCCGGCCGCAGGTCATAGGCGTTGTTCGACACCGTGGGCGCGGAGCCCGGCGGCGGCAGCATCGGCGCCTGCATGTCGGGCAGCGCCCAGTGCTGGCCTGGCTGCACGGCCGCCTGCGCGCGGCGCATGTAGTCGTAGCGGTCCATGGTGACGCCGGCCGTGCGGTTGGCGTCGCGCACCACGTAGGGGCGCAGGAACACCATCAGGTTGGTCTTGGTGCGCTTGCGCGAGTCGTAGCGGAACAGCGAGCCGATCACGGGCAAGGATCCCAGAAGCGGCACGCTGTTGGTGGAGAGCGTGACGTTGTCTTCCAGCAGGCCGCCCAGCACGATGATCTGGCCGTCATCGATCAGCACACTGGTGTCGATGGCGCGCTTGTTGGTCACGATGCCGGTGGTGGCGTTGGAGCGGCTTTCGTCGATGCTGCTGACTTCCTGGTAGATGTCCAGCTTGACCGCGCCGCCCTCGGAAATCTGCGGCCGGATGTTCAGCTTCAGGCCCACGTCCTCGCGTTCGATGGTCTGGAACGGATTGGTGCTGCCGTTGCTGCCCGAGGTCACGTACTGCCCGGTCACGAACGGCACGGTCTTGCCCACCAGGATGCTGGCGGACTGGTTGTCCAGCGTCAGCAGATTGGGCGTGGACAGGATGTTGGCTTCACCGGTGTTCTCCATCGCGCGCGCCAGCACGCCCAGGTTGATCACCTTGTTGCCCAGCACGTCGACGGTGCCCTTGACCACCCCCAGGCTCAGGCCGCTGCCGATGCCGTCGATGGTGGTCGGGCCCTTGCCGGTGATGCCGCTGCCGCCCAGGTTGGTGCCGCCGATGAAGCTGGTGCCGTCGCTGTTGATGTTGCCGGCGCCCGTCATCCACTGGATGCCGAACTCCGCCGCCTTGGCCTCGCTGACTTCGACGATCAGGCTTTCCACCAGCACCTGCGCGCGGCGCTGGTCGAGCTGGTCGATGACTTCGCGCAGGCTGCGGTACAGCGGCTCGGGCGCGGAAATGATGAGCGAGTTGGTGGCCGGGTCGGCCTGGATGGTGGCGCCGCCCGCCGAATACGACACGGCCTGCGTGCTGTTGTCTTCCCGCGAGATGCGTTCCTGCTCGCCCGACAGCCCGCCCTTGTTCGAACCGGACATACCGGCCATGCCCTGCCCCGCCTGGGCTGCCATGCCCGCCGCGGCGTTCTGCGGGCGCGCCCCGCCCTGCGCGCCCGCGCCGCCGCTGGCGCCGCCCGTGGCGCCGGGCGCGGAATTCGCCTGCCCGGTCAGCAACCCGCCCAGCACCTCGGCGATGCGCGTGGCCTGCGCATTGCGCATGTAGACCACGTGCAGGTTGCCGGCGCGGTTCTGCTGCGCGTCCAGCTTCATGATGAGCTCGCGCGCCAGCCGCGTGCGCGCCGGGCTGCCGGAGCGCACCAGCACGCTGTTGCTGCGCGGATCGGCCACCACGGCGATGCGCTGGGTCGGATCGCTGCTTTGCGTGTCCAACAGCTGCGAAGCCAGGATGGCGAGGTCGGTGGCGATGGCCGAACGCACTGGCACCACGTCGGTGTCGATGGAACTGGGCACGTCGATGCGCGCGATGACCTGCGCGATCCGCTCCAGGTTGTCGGCGTAGTCGGTGACGACCAGCGTGTTGTTGCCGGGATAGGCGTTGATCGGGTTGTTGGGCGGCACCATGGGGCGCAGCACCGGCACCAGGTTGGCGGCGTTCTCGTACTTCAGCGGAAATACGCGGGTCAGCATTTCACCGCTGCTGCCCTTGGCGAACGCGGACACGGGCACCGGTCCGCGGCCCGCGGCGCCGGCCTGCGCCCCGCCCACGGCTTGCGCCGGGCGTCCATTGCCCGCCACCACGCTGCCTTGCAGCTTGCCGTCGGCCTCCGGCACCACGCGCGTCACGCCGTCGACCTCGACGATGGCAAAGCCCTGCATGCGCAGCGCGCCCGTCAACATCGACAGGGCCTGCGCGCTGTCCACGGGACGGTCCGACACCAGCGTGAGCTTGCCCTTGACGCGCGGATCCACCAGGAAGTTGCGCTGCGTAAACAGCGACAGCGCGCGCAGCACGGCGGGGATGTCGGTGTCGACGAAATTCAGACTGACGCGATTGTCGGTCTGTTGAGCATGGGCCGTGCGGGACGCGGGTCCGAGCTGGCTTGCGGCTAGTAGTACCGCAAGGCTGAATTGCGCAATATGACGCATGACGTGATAGGTGCCTGAAACGTGAAATCGTGTGAAAAAACGTGAAAGCGCGTCGGAGTATACGGGGTGACAGTGCAACACTACGGTCATAATCCGCAGGCATCGTAGCGGCCTTGAAACCCTTTAAATTCGGGGCTTTGCGCGTGTTTTGAATGCGCGCGGCCGATGCTTTCCAGATGCCTTCCTTCCGTTACGAAGCCACCGACGCGCTGGGCAAGATCGTGCGCGGCACGATCGACGCCGACAGCGAGCGCGGCGCCCGCAACCAGCTGCGCGGACGCGGCCTGCTGCCGCTGTCCACGTCCCTGGCGGCGCGCGCCGAAGGGTTCGGCGCCGCGCTGCGCACGCGCCTGTCGGATGCCGACCTGGCCTGGCTGACGCGCCAGCTCGCCAGCCTGCTGGCCGCGAGCCTGCCGCTGGACGCGGCCCTGAGCGCCACGCTGGAACAGGCCGAGAAGAAACACATCGCCGCCACCCTGGGCGGCGTGCGCGACGATGTGCGCGCGGGCCACAAGCTGTCGGCCGCCCTGGCCGCGCGGCCGCGCGACTTCCCCGAGATCTACCGCGCGCTGATCGGCGCCGGCGAGGAATCGGGCGATCTGGCGCAAGTGATGGAAAAGCTGGCGGACTACATCGAGGAGCGCAATGCCTTGCGCAGCAAGGTGCTGACGGCCTTCATCTATCCGGCGGTGGTGGCCTGCGTGTCGGTGATCATCGTGATCTTCCTGCTGGGCTATGTGGTGCCGCAGGTAGTGTCGGCGTTCAGCCAGGCCAAGCAGGAGCTGCCGCTGCTGACGCGCATCATGCTGGCGCTGTCGGACTATGTGCGCGAATGGGGCGTGGCGACCGGCGCGGCGCTGGCCGCGGCCGTCGCGCTGTGGCGCTACGCGCTGCGCGCGCCCGCCGCGCGGCGCGCCTGGCATGCGCGCGTGCTGAAGCTGCCCTTGGCGGGGCGCTTCGTGCTGGGCGTGAATGCCGCGCGCTTCGCGTCCACGCTGGCGATACTTTCAGGCAGCGGCGTGGCGTTGCTGACGGCGCTGGAGGCGGCGCGCCGCACCCTGGGCAACGACGTGCTGCGCCAGGCCGTGGATGAAGCCTCGGCGCGCGTGCGCGAAGGCGCCTCGCTGTCGGCCTCGCTGGGCGCGCAAAAGGTGTTCCCGTCGCTGCTGGTGCATCTGATCGCCAGCGGCGAGAAGACCGGCCGCCTGCCCGAACTGCTGGACCGGGGCGCACAGAACCTGTCGCGCGACCTGGAGCGGCGCGCCATGGCCATGACGGCGCTGCTGGAGCCGGCGCTGATCCTGCTGATGGGGGGATTCGTGCTGCTGATCGTGCTGGCGGTGATGAGCCCGATCCTGGAGATGAACCAGCTCATCCGCTAGGGCGGAAAATGCGTTGCGGGCTTGGTGCGGCAAGATCCTCGCCGCGCCAAGCCCGCAGAATCCCGCTGCGGTCTCGCGGCTGCCGGCGAATCCGGTCAGCCGCAAGTCCCATGGAACTTACAGCGCCTCTTCGTCGCTCTCGCCCGTGCGGATGCGGATCGCCTGTTCGACCGGCGTCACGAAGATCTTGCCGTCGCCGATCTTGCCGGTGCGGGCGGCCTTGACGACGGCCTCGATGGCGGCTTCGACCTGGCTGTCGGGCAACACCACTTCAACGCGGATCTTGGGCAGGAAGTCCACCACGTACTCGGCGCCGCGGTAGAGCTCGGTATGACCTTTCTGGCGGCCGAAACCCTTCACTTCGGTGACGGTCAGGCCGCTGACGCCGACTTCGGCCAGCGCTTCGCGGACTTCGTCGAGCTTGAAGGGTTTGATGATGGCGGTGACTTGTTTCACGTTGGTCGTCCTGTTTTTTGATCTGTTGCGGCGCCCTGACACGGCATGGCTGCAGGGCGCATCGAATAAGAGAATACCACCCGCCAGGGGGCCCGGGCGCCGGGTCCCCCATGGGCGGGAAATCCCGCTCAGGCTTCGTCGGGGATACGCTCGGCGTCACGCATCCACACCGCCGACTCGGAGTCGCTGGGCGCGCGCCAGTCGCCGCGCGGCGACAGCGAACCGCCGGAGCCGACCTTGGGCGAGTTGGGCACGCAGGTGCGCTTGAACTGGCTGAGGCGGAAGAAGCGGTCCAGGAAGATCTTCAGGTTGCGCTTGATGGCGGCCAGATCGTACTGGTTGCGGGCCACGTGGCCGCCCTCGGGCCAGGCGCCGGCCTCGCGGTCGCGCCAGGCCGCCAGCGCCAGGAAGGCCACCTTGGTCGGGGCGAAGCCATAGCGCAGCGTGTAGTACAGGTTGAAATCCTGCAATTCATAGGGGCCGATGGAGTCTTCGCTCTTCTGCACCGGCTTGTCGTCCGCGCCGCCCGGCACCAGTTCGGGGCTGACGTCGGTGCCCAGCACGTCCAGCAGCACTTGCGCGCCTTCGTCGCCCAGGCGGCCGGATTCGGCCACCCAGCGCACCAGGTGGGTGATGAGCGTCTTGGGCACGCTGGCGTTGACGCTGTAGTGCGACATGTGGTCGCCCACGCCGTAGGTGCACCAGCCCAGCGCCAGCTCGCTCAGGTCGCCGGTGCCGATGACGATGGCGTTGTTGAAGTTCGCGATGCGGAACAGGTGGTTGGTGCGTTCGCCGGCCTGCACGTTCTCGAAGGTGATGTCGTAGACCGGCTTGCCGTCCGCATAGGGATGTCCCAGGTCCTTGAGCATCTGCAGGCAGCTCGGCCGGATATCGATCTCGGAGGCCGTGCATCCCACCACCTCCATCAGCTTGCGCGCCTGCTGCAGCGTGCGCGAGCTGGTGGCGAAGCCCGGCATGGTGACGGCCAGGATGTTGGAGCGCGGCAGGTCCAGCGCGTCCATGGCCTTGGCGCAGACCAGCAGCGCATGGGTGGAATCCAGCCCGCCGGAAATGCCGATGACGACCTTGGACATGCCGCTGGCCGACAGGCGCTGGACCAGGGCCTGCACCTGGATGCTGTAGACCTCCTTGCAACGGGCGTCGCGGCGCTGCGGATCGGCCGGCACGTAGGGGAAGCGCGCCACGCGCCGCTCCAGCGGCAGCTCGGCGTCTTCCAGCGGCGGATTCACCGGCACCGCCACGCTGCGGAACTTGCGGACTTCGTCGTGGTGGCGGCGCACGGACTGGCCGAAGGTGGTCTGGCGCATGCGCTCGCGCGACAGGCGTTCAAGGTCCACGTCGGAAAAAAGCAGGTGGGAATGGCCGAGGAAGCGTTCCGATTCGCCCAGCAGTTCGCCGTTTTCGTAGATCAGCGCCTGGCCGTCCCAGGCCATGTCGGTGGAGGACTCGCCCCGCCCGGCGGAGGTGTACATATACGCCGAGAGGCAGCGCGCCGACTGCTGCGCCACCAGCTGGTGGCGATATTCGGACTTGCCGACCACGATATTGGAGGCCGACAGGTTCACCAGCACCGTCGCACCGGCCAGCGCGGCATAGGAAGACGGCGGGATCGGCACCCAGACGTCCTCGCAGATTTCGACGTGGAACTGGAACAGCGGCAGCTTTTCCATCTGGAAGACCAGCTCGGACCCGAACGGCACGGTCTGCCCCAGCAGGCGGATCTCGGAAGCGGTGGCGCAATCCCCGGCGCTGAACTGGCGCGCTTCGTAGAATTCGCCGTAATTGGGCAGGTAGCTCTTGGGCACCACGCCCAGCACGCGGCCGCCGGCCGCGACCACGGCGCAATTGAACAACTGGTGGGACACGCGCAGCGGCGCGCCGACGATCACGGCGATGTCCATGTCGGCCGTCGCCGCCACCACCTGGGCCAGCGCCGCCTCGCATTCGTCCAGCAAGGCCTTCTGGTGGAACAGGTCGTCGCAGGTGTAGGCGGACAGGCCCAGCTCGGGAAACGCCGCCAGCACCGCGCCGCCCTGGGCGGCCTGCTGCGCCAGCGCGATGGTCTGGGCGGCATTGAACGCGGGGTCCGCGACCTTGCATTCGGGCACGCCGACGGCCACCCGGGCAAAGCCGTGGGAATACAGGTTGAAGAACGGGTTCGACATCGGGTCTATCGCCTGGGATTTCAACGCCTGGATTATCTCACGGGGCCACCCGCCGGCCCCGCCCCGGCGCCCTGCCGCGCCCGCTGTGCGCTAGCGCGGCATCTTCGCGTCGGTCAGACCGTGCTCCGACGGCGCGGCCAGGCCCGGCCGGCCGCCCTCGCCGGCCAGCGCGGCCTGCAAGGCGCCTTCGCGCAGATGGACGCCCATCGCGCCGATGTCGGCGCCGGACGGCTGCTGGTACAGACGCAGGCCCAGTTCGGGCAGGATGGCCAGCAGATGGTCGAAGATGTCGCCCTGGATGCGTTCGTACTCCACCCAGGCGGTGACGGCGGTAAAGCAATAGACCTCGACCGGGATGCCTTCGGAGGTGGGCTCCATCATGCGCACCATCATCGCCATGTCCTGGCGGACCTCGGGATTCTGTTTCAAGTAGGCCAGCGCATAGGCCCGCAAGGTGCCGATATTGGTCAGGCGGCGGCGGTTGGCCGGCACGCTGGCCAGATCGCCCATGGTCTGGTTGGCCTGGGCGATATCGTGGGTCTTGGCCTGCAGGTAGTCGTGCAGCAGGCGGAAACGCATCAGCCGCTGCGCCTCGTCGTCGGTCAGGAAGCGCACGCTGGCCGAGTCGATGCGGATGGTGCGCTTGATGCGCCGTCCGCCCGACTCGAACATGTGGCGGTAGTTGCGGTAGCTTTCCGAGAACAGCTTGTAGGTGGGCACCGTGGTGACGGTGTTGTCCCAGTTCTGCACCTTGACCGTATGCAGCGCGATGTCCTTGACGAAGCCGTCGGCGTTGGATTGCGGCATCTCGATCCAGTCGCCGATGCGCAGCATGTCGTTGCTGGTCAGCTGGGTGCTGGCCACCAGCGACAGCAGCGTGTCCTTGAACACCAGCAGCAGCACGGCGGACAGCGCGCCCAGGCCGGAGATCATCCAGAGCGGCGAGCGGTCGATCAGGATGGAAAGCACCAAAACGGTGCATACCGCCATCAGGATCAGCTTGCTGATCTGGATATAGCCCTTGATGGAGCGGGTCTGGGCCCGGGTGGTAGCGGAATAGGTGTCCTGCCAGGCGCTCAGCACCCCGGAAAATGCCATGAACACGCAGATCCAGGCGCCGGCGTGCGCCAGCCGCCCGACGATGGTCACCGCCCGTTCGACGTGCGGCACCAAGTCTATGCCCAGCGACACCACCGCGAACGGCACGGCGTACCAGAGGTTCTGGTAGGCGCGGCGGCGTTGCAGGGCCTTATCCCAGTCGCCGTGGCCGCTCAGCACCAGCACGCGGTGCGCCAGCAGCAGCACGACCCGGGCCACCACCCACTGCACGAACAGCGCGACCAGGATCAGCGCACCGATCCCGATCAAGGTCTGCGCCCAGGCCTCGCGCGGCAGATGGGTATCCAATTGGGTGACCAGCTCTTCCCATTCCAGGGGCATAGGCTCTCTTCCTGCTCTAAGGTCTTGAAACTAATCCAGGATTATCCGACAAAGCCCAGGCCGGAGGGTTCGCCCCCGCGGAACCCGCGCCCGGCGCCGCCGGCCTTGCGCGCCAGGCCCTATAATTCCGCCCATCATGGCAAACACTCCCTCCCCCGATCAAAACCAGTTCGCCAACAAGGCGCAGGCCTGGTCCGCCCGGTTCTCGGAACCGGTTTCCGAACTCGTCAAGCGCTATACGGCGTCCGTGGATTTCGACAAGCGCCTGGCGCGCCACGACATCCAGGGCTCGCTCGCGCATGCGGACATGCTGGCCGCCCAGGGCATCATCGGCGCCCAGGACCTGGCCGACATCCAGCGCGGCATGACCCAGATCCTGTCCGAAATCGACGCCGGCAGCTTCCAGTGGCTGCTCGACCTCGAAGACGTGCACCTGAACATCGAAAAGCGCCTGGTGGAACTGGTGGGCGACGCGGGCAAGCGCCTGCACACCGGCCGTTCGCGCAACGACCAGGTCGCCACCGACATCCGCCTGTGGCTGCGCGGTGAAATCGACAACCTGCTGGACCTGCTGCGCCAGCTGCGCCGCGCCCTGGCCACGGTGGCGCTGGAACACGCCGGCACCATCATGCCCGGCTTCACCCACCTGCAAGTGGCCCAGCCCGTCACCTTCGGCCATCACCTGCTGGCCTACGCGGAAATGTTCGGCCGCGACGCCGAGCGCCTGGCCGACTGCCGCCGCCGCGTGAACCGCCTGCCGCTGGGCGCCGCCGCCCTGGCCGGCACGTCCTACCCGATCGACCGCGAACGCGTCGCCAAGACCCTAGGCTTTGACGGCGTCTGCCGCAATTCGCTGGACGCCGTGTCCGACCGCGATTTCGCCATCGAATTCTGCGCCGCCAGCGCGCTGATCATGACGCACGTGTCGCGCCTGTCCGAAGAGCTGGTGCTCTGGATGAGCCCGCGCGTGGGCTTCATCGACCTGGCCGACCGCTTCTGCACCGGCAGCTCGATCATGCCGCAGAAAAAGAACCCCGACGTGCCCGAGCTGGCCCGCGGCAAGACCGGCCGCGTCAACGGCCACCTGGTCGCCCTGCTGACCCTGATGAAGGGCCAGCCCCTGGCCTACAACAAGGACAACCAGGAAGACAAGGAAGGCCTGTTCGACACCGTCGACACCGTGCGCGACACGCTGACGATCTTCGCGGACATGGCCGGCGGCATCAAGGTCAAGGCCGACAACATGCGCGCCGCCGCCCTGCAGGGCTTCGCCACCGCCACCGACCTGGCCGACTACCTGGTCAAGCGCGGCGTGCCCTTCCGCGACGCCCACGAAGTGGTGGCTCACGCGGTGCGCGACTGCGAACAGCGCGGCTGCGACCTGGCCGACCTGTCGCTGGACGAGCTCAAGGCCTACCATGCCAGCATCGGCGACGACGTGCACCAGGTCCTGACCCTGGAAGGCTCCGTCGCGGCCCGCAAGCACGTGGGCGGCACCGCCCCCGAGCGCGTGGCCGAGGAAGCCCGGCGCGTGCTGCAGGAAACGGCGGAATAAGCCTGGTTTTCTGATGCAAGACGATCGGCCCCGTTATCGGGGCCGATTTTCATTGGGCGCGGGACTTGCAGGCTTGCCAGCCTCAGGCAATCGACACGTCCAGACGGCGCCCAAGCTGCCCGAGAGCGGATTCGACCTGCTCGATCCGGGATGCGTGGCGCACGTTGAGCAAGCGATCTACTTGCGGCATGTGAACCCCCATGCGCCTCGCCAACTCCGCCTTGCGTACTCCCTGAAGAATCATCTCGTTCGACAGAAAGACCTTGCTGGTGACCAAGGCAGGCAAGGTTACCGATGCCTGGCCCTTCGCGGGCTTGGAGGGCATGGGAATGGGGCGGCGCGCCTCGAAGTAGATCTCCAGCGCAGCTTCGAGCGCCTCTTCGGCGTTGATCGCCGCCTCATCGGCGTCCTGTCCCACGGTGAGCGCTTCTGGAATATCAGGAAACTGGACTAGCCACGTATCGTTGGTGTCGCGAGTCAGGGTGTAGGGATAGGTCAGCATTCAGGCTTCCTGTTCGATGAGAGTGCCAGGCAAGACCGTTTGCGTGACGCGCATCCGGCGTGCTGGACGCACAACGTCATTTCAAACCGAGCTGTTTCTTGATTTCGCTTTCCAGATGCTTGCCCATTTCCTTGGACCCGTGATGTGGAAAGATCGTGGTCACGCCGTTCAAGGTAACCCGGTAATGGCTGCTGCCTGACTTGTGCGGCACAAACACTGCCCCTTGTCGTTCCAGCCATCTCTTGAATTCGCTGTATTTCATGACCGATGGCTACGGCCTGATCGAGCATAAACAAAAATGTTGAATAAATAAACAGAAGTGTTTACTCGAGCCGCTATCCTCCCGACATGAGCGTAGAAGACGAAGGAACAACGCGGCGCTAGCCCATCTCTTTCTCGGACCGAACGACATTGCGGCCGCCCCCTACACGATGCTGAGCGACTCCCCCAACATCTCCAGCACCGCATCCACCTTGGGCAGCAACTGCTTGCCCAGCGGCCACGCCAGGTACAGCGGCAGGCCCTCAGTGGCCAATTGCGGCAGCACCTCGACCACCCGCCCGTCGCGCAAGGCGTCGGCCGCGAGCCAGGTTGCCAGTTGCGCGATGCCAAAGCCGGCGGCGACGGCGTCGACCTGGGCTTCGGCGCTGTCCAGCGCCATCACGCCGTCGACGGGCCGCAGGCTGGCCGGTCCCGCGCCCTGCGCGATCCGCCAGACCGGGGGCTCCCCGTCCGCGCGGCCGTAGGCCACTGCGTCATGGTGCGCCAGGTCGTCGGCCGTGAGCGGCGTGCCGCGTTGCGCCAGGTATTGCGGCGAAGCGCAGAAAATCACGCGCTCCGAGCCCAGGTAGCGGTGGCCCAGGCCGGGCGCCCACTGCTGCGGCCCGCCGATGCGCACCGCCACGTCTATGCCCTCGGCAGCCAGATCGACGTGGCGGTCGGTGAACGATACCTGCGGGCGCAACAGCGGATGGCGTTTGGCGAACTGCAACAGCAGCGGCAACGCGACCCTACGACCGAAGGTGGCGGGCAGGTCCACGCGCAGGCGGCCGGCCGGCTCCTGGCGCTGCGCCGCCAGCACCGCCTCGGCGTCCTGCAATTCGGCCAGCACGCGCACACAGGTGCGGTAATAGGCGCTGCCCGCATCCGTCAGCGCCAGGCGGCGTGTGCTGCGTTCGAACAGGCGGGTGCGCAGGCGGGCCTCCAGCCGCGCGACGCTCTTGCCCACGGCCGAGGCGGTAAGGCTGAGCCGGTCGGCGGCGGCGGTGAAGCTGCCTGCGTCGGCGGTGGTGACGAAGGCTTCGATGCCTTTGAGGCGTTCGGAGGAGATCATGGCGGGTCAATTAAGGATTTAGATTCCTTAATCACTGGAAAAAATACCTGAGATAAGAAATTCTATCTCCAATATCGTTCAAGGCCGTATTGCTCTTGAACCCATCCATGCTCGAATCCTCCCTCGCCTCGCCATCCGTCCCCGCCCGCTCCGGCGCGCTTTCTATCGGCATTCTGGCCGTCGCGGCCTTCGTCATCGTCTCCACGGAATTCCTGATCGTGGGGCTGCTGCCCGAACTGGCCCGCGACCTGTCCATCTCCGTCTCCGCCGCCGGCCAGCTGGTGACGCTGTTCGCGTTCACCGTGATGCTATCCGGGCCGTTGCTGACGGCGGCGGTGTCGCACCTGGAGCGCAAGCGCCTGTTCGTGGCGATCCTGCTGGTCTTCGCCGCTTCGAATGCCCTGGCCGCGGCCGCGCCCAACATCTGGGTGCTGGCGCTGGCGCGCTTCATTCCGGCGCTGGCCCTGCCGGTGTTCTGGGGCACGGCCAGCGAAGCCGCGGCGCAGCTAGCCGGCCCGCGCCGCGCCGGCCAGGCGGTGGCGCGCGTCTACCTGGGCATCTCCGCCGCGCTGCTGTTCGGCATTCCGCTGGGTACGCTGGCGGCCACATCCATAGGCTGGCGCGGCAGCTTCTGGGCGCTGGCCGCGCTGTCCCTGGCGCTGGCCGCGCTGATGTGGACCTGCATGCCGGCCTTGCCGCGCCCGCCGCGCGCGGGCTTGCGCGAGCAGGCGCGGATTCTGCAGGACCCGCGCATGCTGGCCCACATCGGGCTGTCCGTCGCGGTGTTCACGGCCATGTTCGCTGCCTATACCTATCTGGCCGATGTGCTGGAGCGCATCGCCGGCGTGCCGCCGGCGCAGGTGGGATGGTGGCTGATGGGCTTTGGCGCGGCGGGCCTTTTGGGCAACTGGCTGGGCGGGCTGGCGGCTGACCGCAATCCGCTGGCCGCGACCCTGGCGTTCACCCTGCTGCTGGGCCTGGGCATGATGGCCGCCGTGCCCCTGGCGTCGACGCTGGCCGGGCTGCTGCCCGCGCTGGCCGCCTGGAGCATCGCCAATACCGCGCTGTATCCGGTGTGCCAGGTGCGCGTGATGCAGGTAGCGCCGCAAGCCCAGGCCATGGCGGGCACGCTGAACGTGTCGGCGGCCAATGCCGGCATCGGCGCCGGCGCCATGCTGGGCGGATGGACGATCGTGCAATGGGGGCTGGGCAGCGTGGGCTACGTCGCCGGGACCGTGGCGCTGCTGGCGGCGCTGGCGGTTCCTGCCATCGCCCGTCTGCGGCCGTCCGTCGCGGCCTGACCGCGGATCGCGCGAGCGCTACCCGGCGCCCGCGAGCCGGTGCCGCAACCCGGCGACAGTAGCAACGGCAACAGCTGCGCAGCCCCGGCCGTAAGCGCAATGCTCAGCGCCCGCCCGCCTCCGGCATACAGGCCGGCGTGACACACGCGGCCGGCGCCTTGATCAGGAACTCCTTCAGGCTGGCCACGTTGTTCTTCTTGAAGATGCGGTTCTTGTAGGTGACCACGGTGGTGGGCGACAGGCCCAGCTCGCGCCCCACTTCCTTGGCGGTATGGCCCTGGCGCAGCAGGTCCGCCACCTGGATCTCGCGCAAGGACAAGCCGCTGCACCACGAGGCCGCGCGCGGCGGCTCCGTTTCCAAGCGGCACAGCTGGTGATGGCGCCGCGCCAGCGCGATCAGCAAGGGCGCGCGTCCCCGCATCAGTTCGGTGACGTTCGGCGAATGCATGCGCGAAAAGTACAGGTTCAGGTAGCTGATGCCTTCGTCGCGGGAGCCGATGAGCGAAATCTTGCTGGCAAAGCCCGGGCGCTCGAACAGCAGGCGGCGGTACTCGTCATCCGCGATGCGTTCAGGCGACGCGGTCTGGACGACCAGGTCCGGATGCTGGCCGGGCCGGCAAGCCATGTCGCGCAGCAGGCCGTAATTGGGATCGCGCCGGTAGAACTCGTTGTCCACGAACACGTTGGTGGTCCATTCGATCAAGGACTGGTTCAACAGGCTGGCCGCCGATGAATACTGCACCGAGCCCTCATGGCCGTAGAACACGTGCGACACGTGGTCGGCGGCCACGGTTTCGCGCAGCGCCAGCAGCAGCGCGGCATGGAACATCGGACCGCCCAGGTCCATGACGGCGGACTCGGCCCAGCGGTCCGGCCCCCCGCCCGCGGGCATAGGGTTGTTTGTCTCTTCCATGGTGTCGTTTTCCCCGCTTGCGCGTGTTTTCCCGATTCTAAAGTCATCCTCCGCCGGCGCGGTGTCCTCTTCCGTGAGGACATGACGGGCCGGCCGCGCGCTCCTAGAGTGAGGCCTGCATCGAAACCACATCGAACTAGGGAAAACGATGAAAGAGCTTCCCATCTATCCATACGTCAGGCCCGGGGAAATGGACCGCCCCCGCCGCGATCCGCATCCCGTGGCCGTCGTGGGGGCCGGATTGACCGGCCTGACGCTGGCCCTGGACCTGGTGCGGCGCGGCATTCCCGTGGTCGTGCAGGACGACGACAACACCGTCGGCGTGCGCGGCCTGGCATCGCGCGGCATGGTCTGGGCGCAACGCACGTTGGACATCTTCGACCGGCTCGGCATGGCCGGCGACGTGGTCGGCAAGGGCGTGCGCTGGAACGTGGGCCGCGTGCTGTGCCGCGACATGGCGGTGGCGTCGTTCACGCTGCAGGACCAGCCCGACATGCGCCACAACGGCTTCGTCAACCTGCAGCAGTACTACCTGGAAGCCTTCCTGGTGGATGCGCTGATGCGCGAGCCGCTGGCCGAGCTGCGCTGGCTGAACCGCGTCGCCGGCATCGAGCCACGCGCGGACGGCACAGCGACGCTGCAGGTGGCAACGCCCGATGGCGCCTACGCCTGCCGCGCGCAATGGGTGGTCGCCTGCGACGGCGCCAAGAGCGCGGTGCGCGGCATGCTGGGCCTGAGCCCGCGCGTCTACGACCAGACCGAGGACCGCTGGATCATCATCGACATCGTGCTGCGCGACACCGCCTGGCCGGAAGAACGCTGGACCTGGCTGGACGCCCGCAGCAACCACGGCCGCGCGGTCTGGCGCCACAAGATGGCCGACGACACCTGGCGCCTGGATTTCCAGTTGCGCCCCGACGAGGACTGCGCCGAGGCGGCCACCGACGCCGCCATGCGCCAGCGCGTCTGGGACCTGCTGGGCGAACGCGTGGCGTTCGACATCGCCTGGCACGGCGTCTGGGCCTACCGCCATGAATGCCTGGACAGCCTGCGCCACGGCCGCGTGCTGTTCGCCGGCGATTCAGCCCACCTGGTCGCGCCCTTCGGTGCGCGCGGCGGCAACGGCGGCATCCAGGACGCCGACAACCTGGGCTGGAAGCTGGCCCTGCTACTGCAAGGCCGCGCGGGCGACTCCCTGCTGGACACCTACAGCGTGGAGCGCAAGCACGCGGCGATGGAGAACATCCGCCAGGCGCGTCGCTCCTCGCGCTTCGTCTACCCGGGCACGGCCCGCTCGGCCGCGCTATGGCGCGACGCCATCATCGACCTGGCGCCGCGCCACGCCACCGCCGCCCGCATGATCAACACCGGCCGCCTGTGCATGCCGGCCGTTTATCCCGCGTCGGCGCTGGCGCGGGGCTCTCATGCCCTGGCGGGGCGCGCGCTGCCCAACGTGGTGCTGCGGCAAAGCGACGGCCTGACCCTGCACGGGCTGCTCGGCCCCTGGTTCACCGTGCTGGTGTTCGGCAATGCCCTGCCCGCCGCCGCAAAGGACGACGACGGCCTGCTGCGCTGGGTCGCCGTTGGGCCGCTGTGCGACGAACGCGGACGCGCCGCCCTGGCGCACCAGCTCGGCCAGACGCTGGACGGCCAAGCCTGGCTGCTGCGTCCCGACCAGCACGTCATGGCGGCCGCCCAGCCCGAGAACGGCGACCCCGAGGCCGTGCGGGCCTGGATAAGCGAAGCGCTGGACCCGGCCTGCGCCTGTCCCGAATCCCAACCCGAAACCCGCGGCCTCTACCGCTCAACCGGAGGCGCCAGCCATGCCGCTATCCCAGCAACAACTTGACGACCTGCTGGAGCGCCTCATCGCGCTCACCAACGTACCCGACCCCGAAGCCCAGCGCGACAGCCTGGCCCGGCTGTCGCTGCTGCTCATCGAAGCCGTGGACGACGCGGCCCGGGTGCAGGCGGCGGTCGACGAAATGCTGGCGTTCCAGCCGGATTCGCCCGCCCTGAACATTCCATGAACCACGGAGACGGCGCCATGACGCTCACCCCATCCCATGCCTCCCCGGCGGGCGCCCGCCCCGCCATCCAGGGCCTGCACCACTTCGCCTGGCGTTGCCGCGACGCGGAGGAAACCCGGCATTTCTATGAAGACATCCTGGGCCTGCCGCTGGTGCACGTGGTCAAGGAAGAACGCGTGCCCTCCACTGGCGAGCACTGCCCCTTCGTGCATCTGTTCTTCGAATTCGCCGACGGTTCGCACATCGCCTTCTTCGACCTGGGCGACAACGGCCAGAGCCAGCCCGACCCCGCCACGCCGCGCTGGGTCAACCACTTCGCCATGGAAATCCGCGGCGACGCCGAGCTGGAGCGGATGCGCCAGCGGCTGCTGTCCCATGGCGTCGAGGTGGTGGGGCCGACCGACCACCACTTCATCCGCTCGATCTATTTCTTCGATCCCAACGGCGTCCGGCTCGAACTGACCTTGCGCCTGCCGGTGGACGACTACGTCGCCCGCAAGCGCCGCAGCGCCCATGACGACCTGGCGGCCTGGACCCGCGACAAGGCCGCCGGCCTGATGCCCGGTGCCAGCGGCACCAGCAGCCAGCAGCGCAGCCAGGCCCACGCCGGCTGAGCCGCCCCACTTTCCATCCATTCAAGGAACACCATGAGCAAACCCTTCGCCTCCCAGGCCGACCTGGCGGAAAAGAAGATCTCCTTCGAGCGCCTGTCCGACAACGCCTACGCCTACGTGGCCGACGGCGACCCCAACTCGGGCGTGATCATCGGCGACGACAGCGTGATGGTGGTCGACGCGACCGCGACGCCGGCCATGGCCCAGGCGCTGATCCGCGCCATCCGCGGCGTCACCGACAAGCCCATCCGCCACGTGGCGCTGACCCACTATCACGCCGTGCGCGTGCTGGGCGCATCCGCCTTCGCCGCCGAAGGCGCGGCCAACGTGTACGCCAGCCGCGGCACGCATGAACTCATCGTCGAGCGCGGCCAGGCCGACATGGATTCGGAGATCGGCCGTTTCCCGCGGCTGTTTCAGTCCGCCGAAGGCATTCCGGGACTGACCTGGCCCACCGTGGTGTTCGAGCGCGAACTGACCGTGTTCCTGGGCAGCCTCGAAGTGCGCATGCTGCACCTGGGCGCCGGCCACACCCGCGGCGACTCCATCGTCTGGATTCCATCGCAGGGCATCTGTTTCTCCGGCGACCTGGTGGAGTTCAACGCGGGCGTGTACACGGGCGATGCCTACTTGTCCGACTGGCCCGCCACGCTGGACGCGCTGCAAGCGCTGGAACCGCGCCAGATGGTGCCGGGCCGCGGCCCCGCGCTGACCACGCCCGCCGCCTGCCGCGAGGCCATCGGCTACACGCGCAGCTGGGTCGAAACGCTGTACGGCTGCGCCCGCCAGGGCGTGGAGCAAGGCAAGAGCCTGAAGCAGGTCTATGAAGACACGCGCCGCGTGATGGACCCGGAGTTCGGCCACGTCGTCATCTACGAACACGCGATTCCCTTCGACGTCTCGCGCGCCTATGACGAGGCCAGCGGCATCACCGATCCGCGCGTCTGGACCGCCCAGCGCGACCGCGACATGTGGGCCGAACTCACCGCCTGATCCCGGCACGCCCCCGCGCCACGAGGCCCCGCCGCGGGCCTTTTCATCCGATACGGAGCACCTGAACATGAAACTCGCCACCCTGAGCAACGGCGCCCGCGACGGCGCCCTGGCCGTCGTCGACCGCGGCCTGACCCGCCTGCGCGCCGTGCCCCACATCGCCGCCACCTTGCAGCAGGCGCTGGACGACTGGGCCCGCGCCGCGCCGCTGCTGCAGGCCGAATACGAGGCGCTGAACGCCGGCGAAGGCGCCAGCCAGCCCTTTGATCCTGCCCGTTGCGCCGCGCCCCTGCCGCGCGCCTACCAATGGCTGGACGCGTCGGCCTACCTGAACCACGTCGAGTTGACGCGCCGCGCCCGCGGCGGCGAGATGCCGCCTTCCTTCCTGAGCGATCCGCTGATGTACCAGGGCGCATCGGACGACTTCATGGGTCCCTGCGAGGACATCACCGCCGCCAGCGAGGAACTGGGCGTGGACCTGGAAGCCGAAATCGTGGTGGTGACCGACGACGTGCCGCTGGGCGTGGACGCGGACACGGCGCTTGCGCACGTAGCGCTGCTGGGCCTGGTCAACGACGTGACCTTGCGCAACGTGGTGCTGCCCGAACTGTCCAAGGGCTTCGGCTTCCTGCAGGGCAAGCCGGCCTCGGCGCTATCGCCCGTGCTGGTCACGCCCGACGAGCTGGCACCCTACTGGCGCGGCGGCAAGCTGCACCGCGCCATGCAGGTATGGCTCAACGGCCAGCAGATCGGCCAGCCCCAGGCGGGCGAGGAAATGCAGTTCCATTTCGGCGAGCTGATCGCGCACGCCGCCCGCACGCGCCGCCTGGGCGCGGGCACCCTGGTGGGCAGCGGCACCATTTCGAATGCCAGCGACGCCGCCGGCGTGTGCTGCCTGGTCGAAGCACGCGTGCGCGAAAAACTGCGCGACGGCGAAATGCGCACGCCCTTCCTCAAACACGGCGACCGCGTGCGCATCGGCATGCGCGACGACGCGGGCGCAAGCCTGTTCGGCGACATCGACCAACAGGTGCGCATTCCTGGCACGCGCCCCATGCCTGGCGCCGTATCGGCCAGCGCGCCCGAAACCACCGCCGCCTGACCGGAAAGCCTCATGAACGACACGCCCGCCCTCACCCTGCACAGCTACTGGCGCAGTTCCGCGGCCTACCGGGTCCGCATCGCCCTGGCCTTGAAGGGCCTGCCCTACCGGCAGGTCACCTGGCACATGGTCAAAGGCGAACACCAGCAGCCCGCCTATCGCTCGCTGGCGCCCTTCGGCCTGGTGCCCATGCTGGAAATCGACGGCCTGCGCCTGCAGCAGTCGCTGGCCATCATCGAGTACCTGGACGAGCGCCATCCCGGCGCGCCGCTGCTGCCGGCCGATCCGGCGCTGCGCGCGCAGGCCCGCGCGCTGGCGCAGCTGATCGCCTGTGAAATGCATCCACTCAACAATCTGCGGGCGCTCAAGCGCCTGCGCGCGCAGTTCGGCGCGGATGACGAACAGATCCAGGACTGGTACCGCCACTGGTGCGCGGAAGGCTTCCAGGCCTTCGAGGCGGCGTTGCCCGCGGCGCAGGAAGGCGGCTACGCGCTGGGCGCCGCGCCCACGCTGGTCGAGTGCTACCTGATCCCGCAGGTCTACAACGCCTTGCGCTACGGCGCGGACCTGGCGCCCTTCGAACGGGTCCGCGCCATCGTCCAGGCCTGCGCCGGCCAGCCTGCCTTCGAAGCGGCCCGCCCGGAAAACCAGCCCGACGCGCCGCAGAGCGCGGCGGCCTAGGCAACGCCCCCCAATAAGAAGCTGAACCGCCGCATTCCCCCAACGGAGACAACCATGCAGACAGAAATCCCCGCCGACGGCGCCGCCGTCGCATCCGCCCACCGGGCCGCGTCCGGGCCGCTGGTCAGCGCCGACGACCGCAAGGTGCTGGCCGCCACGTTGGTCGGCTCGGCCATCGAGTGGTACGACTACTTCATCTACGTCCAGGCCGCCGGCCTGGTGCTGGGTTCGCTGTTCTTCGCGCCTTTCGCCAAGGAGAACCCGGAACTGTCGCTGATCCTGTCCTTCGCGACCGTGGGCGTGGCCTTCCTGTTCCGGCCGCTGGGCGCCATCGTCTGCGGCCATCTGGGCGACCGCTATGGCCGCAAGCGGGTGCTGGCGGCCACGCTGATCCTGATGGGCGTGTCCACCGCGCTGATCGGCGTGCTGCCCACCTACGCGCAGATCGGCCTCTGGGCGCCGGTGATGCTGGTGACGCTGCGCGTGCTGCAAGGCTTTTCCGCCGGCGGCGAATGGGGCGGCGCGGCGCTCATGGCGGTCGAGCATGCGCCCCGCGACCGGCGCTCGCTGTTCGGCGCCTTCCCGCAGATCGGCGTGCCGCTGGGAATGATCGTCGCCACCGGCGTGCTGTGGTGCATTACCTCCCTGGTCGGCCCGGACAACTTCATGGCCTGGGGCTGGCGCGTGTCCTTCCTGCTGTCCATCGCGCTCATCATCGTCGGCGTCTTCATCCGCCGCGCCGTCGAGGAATCGCCTGTATTCCTGGAAATGCAGTCGCGCCGCAGCCATTCATCGGCGCCGCTGGGCACGCTGTTGCGCAAGCATCCGCGCCAGATCCTGCTGACCACGCTGATCTTCGTGGGCAACAGCACGGCGGGCTACCTGCTGGTCGGCTTCTTCATCAGCTACGGCAGCCGCACGCTGCACATGCCGCCGCAGCAGGTGCTGATGATCTGCACGCTGGCCGCCGCCTGCTGGCTGGGCACCACGCTGCTGGGCGGCTGGCTGGGCGACCGCATCGGCCGCGTGCGCACCTTCCAGCTCGGCTACGTGCTGCTGGCGCTGTGGGCCATACCGATGTGGTCCTTCATCGAATCCGGCGATGTCATGCAGTTTGCCTTCGCCCTGGCCGTGCTGTCGGTGCCGCTGGGCCTGACCTACGGCCCGCAGGCCGCGCTGTACGCCGAAATGTTCCCGGCCGACGTGCGCTACTCCGGCGTGTCGGCAGGCTATGCGCTGGGCTCCATCCTGGGCGGCGCCTTCGCCGCGATGATCGCGCAGTCCATCATCACCGCCACGGGCCAGTCCTGGCATGTGGGCGTGTACGTCATCGCCATGGCGGTGGTGTCCTTCGTCGCCGTGACCCTGGTCAAGGACCGGCCCGGCGTCACGCTGCACGCCGATTGAACCCGATCCCTCCTGAAGCCATTCATCCACGCACGCCATGAGCCCCACCATCCGCCAGGACGACCTGATCGAGTCCATCGCCAGCGCGCTGCAGTACATCAGCCACTACCACCCGGCCGACTACATCGCGCACCTGGCCCGCGCCTACGAACGCGAAGCCAGCGCGCCGGCGCGCGACGCCATGGCGCAGATCCTGGCCAGCTCGCGCATGGCCGCCATCGGCCGGCGGCCCATCTGCCAGGACACCGGCATCGTCAACGTGTTCCTGGAAGTCGGCATGGACGTGCGTTGGGAGGGCTTTACCGGCGGCCTGGAAGATGCCGTCAACGCCGGCGTGCGGCGCGCCTACCTGGACCCGGACAATCCGCTGCGGGCCTCGGTGGTGGCGGACCCGCTGTTCGGCCGCGGCAACACCCGCGACAACACGCCCGCCGTCATCAGCATGCGCATCGTGCCGGGCGCCAGCGTGGCCGTCACCGTGGCAGCCAAGGGCGGCGGTTCGGAGAACAAGGCGCGGCTGGCCATGCTGAACCCGGCCGACAGCATTGTCGACTGGGTACTGGCGCAGATTCCCGCCATGGGCGCCGGCTGGTGCCCGCCCGGCATGCTGGGCATAGGCGTGGGCGGCACCGCCGAAAAAGCGGTGCTGCTGGCCAAGGAAAGCCTGATGCAGCCCCTGGACATGCATGAACTGCAGGCCCGGGCGCAGCGCGGCGAAACACTGGCGTCCGAAGACGCGCTGCGGCTCGAACTGCACGAGCGCGTCAACGCCCTGGGCGTGGGCGCGCAGGGTCTGGGCGGCCTTACCACCGTGCTGGACGTGAAGATCAAGACCTACCCCACGCACGCGGCCGCCAAGCCCATCGCGCTGATCCCCAATTGCGCGGCCACGCGCCATGCAAGCTTCGTGCTGGACGGCTCCGGCCCCACCCACCTGGCCCCGCCCTCGCTGGATCTCTGGCCCGACCTGGGACCGGAACGCGCAGCCGGCACGGGCCGTCGCGTGAACCTGGACACCCTCACCCGCGAGGAAGTCGCGTCCTGGCGCGCCGGTGAAACCCTGTTGCTCAATGGCCGCATGCTGACCGGACGCGACGCCGCGCACCAGCGCATCCGCGAAATGCTGGCCCGCGGCGAACCCCTGCCCGCCGACTTCCGCGGCCGCGCCATCTATTACGTGGGCCCGGTGGACGCCGTGCGCGACGAGGCCGTCGGCCCCGCCGGCCCCACCACCTCGACCCGCATGGACGGCTACACCGACATGATGCTGGCGCAAACGGGGCTATTGACGATGATAGGCAAGGCCGAACGCGGCCCGCAGGCGGTCGAAGCGATCCGGCGCCACCGGGCGGCCTACCTGATCGCGGTGGGCGGCGCGGCCTATCTGGTGTCCCGCGCCATCCGCAGCGCCCGCGTCGTCGCCTTCGAGGACCTGGGCATGGAAGCGATCCATGAATTCGAAGTCACGGACATGCCCGTGACCGTGGCGGTGGACGCCGAGGGCGGCAACCTGCATGTGTCGGGGCCCGCGCAGTGGCGGCGGGCGGCGGGGGCCAGGGAGATACCGGTGGCCTTGGCGGGGGCTGCATGACCACGGAGGTCAGCGCAGCCCTCCAAGGTGCTTCCTGGAATGCGCCACGGCTCAGCGTGCCTTCAGCCCAGCTTGAATTCCACCACCGCCCCGCCGCTGCCATACAGCGGCGCATATTCCAGCACCTTGGCGCCGCGGAACCGGTCGCCCAGCGCGCCCAGCAGCCAGGACATGTGCTTGAAGCCCATTTCCGCCTTGGCCTGCCCGGCGTACTCCGGCATCGCCGCGCGCAGTTGCGCGGCGTCGCCGCTTTCCAGCAGCGCCAGCATGCGGCGGTTCCAGTCGTCGTCGGACTGCGAGATCAGGCGGTCGGATTCCGGCGCCACCGGCTCGCGGAACATGGTGTTGGACAGCCCGCCTATGCCGATGACCGCCGCCCGCTTGCCCTGCGCCGCGGCCGCCTGCACCGCGATGCGGCTGAGCTGCTCCGTCTGCGCGTTGTCGTGGTACAGGTTGTTGGCCGCCAGCGTCACGGGCAGCGCATCCGAACCGAAGCCCATCAGCGTGCTGACCGTGATGGTGCCCGTGTCGATGGGAAACTGGTCGTAGTCCACGCCGCGCGCATGGATGCCGGCGTCGCGGCAGCCCTGCACGCAGGCTTCGGCCAGGCTCGCGTCGCCGGCGATGTCGAAGGGCAGCTCGCCGTACTCGTGCCAGTTCTCGTCCACGTGCACGCCGGTGCTGCGCGCGCGCGTGATCCACAGCTGGTCCAGCACCGCCATCCACTGTGTCGAATACACCAGCACCACGTCGGGCCGGGAAGCTGCCAGCGTCTTGCCGGCCGCGCGCAGCGCCTGGTTCAGCCGTCCCCAGGGCGCCACGTCGCTGCGCAGCTGCGGCAGCGGGCTGCCGGGAACGAGAAATGCGGATACGAGGGTCATGGCATGTCTCCTTCGAGGGCTAGGCCGCCGCGCCGGCGGATGCTTCGAGGCGGGACAGCCCCGCCTCCTGCAGATTCCATTCCATCACCGCGTTGCCGGTGCCGATCACGGTGCCATAGCCGTGGAACTTGCCCGCCAGCTGCGGATAGCCCATGGCCGCGTGCATCCAGGTGAAGGCGCCCGATTTCACTTCGGCGAAGGCTTCGTCGATGAACTGGGGCAGCAGCTCGAACACCTCGCCCATCCGGCCCTTGCGCATCAGTTCGATCATGCGGATGTCCCACAGATAGCCGTCGTAGCGCGCCGGATGCTCCTTGGACATGTCCTCGGGCACCTCGGGCTGTTCGTGGAAATGCCAGTGCGACAGCGTATTGCTGGCCAGCAGGACCGCCCGCCGCCCGCTCTTGCGTATGGCTTCGCGCGTGGCCCGGCCCAGCAGGTCCATTTCCTTGAGCCCTTCCTGGGTGTTGAGGTAATACGGCGTGTTGTTCGCCGACAGCCCCACCACCGGGATGTCCCATTGCGGCCGCACCATGTGCAACGTGGTGATGGTGCCGTAGTCCACCCTGAACTTCGGGTTGCGCATCATCTTGGTGACCAGGCCCAGCTTGCGGCCTTCCTCGCAACAGGCCTCGGCCAGCGCCACGTCCACGTCCATGCCGAAGTCGTAGCGAAACAGGTCGGGAAAGATCGGATCGACCGAGCGGCCCGCCAGGCGCGGCACGCCCAGGAAATGGTGGCCGACCTGGGTGATCCAGTGCGGCGAATGCACCAGCAACACGTCGGGCTGCAAGCGTTCAATGCTCTCGCGCACGTGGTCGTAGGCCCATCGCAGGCTTTCCCAGCCGCCGCGCGAACGCGGCTCGTTCTGCGGCGGGTTCTCGCCGTACACCAGGTGCGGCGGATGGGGAGCCAGGAATCCGGAAAGAATTTCGCCGTCCTTCATTGCTTACTCCTTTGCGAGTGCAGTGGGAACCGGGTTTCGACCGATGCTGCGAGGCCTGCCGATTTTTGTACGTATACGTACTGGATTCGAGTATCGATTCGCCGCAGTCCGCTGTCAACGGGCCGCGCATCTTTGGAAGATAGGGAGTTTCCCGAGCAGGCAGAAAAAAAAGGAGCAGCGAGAGCTGCTCCTTTAAAAGGGCCCTACGAAAAACCGTCTCCATCACCGCGTGCGGAGATGGCCGGTTTCCCGCGGCGCCGGCGGGCGCGATTAAGCCTGGGCTGGATTAAACGACATCCGCAGCCAGAAGCACATCACTGAAATTGGGTATTTTGCGCCCCCGCAGCAACTTCAATGCATAGTTGGCCACATCCGGAAACAAACGCCGGCACGGCTCCGATATCATCGCCAGTCCCTGCGCCCCGCCCGCCCGTTCATGAGTCCATTGCCCGTCCCTCGCCGCCTTGCCTCCCGCCGCCTGACCCGCCTGATTGTCCTGGCCGCGCTGGGCGCGCTGGCCGTCAGCCTGGGTCCGTCCGTCCAGGCGCAGACCGCCCGCAAACCCTCGCCCTATGAAAACTCCCGCCCGTTGAACCCCGACGAGCGCGCGGCGCAGCAGGCGGAAGACGCCAAAAAAAACGGCCCGGCCTTCCTCGGCCAGATCCGGACCCAGGCCGAATTCCAGCAACTTGCCCGGGTCTACAACCCCGGCACGCCGCTGGAGATCCCGCACGTGCTGTTCGTGATCGATCGAAAACAGGGCGGCAAGATCTACTACGTCGACACGCCCCGCTATACGCTGCACGAGAACTTCGCGCGCGAGCGGCGCCTCTTGCCCGCCGACGACAAGGCCACGCTGATTGCTCAGTACAAGGACCCGCAGCGGCGCCTGCTGTTCGGCACCCTCAGTTGGCAACGCGACCTGCCCGGCTACACCTATGAATTCTGGGAAGGCGACCGGATCAACCCGGAGTTGTTGAAGCTGACCGAAGAGAAACTGCAGGCCAGCTTCTACCAACCGGTGCGCTTCAAGGCCAATTCCACGCTGCACGAACAGGTCGCGAAAAACGCCGGCCTGAACGCGGTGACGCAGGAATCCTTGCTGCGCGAGCAGACCTTCCTGCCGCTGAACACCGGCGTCGCCCAGGGCCGGCTGCGCATCGTGGCCTCGGTGGACGACACGCCGGACCTGTCGCCGACGGACATCCTGGTGCTGGACGAGGTTCCGGTCGCGCTGCCGCCGGTGGCAGGCCTGGTGACGCAACGGCCCTCCACCCTGCTGTCCCATGTCAATCTGCTGGCCAAGGGCTGGCGCATTCCCAACGCCTACGTGCGCGATGCCGTGGCCGCGCTGCGCGAGCATGACGGCCAGTGGGTCGAGCTGACCGTCACCAGCAACGGCTATCAGCTGCAGCGCATCGCCAAGCCTGAAACCGCGCCGCCGCCCAAGGCCTCCCTGCCCCTGCCCAAGCCCGACTTGACGGTCAAGGCGATCAAGCCGCTCTCCGGCATGGTCACGCGCGACAGCCGCCATTGCGGCGTGAAGGCCGCCAACCTGGGCGCGCTGAAGTCCGCGCTGCCGCCCGCGGCCACCGTGCCGGACGGCTTTTGCATACCCTTCGCGCAGTACGCGGCCTTCATGGCCCAGTTGGGCGTGCCGCAACGCATCGCCGCGCTGGAGCAGCGGCCGGACTTCGCCAGCGACGGCAACGTGCGGCGCGCCGAACTGGCCGCGCTGCGCCGGGACATCGTGCAGGCCCCGCCGGATGCGGCGCAGGCCTCCGCCTGGCGCGAACGCTGGCAGCAGCAATTGCAGGGCCGCGGCGTATTCGTGCGCAGCTCGTCCAATTCCGAGGACCTGCCGGGGTTCAGCGGCGCCGGGCTTTACACCACCGTGCCCAACGTGACGCAGGCCGACGCGCTGGCGCAAGCCGTGCAGACGGTGTGGGCCTCGGTCTACAACTACGAAGCCTATGAAGCGCGGCGCGCGGCCGGCATCGGCCAGGACGGCGTGGTAATGGCGGTGCTGGTGCAGCAGGCCGCGGCGTCGGACAGTTCGGGCGTCATGATCACACGCGATCCCTTCGACGCCTCGCGCCGCTACGTCACCTACCTCTCGGCCAAGCGCGGCCTGGGCATCAAGGTGGTGGAAGGCAAGCGGCAGGCCGAGCAGCTGATGTACTCCAGCTGGTCCAAGGCGGTGCAGGTGCTGAGCCGTTCCGCCGAGGACACCCAGCTGGTGCCGGACGCGGCGGGCGGCGTGCGCGAAGTGCCGATCGAAGGCGCGCGCCAGGTGTTGAACGATGCGCTGGTGGCGCGCCTGGCTACGGTGGGCAGCCAGATCAAGCAGCGCCTGGGCGGCGCGGACCAGGACATCGAATGGGCCGTGCAGGGTGAGAACATCCTGATCCTGCAGGCCCGGCCGTATATCGACGGCAGTCAGTAAGGACCCGGCCGGAAGGCGGACCGGGCAAGGCCGCCGCGCACGGCGCCTTGCCCACAAAATCCCCTAGATATGCAGCGCGTGGCCCAGCGCCTTGAGCGCCGCTTCCTGCACGGCTTCGCCCAGGGTCGGATGCGCGTGGATGGTGCCCGCCACGTCTTCCAGCGTGGCGCCCATTTCCAGCGACTGGCCGAAGGCCGTCGACAGCTCCGAGACGCCGCGCCCCACCGCCTGCCAGCCCACGATCAGGTGGTTGTCGCGGCGCGCGACCACGCGCACGAAGCCGTCGGTGGATTCCAGCGTCATCGAGCGCCCGTTGGCCGCGAACGGGAAGGCAGCCGTCAGGCAGTCCAGCCCCGCGCTTTCCGCCTCGCCAGGCGACAGGCCCGCCACCACGACCTCGGGATCGGTGAAGCAGACCGCCGGAATGGAGGCAGGCTGGAAGTGGCGGCGCTTGCCCGCCACCAGTTCGGCCACCATCTCGCCCTGCGCCATGGCGCGATGCGCCAGCATGGGCTCGCCGGCGATATCGCCGATGGCCCAGACGTCGCGCATGGAAGTCCGGCACTGGTCGTCGATGCGCAACGCGTTGCCCTTGCGGTCCAGTTGCAGGCTTTCCAGCCCCCAGTCCTGCGTGCGGGGACGCCGGCCCACCGCGATCAGCACGCGGTCTGCCGGCAGCAGGGTTTCCACGCCCGCCGCGTCCTGCACGCGCACCGCGTTGCCAGCGCCGTTCAAGCCCAGCACCTTGCGGCCCAGGTGCAGATCCACGCCCATTCTCGACAGCGCGGCGGCTACCGGCTTGGTGAGTTCGGCGTCGTAGGTCGGCAGGATGCGGTCCTGCGCTTCCACCACCGCCACTTCGGCGCCCAGCTTGCGGTACACGGTGCCCAGTTCCAGGCCGATGTAGCCGCCGCCCACCACCACCAGCTGTTTGGGGATGCTGGCGGGCGACAGCGCCTCGGTGGACGACACCACCATGCCGCCGAACGGCATGGATGCCAGCGGCGTGGGCTCGGAGCCCGCCGCCAACAGCAGGTGTTCACACTGGATGCGGATGGCGCCGGACTCGCCGCCGTCCACTTCCACGGTCTTGCCGTCCAGCAGGCGGGCCCAGCCGCGCACCACTTCCACGCCGTTCTTCTTCAGCAGCGCGGCCACGCCGCCGGTCAGCTTGCCGACGATGCCGTCCTTCCAGGCCACGGTCTGGGCCAGGTCGATGGCGGGCGCCGACACGGAAATGCCCAGCGCCGACTTGCCCGCGTAGTGGCGCGCCTTGTCGAATTCCTCGGCTGCATGGATCAGCGCCTTGGACGGGATGCAGCCGATGTTCAGGCAGGTGCCGCCCAGTTGGGCGCCTTCGACCAGGATGGTCGGCACGCCCAGCTGGCCGGCGCGGATGGCGGCGACGTAGCCGCCGGGGCCGCCGCCGATCACCAGCAAAGTCGTAGTCTTAGTGATCTGGCTCATGCTTACTCCACGAAAAGCAGCGCGGGTTGTTCCAGCAGCGCGCGCACCGCCTGGATGAAGCGCGCCGCGTCCATGCCGTCCACCACGCGGTGGTCGAAGGACGACGACAGGTTCATCAGCTTGCGCGCCACCACGGCGCCATTGCGGATGGCGGGCCGCTCGACGATGCGGTTCACGCCCACGATGCCGACCTCGGGATGGTTGATCACCGGCGTGGTGACGATGCCGCCCAAAGGCCCCAGGCTGGTGATGGTGATGGTCGACCCCGACAGCTCGTCGCGGCTGGCGCTGCCCGTGCGCACCGCCTCGGCCAGACGGACGATCTCGGCCGCCATGGACCAGAGATCGCGCGCCTCGGCGTGGCGCATGACCGGCACCATCAGGCCGCCGTCGCTTTGCGTGGCGATGCCGATGTGGACCGCGCCGTAGCGCGTGACCACACCGCCCTCATCGTCGTAACGCGCGTTGATCTGCGGGAAATCGCGCAGCGCCACTACCATCGCGCGCGCCAGCAGCGGCAGCAGCGTGAGCTTGCCGCGCGTCGCGCCCCACTTCTGGTTGAGACTGGCGCGCAGCTCTTCCAGTTCGGTCACGTCGATTTCCTCGACGTAGCTGAAGTGCGGGATGCGGCGCTTGGACTCGGCCATCTTCTGCGCGATCTTGCGGCGCAGGCCGATGACCGGCACGTTTTCCTCGTCGTTGCGCTCGGCATAGGCCACGCCGCCGCGGGCTTGAGCCCCCCCGCCCTGCCCTTGCAGGTAAGCGTCCAGATCCTCGTGCAGGATCCGGCCGGCCGGGCCGCTGCCGTGCACGTAGCGCAGTTCGATGCCCAGGTCCCAGGCGCGCTTGCGCACGGCCGGCGAAGCCAGCGGCTTGTCGCCGGGCTGGCGCGCGACGGCGGCGGGCGCCTGGCGCGCGGGCTTGGCCGGCGCCGCGGACGGCTTGGCGGGCGCGGCGACTTCGACGGCAGCCTTCGGCGCAGGCGCGGCCTGCGGCGCGGACGCCGAAGCCGCGGGCTGCGCCGCGGCAGGAGCCGCGGCCGCCTTGGCAGGCGGCGCGTCCGCGCCCGGCTTGAGGTTGCCCTCGCCTTCGACTTCCAGGCGGATCAGCTCGCCGCCCACGGCCATGACCTGGCCCACGTCCCCGCCCAGCGCGACCACGCGGCCGACCACCGGCGCGGGAATCTCGACCGTGGCCTTGTCCGTCATGACGTCGGCCAGCGGCTGGTCCTCGGCCACCAGGTCGCCGATCTTCACGTGCCAGGCGACCAGTTCCACTTCCGCGATGCCTTCGCCGATGTCGGGCATCTTGATGACATGAATACCCATCTCTCAACCCTCCATCGCGCGCTTGAACGCTTCGCCGACCCGGCGCGGGCCGGGGAAGTACGCCCATTCCTGCGCGTGGGGATACGGCGTATCCCAGCCGGTCACGCGCTCCACGGGCGCCTCCAGATGATGGAAGCAGTGTTCCTGCACCAGCGAAATCAGCTCGGCGCCGAAGCCGCAGGTGCGCGTGGCTTCGTGCACCACCACGCAGCGGCCGGTCTTCTTGACCGAATTGACGATGGCATCCAGGTCCAGCGGCCACAGGCTGCGCAGGTCGATGACCTCGGCGTCGATGCCGGTTTCCTCGGCGGCCGTCAGCGACACGTGCACGGTGGTGCCGTAGGTCAGCACGGTCAGCGCGTTGCCGGGCCGCACGATGGCGGCCGAGTCCAGCGGCACGGTGTAGTACCCGGTGGGCACCACGCTGCCCGGCCGTCCGGTCCAAGGCGTGACGGGCCGGTCGTGATGGCCGTCGAACGGGCCGTTGTAGAGCCGCTTGGGCTCCAGGAAGATGACCGGATCGTCGTTCTCGATGGCCGCGATCAGGAGGCCCTTGGCGTCATACGGATTGGACGGCATCACCGTGCGCAGCCCGCAGACCTGCGTGAACATGGCCTCGGGGCTCTGGCTGTGCGTCTGTCCGCCGTAGATGCCGCCGCCGCAAGGCATGCGGATGGTCATGGGCGCGACGAACTCGTTGACCGAGCGGTAGCGCAAGCGCGCGGCCTCGGACACGATCTGGTCCGAAGCGGGATAGAAATAGTCGGCGAACTGGATCTCGCAGACGGGGCGCAGGCCATACGCGCCCATGCCCACCGCCACGCCGACGATGCCGCCTTCGGAGATGGGCGTGTCGAACACGCGCGAGCTGCCGTACTTGGCCTGCAGGCCCTCGGTGCAACGGAACACGCCGCCGAAATAGCCGACGTCCTGCCCGAACACCACCACGTTGTTGTCGCGCTCCAGCATCACATCCATGGCCGAGCGCAAAGCCTGGATCATGGTCATCGGCGCGGAGGCCGGACCAGCGTTGTTATCGATAGCCATGATCAGACTCCGAGCTGCTGACGCTGCCGGCGCAGATGCTCCGGCATGTCCTTGTACACGTCTTCAAAGATGCTGGCGGCGCTGGGGACGTGGCCGTCCACCAGGGTGCCGTAGCTTTCCGCTTCCTTCTGGGCTGCCAGGATCTCGGCGTCGAGCTCGGCCTTGACGGCTTCGTGTTCTTCGTCGGACCAGATGCCCAGCAAGATCAGGTGCTTCTTGAAGCGCGCTATCGGGTCGCCCAGCGGGAAGTGGCTCCAGTCGTCGCCGGGACGGTACTTGGAGGGATCGTCGGACGTGGAGTGCGGGCCGGCGCGGTAGGTCACCCATTCGATCAGGGTCGGCCCCAGGTTGCTGCGGGCGCGCTCGGCGGCCCAGCGCGAGGCGGAATAGACCGCCAGGAAATCGTTGCCATCCACCCGCAGCGACGCAATGCCGCAGCCCACGCCGCGGCCCGCGAAGGTCGCGCCTTCGCCGCCGGCGATCGCCTGGAAGGTGGAAATGGCCCACTGGTTGTTGACCACGTTCAGGATGACCGGCGCGCGGTAGACGTGGGCGAAGGTCAGCGCGGTGTGGAAGTCGGCCTCGGCGGTGGCGCCGTCGCCGATCCAGCCGGAAGCGATGCGGGTATCCCCCTTGATGGCCGAGGCCATGCCCCAACCCACCGCCTGGATGAACTGCGTGGCCAGGTTGCCCGAAATGCTGAAGAAGCCCCGTTCACGGTCGGAGTACATGACCGGCAGTTGGCGGCCCTTGAGCGGATCGCGTTCGTTGGACATCAGCTGGCACATCATGGTGACCAGCGAAACGTCGCGCGCCAGCAGGATGCTCTGCTGGCGGTAGGTCGGGAAGCACATGTCGCCCTGCTCCAGCGCCATGGCGTGGGCCGTGCCGATGGCCTCTTCGCCCAGGCTCTGCATGTAGAAGGAGATCTTCTTCTTGCGCTGGGCGGTCAGCATGCGCGCATCGAAAAGGCGCGTCATCAGCATGTTGCGCATGCCGGCGCGCAGTTGCTCATGGCTGAGCTCGGGCGCCCACGGTCCGACGGCGCTGCCGTCGTCCGCGATCACCCGGACCAGGCTGTAGGCCAGTCCGCCGGTATCGACCGCGGCAACATCAATGGGGGGTTTGGGCACATCGCCGGGCGGCGACAGGTGCAGGTAGGAAAAGTCGGTCTTGCAACCCGGACGCCCTGTAGGCTCCGGGACGTGCAACTTCAACGGCCCATATTGGCTCATGTATTGTCTCCACGCTTGATCGTGTCATGCGCATTCTTCTTACCAAGACACTGCCCAAGGGGATGACCTCGAACATTGCCATCGTCGGCCGGTGCAAAGGGATGAACATGCACGGCCGGCAGCCAGAGTAGCACAGGGCGCAGCCCCGAAACAGGGGCCGCGCCGGGCCTCGCTCCCAGCGCCGGTCGAGGGCCGCGCGGCGCGTGCGCGGATCGCGGCGGCGGCAGCCGGCGGCGTCATATACTGCCTGTCCCTGATACGCTGGAAGCCGACGTGCCCCGATCGACCGCCTCGAAATGGTTCAGCTGGACCGGCGTTGTGTTCGCCGCGCTTTACCTTGCCATCGTCATCCTCTGCGTTGCCGGCGCCCTTTCGGCGGACGGCGATGACAAAGGACGATTCGTATTGCTGCAGTTGCCATTGGCACTGCAACTGGCGCTGCTGCATGAATTGAACCTGGATCGCCTGCTTGGCGACCTGTCATGGGTCGGCGGCTACCTGCTGATCGGGCTACCCACGCTGGCCCTCTTCTACTTCGCGGGCTGGGGCCTGGAGAAGCTCGTGCGCGCCGCTTTCCGGCCGATCGCGGGCCGGCACTAGGCAGGCCGCCCATGAAAAAACCGGCCTATGGCCGGTTTTTTCATGCTGGACAGCGGACTCAGACCGGACCGGTCCACTCCGTGACGAATTCACGGTAGTCCGGGCGGTTGGCCGGCGGCACGGCGCAAGCCGGGGTGCCGATGGCCAGGAAGCCCAGGAAGCGGTAGTCCAGCGCGTCCAGGCCCAGCGCGTTCTGCACGTCTTCCACGTAGGTGCCGATGCCGGTGCTCCAGAACGCGCCGTAGCCCAGCATGTGCACGGCGTTCAGCAGGTTCATGGTGGCGGCGCCGGTGGCCAGCAGCTGCTCCTGTTCCGGGATCTTGGTGTTGTCGTGCGCGATCTTCTGCGCCACCGCGATGAAGAGCGGCACGCCCGCCATCCACTCGCGCACGGACTTTTCCTTTTCCGGCGTCATGCGCGGATCGCCGCTGCGCTTGACCGCGTCCAGCGCCAGATCGGCCAGCTTGCCGATGGCCTCGCCGCGGATCACCACGTAGCGCCACGGCCGCAAGGCGCCATGGTCGGGCGCCGACATGGCGGCCTGCAGGATCTGTTCGAGTTCCTCGGGCTTGGGCGCCGGGGCGCGGAGGAACTTGAAGGAACGGCGCGTATTCAGGGCGTGCAGCGGGGTGGCGGTCGGGGTCGTGGTCATCGGATCTGGCGTCAATGAGAAAGAAACACAATTCATATTACGCCACTCCGCTGCCTCGGACCGTCATCCCCCCGGACCGCCAGAGGTCATTCGATCTGGATGCCGACTTCCTGGATGACGCCCGCCCAGCGCGCCAGCTCCGCGTTGACGAACTGGCCCAGCTCGGCCGGGCTGCTGGCGCCCGGCGTCGCCCCCTCGCCCTTGAAGCGGGTCTGCAAGGCCGGCACGGCCAGCGACCGCGCCACCGCCTGGTTCAGCACGGCCACCACCGCGTCGGGCGTGCCCTTGGGCGCCATCAGCGCATTCCAGGTATTGATTTCGTAGCCCTTGAACATCGGATCCTCGGCCACCGTGGGCACCTCGGGCAGCTCCGCCGAACGGTCCCGGGTGGTGACGGCCAGCGCGCGCAGGCTGCCTGCGCGGACCTGCGGCAAGGCCGCCGGCAAGGTGGCGAAGCTGAACTGGGTTTCGCCGCTCATGACCGAGGAATTGGCCAGCGACCCGCCGCGGTACGGCACGTGCTGGATCTGCACCTTGGCCTCCGAGGCGAACATGGCGCCGGCCACATGCACCGGCGAGCCATTGCCGCTGGAAGAATAGTTCAGGTCGCCCGGCTTCTCGCGCGCCAGCTTGACCAGGTCGGCCACCGACGCCACCGGCAGCTTGGGATTGGCGACCAGCACCAGCGGGATGGACGCGATCATGCTGACCGGCGTGAAGCCGCCCACCGGGTCGTAACCCAGCGACTTCTTGTACACGACCGGATTGATGCCGTGGCTGGACACGGTGGCCATGAACAGCGTGTAGCCGTCGGGCGCGGCCTGCTGCACGGAGGCCGCGGCAATGTTGCCAGCCGCGCCGGCCTTGTTCTCGATGATGACGGGCTGCTTGAGCTCCTTGCTCAGCTGCTCGCCCAGCGCCCGCGCCAGGATGTCCGTGGTGCCGCCGGCGGCGTAGCCCACCACGATGCGCACCGGCTGGCTGGGATAGGCCCCCTGCGCGTGCAGCGGCGCCGCGCACAGCCATGCCGCCAACCCCGCCAGGCCTGCCCTCAGATGAACCGCTTTCATGTCTGTCTCCTCGTCGCCGCGCTTGTTGCGCGGTCTGTGGCCTGGCCGTCCCCGGTGGGATCGGTGGCCGGGTTGATCCGGTCCGCGCGCGGATTCAGGACGCAAGCCTCCCCCGGCCGCGCCGGCAACGGCGCGGACCTGCAAGCCGCGTAGGGAATCCGGCCCGCGGCCGGAGATCAGGTGCCGGTGAACACCGGCGCTCTCTTTTCCGCGAACGCCTTGCGGCCCTCGCGGTAGTCATTGCTTTCGAAGCACTCCAGCACCAGCCGGCGCATGCCTTCCACATCGACTTCCGGTCCCAGCTGCTGCAGCTGGCGGATCATCTTCTTTCCTGCGCGCAGCGTCAGCGGCGCGTTGGCCTGGATCTGCGCCAGCATGGCCTCCAGCACCTGCGGCAGTTCTGCCACCGGCGCCACCTTGCGGATCAGGCCCAGCTCCTTGGCCTGGTGGGCGTCATAGCGCGCCGCCGTCAGGAAGATTTCCAGCGCGTTGGCCGGGCCGACCGCGGTCACCAGGTTGCGGATCGCGGTCAGGCGGTAGCCCAGGCCCAGCTTGCCGGCGGGGATGGCGAAACTGCTGTTGTCCGAGGCGATGCGGATGTCGCAGCACAGGGCGATGTTCAGGCCGCCGCCGATGCAATAGCCCTGGATATACGCGATCGTGGGCTTGTCGTAGTCATACAGCGCCAGCTGCGCGGTTTCGGCGACGCGCTCGTATTCGACCACCGCGTCTTCGCCGCTGCGCAGCGTGTCGAACTGCGAAATGTTCGCGCCGCTGACGAAGGCCTTGCCGCCCGCGCCCTGCAGCACCACCGCCCGGATCTCCGGGTCCTGGCGGAAGGCTTCCAGCACCACCGGCACCGCCTCCCACATGGCGAACGACACGGCGTTGTGCCGCTGCGGATCGTTGAACGTCAGCCAGCCTATCGCACCGCGCTTCTCGGCCACGATGTTGTCGGTGATTTCGCCCTGCAGGATGCGTAGTATGGTCACGGTTGCTTTCCTTGTATGACTGTCTGGTGCCGTTGAATGCCGTTGGTCAGGTGCGCGCGCATGGCAAGGCGCGCGGCCTCGCTGTCGCCGGCCACGATGGCGTCGAAGATGCGGTGGTGTTCGCGCTCGATTTCCGGCACGCGCTCGGTGCCGGCGCTGGTGTAGCGCAGCGTGCGCACGGCGCCGCGGAACACGTGGCGCAGGTGCGCCAAGAGGCGCACGAAATAAGGGTTGTTGGTGGCTTCGCCCACGGCCATGTGGAAGTCCAGCGCATGGTCGGCGCCGGCCTGCCAGTCATTGCCCGCGGCGTCGACCCGTTGCAGGGCCTGGCGCAGGCTTTCGATCTGCTCGGGGGTGCGATGCAAGGCCGCCTGCGCGGCCGCACCCGACTCCAGTTCCACCCGCAGCCAGAAAATGTGCAGCAGCGGTTCGGGCTGCAGCAGGTCTTCGGGCGCGATCTCGAAATTGCGCGTGCCCACGTCCTGCGCCACGAAGGAGCCCACGCCGCGGCGCGTGTCCACATACCCCGACAGCTTCAGCCGCGCGATCGCCTCGCGCACCACGTTGCGGCTGACGGCGAACATCTGCGCCAGCTCGAATTCCGTGGGCAGGCGCTGGCCCGGCTCGAACTCGCGCGCCACGATCTTCTGGCGGATCTGCGAGGCGATCTCGTCCGGCAAGTTCTCGGGGCGTCCCAGGCTGGAAAAGACCTGGTCGGCGGGGGCGGTGGATGGTGCGTTCATGTCTGGGCTGTCTCCGTCTGGACCGCCGGATACGCGGGCGGCCTTGGCGGCGATTTTATGCTCGGCGTCAGGACGGAGCCCTCAAATGACGCCTTCGCGGGCCAGCTGCTGCAAGTCGGCAGGCGCCAAACCCAGCATGCCGCCGTAGACGTCGCCGTTGTGTTGGCCGCGTTCCGGCGCGGGCGCCATTTCCCCTGCCGCCGAGCGGCTCAGGATCATGGGCTGCCCCACCACCGAAATCGGCCCCAGCGAGGGATGGCGGATTTCGCGGCTGAGCCCCAGGTGGCGCACCTGCGGATCCTCGAAAGTCTGATCCATGCCCAGGATCGGGCCGCAAGGCACGCCCTCCTTGTTCATCAGCGCAATCCATTCGGCGGTGGGCCGGGTCGCGGTGCGCGCGCCGATCGCCGCGTTCAGCGCGGGACGGTTGCGCGCCCGCAGCGGCACGGTCAGGAAGCGCTCGTCCTCGATCAGTTCCGGCACTTCCAGCACGCGGCACAGGCGCGCATAGATGTCGTTGCCCATGGCCGCGATGTTCATGTAGCCGTCGCTGGTGGGGAACACGCCGGTCGGGCTGCTGGTGGGATGGTCGTTGCCGCTCTGGCCGGGCACCTCGCCATTCATCAGCCAGCGCATCGCCTGGAAATCCATCATCCAGACCTGCGATTGCAACAGCGAGGTCTGCACCCACTGCCCCTGGCCCGACACCTCGCGCTCCAGCAGCGCGATGAAGATGCCGATGGCGCAGAACAGGCCGGAGGTCAGGTCCGCCACCGGAATCCCCGCCCGCATGGGACCGCGGCCGGGCTCGCCCGTCACCGACATCAGCCCGCCTATGCCCTGAGCGATCTGGTCCAGCCCTGGGCGCCCGGCGTAGGGGCCGTCCTGTCCGAAGCCGGACACGCTGGCGTAGACGATGCGCGGATTCACCTGGCGCAGCGTCTCGTAGTCGATGCCCAGCTTGAACTTGACGTTGGGCCGGTAGTTTTCCACCACCACGTCGGCCTGGCGCACCAGGTCCAGGAACAACGCCCGGCCCTGCGGATGCTTCAGGTTCAGCGTGACGCTGCGCTTGTTGCGGTGGGTGTTCTGGTAATCCGCGAACTGGGCCGAACCGCCCGGCTTGTCGTCCTGCTCGTCGCCCGGCTCTTCGATCTTGATGACGGTGGCGCCCCAGTCCGCGAACTGGCGCACGGCGGCCGGACCCGAGCGCACCCGCGTCAGGTCCAGGACGGTGAATCGGCCCAAGGGCTTGGAATCCATGCTTGTCTGCCTCTCTGTACGGCGCCGCTGATCTTCGACCGCGGCTGCCTTGTCATTATTTGTTGGATGTTGGACATCTTACATGTTGATGTTGGACGCAACAAGACGCCGCCGCGCTTTTCACGCGGCGGGTTTTCCCTAGGCCGGCTACCGGCCCTCAGTGGTGTTCGTCCTGGCGGGAGGCGTTCAGCCCAGGTGCGTGTGGCGTTCCTGGCGCTCTTCGACCTGCATTTCGCTCAGGCCATGCAGGATGCCGCAGTCTTCCGTGTCGGGCCGGGCCGACAGGCAGCGCTGGCGCAGTTCGGTGAGCTGGGTCTTGAGCTGGGTCAGTTCGGCGATGCGCTCGTCCACGTGGGAGATGTGCTCGTCGAACAGCTCATTGATGGGCCCGCAACCGCTTTGGTGGTTGTCCGCCAGCGACAGGATGGCGCGGATCTCGTCCTGCGTCATGTCCAGCGCGCGGCAGTTGCGGATCAGGCGCAACCGTTCCAGGTGTGGCTGGCCATAGCTGCGGTAGTTGTTCAGCCCCCTTTCCGGGGCCGGCAACAGCCCTTCTTTCTCGTAATACCTGACGGTCTCGACCGTGGTTCCGGCCGCCGTGGCCAATTCGCCGATACGCATCGCTGCCTCCCGGATCGCATCCGATTGATTTAGGGGGTTGACCCTATAGTAACTCCAAGGTGTGGAATAGCGTCACCAGCTTATTTCAAGGCAGAGGACGATGTCTTTACCTCCGGTCAAAAAACACGAACATATGCCCGCCGGGCAAGGCGGCGCCTGCTGCGCGCACGACGGATGCGACGCCCCCGCCAACAACGCCCAGGCCCATGCCGGACACGATCATGCGGGCCATGATCACGCCGACCACAGCCACGCGGGCCACGATCACAGCCACGACCACGCCGGCCATGATCACGCCCACGATCACAAGCACGACCACAGCCACAAGCACGATCACGGCGGCGACGCCTGCTGCGGCCACGGCGACGGCCAGCCCTTCAGCCTCTCGGGCGCCGGCGCGGCCACGCTCAGCGCCGGCCCGGGCCAGTCGCTGGCGCGCCTGCGCATCGGCCAGATGGACTGCCCCACCGAGGAAACGCTGATCCGCAAGAAGCTAGACAGCATGGCCGACGTGCATGCGCTGGACTTCAACCTGATGCAGCGCGTACTGACCGTGGTGCACGCCGAAGGCGCGCTGGACCGCGTCATGGCCGCCATCAAGTCGCTGGACATGACGCCCGAGCCCCTGGCCGACAACGCCCCCGGCACGCCGGCCCCTGCCGCCAAACCGGTGAATTGGTGGCTGATCGGCGGCTCCGGCATCCTGGCGGCGCTGTCGGAACTGTCGCATTTCGCCGGCTGGCCGCTGGGCGTCACCGCGGCCCTGGCCGTGGCCGCCATCCTGGCCTGCGGCGTCAGTACCTACCGCAAGGGCTGGATCGCCGTGCGCAACGGCAACCTCAACATCAACGCCCTGATGAGCATCGCCGTCACCGGCGCCGTGCTGATCGGCCAATGGCCCGAAGCGGCCATGGTGATGTTCCTGTTCAATGTGGCCGAACTGATCGAAGCCCGCTCCCTGGACCGGGCGCGCAACGCCGTCCGCGGCCTGCTCGACCTGGCGCCGGAAACCGCCACCGTGCGCCAGGCCAATGGCGACTGGCTGGAAGTGCCTGCCGCCAGGCTGCAGGTAGGCGACATCGTGCGGGTGCGGCCGGGAGAACGCATCGCGGCCGACGGCATCATCGTCAGCGGCAGTTCGGCCGTGGACCAGTCCCCCATCACCGGCGAAAGCCTGCCCGTGGAAAAGACGCAGGACGACCCGGTCTACGCCGCCACCGTCAACGCCGCCGGCTCCTTCGAATACCGCGTCACCGCGGCGGCCGGCAACACCACGCTGGCCCGCATCATCCACGCCGTCGAACAGGCGCAAGGCGCGCGCGCGCCGACCCAGCGCTTCATTGACCGCTTCTCGCGCATCTATACGCCGACGGTAGTAGGCATCGCGCTGCTGGTGGCGGTGCTGCCGCCGCTGTTCTGGGGCCAGCCCTGGTTCGACGCGATCTACCGCGCCCTGGCGCTGCTGATCATCGCCTGCCCCTGCGCGCTGGTCATCTCCACCCCGGTCAGCATCGTCAGCGGCCTGACCGCGGCCTCGCGCCGGGGCATCCTGGTCAAGGGCGGTGTGTACCTCGAAGAAGGCCGCAACCTGAAATGGCTGGCGCTGGACAAGACCGGCACGCTGACCCACGGCAAGCCGGTGCAGACCGACATCCAGGATTGGGACGTGTCCGACCAAAGCCGCCAGCCGGCCGCGCTAATCGCCGCCAGCCTGGCCGCCCGCTCCGACCATCCGGTGTCACTGGCCGTGGCCAATGCCGCGCGCGAAGCCGGCACGACCTTGCTGGACGTGCAGGAATTCACCGCCCTGCCCGGCCGCGGCGTCAGCGCGACACTGGACGGCGTGACCTTCCAACTGGGTAACCGCCGCCTGATGCGCGAACTCGGCGTCTCCAGCCCCAAGCTGGAAACGCGCCTGGACGAACTGGAACGCCAGGGCAAGAGCGCCATCGCGCTGACCGACGGCAGCCGCGTGCTGGCCGTGGCCGCCGTGGCCGACACGGTCAAGCCGACCAGCGCCGCCGCCATCGCGGACCTGCACGCCCTGGGTGTGCGCACCCTGATGCTGACGGGCGACAACACGCCCACGGCGCAAGCCATCGCGCAACAGGTCGGCATCGACGAAGCGCGCGGCGACCAGTTGCCCGAAGACAAGCTGACCGCCATCGAAAGCAAGCTGGCGTCGGGCGGCCGCGTCGGCATGGTGGGCGACGGCATCAACGACGCCCCCGCCCTGGCCCGCGCCGACATCGGCTTCGCCATGGGCGCGGCCGGCACCGGCACCGCCATCGAAACGGCCGACGTGGCCCTGATGGACGACGACCTGCGCAAGATCGGCACCTTCCTGCGCCTGTCGCGCGCCACGCATCGTGTGCTGGTGCAGAACATCGTGCTGGCGCTGGGCATCAAGGCCGTGTTCCTGACCCTGGCCATGACCGGCAACGCCACGCTGTGGATGGCGGTGTTCGCCGACGTGGGCGCCAGCCTGCTGGTGGTGGCCAACGGCCTGCGGCTGCTGCGGGCGGCGCCAGCCGCCCACTGACGCGGGGCAATCCGATTTCCCGGCGGCGCATGCCGTGCATGGCCGCCGGTAAAAGCACGCTTCAGCCCGCCTGCTCTTCCTGCGGCCAGTCGCGCAGCACCGGCGCATCCGGTGCGCCAGGCCCCACATCGCGCAGATGGTCGTGCTGCAGCAGCGCCATGCGGTAGGCGTCGCGATAGTCGCCGTTGGAAAAGAACTCTTCCTTCAGCAGCCCTTCGATCTGGAAGCCGCAGCGCTCGTAGATGTGCACGGCGGCGGTGTTGTCCTTGTCCACCACCAGATAGACCTTGTGCAGGTTCAGCACGCGGAAGGCGTAGCCCACCGCGATGCGCGTCGCCGCCTTGGCGTAGCCCCGGCCCTGATAGCTGGGCGCGATGATGATCTGGAATTCGGCACGGCGGTGGATGTAATCGATTTCCACCAGCTCGACCAGGCCGGCGGGCTGCCCGGTGTCGTGCTCGATGATGAAGCGCCGCTCGTTCTGGTCGTGCAAGTGGCGGTCATACAGGGCGACCAGTTCGTCGTAGGCCTCGTAGGGCTCTTCGAACCAATAACGCATGATGACGTCGTTATTGTTGATCTTGTGCACAAAGTGCAGGTCGCCACGCTCCAGGGGGCGTATTTTGATATCGGTTGTGACCGACATGGTGATACCTCCGAAAGTGCGCCCATTGTAAGCGGACGCGGCCCGACGCGCTGGCGCTCAGCCGCCCGAGAACGCCGGCAGGCGTTGTTCGATGCGCCGCATGACCTCGTTGGCGGCGGACGACAGGGGCCGTCCCAGCCGCAGCAGCGCCTGGCATTCCGGCGCGCTCAGGATCGGATGCGCGATGGGTATCGCGACCAATTCGCCGCTTGCCAGTTCGTGATGCACGCCCAGGTTGGGCATCAAGGTCACGCCCGCCCCCGTCATCGCGTACTGCTTCAAGACACGCAGCGAATTGGTGGTGAGGCTGGGCGTCAGATGGATGCGCTCGGTGAATTCCAGCAGGTCCACCGCCTGGCGCAGCCCGTAGGGCGCGGACATCAGCGCGAAGGGATACGGCAGGATGTCGGCGATGGTCAGCGGGCCCCGTCGCGCGGCCAGCGCGTGGCCGCGGCCCGCCAGCAGGCAGACCGGATGCTTGCGGCTGGCGCGGCAGCGCAGCCGCGGATCCACGGGCGGGTTGTAGGCCAGTCCGATGTGGGCGGCATCAGAAGCCACCGCCTCGACCACTTCATTCACGGATCCCACGTTGACGCTGATGTTGATCTGCGGATATTCGATGCAGAACGGTCCGACCACATGCTCCATCAGGCCGTCGATGAAACCTTCGCTGATCATCAGCTGCACGTTGCCGCGCTGCATGCCGCGCAATTCCTGCAGGCGCGCGTTCAGGTGTTCCTGCTGGGCGCGGCAGCCGCGGTGGTACTCCAGCAGCATGTCGGCCGCCTCGGTGGGGGTCAGCCCGCGCGAGCGCCGCTCGAACAGCTGCACGCCCAGCTCTTTTTCCAGCAGCTGGATCTGCCGGCTGATGACGGAGGCCGCCGTATCCAGCTTGTCCGCCGCGCCCCGTATCGAGCCGCAGGCCATGACCTCGTTGAAGTACTTCAGGCGGACCTGGCTGATTTCCTGCATATCCCGCATTCCCGGGGCGCTGGGCCGCGCCAGTTGAAGGTGAGTCGATCGTTGCCCACAGGGCAACGATAATTTATCACTCCGGTCATTGTTCGGAACACCGCTGTCTTCCAATAATGGCGGCCCCGGAAGCCATAGGGTTTCCGGCGCAACCCCAGCCACCGCGGGCGCCAGACCCGCGCGAGGAGACATGCAATGCCAAATCCGACCACGCCGGGCACGGACCCGCGCCTGGCCCCGCTATATCGCAAGATCACGTGGCGCCTGCTGCCCTTCCTGCTGCTCTGTTACGTCTTTGCCTACCTGGACCGCATCAACATCGGCTTCGCCAAGCTGCAGATGCAGCAGGACATCGGCATCTCCGACGCCGTCTACGGCCTGGGCGCCGGCATCTTCTTCCTGGGCTACGTCATCTTCGAAGTGCCCAGCAACCTGTTGCTGACCCGCATCGGCGCGCGCCGCACGATCAGCCGCATCATGGTGCTGTGGGGCCTGACCTCGGCCTCGATGCTGTTCGTGCAGGGCGAATGGAGCTTCTACGTCCTGCGCTTCATGCTGGGCGTGTTCGAAGCCGGCTTCGCGCCCGGCATGATCTTCTACCTGACCTACTGGTACTCGCAGTCGCGCATGGCCGGCGTCATGGCGGTGGTGATGCTGGCCGGCCCCATCGGCGGCATCGTCGGCGGCCCCGTGTCGGCCTGGATCATGACCGCGTTCTCGGGCGCGCACGGCCTGGACGGCTGGCAATGGATGTTCCTGCTGGAAGGCCTGCCCTGCGTGCTGCTGGGCGTGATCGCCTACCGCTACCTGGACGACAAGCCCGCCGAGGCCAAGTGGCTCAGCGCCGAGGACAAGGCGCTGCTGGCCGCCGATCTTGAAACCCGCGGCGCGCAGCAGAAGCATGCCTTCAAGCAGGTGCTGCGCGATCCCGCCATCTACGGCATGGCGTTGACGTACTTCTGCCTGATCTGCGGCATCTATGCCGTCAGCTTCTGGCTGCCCACGCTGCTCAAGCTGGCCGGCGTGCAGGACACCATGGAAATCGGCCTGTATTCCGCCGTTCCCTACATCGCGGCGGCCGTCTTCATGCTGTGGTTTGCGCGCAGTTCGGACCGCATGCAGGAGCGGCGCTGGCACACCCTGGTACCCGCCCTGCTGGCCGGCGTGTCGCTGTGCGTGGCTACCGCCGCGCCGACGCAATTCGCGCTATCCCTGACGGCCATCACGCTGGCCACGGGCTTCATGTGGGCCTCCTACACGGTATTCTGGGCGATTCCTTCGCAGTACCTCAAAGGAGAGGCGGCGGCCGGCGGCATCGCCCTCATCAACAGCATCGGCCTGCTCGGCGGATTCCTCAGCCCGTCCATCATCGGCTGGTCCAAGCAAGCCACCGGCACGCTGGCTGGCGGCCTGTACGTGATCTCCGCCTTGCTGGTGGCAGGCGCCCTGTTGCTGCTGGTGAACCGTCCGCCCCGTTCCGCGCCCGCCCGCGCCTGAAGTCCCACCCACAGGAAACGATCATGCACATTCTGGTTGCTGGCTTCCAGCACGAAACCAACACCTTTGCGCCGTCGCTCGCCGCCTACGACAACTTCGTGCGCGGCGAAGGCTTCCCGGCCATGGTGCGCGGCAAGGACATGCTGGCGCTGCGCGAGGTCAACATCCCCGCCGGCGGCTTCATCAACGCGGCGCTGGCCCAGGGCCACACGGTCGAAACCGTGATCTGGGCGGGCGCCAGCCCGTCGGCCCATGTGACCCGCGACGCCTACGAACGGATCGCCGGCGAAATCCTGGACGCCGCCCGCAACGGCAGCCATGACGCCGTCTATCTCGACCTGCACGGCGCCATGGTCGCCGAGCACCTGGATGACGGCGAAGGCGAACTGCTGGCGCGCATGCGCCAGATCGTCGGGCCCGGCGTGCCGGTGATCGCCAGCCTGGACCTGCATGCCAACGTCACCGCGCGGATGCTGCAGGAAGCCGACGGCCTGGCCGCGTTCCGCACCTATCCGCACGTGGACATGGCCGACACCGGTGTACACGCGGCGCGCCTGCTGCAGGCCCGCATCGCGGCGGGCGACAGCTGGAGCCGCAGCGAGCGCCGCCTGCCCTTCCTGATTCCGATCAACGGCATGTGCACGATGCTGCAGCCGTCCAAGGGCGTGTACGAACTGCTGGAAAGCCTGGAGCAGACCCCGGGCGTGGTCTCCATCTCGTTCGCGCCCGGCTTTCCGGCGGCGGACTTCCCCGAGTGCGGCCCGGTGGTCTGGGCCTACGGCACCGACGCGGCGGCCGTTGAACGCGTGACCGACACCCTGTACCAGCGCGTGCTGGAACTGGAGCCGCAATGGTCGCCCGACTTCCTCGAGCCCTCCGAGGCCGTGCGCCGCGCGCAGGCGCTGGCGGCGGGCGCGTCGCGTCCGGTGGTCATCGCCGACACGCAGGACAATCCGGGCGCGGGCGGCGACGCCAACACCACCGGCATGCTGCGCGCGCTGGTGCAGGCCGACGCCCAGAACGCCGCGCTGGGGCTCTTCTACGATCCCGAGGCGGTGCGCCAGGCCACGGCGGCCGGCATCGGCGGCAAGGTCCGCCTGAGCCTGGGCGGCCAATCCGGCGTGGCCGGCGACTCGGCCTTCGAAGGCGAATTCGTGGTCGAAACCCTGTCGCCCGGCAAGCTGCGCTTTGACGGGCCGATGATGAACGGCATGGACGTGGACCTGGAAGCCGTGGCCGGCCTGCGGATCGGCGGCGTGCGGGTGGTGGTCAGCGCCACCAAGTCGCAGATGCTGGACCGCAACCTGTTCCGCGTGGGCGGCGTGCAGCCCGAGGAAATGGCGATACTGGTGGTGAAGAGTTCCGTGCATTTCCGCGCGGACTTCCAGCCCATCGCCCACGAAGTGCTGGTGGCCAAGGCGCCCGGCCCGATGCAGGCCGATCCGGCTGACCTGCCCTGGACCCGGCTGCAGCCGGGCATCCGCGTGCGCCCGCAAGGCAAGGCGTTCTCTTATTGAGCGCCGCCCCGCCGCCCGCCGGCGGGGTTTGCTTTTTCGCGCACCGCGGTGGCAGACTGGCGGCATGAAGAAACTCCACACGCTCGCCTACCCGCGCCTCGGTGCGCAGGACGCCGGGTTCATCGACGAGTTCCGACGCCAGCATGATGGCCAGCATCCCCTGGTCAGGGCGCACTTCACCATGGCGTTCGGGTGCGCGGGCATCGATGAACAGGCCTACCAGCTGCACCTCGAAGAGGTCGCCCGCCTGCACGGCCCGATAGACTTCGTATGCCGCTACGCCATGCTGGGCGCCGACCCGGCGCACGCCTACGCGTACCTGGTCCCCGACGAAGGCCATAGCCAGCTCGCACGCCTGCACGACGCCCTGTACCGCCAGGTGCTGGCTCCGACCTTGCGCCTGGACATCCCCTATGTGCCGCACATCACCATGGGGGCCTCCACCAACCGCGCACTGATGAAATCGCTGTGCGATGAACTGAACCGCAACGGACTCGAAATCCGCGGCACGGTCGACAAGTTGACGATGGCGGTCCTGGAAAACGGCGTGCTGACCGACCTGACTTCCGCCCGGCTTTCCGGCTGAGGGCCGGGCGCCGCCCGCCCCCCGCGCGATAGGCTACTTCAGCTTGCCCTGCGGACTGACGAAGTCTTCCAGCGTCAGCCCCTTTTCCTTCAGGATGGCTTCCAGCAGCGGCTGCAGCCTGCCCAGGCTTTCCTGCACGGTTTCGCGCACGGTATCGACCACGACCTGGGTGCTGCGTTCGATCTCGATATTGACGAAATCGCCCACCTGCTTGTCCTCGAACACCGTCATGCGGCGGGTTTCCGGAATCAGCCAGACCTCGAACCAGCCCTCGGCGCGGTTGACTTCCGATACCGTCAGGCTGGCGCCGTTGATGGCGATATAACCCTTGGCGAAGACGTACTTGCGGAAGGCCTCGGGGATGCTGAAGCGCATCAGGCGATTGGTGTCGGACGACTTCACCATGACCACTTCAGAGGTGAAATCCACGTGCCCGGACAAGGGATGGCCGCCGATTTCGGCGCCGTCCTTGGCAGCCCGCTCGACGTTGGCGCGGTCGCCCTCCTGATAGCTGCCCAGGGTGGTGATGGCCAGGCTTTGCAGCATGACGTCGAAGGTGGCCTGGTTCTCGGACAGGATTTCCGTGACGGTCAGGCAGACGCCATCGGTGGACACGCTGGCGCCGATGGCCAGGTCCACGCAAAAACCAGGGGGGAAATCCAGCGTGAAAGTGCGCAGGCCTTCGCGATCCGCGATCTTGGCGATCTTCGCGGTGCCTTGAACAATACCGGTGAACATACGGATCCTGAATGCGGGGCGGCGCCCCTGAAGCAAAACATCAACGTTAACCGATATTTTGCCAGGGGCCGGGCCGCCCGCAAGCCGGGATCAGTGGCGGATGGCGATCGTCTTCAGGGTGGTGAAGCCGTACAGCGCTTCAAAGCCCTTCTCGCGGCCGTAGCCCGACTGGCGCGAACCACCAAACGGCAGCTCCACGCCGCCGCCGGCGCCGTAGTTGTTGATGAACACCTGGCCGGCGCGCAGCTTGCGCGCCAGGCGCAGCTGGCGGCCGCCGTCGCGGGTCCAGACGCCGGCCACCAGGCCGTACAGCGTGCCGTTGGCGATGGCTAGCGCCTCTTCCTCGGTGTCGAACACCATGGCGGCCAGCACCGGGCCAAAGACTTCTTCCTGCGCCAGGCGGCTGTTGGGCGGCACGTCGCGGAACAGCACGGGCGGCTGGTAGAAGCCGGCCTCGGGCGTACCTTCCTTGAGCTTGCCGCGGGCCGCGACCTTCATGCCTTCGGCCTCGGCTTCGGCCAGGAAGCCACGCACCCGGTCCTGCTGGCGCGCGTTGATCAGGGGACCCACGTCCAGGTCGGCCGCGGCCGGACCGGTGACGGTGGCCGAGAACGCGTCCGACAGGCGCTTGAGCACGGTCTCGTACACGCCGCGCTGGATCAGCACGCGGCTGCCGGCCGAGCAGGTCTGGCCCGCGTTCTGGATGATGGCGGCCAGCAGCACCGGCATGGCGGCGTCCAGGTCGGCATCATCGAACACGATCTGGGGCGACTTGCCGCCCAGTTCCAGCGTGACCGGCACGTGGTTCTCGGCGGCGGCATGCGCCACCATCTTGCCCGTCTGCGGCGAACCGGTGAACGAGATGTGGTCGATGCCCGGGTGAGCAGACAGCGCCGCGCCGGCTTCATGGCCGTAGCCGGTGCAAATATTCAGGGCGCCGGCCGGCAGGCCGACTTCAGCGGCGATCTCCGCCAACTTCAAGAGCGACAGGCAGGCGTCCTCCGCCGGCTTGACCACGCAGGCGTTGCCGGCGGCCAGGGCCGCGCCCACGCTGCGGCCAAAAATCTGCAGCGGATAGTTCCAGGGCACGATGTGGCCGGTGACGCCGTGCGCTTCGCGCACCGTCAACACGGTGAAGCCCGGGGTGTAGGGAATGGTCTCGCCGTGCAGCTTGTCGACCGCGCCGGCATAGAACTCGAAGTAGCGGGCCACGGCGGCGGCATCGGCGCGCGCCTGCTTGATCGGCTTGCCGGTGTCGGCCGATTCCAGCTGCGCCAGCTCTTCCTGGCGGTCCAGCAGCGCAAAGGCGATGCGCATCAAGAGGCGGCTGCGCGCGGCGGGCGCCATCTGGCCCCACTCGCCTTCATAAGCCTCGCGCGCCGCCGTCACGGCGCGGTCCACGTCCTCGGCGGTCGAACGCGCGATTGCCTCGAAAGGCGCGCCATCGGACGGGTTCAGGACGGGAATGGTTGCGCCGGTGGCGGCGTCCACCCATTGGTTGGCGATAAAGTTCTTCTGAGTCACGATGTGCGGAGTAAAGTAGCGGCCGGACGGCCGGTTGCGGGATGGTTTCGTCTCCAGGCGCGGACCGGCGGACACCGGCAGCGCGCCGCTCGCGGCGTCGCGCGCGAGTTGCGTTTTGGTTTCGGGTCAAAGTACGGGAGCGGCCCGTAACTTGTCAATTGAATTGACAGCTTTTATCCCAAGAGTCAGGATATTTTCTGATCACTCGGGGTAATCCCTAATAATTCAGCGGCTTAACGCCACCCTGGATTTGTCATGGCGACTGACAATCCCGGCAATACAGGGCAATACAAATTAGGAGCGCCGATGAGCAATGTGCGTGACCCGCAGCTTGAATCGCTGTTGGTGGCGATAGACCGCCCCCGTCCCGAACTGGACGTGCTGGCGGAAGTGGCCTCGGGCCTGGGCTATGTGCGCGCCGAACGCTTTGCCGAACGCGTCTACGAGAGCCTGTTCTATGCCATCGCGACCGGCAAGATCGCGCCCGGCAACAAGCTGCCCACGGAAATGGAACTGGCCACTTTGTTCGAGGTCTCGCGGCCGGTGGTGCGGCAAGCGCTGGACCGGCTGCGTGAAGACCAGTTGGTGGAGTCCATCCGCGGTTCGGGCACCTATGTGCGCGCCAAGCCCGACCTCATGGGCGGCATGCCCGCGGTCGACCCTGCGCGCCGCGTCGGCCACATCCTGGAAGGCCTGGAGCTGCGCATGGTGATCGAACCCGAATGCGCCTACCTGGCCGCCCTGCGCCGCACCGACGAAGACCTGCGCGAAATGGACCGCATGCTGACCGGCTATGAAGAAGCCGACGCCTCCGGCGCCATCGCCCACCATCACGACTACGGATTCCACCGCGCCATCGCCGCGGCCACCAGCAACCAGCGCTTCGTGCAGGTGCTGAAATCGCTGGAGTACGACGTCAGCCATGCCGTGAACGTCATGCGCCACCTGGTCCACAGCGAACCCTGGAAGCGCACCCGCGCCGCCATCGAGGAACACCGCCACATCTACCGGCTGATCCAGGAACAGGACGCCGACGGCGCGCGCAACGTCATGCGCGCCCATATTGAAAAAGCCCGCAGCCGCATGCTGAACAGCGGCTCGGAACACTGAGCAGGAAGCCTTAACTACATGTCATCACAGCAACGCCTTTCCCCGGACCTGAGCCAGCAGCTCGTCATCGTCACCGGCGCCAGCCGCGGCCTGGGCGCCGCCATCGCCCGCGCCTTCCTGCGCGAAGGCGCCAAGGTCGTCGTCAACTATCTGAACAGCGCCGAACGCGCGCAGGCCCTGGCCGCCAGCGCGCCGGACCGCGCCATCGCGCTGCAGGCCGACGTGCGGGACCCGGCCGCCGTCGCCGCCATGTTCACGCAAGCCAGCGCGCATTTCGGCCAGCCCGTGGACACGGTCGTCAACAACGCCCTGCCCGCCTTCCAGTTCAATGGCGACGCCCGCCCGCAAGCCGGCGCGCTGGACTGGGCGCAGATGAACGCGCAGCTGGAAGGCAGCGTGCGCGCCGCGCTCAACACCACCCAGGCCGCCCTGCCCGGCATGCGGACTGCTGGCGGCGGACGCATCATCAACGTCGGCACCAACCTAGTCCAGAACCCGGTGGTGCCGTACCACGACTACACCGCGGCCAAGGCCGCGCTGCTGGCCTTCACCCGCACCTTGTCGCATGAACTGGGGGCCGACGGCATCACCGTCAACATGGTATCGGGCGGCTTGCTGCGCACCACCGACGCCTCTGCGGCCACGCCGGACGCGGTCTTCGACATGATTGCCGCGGGCACGCCGCTGCGCGAAGTCACCACGCCCGAGCAATTCGCCGACGCCGTGCTGTTCTTCGCCAGCCCCTGGTCGCGCGCGGTGACCGGACAGAACCTGATCGTCGACGGCGGCTTGGTAAAAGGCTGATGGACGACGCGCCAGCCTGGCGCGCCATGGGCCCCGGCAGGCCCTAGGCCTGCAGCCGTCTCGCGCTGATCTCGACGGCCGCGTACTTGATGCCCTTGAGCGCGGCATCCTCGGTCACGAAAGCGGAATCGCCCACGCCTATCCGCGTCCATTCCCGGCCTGGGGCGGTGCGCACCCAGGCCTCGTAGCCCTGCTGCGCCGCAAGCGGCCGGAGTTCGTATTCGAGCTGGTGGCCGTTGAGCCTGATCACGCCGGTTCTCATGGTTTTCTCTCCGCGCGTCAGCACCGGCCCGCGATGGGGCAGGCGCGCATCATGTCGCATCCTGGCCCCATCCTGGGCGTTCCCCGGTAGTCCTGCGCCCGCACCACTTCCGAAACGCGCTGCCCGTCCGCCATCCATTGACGGGCCACGCTGACGACATCGGTGAACTCGGGTTGCGGCCCGTCCAGCAGCCAACCGACGATGGGGACACCGGGAACCCCGGCCACACCAGGAGAAACCTGATCCAAATCAAGGGGCTTCATACTCCTCTCCGTTCAGGGGACTGTAGGAAGCGTAGACGCCACATCACGTCTCAGGCATTAGAAAACCGCAAAAAATAGAACATTTTGTATATCGCGCCGCACGCGGCCCGGACAAACCCCGCCTCCTGGGCTGGCCGCGCCTGCACCCGGAAATAAAGATTCACACATAAACTATCTAGGAAATGCCGCACGCCGCCGCGCCTGGCGCTTCTTCCACCAGATCACCGCGCCCGTGATCGACAGCATGGCCACCGCCAGCCCGATCGCGCAGATGAACAGCTTCATCGGCAGGCCGGCCACCGCCCCCCCACCGCCGCCATATGCAGGCTCGTCAGCCAGGTGCGCAGGGTATCGCCGCTGGCGGCGCAACCAGGAACAGATCCGGACCGAACATGGCCTCCAACTCGTCGTTCCAGGCCAGCAACGCCCCTGTCAGGCCGGCCACCAGCAGAAAGCCGGCAATGACCAAGCCCACCCAGCGGTGCGCCAGCACCAGCCAGGCGCGCTGGCTGCCCTTGCGCTTGCCAGCGCTTTCGCGCCGCACAGGCATCATTACACGACGGCCATGTCGGCGGACGCCGATTTCTCGGATGCGCGCCCAGGCGGCATTTCGATCGCCACGATCTGGCCGTTCTCCATCCGGATCAGGCGATCGGCCAGATGGAAATAGCGGTCGTCGTGCGAAATTACCAGCACCGCCTTGCCGCGGGCCCGCAGTTCCGGCAGCAGCTCGCGGTAGAACACTTCCTTGAACACAGGATCCTGATCCGCCGCCCACTCGTCGAACAGCAGGAAAGGCCGGTCTTCCATATAGGCCACCGTCAGGGCCAGGCGTTTGCGTTGCCCCTGCGATAGCGCCATCGTGCTGAAGGCACCGTTGCGCACCTGCACCTTGTGCTGCAGGTGCAGCTTTTCAAGCAAGGCGTTGCCCTGCGCGTCCAATTCAGCCGACGCGGCATCGAGCATATGCTCGAACAGATGGAAGTCCGAGAAAATGGCCGAAAACGTCTGGCGATAGCGATCGCGGCTGGCGTCGTCCACCGGCTCGCCGTTGATCAGGATGGCGCCCTCCTCCGGCCGGTACAGCCCCGCCAGCAGTTTGGCCAGCGAGGTCTTGCCGCTGCCGTTCCCCCCGACCAGATACGTGATCTGGCCCGGCGCAAAATCCAGGTCTATGGGACCCAGGGTGAACAGGTCGTCGGCCCCTTCGTGGTAGTAGCGATGGCTAACGCCGCGCAGCGCCAGACTCGTCAGACCCGACGCAATCGCGGACGGGCCATCGCCCTCATTGTGTTCAAGCTGCGCAGTGATTTCGTCGATGCGCGCGCCGGACACCCGGGCCAGATTGGCGCGCGGCAAGGCCAGCAGCAGGTTCTCCAGCGGCCCTACGATATAGACAAAGATCAGCGCGAAGCCGGTCATGACGCTGGCGCGGTCGGGCACGTCGCCCACCAGCGCGAACAAGGTCAATCCAATAAAGCCGTAAAGCAGGAAATTGCCCCAGGCCGATGACACCAGGAAGATCGACATGCCGAGCCCGCGCTCGCGCCGCACGGTCTCGATCGAGCGGCCCAGCACATCGTCGGAAAAGCGGCGGCGCTTGGCGGCGTGCAGGCGCAGCTCCTTGGCCCCTTCCACCAGCGAACGGAAATGGCCGAACAAGCGGTCCTGCTCCTTGGATGCCACCTCCAGATGCCGGATCGCGCGCAGATGCGCCAGGTGGTAGCCAAGAGAACCGAGCCCGATGACCAGCACCGCCGCCAGGAACACCTGCCAGGACAACCATGCCATGTAGGCCAGGCATCCCGACACGATGATGGCATTGACCAGGATCGTCGGAAAGCTGACAAAGAACTCGGCGACCCGCGCGCTGTGCTCCGACAAGGCCGATTGCACCTTGGGACCGCCGATCTCCTCCAGCCGCCGGTAATCCGCCGCGATCACCCGCGCGGAAATGAAGCGCCGAAGGTCGGCATGGGCGCGTTGGTTCAGCCGCTCGAACAGCACCGAGGCCGTCATCTGGCTCAACATGGCCGCCACCGCGAAGGCCGCGAAGCGCCACGCCAGCGCAGCGCGCTCTGCCGTGGAGGACGCGGTCAAGGCCGCATTGATCTGCGTAAGCAGCAGCACGCTGCACACACCGTTGGCCACACTGGCCAAGCCCGCGGCCATCAGCAGCTTGCGCGACTGTCGAATCAAGTAGGAAAGCAAGGAGATCGCCTTGGACTGGGAGGGGGAGGAGCGCGGGCACGGCTCGCGCGGCCATGGCTTCGGGAACCATCTACACCTAGACGAGCCGCGCGGCCCTATGTTTAGGGGGGCGGACGCGCGGACGGCATCCCGTCCGCAATGCCGAGATCAATCGCGGCGCCGCGCCTCGGCCATCGCTAGGCGGGCATCAGGGAAGCAAACGCAAATGGTCCAGCGCAGGATCCCGCGTAATCTCCTCCTCCTTGAAAGGGAAAGGCAGCCAGGCCTTGCGGGCGTACCGCAGCACTGGCCCCCAGCCTTGCCCGTCGGCCACCGCGTTTTCATCCTGGCCGTGCGCTAGCAGCGTATGCGCCTGCACGCCGTGCGGGCTGAAACGCACGACTTGAAGATAGCTGTTGCCCAGGGTGTCCGGCCCCAACAGGTCGGCACGATCCTCATTGCAGGCCACGGTGAAGTAGCCCGCCGAACCGCATCCGCCATAGAGCGGAAGGTGGCGTCCGCCGCTGGCCACAAAGCGGCGCGTTCCCAACGCGCCATCCAATGGCCATCCCTTGTCGCCGAACTCCAGCACCGCCGCCGCCAATGCCGTGGCCGCCGCGCCCTGCCCCGCGCGCGGCTTGCGAGGGGTTTCCAGGGGCGAATCGCTGGCAAACGCCACGTCGTAAAGCGCGTCCGCCTGACTCCGTTCCAGCCGGGCCCAAAATGCCTCCCACAGCAAGGCGCCTCTGTCACGGGCATCCGCCTTGTTCGGCCAACGGCGCAGGATGTCGCACGCCTGCCCGATGTCGACCTTGTGCGGGGCCGATACCTCCTGCCGCAGCCCGCCCGGCGCCGCCAACGCATCGGCATCCAGCACGACCTCCGGCTGCGCGCAGGCTTGGGCCAGGATCTCATCCTTGAACAACTCGGCGGAGTAGGCCCTGGGCAAGAGCACCTCCCGCATCAGCCTCAGGCTCAGGACTTCCGCCGACGCGGCCTTGCCTTGAATCAGGTCGAGCGCGATGCGGTGCCCCAGCCTCCCCCGCAGCCCCAGCGCCTGGCGTTCGCCGCCCAGCACGGCCGCGTACCCCTCCAGCGGCTGGGCGACATTGCCAAGCCAGTAGCTGTCGTTCATGTTCGCCACATAGTCGTCACGCAACAGCCAGGGCATCGCCTCAACCGGCATGGCGCCCGCCTGCACCGCCGCCGGATCCGACCGCCATTCGCAAGCCGAACGGCCGCCGTCCAGGACCGGGGTGTTCGGGTCCACGCTGGCGAACGCCGTGGCCAACGCCGTGACGCACGTCTTGCGCAACGCATCCGGGACGTTGGGCGCGGCGCCAACGTCGCCATACCATACCCGGCCGTCCCCATTTCCCTCGCCACGGCCTATGGCCACCGTGTTGACCCAGGGGATAGCCGCCTCGCGGCGCTGGATGCCGATGAATTCATCCAGGGACTTCGCCTGGTTCCAGTAGAAGAAATTGCGGAAGATGCGAAAGTTGTCGGCGTTCACGTCACGGATCGCCAAGGCGTGCGCCGCTCCCCAGCCAAACGCCGCGTGGTGTCCGCCCAGGTCCACCACCGGTCCGTATCGCGTCCGATAGAACGTGCGCGTCAGGCGCCGCGCACTTCCGTCTTCGGCGCGCACCTCGACGGCAACTTCGCGCGTCGTCATCGCCTCCATCTTGCCGTCGATCCGGTAGCGCGTCGGATCCGCCGCATCCAGCGTCAGGTCAAACAATCCGAAGCGGCGCGCCTGCGACACCGTATGGCTCCAGGCCACATCGTGGTTGAAACCTATCATGACCATCGGCAAGCCCAGAAAGGCCACGCCCGCCACGTCGAGCTTCCCGGGTATCGTCAGCTGCATCTGGTAGAAGCGATCCGGCCCGCCCCAATACCAGTGCGGGTTGCCGAACAACACCGCTCCATCGCCGCCCGTGGCAGCGCTTCCAAAGGCCAGTACATTGCTGCCGATGCCGGGCTGCGCGCCGATTGTTTGAGCCAGCCGGCTACGCAACGCGGCGCGTCCGCCCTCCCCATCTTGCGGCACGGCGGCGGGAGCCGCCGGCCTGGAGTTGGCCATCTCGGTGACGAACTTGGCATAGCCGGCGGCGATCTGGGCCGCATACATGCGCCGATGGATGTCGTCCGCCGAGATATCGCGCATCCAGGACTGATTCAGGCAGGGACGGCCGACCGCCGGCGCCCGGCCAGCGCGGGCGTCGGCAAGGTAGCGGTTGTAGCCCGCGGCGTACCCCCCGACGAGTTCGTTCAGTTCGGGCGGCTCCTGCTGCCGGTAGCGGGTCAGCACCTCGTCATCGGCGTAGGCGCGAAAGAAAAAGTCCAGATCGACGTTCTTCGGCCGCCCGAAGGTGGAGTCCCGCGCCGGCCGCTCTTCGGCTCCGAAGAACCACGCACGTCTGCCCTCGTAGGTCACGAACGCTTCGGCCAGGGTGCACAGTGCATCCTGGGCCTGCGCGTAGCCCACCCCGACCCCGAGTTCTCGCCAACCGCCCGCGCGAATATGCGGCATGCCATCCGTGGTGCGCCGGATCTCGACACCCGCCACTTCCAGTCGGACAGCGGGCTCAGCCGCTTTTGCATGCGACCAGCCGGCCAGCGACAGCGCCGCGCAGAGCATCCCGCGCCAAAGGCGAGCAACGACCGAATCCCGTTCCGCCGAAAACCAGTACATGAAGACCATGCTTCCAATCCTTCCAGTATGTACCTCACGCCGATGCCAGATATCCGACCCGGCCGCGCTCCGGCCCTACGCCGCGGGCATCCCAGCCCTGTGCGCCAGTCCCTGATGCAGGGCCGGAAACAGGCTGTTGTTGAAATTGTTCCAGCGCAGCTCCAGGATGGTGTCCCGCGGATCGATGCGCGTATTGAGCACATCCAGGATCACTTCGCCGGAATCGATGCCGTAGTCGACGTCGTGAAACGACGCTCCGGTCATGTCCACCACCGGTACCCGCGTCGTTTCGGCCGTCCGCCAATTCACCACCTTCTGTCCGCGCGCGCCGTGCAATGCATCGAGCGTCGCGTAGGCCCCCCGGCGTTCGTACGGCGATTCGATTCTTGTGATACCGGGATGGATATTGACGATCCTCCGGTGGAACGGAGCGCCGGGACGCACCAGCTCGTCCAGGATGACCAGCAGGCCATCGAGCACCACCAGCTCCGCGCCCAAGGCCTGCAGCTTGTGCAGCAGGCGCGCCTCGAGCGGAGCCGGATAGAACCACTGCCCGCCCGGCCGACATGAAAAGTCATGGTGCCCGACGCTTGCGCGATCCCTGGGCGACCCCTCATCGTCGTCAAAGACGACCGCTTCCAGCGAGTAGGCGTCGCCCAGTCCGGTCCCGTTCAAGGCATCTGCCAAGTACTCCAGCGGCGACTTCATATAGCGCTGCTCCCCCTTGTATTCAATGTATTGCCCAGCCCTGTCGGCCGCGGCGTTTCTCAGGGACCAAACGTAAACAAGCTTCGTCTTCGCCATCTGCGCCCGATAGAAAGGAAATTTGAAGAAGGGATCCGCAGGGGCCGCAAGCCTTGTCGCGGCGCCACGCCCAGCGTCCAAAAGCGAACGGCCTGCCAGACACCAGCGCAAGCCACGCATGGGGGACGAAATCGCGGCTCGTTTGTTTAGCGGAAACCTCCCGACCCCATCTTTCCCCGGCGTTCCCCGGAACAACCAGACCGGTCCGACTAAACAAGATCCGATGCTCAACGTCTAGCTCGCTGTGCCGACGCAGCCCGGGTGCCTTGCAGCCCTTGTGCCAACAATCGGTAGTCAAAAATGGTTCCAAAACCAGCGTGAATGCAAAACAGAGGCGGCGCCTCTGCGACCGGGCTGTTGAGCAAGACCAGATTGGTTGGTTCTCCGGACGCCGCGCCAATCCCGAGCAAACCGGAGATAGTGGGTTTTTGCATCAAGTCGCGTAGCTTGAAATTCAAGGCGGGATGCGCACGCTTACGCACCATCGTCACCCGCCAGCTCGACAGATCGAGGCCCTCGGTCCGGTCCTCCTTGACCCTGTCCAGGCACAGCCGGTATGCAAAGTCCGGCCCCCCGCTGATCGTTATCCGATGACGCGAGATCATCTCGAGCCAGCGCACCGGGCGCTCCAGGAAGAAGCGCGACGAGGACAGCACGCAGGGGATGCCGCTGTAGAAGGGCTGCAGCAGTCCGCCGATCAGCCCCATGTCATGGAACAAGGGCGACCACACGCCGAACTTGTCGTCAGAGCCGATCGAGAGCCCTGCACGGATGGCGCGTTCATTGGCCATCAGGTTGGCGTGCGTCACCATCACGCCCTTGGGCGCGGAGGTGGATCCGGACGTGTACTGCAGGAAGGCGATGTCCGCGCCGTCCGGCGTTTGTGGCCGCCAGCGGCCGGCGGCAGCAGGATCGACCTCGTCCACCGCCACGACATCGGGCACGCCGAACAGGCGCGCCGCCTCCCCGACCAGGGCTCGCAGCGCGCCAGTCGTCAGCACACCCCGCGCCTGGGCATCCTCGGCGATGCCGGCAAGCCTGGCCAGATGCTGCGGCCGCGCGGATTCGGGCGGAAACGCCGGCACCGCAATCACGCCGGCGTGGAAGCAGGCAAACATGCTGACCGCATAGTGCTCATCGTTGTCGAGCAGGATCAGCACGCGGTCACCCTTCCCGTAGCGGTCTTGCAGCGCGGCGGCAAGGGCCAGCACGCGCTGTGCGAAGGCGCGATAGGTCAAGACCGTCTCGACGATCTCGCCTTCCCTGCCAGAGACCACTGTCAGCGCAATGTCCTCGGGACGGCTGGCGGCCAGTTGGCGCAGACGGTCGACAAAATTCTCGGGATGAACAAATTTTTCTTGCGGCTCGGACGACTTCGTCATGAGGGTTCCCTTGTTCGGCGATACGTTCAGAACTTTTCCAGATTGCCGTGAGACTCGGCCATGGCTACGACCACCTTGCGTGGCCCCTTGAAGGGCGAGCGCGCATGGGCGACCAGCATGTTGTCCAGCATCGTGACGTCGCCCTGCTCCCACTTGAAGGACACCGTCTCGGCATCCAGCACGGCGCGCACCTCGTCCAGCATCGCGTCCGGAATCGGCGAGCCATCGGCGAAGCAGGTATTGCGCGGCACGTTTTCGATGCCCAGTAGGTCGACCAGGGACTCGCGCACCTCGGACTGCAGGTTGGAAACATGGAAGAGATGGGCCTGGTTGAACCAGACCACCTCGCCGGTGGCGGGATGCGTCTCGATGGCCTGGCACCGCTGGGTCGTGCGCAAATCTCCGTCGGGCTTCCATTCCCATTGGATGCCGTTACTGCGGCAGAAGGCTTCGACTTCCTGGCGGCTCTCTGTGTTGAAAACCTGCTGCCAGGGCACATCGAAGTCACCGTAGTTGCGCACGTAGATGACGCCGGGCGCGAAGCGGTCCCGGATAGGGGCCGGCATGCGCCGGTAGATCGCGCGGCTGTCCGCGATCGGCGTCTCGCCCCCCTCCTCCGCGGGCGTCACGCAATGGAACCAGGCTTTCATCGGCCACTGGCGCGTGTAGGCCTGTTCGTTGTGCAGCGGGATGGACTGGTGGGCCGGATACTCGGTCGCGGTGTAGACCCCGCCGCCCACCGCGGTCCGCGGTGTGGAACCGAACTCGTAGCTCAACAGCGGGTGGCCGAAGCGGGCTGCAAACTCCCGGAAGCCCTCGACCGAGGGCACGTCGAAGCCGCGCAGCAGCACGCCGCCTACGGTCGCCACCTTGGTCTCGATCTCGGCGCGCAGGCGCGGCAAGGCATCCAGCAGCGGCTCGCCGAGACTGGCTGGCGTAATCAGCGCCGGCAGGTCGGATCCGAGCGGCGCCCGGCGTTCAAATCGGGTCACAAGATCATTCATCGCAGTCCTCCCTTGGCGTCCGGTTGCCAGGCCAGGGCGGCGGCATAGTCGGACGGTGAATCGAGACGCAGGACATCCACGCCCGGCCCTTCCAGGTGTTCACGACGCAGCCCATAGCGGCTTCCCTGGGCAAGCCCCGGTAGTAGTACCGTTAAACGCTGCAAGTGCTCCGCCACGCCCATGCCCAGCGCTTTCAGTACGGCTTCCTTGGCTGTCCAGCAGTCAAAGAAGTCGAGGCGCCGCTCATGGGGCAACTCAAGCTCCTGCGTCGACAGCGCCAGCCGCGACATGGCGGCGATGTCGCAATGCGGATCCCGACGTTCGATATCGACGCCGACAGGAAAACGGTCCGACAAGGCGATCAGGGCGAAAGCCCCAGCATGGGAAACGTTGAAGTACGGGGCGGGATCGGCCGAGCACGCCACATCCAGACGCGGCTTGCCATGTTTGTTGGCCGCGAACCTCAAGCTCTCCGGACGGCAGTCCAGGCGCGCGCCCAGGAGCCGCCGCAATGCCGCACGCGCAGTCACGAAGCGGACCTTGTCGCCGTGCTGATGAAAACGTAGCGCGCGCGCGGCCTCTTCCTTGCTCAGCAAAGCCAGGGCGCTGTCGGCCAAGGGTGCAGCCAGATCCAGCGCGAGCTGGAACACCTGAATGCCAGCCGGAAGAAATTCAGGCAGATGCAGCGGCTGCATGGCCCACTCCGGAAAACAGGCGAGCCAGCTCGCGCACGATGACCGCCAGCACCTGCTGCTCTTGTTGGCGGATGAAGAAATGCCCGCCTTCGAACCAATCAAGGGTAAAGGTATGGCGGGTCTCTTGCCGCCAGGCTCCGATGCGCTCCGGGTGGATGTCGTCCTGGCGCCCCGCGAAGGTGTGCATCGGTACGGCTAGCGGCTCGGACGGGTGATAGCGAAAGCTCCCGCAGACCCGGTAGTCGGCGGCCAGCGCGTCCAGCGTCAGGCGCAACAATTCGGTGCTCTCGAACACCGCGTCCGGCGTGCCGCCCTGCTTGCGCAGATCGGCCATCAAGGCGGAGTCGTTGTCCATGCCTGCAAAGCGGTCCGGATCGCGGCGGGACGGTGCGGGGCTGCCGGACACGAACACAGCTTGAGGCATGGGCTGGGCCAGCGCATGCTGGCGCTGCGCCACGGCATGGGCCAGCAGGGCTCCCATGCTGTGGCCGAACAGGGCATAGCGGTTTTGCATCGCGGTAGCCTGCTCATCGCAGATCCGCGCCACCAACCGCGCGAAATCCTCGACGTAGGGCTCGCCCGTACGGGCGCCCCGCCCCGGCAGTTCCACCGGAACGACGCGGATCCATTCCGGCAGGAGGCGACGCCAGCGCAGGTACATGGTCGCGCTCGCCCCCGCGCAAGGCAACGCCAGCAGATCGATGGAGGGCGTATGGGTGGAGCCGGACATCAGGCCGCCGTGGCGCTGGAGCGATTCGCGGCCGCGGACTGTTCGTCCATCCACTTGCGCAGCGACAGCGGCCGCATGTCGGTCCAGGTTTTCTCGACGTAATCGAGAACGGTCTTCTTGTCTCCCTTGACCCCATCGACGGCGCGCCAGCCGCCTGGCACGGCCTTCCAATGAGGCCAGATCGAATACTGATCTTCGTGGTTGACGAGAACGATGAAGGTCTCGTCTTCGCGGTCAAAACAACTGGTCGACATGGACTGCCTCGCGCATTGAATGAGGTGACTTCACGTCGAGCCGGCCCACTGCCGACTTACGGGTCACCGCAATCAAAGACGAGTCAGGTGTTCGGTTTGTTTACCCGTCTGGCGTCCCTTGCGGATGCCAGACGGGTAAACCTGTCGCGCACAGAAGACGCAAGCCCCATAAGGCGGCATGGCGTTGATGAGTATGGAACGGGGAAGAGGATCGCCTTGGAAGCACACGCGCCCAAGGGCCTGCCGGAAAACAGTGAAGGTCCGAGCGCTAGGCTTTGCCTTCAGGCTCCGTGGCGCCGGGAATATCGATATCGCTGACGGGAGGAACCAGACCCACCATCAACCACAGGCGGCCAGCCTTGTCATAGGCTTGGCGATGGGTCGCATCGACGGCAAGCCATTGCGTCAGGTCGGCTTGCGCATTTGCGTCGAAACTCTCGCGCTCGTGCTGGCGCAGCACCCAGGACCAGGCAACATCCCAGACCGGATCCCGCTTCGGATTGATGTCATCGCCCATAGGCCACCTTTTGGAGCTGAAAGGCTAAGTGGCGCTATGGTATCGGAAAAGCTTATCTGCGATAACTTTTTTGAGCGACCTCGGCTCGCAGACCGCGTGCCTGCCGCAGCCCGAACAATGGAACCACTCCGCAGCCTGATCCCGGCGGGATCAGACCTCCAGCAAATCCCGGCAACCGGCGACTGCCTGGGTCGCATCGCGGAGCATGAAGTTCACGAGCGTGGCCGAGCAACCCATCTGCCTCGCCACCTCCCGCTGCGTAAAGCCGCCCAGCCTGTAGAGTTCAAAGGCGCGCCGCGTCCTGGTCGGCAGGGTGCCGAGAATCTGATCTATGGCATTGATCACCTGTCGCTCCTGGAAGCGCCGGTCCGGCACGCAACCGCCAGCAACCTGCGGCAATTCCCCATCGTCCGTATAGATGCGATACGTCGATTCGACGGCCTGGCGGCGGCAATGGTCCAACGCCAGATTGCGGACCACCTGGCAGCAGTAGCTATAAGGCTTGTTGACTTCGCGCGCGCATGAACCTTCCATGAGCTTCAGGTAGGCGTCTTGCGTCACTTCGTCCGCGATTTCCGGAGTGCCGACGATTCTTTGCGCGATACGGCGGAGTTGCGCTCGATGCGCAATAAAAACATCTCCAAGCCCCCCCGCTCCCTGCAAACCGATGGACATCGAAGTGCCTCCGCACACAGATTTATGGTGACTTGTAATAACTCAGTTTATTGCGAACAATTATCATTAGTGAAGATGCGAATGTCCATCGCTACAGCGCGTTCAAAGCCCTATCCTGGCGCTTTTTATAGGACTAAACCCGGCCGCCGGAAGCTTGCGGCGCGGCGCCCCGAGAATCGCAAGCCCGGCTTCGGCGCGGACCGCCCGCCGCCCCCCGACGGCGCAGCCACGGTATCATCTGCCTCTATCCCCGGCGACCGCCAACCCCGCCCCGGATGTGTGGCCAGATGAGTCGCTGGACCGGAATTGTGGAAGGCGACGCCGCCGAAAGCCGCATAAACGAACGGTCTGTCAAAATCATGAAATTAGCCACTTGGAACGTGAACTCCCTGAATGTGCGCCTGCCGCAGGTGCTGGACTGGCTGGCCGCCCATCCCGTCGACGTCCTGTGCATCCAGGAACTCAAGCTCACGGACGACAAGTTTCCCGAGGCCGCCTTCACCGAAGCCGGCTACCACGCCGTCTGGGCCGGCCAGAAAACCTATAACGGCGTCGCCATCATCTCGCGCGTGCCCGGCACGTCCATGGTGCGCAACATTCCCGGATATGAGGATCCGCAGCAGCGCGTCCTGGCGCTGACCTTTCCCAGCCCCGAAGGCGATGTGCGCGTCGTCTGCGCCTATTGTCCCAACGGCCAGGCCGTGGGCTCGGACAAGTACGCCTACAAGCTGGACTGGTTCGAAGCCATGCGCGCCTGGCTGGCCGACGAAATCAAGCAGTATCCGCGGTTGGCGGTGCTGGGCGACTACAACGTCGCGCCGGCCGACGAAGACGTGCACAATCCTGAAAAATGGGAAGGCCAGGTGCTGGTGTCCGAACCGGAACGCAAGGCCTTCACTGCCCTGCTCGACCTGGGCCTGGCCGACTCGTTCCGGCTGTTCGAGCAGCCCGAGAAGTCCTTCAGCTGGTGGGACTACCGCCAGTTCGCGTTCCGCCGCAACGCCGGGCTGCGCATCGATCATGTCCTCTTGTCCGCCCCGTTGGTCAAACGCTGCACGGCCTGCGTCATCGACAAGGAACCGCGCCGCAACGAGCAGCCGTCCGATCACGCCCCGGTCGTCGCGACCTTGGAATTCGCCTGAATTTTTGTTCGGGCGGCATGTTGCGCACGCTAGGAATATTCCTGTATAGTTTTGGTCTTGCTTCATTGGGGCGGTAGCTCAGCTGGGAGAGCGTCGCGTTCGCAATGCGAAGGTCGGGAGTTCGATCCTCCTCCGCTCCACCAAAATTCCCGCCAAGACAGAGCCCTACGCAGGGCACTACGCAGGGCACTACATTTAGCGATGTAGTGCCCTGTCTTGCTTTATGGGCCGTTTTCGGGCGTGTGCACGGCCTCGATCCGGCGTGCAAGGCGATGGCCCACCGATGAACTCCAGCCGATCAACTCAGGAGTCCGAGTAGCGCAGCGCGGGCGACGGCTGCCGTCCGATTGCGGGCGCCAAGCTTGGAGATCGCGTTCTTCGTATGAAATCTGACCGTCGACTCGGCAATTGCCAGTATTTCGGACACGTCGCTGCTGGTCTTTCCGTCCGCCGCCCATTTTAGAATTTCGGTCTCGCGACGGGTCAATGGAACATCCGGCGTCAATTTGAATCGCGGCAGCAAAACCCTGCTGAATGCGAGGTGTGCCGCGGTTACCAGCCATCGCATCCTCAATTCCTTGCCGAGCAGCTCCGCATCGGAAAGCTGCTCGTTCTGCCTGGCCAACGTCAGCATTCCCCAAGTTCCGTACGCGTCCAGATTCGACTGGGCCCATCCCACACAGAGTCCCACCGCCTGCATCTCGTTCCAAAGCTGGGGCGTATCGGCAAATACCCTGTCCGACCATACGATAGGTATCGCGGACCGGCTGCAATGTTTTACGGTGGGGTCGACTTCCAGGTAGCGCGCCTGTGCGTACCGTTCCTGCCACACGGCCGGATAATTACTGATCATTACGACCTGAGGATTGGTAAACGGCAAGGCCGCCCGCAAACCGTACGCGCAATAAGAAAACCCCAACTCTTGCGCGATAGCCGCCACCTCGGTGAAAACGGCTTGCTCAGTGGTTGCCCTATTGGTAACTAATAGTAACTCATGTACCCACGGCTTCATTCCAAATTCCATCCCCGTGCATTTATATTGCTCGCACTCGAAAGTTGCACGGCTGAAAATAAAGTGGCCGCTGACACAATATAGTTAAACTCCTGAAATATTTCAAAATATAAATAAATGTGATAACCAGTTCACTTTTTATATACTCGTTCGACAATGACTTAGAGAATAAATATTTCCGGCTTCTAAAAACCTTTTCCCTGTCATTGAATTCCTTGCCATACGTATGGACATTGCGGCCAGCACCTTGGTACCCGACCGAGGGGACGACGCGCAATATCTTCAGCATGCCCTGGAGCAACTCTCGCCCCTGCGGCTTTTCGATGAATTGATGATCGGCATTACACGGAATGCGCCTCGCGAGCATGCAGGTCAGCGCGCGCAGCCGCTCATTCTGTCGACGGCCCGCAGCATAGGCGCGACGGCCGAGGAGATCGCGGTCATGGATGCGCAAGCCGACGCACGGCAAGCCTTGCTGGAAGCGAACCCGGCTTTTCAGGCGTCTCTTGCAAGGCTGTCCGCGGCGGGCATTACCTGGGAATGGGGCCAGGAATGCGAGTATGGCTATCGATCGCGCTGCCCGAGTCTTTTTTCCCCGCCGCAGGCAATATCCAGAATTGAGGAAATGGCAGCCAACGATGCGGGATTGGATACCGCCCAGGAGAAACAGGATGCCGCCGATATCTATCGGCGCTGGCTGCTGCAAAACTACCACCCCGATTGGAAGCAGTATCAACAGAAATGGCCGACTCTCTATGCCAATCCCCATTGCGCGCGGCGGAATGATTTCGGGCTCGATCCCAATCCCATTGAGCCCTGACTGGCCTACACTGCTTCCCAGAACGGCCTAGAAATTTGCCGCTTTTCAGGCGTTTGCGTCAACGCGCACCGTCGTCGCCGCGCCCCGCAACGCATGCAGGAATAGCGAGGCCGCAGCCGCGGCGCGCGCATCCCGCCGGGTCATGATGCCCACGGGATGCAGCCGCGCCTGCAAGGCCAGCGGCAGGATGGCCAACTGCCCGTTTTCGGCCAGGTCGCGCGCCACGCGCAGCGGAATGGCCGACAGCAGCGAGGTCCGCTGCAGCAGCGAGACGATGGTCAGGATGGCGCTGGATTCGATGGCAACCTGCGGAAAGCCCGCACCGCGCGCCGAAACGGCTGCAGCCACCATGCTGTAGAGCGCCGCGTTGCGCGACGGCAGCACCCAGCGGCACTTGTCCAGCGCCGTGCCGCTCAGGCGGCTGCGCGAGGCCAGCGGATGGGCCGGACCGCAGACGACGGCGGTGGCCTCGTCGTAAAGGATCTCGCATTGCAGGTCCGCGTCCGCGCCCTCCACCCCCAGCCGCCCCACGACGCAATCCAGTTCGCCTGCGCGCAAGGCGGGCAGCAACTGCTTTTCCAGGCCTTCGGACAACTCGATGCGCAGGGCCGGATGAGTTTCCTGCAGGCGTTGCACGGCCAAGGGCACCAGCAGATGCGCCACCACCGGAAAAATGCCCGCCCGCACCTTGCCGCTGGCGCCGTTGGCAGCGGCCGCGAGCTCGGCATGTGTCGCGTCCAGTTCATTCAGCAGCAGACGCGCGCGGTCGATCATCAGCAGGCCCAGCGCGGTCGGCGCGACGCCGTGATGCGAACGCTCGAACAAGGGCAGGCCTGCCAGCGCCTCGGCCTCGCCCAGGAGCTTGCTCAGCGCGGGCTGGCTGAGGTGCATCGCTTCGGCCGCCCGGTGCAGATTGCCGACCCGTCCCAGCTCGTCCAGCAAGACCAGGTGACGGATGCGCAGGCGCGACCGCAGCTGCTGCAAAGTGGGGATGTCCGGCATGGAATGCGCCCGGCAAGTGGTTATCGATCGATAAGGAATCGCAATTATCCAGTTATCGGCAAGACGCTCATACTGGGGTCATCCCGCTAGCCGGGCCATATCCAGAAAAAAGGGGAATAGCCATGTATCGTCGTCTTGCCGCGCTGGCGCTGGCCTGCGCCCTGGCGCCTGCCGCCGCGTCCGCCGACATCCGCATCGGCGTGATCGCCAGCAGCACCGGACCCGGAGCCTCCATGGGTTCGCTGTACCGCAGCACCGTGCCGCTGCTGCCCAAGACATTGGGCGGCCAGCCCGTGGAGTACATCGCGCTGGACGATGCGACCGATCCCTCGTCGGCGGTCAAGACGGCGCGCAAGCTGGTCACCGAGAGCAAGGTGGACGCCATCATCGGCCCGAGCAATGTGCCGACCTCGATGGCGGTCACGGAGGTCGCCCGCGAAGCGCGCACGCCTCAGTTGTCGTTGGCGCCCATCGTGGTCAGCCCTGACCGCGCCGAATGGATCTTCGTGGTGGCCCACGGCATAGACCTGATGGTGGATTCACTGACCGCCGACATGGTCAAGCGCGGCGTGAAGAGCGTGGCGTACATCGGCTTCTCGGACGCCTGGGGCGACGCTGTCTACCGCGCGCTGCAGGAATCGGCCGCCAAGCGCGGCATCAAGGTGCTCAGCAACGAACGCTACGCGCGCACCGACAACTCGGTCACGGCGCAGGTGCTGAAGATCGTCTCGCTCAATCCCGGCGCGGTGCTGGTGGGCGGCTCGGGCACGCCAGGCGCCCTGCCCCATCTGTCGCTGCGCGAACGCGGATATCAGGGCGTGCAGTACAACACCCACGGCGTCATCAACAAGGACTTCCTGAAGCTGGGCGGCAAGGGCGTGGATGGCGTGATCGTGCCCAGCGGCCCGGTACAGGTGGTGGAACAGCTGCCCGCGGACAGCCCGATCAAGCCGGTCGCCACGCGTTACGCCCAGCAGTATGAAGCGACCTACGGCGCCGACTCGCGCAACGCCTTCGCGCCTTACACCTACGACGCCTATCTATTGCTGGACGCGGCGGTGGCCAAGATTCCCGCGGGCACCCAGCCCGGCACCCCTGCCTTCCGCCAGGCGCTGCGCGATGCCCTGGAAAGCCTGCAGGGCACCGTCGGCACCCAGGGCATCTACATGATGTCACCCACCAACCACAACGGCCTGGACGAGCGCGGCGTCGTGCTGATGCAGGCCCGTTCTGGCGCCTGGCAGTTCCTGCCGTAAGCCGCCTTTTTTTGCAGCAGGAGTCCGCATGACCGGCGTACACATTCCTTATGGCGTGTATTGGAGCACCCCTTTCTCGCGTTGGCAGGGCAGCCTGTCGCGCCTGCACAGCCTGCGTTTCGCGGCCTGGACCGCGCGCCGCGAACTGGAGCGCCGCGGCATCGCGCCCGCCGCGCTGCAAAGCGCGGTGCTGGGCTGCTCGGTGCCGCAGCAAGGCTCGTTCTACGGCCTGCCCTGGGTGGCCGGCATGCTCGGCGCCCCCCATCTGGCAGGGCCGGTGGTCTCGCAGGCCTGCGCCACCTCGGTGCGCGGCCTGGCCACGGCCGCGGCCGAGCTCATGCTGGGCCACGCCGAAACTTCGTTGGTACTCATGGCCGACCGCGTGTCCAACGGCCCGCAGCTCTACCATCCCGATCCGGCCGGCCCTGGCGGCTCCGGCGCGCACGAAAACTGGGTGCTGGACAATTTTTCGCATGATCCCTGGAGCGGCCTGTCCATGTTGCAGACCGGGGAGCGCGTGGCCGAGCGCCACGGCATCTCCACGGACGAACAGAATGCGGTCACGCTGCGCCGCTACGAGCAATACGCGCAGGCCTGCGCCGACGGCCGCCGGTTCCAGCAGCGTTACATGACGCTGCCCTTCGAGGTGCCCGACGCGCGCTACGCCAAGATTGCATCGGTGCTGGAAGGCGACGAAGGCATCCACGCCACCACCGCTGATGGCCTGGCACGCCTGTCGCCCGTGCTGCCCGGCGGCACCATCACCTATGGCGGGCAGACGCATCCGGCAGACGGCAACGCGGGCATGGTCCTGGCGACCGCCGAGCGTGCGCGTGAATTGTCGCGACGCCCCGAAATCGGCATCGAGATCCTGGCCTTCGGCCAGTCGCGCACTGAAAAAGGCTACATGCCGCAGGCGCCCATTGAAGCCGCCGCTGCCGCGCTGCAACGCGCCGGCCTGGCAATGGCCGACCTGCACGCGGTGAAGACGCACAATCCCTTTGTGGTGTCGGACATCGCGCTGGCGCGCGCCACGGGATTCGACGTCATGGCCATGAACAATTATGGCTGTTCGCTGGTGTGGGGCCATCCCCAGAGCCCGACCGGGCTGCGGTCCGTCATGGAACTCATCGAGGAGCTGGCCGGGCGCGGCGGCGGATTGGGCCTGTTCACGGGATGCGCGGCCGGCGACAGTGCCATGGCATTGGTCTTGCGCGTGGACGCCGCCGGAGCCGCCCGATGAGCCACGCGAGCCTTGAAGGCGTCCTGCGCATCCCCGCCCTGCTGGCCCGCGCGGCGCGCGACTGCCCCGAACGCACAGCCCTGGTCTGCGGCGCGCGCCGCGTCGACTACCGGCGCTACGCCGCCGAAGTCTGGGCAACGGCCCGCCATCTGCGCGCGCACGCGCCTTCCGGCGCGCGGGTCGCTACCCTGCTGGGCAATTCGGATCTGGCCTGCGTGGCGACGCTGGCGTTGCAGTGCTCCGGCAACCAGCATGTGCCGCTCAATCCGCTCTATACGGCGCGCGAACTGGAATTCATCCTGCGCGACGCGCAGCCCGCGCTGCTGATCGCCGACGCGGCATCGGCCGCCGTCGCGGCGCCGCTGGCCGCGGCGCTGGCCATCCGGCTGGTCGGGGAAGACGAGGCCCGCGCATGGATGGAGCCGGAGCCAGGCATGGACGACTCGCCGCTGAACGACGCCGATGCCCAGGCGCCGGCCCTGTTGCAGTACACCGGCGGCACGACCGGGCAGCCCAAGGGCGTGATTCTCGGACGCGACGCCGTCGCCACCAATGTGCTGCAGCGGGAACTGGCCTTGCCCACCCGCTACGGCGCCGACAGCGTGCTTTGCGCGATGCCGCTGTTCCATTCCTATGGCATGGCGATGGGCTTGTTCCTGGCCGCCAGCGCCGCTGCCACGCTGGTGGTGCTGCCGCGCTACCGGCCCGACGACGTCTGCGACGCCGTGGAGCGCGAGCGCATCACGTTGTTTCCCGGCAGCCCCACCATCTACACCGGCTTGCTGTCGCACCCGCGCTTCGCGGCCACCGACTGGTCCAGCGTGCGCGTCTGCTATTCCGGATCCGCCCCGCTGGCGGAAGAAGTGCACCGGCGCTGGGAAGCCGCGGTGGGCGCGCCGATCTACGAGGGCTACGGCCAGACTGAAGCAGGCCCCATCCTCACCTACAACGGTCCGGCCGGAACCCGGCACGGCTCGGTGGGCACGCCGGTCGCAGGGACCGAGGTGCAGGTGGTCGACCTCGAATCGGGTTGCGTGGTGCTGCCGCCCGGCCAGCGCGGTGAAATCCGTGCGCGCGGGCCGCAGATCATGCAAGGCTATCTGGCCAGGCCCGACGCCACCGCCGAAACCCTGCGCGACGGCTGGCTGTACACGGGCGACATCGGCGAGTTCGCGCAGGACGGCTTCCTGTACATCCGCGACCGCAAGAAGGACCTGGTGATCTCCGGCGGCTACAACGTCTACCCGCGTGAAGTGGATGAAGTGCTGTACCTGCATCCGGACGTGGCCGAAGCCGCGGCGGTCGGCTGGCCGGACAGCTACCGCGGCGAGGTCATCCGCGCCTTCGTCGTCCTGCGGCCAGGCGCGGCCGTCGACGAGGCTGCGCTGATCGCGCACTGCCAGTCGAACCTGGCGCGCTACAAGGTGCCCGCGGTCATCCAGATCCTGGATGCCCTGCCCTATACGGGCGCCAACAAGGTCGACAAGAAGGCGCTGCGCGCGGCGTAGTCCACCGGCGGGCGCCTTCAATCGAGGGCGCCACGCCGCGGACGTACGGCTCAGACCGGATCCTGATCCAACCTGCGCACCGCAGCGCTCAAGGTCGAGAAATCAAATTCCTTGCGGCCGCGCAGCAGGCAGCGCATCAGCACGGTCGTCACCACCGGCACCACAGCCGCCAGCAGGAAGGACTCCAGCAGGAACGAGGGCTTGTCGCCCGGCGCCGGGAAGAAGAACAGGCCGGCCACGAGACCGGAGATGGTGGCGACGGTGGCGGTCAGGCCGTCGTGCTTGCGGCTGAACAGGCCGTAAAAGACCGGGAAGGCGGCAGCCGAGCACAGCAGGTCGGCCAGCAGGAACAGGTACAGCACACTATAGCCCTGCGAGGCCACGATCATGACGGGGATGGCCATCAGCAGCACCAGCCAGCGCGCCAGGCGCTTCATGGTCATGGAACTGGCGTTGGGCATCAGGCGGCGCATATCGACCGCGATGATGCTGGATACGGCGCTGATGGCCGTGTCGGCGGTGCTCATGACCAGCGACAGCCCCAACGGAATCAGCGCGATCACGAACCACGCGGGCGCATGCGGCATGATGACGCTGAAGAGCGCGATGGAGCTGTCGCCCTGGGGCGCCAGGCCGACGAAAGCCAGGCCGAACAGCCCCATCAGGAAGATGAACGGCGCGACCAGCAAGCCGCCCAGCAGGAAGCCGTTGCGCATGGAGCGCGCGTCGCGTGCGGCGTAGATGCGCTGCCAGTTGCCCTGGTGGAAGATGCCGGTCAGCAGGATCGCGACGAAGAAGGTCAGCCCGGCCTTGACGCCCACCGGATCGGTCAGGTCCAGTAGCTGCGGCGCCTTGGCCTGCAGCGCTTCGATGGTGGGCATGGCGCCACCCGCAGCCTGCCAGCCGACCAGGCACAGGATCACCAGCAGCGGCACGATCACCATCATCTGCACCTGGTCCGTGAAGATCGACGAGCGCAGCCCGCCATAGGTGGTGTAGAGCAAGGTGGTGCCCATCACGATGGCGGCGGTGGCCCACAGCGGCACGGGCGCCAGCATGGTGACGAGCTTGGAGATCGCCGTGACTTCGGCCGACAGCGCGATGAAGAGATAGAACAGCATGATGAACAGCGCCAGGCCGTACATGGGCCGGCCGTAGCGCGCCATCAGGAATTCCGTCAGGGTGTGCCCGTGGGGAATGAGTTCGCGCATGCGCCGCCCCAGCGGAATCATGACCAGGCGCGGCGACATCGATCCCAGCGCGTAGCCGATCACCGCCGCCAGGCCGCCCCAGGTCGCCGCTTGCGCGGGCGAGAACAGGATCCAGGCGCCCAGGGTCGAGGCCATCAGCGTCAGGATGGTGCCGAAGGCGCCCTGGCTGTTGCGGGCGACGATGTAGTCCTCCAGGGTGCCGCGCTTGCGGCGCGTGTACAGGACGCTGGCCAGGGCGAAACCGCCCGAGAACAGCAGCAGCCACATCAGGGCGGTGGATTGGGTCAACATGGGTATCGGTCCTCCCGCTGCCGGCTGGCAGCCGGACGCGCAACGCGGCGGCCCCGCCACGCGGGGTGCGCAGGCCGCAAGATGAATGAAAGTCTAGGGAGGGCGCGCGGACTGCGCGATGTCCTTCCCTTCGCCGGCATTACCCGGATCAGGTTCAAAGGGTTACCGCGACAACGCGGAATCTCAGCCCTTGCAGGGCTCCCCCAGGAATTGCCGCAAGATTAGGAGAGCGGCACGGCAATGTCAACGCGCCTGGCGCGGACTCCGCCCGCGCCTTTTGTGCTAAGTTCGCCCGCGTGCGGCGCCGATTTGCCTATCCGCCGCTGGAATCGAAGAGTCTGACCATGTCTATCGCGCCTTTTACCGCCCCTGTCTGGACTGGATCGCCATGCTGCATCTGAACCTGTTCATCTTCGGCTGCGGCCACCATCGCGCCGCCTGGCGCCATCCGGATTCCGCCGCCGAGCGGCTGGGCGACATCACCTACTACGAGGAACTGGCGCGCACCGCCGAACGCGGCAAGCTGGACGCCATCTTCTTCGCCGACGGGCAATCGGTCGACAACATCGGCGACGGCCCGCGCTGGTACCTGGAGCCGCTGACCGCCATGGCGGCGATCGCGCGCGCCACTTCCCGCATCGGCCTGATCAGCACGGTTTCCAGCACCTTCTTCACGCCCTTTCACGCGGCCCGCATGGTGGCCTCGCTGGACCATATCTCGGGCGGGCGCATGGGCTGGAACGTGGTCACGTCCATGTTCGACGCGGAAGCGCGCAACCACGGCTATGAGTCCATGCCCGGGCACGACTGGCGCTATGCGCGCGCCGAGGAGTTCGTCGACGTCGCGTTGAAGCTGTTCGACTCCTGGGACCAGGACGCCCTGGCCATCGACCGCGCGGGCGATTACGGCGTGCCCGCCAGCGTGCGCAAGATCAACCACCACGGAGAGCATTTCCTGGTCGACGGCCCCCTGACGGTGCCGCGTCCGCCGCAAGGCCGCCCGGTGCTGTTCCAGGCCGGCGCCTCGGACCAGGGCCGCGACCTGGCCGCCAGGCGCGCCGAAGCGATCTACGCCGTCGCCTATGACCTGCCCGCGGCGCAGGCCTATTACCGCGACATCAAGCGGCGCGTGCTGGCCGCCGGCCGCCAGGATTTCGTGCCCATCATGCCGGGCCTGGTCACCTACGTGGGCTCGACCGAAGCCGAAGCCCGGGCCAAGCAGCGCGCACTGGACGTCCTGCTCCCCAGCGACGCGTCGCTGCGCCAACTGGGCACGTTCGTGCTGCAGGACTGCTCCGCCTGGGAACTGGACGCGCCCGTGCCCGCCCTGCCGCCCCTGGCCGAATTCACCGGCCCCAAGGGCCGCTACGCGACCATACTGCGCATCATCGAAACCGAGCAGCCCACCGTGCGCCAGCTGCTCGGACGGCTGGCGGCCGGCGGCGGCCACTGCACCATGGTGGGCACGCCCGAGCAGATCGCCGACAAGATGGAGCATTGGTACCGCAATGAAGGCGCCGACGGCTTCAACCTGATGCCGCCTTCCCTGCCGGGAGGGATCGACGATTTCGTCGAGCACGTGATCCCGGTGCTGCGGCGCCGGGGGCTGTTCCGCGCCGAGTACCAGCACAGCACGCTGCGCGGGCATCTGGGGCTGGAATCCCGGTAAGCCGGCGCGGGCGATCCCTGGCCTGCCGTTTCGGCCCGGCGGCCAGGGCTATCCGGCTTGCGTGACGGGGCGGCTGCGCTTGGCCTTCACGGCATCGCGCGCGGCCGTCTCGGCTATCAGGGCTTGGGCTTTGCGGAGAGCGGCCTGCCGCCTGGCCGCGCGCGTCGCGATCCAGTCATAGAGCCATACACCCGGCTGGCGCACCAGCGCCGCGATCAAGGTACAGGCGGCAACGCCCAGAAGGCCGAACAATAGCCAGTGCATCAGCGCGCCCCCTGTTCCAGCTGCAGCCGCAGAATGCGCCTGAGTTCCAGGATCGCCTGCGGCGTCTCTTGCACGCTGTGCGAGAACGGAATGATCTTCTCGGATTCGGCCCCGTCCAGATGCGCGCTGCGGTACGGCACCAGGCCGTCGTCCGAATCCGCCAGCGGGACGCCGGGTGTGTTGTTCGCAATGATGCTGTGGTAACGCACCGCCGGCGAAATCGGCATGGACGCGGTCAGTCTCACAAATCGGTCCTTTTCGCTCAGGTTATCCACGCCGTTGGGCACCCGGATCGAGGATTCGGGCCGGGGCGGCCCATCGGCGTCAGCCAGCCGGTTGAGCTTGGCGAACTGCCTGACTACCGTCACAGGCAGCGTGATCAGGTTGGACAGCCAACGCGACAAAGTGTTCTCGGCAAAAGGCGTGCCGCGGTGCGGCGCCGCGATGAACACCGCGCGCGAGATGCCGGGAAACGCCTCAAAGCTCAGCACCGGGTCGAACTCGGCGCGTGCCTGGGCGAGGCGGGTCTCGTCCAGCTGGGCGTGGTCGCGCAGCGCGTCCCACAGCACGGTGCCGGACGAGGACACCAGCAGCCGGCTCAGCACGCCGCCCATGCTGTGCCCGATGATGACGGTGTCGCGCGAAGCCTGCGCCGCGCCCATGGGATCGAAATGCTCGATCGTCTGGCGCAGCGCGTCGCGGATGGCACGGTTGTTCAGCGCCAGCGGCGCGTTGGTCGGGTAATAGACCTGCCAGATCTGGTAATGCTGGCGCAGGGTTTCGTCGCCCAGCACCTCGTTGGCGACGTTGATCCAGGCCTCGGGGCTGCTGGCCAGGCCGTGCAGCATGATGACGGTGCGCCGGTCCGGGTCATAGGGCTGCAACAGGTAGACGTGCGGCGCGTCGATGCCCTCTTCCTTGCCCAGCACGTTGCGCAGCGCCTGGGTCGCGAAGCCCGAGCGCGCCAGCCACAAACCGTAGCCGGACGTGAAGTTGGCAGCCAGCGGCACCTTCGTGCCGGCCAGCTCCACCGTATCCCGCTTGTAGGGATCGTAGGCCGCCAGGGTCGCCTTCCGCGCGGCCATGACCTGCTCCAGCGTATCGCCAGGAAAGGCAATGATGACGGTCACGGCGGGAAATGGGGTTTCGCTATATGGCGTCTTGAAGGTGTCGGCATCATTCACGCGGCGCGCCGTGACCGCCACCAGCTCGGCGCCGAAGCCGTCGCGCCGGTACATGCTGCGCAGCCCCCGGAACGTCAAGTTCGCCGCGGGCACCAGTTCGTGCGGAAATTGCTTGCCGCCGGGCAGCTTGACGTCGGACATCTCGCCCAGCACCTGCCACGGCCCCGCCGCCATGCTGGTCCCGGGCGCCGGCGGGCGGCCGCGATGCTGCTCGAACAGGCGCGTGACGGCCTGCTGCACCGCGTAGTTGTAGTAGTCGCGCACCTGGGTCTGGCGGTCTTCGAAGGCGCGGTCGCTGGGCGAGCGCGGCGTGAAGAACAGGTAGGCGTAGGCGGCCCGCGCCGTCTGCAGGTAGGCGTCCAGCAGTTCGTCCTGGTCGGCCTGGCTGGCGGGGCGCTGCTTTTCCGTGGCCAGCGCCTCCATCAGCCAGACTTCGGACAGCGTGGCGAGGCGCCGTTCGCTGTCCAGCCCTTCCATGGTGGCCAGCGCATGGGTGCAGGCGTCGCGGTCCTTGCGGCAGTCCTGCGCGTTCAGGCCCAGCACGGCCATGGACTCGCGCGCGGATGCGCTCAACTGGCCGGTGGTGAGCACGTCGCCGCGGCGCTGGGCGATGTAGTCCTGGGTGCTGACGGAAGACACCTTGACGCCCGCGCAGCCGGCGCACACCAGCAGCCCCAGGATCGCGCAACCCTTCGCGCCGGCCGTCCAGATTCCATTCATTGCGCGGCCCCCGCCGATACCGGTTGGCGGATGGCCCGCGAAAACTCGACCGGATCCGGGCCGGGCAAGCCAGGCTTGCCGAGGTAACCCTGTTCGCGCAGCACGGCCAAAGGCTTGCCAGTGTCCAGCCCGCCCTGCTCATAGAGATATTCCGGCAGATAGCCGGACAGGAGGATGCGGTAATCCATGGGCAGGCCCGGCACGATCGCCCGTACCATGCGGTAGACCAGCGTCGTGCAGTTGGCCGTCACCGTGTGATAGAAGCGCGGCGCGTCGGCCAGCTCATTCGCGGTGCGCACATAGGACAAAAACAGTTCGCGCATGGCGGGCACGGGCATGTCGACGGGATACCGGTACACGCGTTCGGCGCGCGGCCCGGCGCGCACGTAGAGGATGTCGCGCTCCTGCGCGGCGATCACGCTCAGTTCGAACTGCTTGAAGAAGCCGCCGATCTCCGAGAACTGTTCGCCGCGTTCCTTGCGGATCTCGACCGAGAACACGACGTGGCGGCCGTCAGTGAAGCCGAAGGAAACCAGCGTGTGGGCGATGGCCGGGCTGCCCCAGTACGACAGGACCATGTCCACCGAGGCCAAGTCGTTCAGGTTGTATTGCTGGCTTTCCCAACGCGCGGTGTAGCGTGTGTCCGTATCGGACTGCCAGTCGAAATTGCGCACGCTGTCCAGCGTGACGATGGACCCGGAAATGCTGCCGCGCAGCGTGCGCGCCACGTCGTCCGCCCAGATCCGGTCGTTGGACGGCGCCAGCGTCTGCCACCACAGGCACAGCGCGGCCATGCCGATCAGCCAGGTCCAGGCGGCGCGCCGGGTGCGTCCGCGCCACAGCGCGACGGCCGCGTACAGGCACAGCCCGGCCCAGGCCAGCGCCGCAGCGCCTTGCACCACCGCCCCGCCCGGCATGCGGTAGTCCAGCGCCAGGCCGCCCCACAGCGCGGAAAGGATGAGAACAAGGCTGAAGAGGATGCGCCCGGCGATTGCCAGGCAGCCGCGCCGGGCTCGATTACATGCCGCCATGCTGTTGCACGATTTCCAGGACGCCGTTGATCACGAACTGCACGGCCATGCACACCAACAGGAAGCCCATGATGCGGGAGATGGCCTCCACCCCGCCCTGGCCGATCACGGCCACGATGCGCCCGGCCGAACGCAGGCAGATCCAGAACAGCAGGCCCAGCAGCGAGAACACGAGAATGGGCGTCAGCGCCAGCACCCAGGCCGGGTAGGTCTGCGTCACCGATGCATCGAGAGTCGCCGCGCCGCTGATGATCATGGCGATGGTGCCCGGCCCCGCCGTGCCGGGCATCGCCAGCGGCACGAAGGCGATGTTGGGGGTCTGCCGGTTGGCCTGGGCGTCGGCCACGTCGGCCTCGGACGCGGTCGACGGCGTGGACGGGAACACCATGCTGAAACCGATGCTGGCCACGATCAGGCCGCCCGCGATGCGCAGCCCCGGGATCGAAATGCCGAAGGTATGCATGATCCAGGCGCCGGCGTAGTAGGTCACCACCATGATCCCGACCACGTAGAAAGCCGCCTGCCTGACCTGGCGTTCGCGCTCTTTGTAGGGAATCTGCTGGCCCAGGGACAACAGCAGTGTCATGGAGGTCAGGGGGTTGGCCAGGGGCAGCATCAAGGCCAGCCCCAGGCTGACCAGTTTTCCCAGTTGAATCAGGTCGTCGATCATGGCGATGTGCGCTGCGGGCGGCGCCGTTGCGGCGGGTCACAGCTGCTTGGATGATGTTGCAAGCGTGTAATGTACTATACATTACACAATTTCGGCCAGGCTCCCCGCCCGGCGCTAGAGCGTCCGCGACCGATACGCGGCCAGGGGAATGACGTGAACACGATTCCAGACGATACGGCGCCGCGCGCGCTGACCAGCCGGGGCGAGGCGCGCCGCGAGCGCCTGCTCGAAGCCGCCACGCAGTCATTGCTGGAGCACGGCTACGCGCAAACGTCCATCCAGCGCATCGTGCGGCAGGCTGGCGGCTCGGCGGCCACCGCCTACCAACTGTTCGGCAACAAGGAGGGCCTGCTGGTCGCGGTGCTGGAGCATGAACTGCATGGCATGCGCGCCGCCGTATTCGCGGACGCCATGCAGGACCAGCCTGTCGGCCCCGCCCTGCACGAGCTGTCGCGACGTCTGCTGAGCTATGCCCTGCTGCCCAAATCGGCCGCGCTCTACCGCCTGATCGTCTCGGAATCGCATCGCCTGCCGCATCTGGCCGAATCCTTGCGGCTGGCGGTGGAAATGCAGCTGTACGCGCCCCTGGAACAATGCCTGAAACGGGCATGCGAGCGCGGCGAATTGCGCATCGACGATCCGCGCTTGGCGGCGCGCACCCTGGGCAACCTGATCAACGGCATCGCCTCGCACGCGCGGCTGACCGGTGGCCGCGCCGAAGGCCCGGACGAGGATCATCTGGCGACCTGCCGCTACGGCGTGGACACCCTGTTGCGCGCCTTCCGCGCGTAGCCGACGCGCCACTCGCCCCACCCGGCCCGCGCCAGCATCAGCGCCGGCCACAGCATGCAGGCCGCGGCCAGCCACAGATTGGCCCGCAGCCCCAGCGCGTCCACGCTGGGCACGCCCAGCAGCGAACCGGCCGCGATGCCCAGGTTGAACACCGCGACGAACAGCGAGGTGGCGGCCTCCACGGCGTCCGGCGCGGCCTTCATCATCCAGGTTTGCAGCGACACCGACACCGCGCCATAGGCCAGGCCCCACAGCAACAGCAAGACCGCCGCGGCCGGGCGGAGCTGCCCCAGCATGCCCAGCAGCAGCAGGACCAGCAGCAGGCTGACCGCGATCAGCAGCAAGGTGGCGGCCGGACGCCTCACGGCCGCAGTCCCACCCAGGAAGTTGCCCGCCACACCGGCGGCACCATAGGCAAAGAGCAGCGGCCCGATCCAGTTCTCGCCGAACGCCGCATGGATCTGCAGCAGCGGACGGACAAAGGTATAGGCCATGAAATGGCCGGCCACCAGGAACAGCGTGATCCAGAGGCCCCGCCGCAAGCCAGGATTGGCCAGTTGCGACGCCAACTGGCGCGGCCGCAGCGAGCGTGCCGCAGGCAGCGGCGGCAGGCTCAGCAGGGCCATGAGCAGCACGCCGGCGCTTAGCGCCGCCATGGCGCCAAAGGCCGCGCGCCAGCCGGCCAGCTCGCCGATGAAAGCGCCCAGCGGCACGCCCAGCACGGACGCCACGGCGACGCCGCCGAAGATGATGGAGGTGGCCAGTCCCACGGCGCCGGGGCCGACCAGCCTGCCCGCCAATCCGCCCGCGATCGCCCAGATGCCGCCGATGCAGAAGCCCACCAGCACCCGCGCCGCCAGGAACCACGGCATGCTGGGCGCCCAGGCGCTGGCCGCGTTGGCGCCGACCAGCAACGCCAACAGGCCGCACAGGATCGCCCGGCGGTCCGCCCCCTTTGCGCCAAGAACGACCAGCGGCGCGCACAGCGCCGCCAGGATGGCGGGCACGAACAGCATGAAGCCGCCCGTACCCACCGAGACGTCCAGCGCCGCGGTGATGGGCACGAACAGCCCCACCGGCAGCATTTCGCTCGTCACCACGCAGAAGGTCGCCAGGCCCACGGCGATCACGCCCAGCCACGCGCGCCAGCCAGCGCGCCCTGCCAGGGGTTCGGTCAACGAAACGCCGGTGATGGCGGGGTCTTCGGGGGAAATGCCGCGGGTCATGATCAGAGGTTCCAGGCAAGGCCCTTGCCGGGCCGACCCCTAGGCAGTCTACTGTTTCCATTTCGCTGATAAAGTATTCAAATAAATAAACACAAGGGACGAATCGTGCGCAATTCACCCTACCCGGCCGCCCGCCTGGATCACATCGGCGACCTGCTCGCGTTCGTGCGAGTGGCCGACACGCAGAGCTTTACCGCCGCGGCCGAAAAACTGGGCCTGTCGCGTTCGGCCATCGGCAAGTGCATCGCGCGCCTGGAACTGGGCTTGGGCGCGCGGCTGCTCCACCGCAGCACTCGCAGCGTCAGCCTCAGCGACGAGGGCCGCCTCTTCTATGAACACGCGCAGCGCATCCTGTCCGAGGTGGACAACGCCACCGATGCCATGGCCAGCCGCAAGCAGGCGCCGCGCGGCCGCCTGCGCATCGACCTGCCGGTATCGCTGGGACGGCTGCACATCATGCCGCTGCTGCGCGGCTACCTGCAGGACTGGCCCGAGGTCGAGGCGGACGTCAGTTTTTCCGACGACTACATCGACCTGGTGCGCGACGGCGTGGACGTCGCCATCCGCATCGGCGGCGAAACCGACAGCCGGCTGGTGCGCCGGGTGCTGGCGCCACACCGCTTGATCACCTGCGCCGCGCCCGGCTACCTGGACCGCCATGGCGCGCCAGCCAGCCTGGATGACCTGGCCGGTCACCAGACGCTGGCCTACACCCATGCCGGCGCGCTGGCGCCCTGGCGCTTTGCCGTCAACGGCCAGGAACGCAGCGTGCATGTCGCCGGACGCCTGCGGCTGGGCAACACGGAAGCGCTGCGCGACGCCGCGCTGGCGGGCGAAGGCATCGTCCAGCTGGGCGCCTTCCTGGTCGGCGAGGACCTGCGCGCCGGACGGTTGGCGCCGGTGCTGGAATCCGTGGCGCCCGCCGGCGCCCCGGTGTGCGCAGTCTATCCGCACCGCCGCCACCTGGCGCCCAAGGTGCGCGTCCTGATCGACGCCATCGCCGACAGATGGGGCGGCGGCGCGCCCTGGACCTGCGGTGCCGCGCCGCCAGGGCCATAGGCATGCGCCCGATCCACTATGATTGCCGGCATTGCCCCGCCGGGTGCAATACCGGATACCCAGGGACGCTGCCAACCATGCCCTTGCCTGCGCCCCGCCATTTACCCCGGAGTTTTACTTGAGCGACATCTACCAATTCAGCCGCGGCACGGCGCCGCTGCTGATCTCCATTCCCCACCTGGGCAGCATGATTCCCGACGCGCAACGCGCGCAGATGACGCCGCTGGGCCTGCAGTCGGGCGACACCGACTGGCACCTGGACACGCTGTACCAGTTCGCCGAGGCGCTGGGCGCGTCCGTCATCGGCGCGCGCTATTCGCGCTACGTGGTGGACCTGAACCGCCCGCCCAACGATGAAAGCCTGTATCCCGGCCAGACCAAGACCGGCCTGTGCCCGGCCCAGACCTTCCGCGGCGACGCCCTCTACCGCAACGAGGCCGTCCTGACCGAGGCCGAGCGCGAACACCGGCTGCAGGCCTACTGGAAGCCCTACCACGCCAAGCTGTGCGAGGAAATCGACCGCATCAAGGCCGAACACGGCACCGTGCTGCTATGGGAAGCGCACTCGATCGCCAGCGTGCTGCCGCGCCTGTTCGAAGGCAAGCTGCCCGACCTGAACATCGGCACCGCCGACGGCGCGGCCTGCGCGCCCGACATCCTGGCCACGGTCGAAGAGCGGCTGCGCGAAAACACCGCCTACACCTGGGCGGTGAACGGCCGCTTCAAGGGCGGCTACATCACGCGCCACTACGGCAAGCCCGCGGACAACGTCCACGCCATCCAGCTGGAAATGTGCCAGTCCACCTACATGGACGAAACCCATCCCTACGCTTATCGCCCCGACCTGGCGGACAAGATCATTCCGCTGGTCGAAGGCATGGTGCAGTCGGCGCTCAAGCAGACCGGCGCTCGCCGGGCTTAACAGTCTGCAGCCAACGCCACGCGTATCTTGAAATCGAGCATCAGCACCTTTTGCTGGTCCGCATCGACGCAGTGACCCAGGTACCGGCCGCCCGTAAAGGGCGTGCCGGCAACCGCTGCGCTTTCAAGCAGTTCGAGCTCCAGCCCCAGCGCATCGCCAGGGTATGCCGGACGCAGGAATTTCGTTTCCACCTTCAGCAACAGCATGGGGTTGCGCGCAAACTGGCGCGTGAATGCCGCCATGGCCGCGCCCAATACATGGATGCCGGCCAGCGGCACATCCGCGAAGCCGGATCGCAAGGCCAGGTCCCGCGAACCATGCACGGGATGCCCGCCCCCCACCGCCTGAAGATAATCGCCGTGCAGCGCATTCGAAAGCGTGAAGGCGCCGCTGAAGCGCGGCGGCAGCGATGGGATGCTCATGTCGTTCTCTCCTGCGCGCGGCCCAGTCCGTGCGAACGGGCTTGCCCGGCCCGGTCCTAGATGATGTTGCGCTCACGCAGGTCCGCCTGCTGCGCCTGCGAGATGCCCAGCTCCTGGCCATAGATTTCGTCGTTGTGCTGGCCGACGCCAGGCCCCGCCCGCCAGATCCGGCCCGGCGTGGCTGAAAACCGCGGCACCACGTTCTGCATGCTGACGGCGCCGAGCTCCTCGTCCTCGACTCGCACCAGGACTTCGCGTTCGATGAAATGCGGGTCCGCCACGATGTCTGCAATGTCGTAGATGGGACTGAAACTGACCTCGTGCCGCATCAGGATATCGGACGCCTCGCTCAGCGCATGCGCGCCGAACCAGTTTTCCATGATGGCCTCTATCTGGTCGCGGTTCTGAATGCGCGCCGTGTTGGTACTGAACAATGGATCATCCAGCAGATCTGCGCGCTCGATGGCGATGGCCAGCCGCCGGAACACGGTGGGCGCGCTGACGGCCAGCACCACCCATTTGTCGTCGCGGGTCTTGTACACGCTGCTGGGCGCCGAATAGGCATTGAGATTGCCCTGGCGCGAGCGCGCAACGCCGAGCTGGTCATATTCGATGGGCATGAAATCCAGCACGCGCAGCATGGCCTCCGTGGCGGACAGGTCGATTTCCTGCCCTTCGCCGTGCTTTTGCCGGTGCAGAAGCGCCGCGGTGATGGCATAGGCGCCGAACACGCCGGTCAACGCATCGGACACTGGGAAGCCGGGATAAAGCGGCGGGCCGTCCTTTTCACCGCACAGGTTCACGAATCCCGACATGGCCTCGAAGATCCGGGCAAAGCCCGGCCGCGACCGGTAAGGCCCGGTCTGGCCGAAACCGGTGACACGCAGCACGATCAGGTCGGGCCGCAAGCCGCGCAAGCGCGCCATGTCCAGGCCCCAGCGATCCAGCGTGCCGGGCCGGAAGTTCTCCACCAGCACGTCATATCGGGGCAACAGGCGCTCAAGAATTTTCAAACCCTCGGGCTGGCGCAGATCCAGCGTGATGCCGCGTTTGTTGCGGTTCGCGACTTTCGACCAGAGCGCCACGCCGTTCTTGTGCGGCGGCAGCTGGCGTATGTGGTCGCCGTCACCCGGCAACTCGATCTTCAGGACTTCCGCACCCAGGTCCGCCATCAGCGTGGAAGAGAACGGGCCGGCCACCACCGTGGAAATGTCCAGCACCCGCACGCCCGCCAACGGCCCCGAGCCGGGACCTTGAGCGGACCGATCGGCATCCGGGTTTCTCGCTTGCTCGGCATTCATCGTCTTTCCTCAATCCATCGAAACATTGGCTTGCCTGGCGACGTCGCCCCAGATCTGGATCTCGGCCTTGATAAAGCGGGAAAAATCCGCGGCCGTCCCGCCCACCGGGATGGATCCCTCGGACAGCAGACGCCGACTGATTTCCGGGCTTTGCAGCGCCTCATTCACCGCGGCGTTGATCTTTTCGACCACCGCCTGGGGCGTGCCTCGAGGCGCAAACAGGCCATTCCAGCCGGATGCCACGAAACCCTTTGCTCCGGCTTCGACCATGGTTGGAACGTTCGGCAAGGTCTGCGATCGTTTGCCGCTGGTCACCGCAAGCGGCACGAGTTTCCCTGCGGCGATGTAAGGCGCCGTGGTCAGGATCACGTCGAAAGCCAGATCGACCTGGCCACCGAGCAGATCCGCCATGGCCGGCCCCGCGCCCTTGTAAGGAACTCCCAGCATCGATGTACCCGTGTCGGACTGAAGCTTCTCGAAAAGCATGTGCGCCGCAGTGCCCACCCCGGCCGTGGCCACGGAAATCTGGCCCGGCCTTTCCCGAGCCTGCCCGAGCAGATCCGCAAGCGTAGTGATTTTCTTGGATGGGTGGGCTACCAGCACATAGGGCTGGTCGACCACGTGCACGACGGGAGCAAAATCGGCCATCGCGTCGTAAGCGAGATTTTTGTAGATGTTCGGACCGATGCCATGCGTGGCGACCGTCCCCCACAACAGGGTGTATCCGTCGTTGCGGGCCCGGGCGACTTGATACGTGCCTATGGTGCCGCCCGCGCCAGCCTTGTTTTCCACCACCACGGGCCGGCCGATGGCGGCCTCGATGCGCGGGGCGAACAGCCGGGCCATCACATCCGTGGCCCCGCCGGGCGGGAACGGAACAATGATGGTGACCGGCTTGGCCGGCCAGGCCGCCTCGGCCTGGGCGGCACCGCACAAACCGCCCAGCATCCACATTGCCGCCACAGGCGCCAACAGATTCTTCAGTTTCATGATCTCCTCCGGTGCTGTCGCTGTTTTTGCTTTAAGCGCTGACCCTAGGATAAAGACGCCTCGATTAACTGATAACTGAAATAAAATCACCTAGTGATAACTTTTGGATAAGTCATGAGCGCCTATCCACAGCCCCAAGGCAGTTCCAAACTCCTGAGCCGCCTGCGCCTGAAACAGTTCGAACTGATCAAGGGCGTATCGGAAGGGCTGTCGTTTCGCCAGTTGGCCGACCAGATGGCCCTGTCCCAGCCGGCCATCAGCAAGATGGCTCGGGAGATGGAAGAAACGCTGGGCGCGGCCGTCTTCGAGCGGCGGCGTGACGGCGTGGCCTTGACCGCATTCGGGCAATCGCTGACGCATGACGCCAGACTGATCGTCAACAAGTTGGCGCGACTGGAATCGGAGCTGACGGAACTGCGCCGCAACCCGATCCGTACCCTGCGGGCCGGCGCACCGTCCTACACCGGCATGTCGCTGCTGTCCCGGCCCGTGGCCCTGATCGCGGCGCGGCACCAGCAGGCACACCTGGAAATCATCGACGGCATCGCCGCCAGGCTGTTCGACATGCTGATGGCTGCGGAACTTGATTTCGTCATCGGCAGCCTGCCGGAAAGGAATCTGACGGATGAGGAAGCGGCCTTGCTACATGTCGAAGTGCTCTATCCGGATGAACTGCGTTTTGTCGCGCACCCCGACACGATCCAGGCAGGCAAGCCGGTCCCCATCGAAGACCTGTTGCAGTACTCATGGGTCATGCCTTCGAAAGACTCCCTGGTGCGCAATGCGTTGCGCACCGCCCTGCTCAAGCAAGGGCTGCCCGTGCCCCCGGCAACAGTGGAATCTAGCCCGCCGTTCATCGGCGCGGTGGTGGCTGAACAGCCCGGCTTCGTCGGTGTGCTGCGCTCGGACTCGGCCGCATACCTGGCCCGGCGCCTGAATCTGAGCCTGCTGGATGTGAGCCCCCGCATCCCGCTTCCCCCTGTAGCCCTCGTCCGGCTGCGGGATTCCGAGCCCTCCGGCCTGGCTATCGAAATGTTGGCGCTGGTGCGCGAAAGCGTGCAGACGCTGTTCCGGGACTGACGCCTTTCTCCAAGGCCGCCCCAGCGCCCTACGGCCCTGGGGCGGCTTTTCTTTGCGCCTTCGCCTCGGGTATACCCCAATTTTTCACATCACAATGTCAATCGTAGTATTTCAATTGAGCTACGTAAAACATTACGAGCCATAATGAAAAATACGTGGAGACAAAAAATGAAGACATGGAGTCCCGCCGCCTGCGGCGCGCTGGCGCTGTGCGCCCTATTCACGACGGGTGCGCATGCCGCCGATCCCGACACGTTCAAGATCGGCGGCGTGGTATCGCTGTCGGGCACCTACGGCATCTTTGGCGAAGACATGCGCAAAGGCGTCACCATCGCCATCGAGCAGCGCGGCGGCAAGGTGCTGGGCAAGCCCATCCAGGTCACCTGGGAGGACGACGAAACCAAGCCGCAGCCCGCGGTGCAGAAAACCACCCGCCTGATCTCCGATGGATCGCAGATGATCTTCGGCGCGGTCAGCTCGGCCAGCACGCTGGCCATCATGAACATCGCCAAACAGCGCAAGATTCCCCATCTGGTCACCATGTCGGCCGACGACAAGATCACGGTGCCGGGCGGCTCGCGCTATACCTTCCGCACCTCCAACACGCTGGGCATGGAGCAGCGCATGGCGCTGGCCTACTCCAAGGAACAGAAGCTCAAGCGGGTCTATGGCGTGACCGCCGACTACCAGGCCACGCGCGACAGCTGGGACTGGTACCGGCGCGAGGCCGAGAAAGCCGGCATCGAGATCGTGGGCGCCGACTTCCCGCCGCTGGGCAACCGCGACTACTCGTCCATCGCCGACAAGATCGCGCGCTCCAACGCCGACGGCGTGGCGCTGTTCATGACGGGCTCGGACGCCGTCACCATGGTCAAGCAGGCCGGCCAGATCGAACTGGGCAAGACGCGCAAGATCTTCGGCCCCGTCATCGCCGACGAGACCATGGCGGCCGGCGTCGGCCCCACCGCGGTCGGCGTGCACTCGGGCGTGAGATATCACTTCACTGTCGAGAACGACGCCAACAAGGCCTTCGTCGAGGCCTTCCGCAAGAAATACAACGAGTTCCCCTCGGCCGCCGCGGGCGAAGCCTACGACGGCATGAGCTGGTGGCTGGACGTGGTCGACCAGACCGGTACCTGGGACAAGGAAAAGTGGGTCGAGGCGTTCGCGGCCAGCACGCGCGACAACTCCGTGGAAGGCAAGAAGAGCATGCGCGCCTGCGACCACCAGGCCATGCAGAACGGCCTGTGGGGCGTGGTGGAAGCGGGCAAGCCGCCGCAGCCGGCCTACGTCATGGACATCGTCCAGGTATTTCCGCCGGACCAGGTGTTCGAACCCTGCGCGGGCTGAACCCGCCGCGCCATGCACATGCCGGCCCCTTGCGGGCCGGCTTCCACCCGGCGCGTCCGCGCGCCGCCTGACGGATTTCTGCCATGTCCACCGTGATCATCGGCCTGAGCCTGGGAATGCTGCTGTTCCTGCTGGCGTCCGGCCTTACGCTTATCTTCGGCATGCTGGGCGTCATCAACTTCGCCCATGGCGCGCTATACATGCTGGGCGCCTACCTGGCCTTCGACATCCAGCTGCGCACCGGTTCCTTCGTTGCCGGCCTGGTCGTGGCGACGGTAGGCGTCGGCCTCGTCGGCGTGGCGATGGAACGGCTGGCCCTGCGGCCGCTGTACAGCCGCCCGCACTTCTATCAGCTGATCCTGACCTTCGGCTTCATTCTTGTCATCAGCGAGGCCGTGAAGTTCGTCTGGGGCCTGGGCTACCAGGAAACGCCGATGCCGGCGCTGCTGGCGGGCACGGTCGAGCTGGCCGGCAGCACCATACCCGTCTACCGCCTGTTCGTCATCGTCTTCGGCCTGCTGGTGTCGGCCGCGCTGTTCTTCGTGCTGGAGAAAAGCACCTTCGGCATGCTGGTGCGCGCCGCCAGCAGCGACGGCGAAATGGTGCGCATCCTGGGCCTGCCCGCCGCCACCATCCGCAGCGCGGTGTTCGGCGTGGGCGCGGCGCTCGCCGGCCTGGCCGGCGCCATCTCCGCGCCGCTGTTTCCGATTGAACTGGGCATGGCCACCAACACCATCATCGACTGCTTCATCGTGGTGATCCTGGGCGGGCTGGGCAACATCCGTGGCGTGGTCGCGGCGTCGCTGCTGATCGGCATGGTGCGCGCGGTGGGCTACACCTTCATGCCCAGCTGGGTCGACATCCTGACGTTCGCCATGCTGATCGCCACCCTGCTCACCCGTCCGCAAGGACTGTTCTCCCGCCAAGCGAGGCTGGCATGACGACACCCCGCCAAGACGCCGCCATCGCGGCCGGCATGGCCGCCGCGGTCATCGCGGTGCCCTTCTGCACGCAAAACGATTTCCTGTTGAACCTGAGCATCCTGATCATGGTGTGGTCGATATTCGCCGTGGGTTTCGATCTGGTGTTCGGCTTGCTGGGCATGGTGTCCTTCGGCCACGCCGCCTTCCTGGGCACGGGCGGCTACGCGCTGGCGCTGGCCACCCAGCGCTACGGCCTGCCGTTCGAGGCGGGCCTGGCGCTGGCCATCCTGGCCGGGGCGGCCTGCGCCTGGATCTTCAGCGTGTTCGCGCTGCGGGTCTCGGGGATCTTCTTCGCGCTGGTCACGCTGGCGCTGTCGCAGCTCATGTACATCCTGGCCGACAGCAAGCTGCGCGAATGGACCGGCGGCGCCGACGGCCTGCCCGGCATCGGCCGGCCGGAACTCGCAGGCATCGATTTCTTCGACACCGTGAACTTCTATTGGTACGTGGCCGCCGTGTTCGCCCTGGTCATGGCGCTGATGGCGATGCTGCGCGCCTCGCCGTTCGGCCGCGCGGTCGCGGGCGTGCGCCAGAACGAGATCCGCGCCGCGCAGTTGGGCTACAACGTGCAGCGCCTGAAGCAGGTCACCTTTCTGGTTTCCGGCGCGGTCGGCGGCCTGGCGGGCGGATTGCTGGCCGCGGTGCTGATGTACATGAACCCGCAGATGCTGCACTGGACCACCTCCGGCGACGTCATCATCATGACCCTGCTGGGCGGCGCTGGCACGCTGTGGGGACCGGTGGCCGGCGTGCTGCTGTTCGAAGCGCTGAAGGAATGGCTCAGCGGCTGGACGCCCTACTGGTACGGCATCCTGGGCCTGGTCTTCATCCTGGCCACGCTGTATTTCCCGCAAGGGGTGCTGGGCGCCCTGCAGGCCCGCTGGAGCCGCAAGCGTCCGGCGGCCCCGGCCCCCGCCAGTCCATCCGCGCCCGGCGTGCCGCTGGCCCCGCGCGAAGGGAGCCCGTCATGAGCGACATCGCCCTGCAATGCGAACAGGTCAGCGTCACCTTCGGCGCGCTGCGCGCCATCGAGGATTTCAGCTACGCCTTCGAAACCGGCCGCGTCTACGGCCTGATCGGCCCCAACGGCGCGGGCAAGACCACCTTGCTCAATGTGCTGTCCGGCAATCTGCCGGGACACGGCGGGCGCATCCGGTGCCACGGCGCGGACATCTCGCGCCTGCGCGCCTACGAACGCGCTCGGCACGGCATCGGCCGCAGCTTCCAGATCACCAAGATCTTCCCCGAGATGACGGTGCTGGAGAACCTGCGCATCGCCGCGCAGATCAGCCACTCCCACCTGCTGCCGTTCTGGCTGGCGCCGCGCTATGACCGCCGGTTGGCCGCCACCATCGATGCCATGCTGGAGCTGACCGACCTGACGGCCTGGCGCGACACCGTGGCCGGCACCTTGTCATACGGCTTGCAGCGCGCGCTGGAGCTGGGCCTGACCCTGCTGCCGGACCCGCGCATCCTGCTGCTGGACGAACCGCTGGCCGGCGTCGGCCACCACGAGATCGCCGCCGCCACCCGCCTGATCCGCCATGCCGCCGCCGGCCGCACGGTGCTGCTCATCGAACACAATATGGACGTGATCATGACGCTGTCGGAACACATCGTGGTGCTGTCCAACGGCCGCAAGGTGGCCGAGGGGCCGCCCGACGCCATCCGCGACGACGCCACCGTGCGCGCCGTCTACCTGGGCGAGGAGGTGGCGGCATGATCGAACTGCAACACGCCAGCGTGCACTACGGCCAGGCGCTGGCGCTCAAGAACATCGGCTTGCGCGCGGCCCAGGACGAGATCGTCGCCATCGTGGGGCGCAACGGCGCCGGCAAGTCCACCGTGCTCAAGACGCTGATCGGACTGCTGCCGCTGTCCGCCGGCAACCGCCTGATCGCCGGCCAGGACGCGACGCGCCGCGCCGTCGAACAGATCAGCCGCGACGGCATCGCGCTGGTGCCCGACACGCGCCGCATCTTCCCCAACCTGACCGTGCGGGAGAACCTGCGCATGGGCGCGCTGGCGCACCAGCCTGGCTACTGGACGCAGGACCGGGTGCTGCAGGTCTTCCCGCGGCTGGGCGAACGCATCGGCTTTCATGGCGACCAGTTGTCCGGCGGCGAACAGCAGATGCTGTCGATCGCGCGCGCCCTGCTGGGCAATCCGCGCGTCCTGCTGCTGGACGAGCCGACCGAGGGGCTGGCGCCGCGCATCGTCAACGAACTGATCGACGTGTTCGCCGAAGTCCACCGCCAGGGCACCGGCATCGTGCTGGTCGAGCAGAACCTGAAGGTTCCCGCCCGCCTGGCGCACCGCCAGTGCGTGCTGGACCACGGCGAAATCGCCTGGAGCGGATCGGCCGCGAACGTCGAGGCCGACCGCCACATCATTGAATCCATCCTCACCACGGGCATCCAAGCATGAGCAACGACACCACCTACATCGCGGGCGTGGGCATCACCCGCTTCGACAAGCAGCCCGCCAAAAGCGTCAAGGACCTGGTGCGCGACGCGGTCACGCAGGCGCTGGCCGACGCGGGCTGCGACGCCGCCGATCTGCAGGCGGCCTATTTCGCCACCGCCGGCCAGGGTTCCATCGAAGGCCAATACATGGTGGCCGGCCAGGTTGCGCTGAAAGCCATGGGCATCGCCGGCATACCTGTCACCAACGTGGAGAACGCCTGCGCCAGCTCCAGCACCGCACTGAACGCGGCGCATCTCTACGTGGCATCAGGCGCGGGCGACATCTGCCTGGCCGTGGGCGTGGACAAGCTGTTTTCCGAGGACAAGGCCAAGAGCTTCGCCGTATTCGACGGCGCCTGGGACGTGCATGACGCCCCGGCGCAGATGGCCCGCCTGATGGCGCTGGCGCCCGACGTGACGCCTCCGCCCGGCTTCGAAGAGCCGGGCAAGCGCAGCGTGTTCATGGACATCTACGCCAGCCTGGCGCGGCTGCACATGAAGACCTTCGGCACCACCCAGCGCCAGCTCGCCGCCGTGGCCGCCAAGAACCACATGCATTCCACCTGCAATCCGCTGGCCCAGTTCCAGTACCCCATGACGATAGACGAGGCCCTGGCCGCCCGCCCCGTGTCCTGGCCTCTGACCTTGCCCATGTGCGCGCCCATCAGCGACGGCGCGGCTGCCGCCATCGTCTGCAACGCCCGGGGTCTCAAGCGCCTGCAACGCGCCCGCGCCGTGCGCCTCTACGCCAGCGTGCTGCGCACCGCCACGGACCGCCCCGCCGACCGCTACGACCAACACCTGTGCCACCTGGCCGCGCTGGAAGCCTACGAGCGCGCTGGCGTCGGCCCGCAGGACATGTCGCTGGCGGAGGTCCACGACGCCACCGCGTTCGCCGAGATCCAGCAGACCGAGGCGCTGGGCTTCTGCGCCTTCGGCGAAGGCGGACCGATGGCCGAATCCGGCGCCACCAGCCTGGGCGGCCGCATCCCCATCAACGTGTCCGGCGGCCTGTTGTCGCGCGGCCACCCCATAGGCGCGACCGGCCTGGCGCAAGTCCATGAAATGGTGATCCAGCTGCGCGGCGAAGCCGGCGCCCGCCAGGTCGAAGGCGCGCGCTTCGCCATCGCCGAGAATGGCGGCGGCTTCAACGGCGTGGAAGAGGCGGTGACCTGCATCACCCTGCTCGGCCGCTGACACCACGTCCTCCATCAACCTAGAGACCGCCATGCATCTCAGCTCTCTCTTTCACCGCAGCGCCGCCACTTACGCCAATCAACCCGCCCTGGCCGCAGGCGTCCGCGACCCGCTTACCTACGCCCAGCTCCAGGCCCGGGTGCAAGCGCTGGCCGGCTGGCTGCGCGGCCCCATGGGCTTGCAGGCCGGCGAGCGCGTCATGCTGGCGCTGCCCAACCACCCGGGCTACATCGAATCGATGCTGGCCATCTGGCATGCGGGCCTGTGCGCCGTGCCCGTCAACGCCAAGCTGCATGCCAACGAACTGGACTACATGCTGCGCGACAGCGGCGCCCGCCTCTGCCTGTCGCGCGGCGCGGTGCACGACGCGCTGGCGCCCGTCGTGCGCGAACTGGACGGCGTGCAGCTCGTGGACGTGGATTCCGCCCGCTACGCCAGCGCCGCCATCGGCCCGGCGCTGCCGCTGGAACGGCGCCCGCCGCAGGACCTCGCCTGGCTGTTCTACACCAGCGGCACCACGGGCAAGCCCAAGGGCGTCATGCTCAGCCACGCCAACATGGTGGGCATGTGCCTGAATTTCTACGCCGACGTGCAGTCGGTGCAGCCCGGCGACGCCATCGTCCATGTGGCGCCGCTGTCGCACGGCGCCGGCCTCTACAGCATTCCTTACTGGCTGCATGGCGCCTTGCAGATCATCCCCGACAGCGGCGGCCTGGACGAAGACGAACTGTCCGCCCTGCTGACGCACCATCGCAATGTCAGCCTGTTCGCCTCGCCCACCATCGTGCAGCGCATGGTGCGCCACGCCCGCCAGACCCATGGGCCGCAACCGGGCTTGCGCACCCTGATCGTGGGCGGTGCACCGTTCTATATCGAAGACATCAAGGACGCGGTCGCCTGCTACGGCCCGCGCGTGGCGCAGATCTACGGACAGGGCGAAAGTCCAATGTCGATCTCCGCGCTATCCGCGGCCCAGATCGCCGATGCCGTGGCCAACAACGACGATACGCTGCTGGGATCGGTGGGCTACGTCCAGTCTTCCATGGACGTCGAAATCCGCGAGGCCAGCGGGCGGCCAGCCGCCCCCGGCGAATTGGGCGAAGTCGTCGTCAGCGGCCCGACGGTGATGCACGGCTACTGGAACAATCCGCGCGCCAGCGCCGACACCCTGGCCGGCGGCTGGCTCCATACGGGGGATATCGGCATCCTCGACCAGCGCGGCCTGCTGCACCTGAAGGACCGTTCCAAGGACGTCATCATCAGCGGCGGCACCAATATCTATCCGCGCGAAGTGGAAGAGGCGCTGATGCGCCACGACGCCGTGCAGGAAGTCTCGGTGGTGGGCAGCCCCGATCCCGAATGGGGCGAGTCGGTGCTGGCCTTCGTGGTGCTCAAGCCGGGCGCCCGGGCCACGGACCAGGACCTGGACCGCCTGTGCCTGGAATCCATCGCGCGCTTCAAGCGTCCCAAGCGCTACGTCTTTCTGGAGGAGCTGCCGAAAAACAGCACCGGCAAAGTGTTAAAACGCGAACTCCAACAACGCGCGCTTCCGACTCCATGACCCAGTCCTCTCCCCTCTTTGGCCGCCCGGCTGTCAGCCAGACCGAAAAGGCCTATGGCGCCCTGGAGGAAATGATCGTCACTGGCGAATTGCCGCCCGGCAGCCAGTGGTCGGAAACCACCCTGAGCGAGCGCGTCGGCATCGGCCGCTCGCCGGTGCGCGACGCCCTGCAGAAACTGGCGTTCCAGCGCCTGGTGGAAATCGCGCCGCGCCAGGGCATCTTCATCTCCGAGATCGACTACCAAGGACAGCTGAAGATCATCCAGGCGCGGCGCGAGATCGAACGGCTGATCGTGGCGCAGGCGGCGCAATGGGCCGACGACGGCGAGCGCGCCGAACTGGCGCGCCTGGCCCGCGAACTGGAAGACCTGAAGGCCGTCAACGACATGCGCATGTACATGCGCCTGCATTTCACGCTGACCAGCCAGATCGGCGCTGCCTCGCGCAACAGCTACGCGGCCGAGTTCCACGCCATGCTGCAGACGCTGGCGCGGCGCTTCCTGTACTTCCACCAGAAGCGCCATCCGGACCTGGTGCAGATCTGTGAGCTGCACATCCAGCAGATCAACGCCATCGTCGAAGGCTCGGTGGAACGCGCCATCGCCACGGCGGAGGCGCGCAACGACTACGCCGAAAACCTGGCGCGCAATATCCTGATGGAGCTGATCGTCACGTCGGCGGTCACCATCAGCTCCCCGCCGCGCGGCAGGAGCAGCGCGGACTGAAGCGCGGGCGCGGCCTCAGCGCCCTGAGTCCGCCAGGTTCTGCCAGGCGCCGGTGCTGCGCCCCTCTTCGGCCAGGAACTCCACCAGCGTCGGCAAGGCCGCATCCATGGGCCGGTTGGCCTGCATCCGCATCACGTAGCCCCAGGAGCCCGGCATGCGCAGGTGCGGCACCAGGGGCACCAGCCGGCCGCTGGCGAGTTCCTCGTCGATCAGCGGCGCGCGCCCCAGGGCGATACCGACCCCGGCGGCCGCGGCCGCCGCGACCGTGCTCAGGCCGCTCAGCACCATGGGCTCCTGCCAGTCGGATTCGGCCAGGCCCAGGCGCGGGCTCCAGGTGCGCCAGTCGGTCTCGGGGCTGTCCACGTGCTTTTCCTCCAGCCAGCGATGGCGCAGGAACACGGCGGGATCGCCGCGATCGGCCGGATCGACCAGCGACGGGCTGCAAACTGGCACCACCGTTTCGGTCATGAGCGGGATGTCGCCGGGTTCCGCGATATGCGGCCCCATGGCGCGCACGTGCAGGAACGCCAGGTCAATATCCTGGCTTTTCCAGGCCGGGTCCTGGCTGGCGTGCAGGTACACCTGGATGTCGATGCCGGGATGCAGCTCGATAAAGCGCCCGATGCGCGGGGCCAGCCACATGGCGGCCAGCGAGGGATTGGCGGAAACATTCAGGGTATCGCGCCGTTTGCCGCGGGCCGAGGCCCGCACGTTGCGGCAGGCGGTCTCCAGCAGGGTCAAGGCCTGTTGCACCGACGCCAGCAGGTCCGCGCCCGCCGCCGTGGTTTCGGCGCGGCGCACCGTACCGCCGCGGCGCAGCAGGGCCACCCCCAAGTCCGCTTCCAGCGCCCGCAACTGATGGCTGACGGCGCTCTTGGTGACGTGGAGTTCGGCGGCGGCGCGGCTCAGGCTGCCCAGGCGGGCAACGGCCTCGAAGGCGCGCAGAGCAGCCAGGGGCGGTGTGTGGTTGGGTAGATCGGCCATGGGTCAAGTCTAGCTCAACCCTAGATTGAAAAACTATCGCTTTCGCCGGGGCGCGCGATCAGTGACCATGCCAGCACTGAAAGGAGTTTGCTATGTATTTCGATTCGCGCCTATGGCAGTTGACGGCGGGCCTGCGCGCCGGCATGGCGGGCGGCATTTTCCTGGGCCTGCTGGCCCTGGCCGTCGGCATCGCCCGCTACGTGTTCCTGGGCCAGCTGCTGGCTCGCGTGTTCGACGGCGCACCGTCTCAGGACTGGCTCGCGCCCGCGCTGTGCGCCGCCGCCATGGTGCTGCTGCGCGCCTTCCTGGACCACTGGCGCACCGTGCAGGCCAACCGCTGCGCCGCCACCGTGCAGCACGCGCTGCGCGCCCGGCTCTATGACCGCATCGTGACCCTGGGCCCGGCCTGGTTCGCCAACCAGCGCACGGGCGGCGTGATGCTGACCGTGGTGGACGGGGTCGAGCAGTTGCAGGCTTTCTTCGGCCAGTACCTGCCGCAAGTCGCGATTGCCGCCGCCGCCCCCTTCGCCATCTTCGCCGTGATCGCCTTCTGGGACGTGCCCACCGCGCTGGTGTTCCTGGCGGCCGCGCTGTTCGCGCTGTTCGGACCCATGGCGGTGCACATGCTGGACCGCCGCGCCAGCCTGGCGCGCACCAAGTCGCTGAACGATTTCGGCGAGGACTTCCTGGACGCGGTGCAAGGCCTGCCCACCCTGAAGTCCTATGGCCAGGGCAAGGCCTGGGGCCAGCGGCTGGCCGCCCGCGCCCGCAGCCTGTCGGACAATACCTTCTGGGTGCTGTCGGTCAGCCTCTTGACGCGCGGCATCAGCGACCTGGGCGTGGCCCTGGGCGCGGCGCTGGCGCTGACGCTGGGCGCCTGGCGCGTGGCCCACGGCGACATGAGCGTGGAAGCCCTGCTGATCGTGCTAATGGCCGGCACCGAGATCTTCCGCCCGCTGCGCGACCTGCGTTCGGTGCTGCACCGGGGCATGCTGGGCCAGTCGGCCGCCGCCAGCATCCATGCGCTGACCGACGCACAGCCGCTGACGCCTGCGCCCGCCGCCGGCGGCAAAGCCCCGGGCCGGCTCGCGCCCACCATCGAATTCGACAATGTCGCCTTCTCCTACACGCCCGAGCGCCGCGCCCACCAGGGCTTGAGCTTCCGTATCGCGGCGGGCGAACGCGTCGGCGTGGTCGGCCCCAGCGGCGCCGGCAAGTCCACCATCGTGCGCCTGCTGCTGCGCGAATGCGTGCCCCAGTCCGGCCGCATCCGCATCGGCGGCCATGACGTGAACGAACTGGACACGCAGGCGCTGCTGTCTCACATCGCGCTGGTCAGCCAGGACATCACGCTGTTCCACGGCACCATCGACGACAACCTGCGGCTGGGACGCCCCGACGCCACCCACGAACAGGTGCGCGCCGCTGCCCGCGCCGCGAATATCGACGACTTCATCATGGCGCTGCCCGAGGGCTACGCCACCCGCATCGGCGAGCGCGGCCTGCAGCTGTCCGGCGGCCAGCGCCAGCGCGTGGCCATCGCCCGCGCCCTGCTGCGCGACGCGCCCATCCTGATCCTGGACGAGGCGCTGTCTTCGGTGGATACCGAGAACGAGGCGCTGATCCAGCAGGCGCTGGACCGCCTGATGGCCGGCCGCACAACCTTGATCCTGGCGCACCGCCTGGCCAGCGTCATCGGCGCCGACCGCTGCCTGGTGCTGGACCAGGGCCGGGTCGCGGAGGAAGGGCCGCATGCCGAACTGATGCGGCAAGGCGGCCTGTACTACCGCCTGATGCACGAACAGGCGGCCGCGCACCGCAATCCGTCGGCGGGATCCGCCGCCCCAGCCACCGCCGCCCCCGCGCAGGCCACGAACCGCGACGCCTCCGGCCAGGAATCCGGCGGACAAGGCCCTGCCCTGCGCTCGCTGGACGCGGATGCGGTCCAGGTCGGCTGGCGCGCCACGCTCGGCACCTTGCTTGCGGTGGTGCGGCCGTGGCGCGGCACGCTGACCGCCACGATCCTGTTGGGCGTGGCGCGCGTCGCGGCCTACATCGGCGTAGGCGTGTTCAGCGCGCTGATCGTCGCCGCCATCCGCGACGGCCGCGACTACTCGGCCCTGATCGTCGGCCTGCTGATCGCCGCGCCCCTGGCCGCGCTGTTCCACTGGCTGGAATCCTGGCTGGCGCACGCCATGGCCTACCAACTGCTGGCCGACATGCGGGTCAAGCTCTACGACAAGCTGGAGCGCCTGGCCCCGGCCTACCTGTTGCAGCGCCGCTCCGGCGACCTGGTGGCGCTGGCTACCCAGGACGTGGAAATGGTGGAGTACTTCTACGCCCACACCATCGCCCCGGCCATCGTCTCGGTGCTGGTGCCGCTGTCGGTGCTGGGTTTCCTGGGCGTCTACAGCTGGCCGGTGGCGCTGGCGCTGCTGCCCTTCCTGGCCTATGCGCTGGTGTCGCCGGTGCGCGGACGCCGCAAGGTCGACGCGCTGGGCGACAAGGCGCGCGAGGCGCTGGGCGAAATGAGCGCCCACACCACCGACACCATCCAGGGCCTGGCCGACCTGACCGCCTTCCAGGCCACCGGCCGCCGGCGCGATGAGTTCCTGCGCGTGGCGGACCATTACCGGACACGCCGGCTGGACATCATGGATGACCTGTCCCGGCAGACCGCGGGCTTTGAGATCGCGATGGGTCTGGGCGGCGTGGCCGTGGCGGTCGTAGGCGCGTTGCAGGTATCGGCCGGCGCGCTCTCGGCCGGCATGCTGCCCCTGCTGGTGCTGATCGCCCTGGCCACTTTCCTGCCGGTGTCCGAGATCTCACAGGTCAGCCGGCAACTGGCCGACACCATCGCCGCCACCCGCCGCCTGCACGTGGTCGCCAATGAACCCGAGCCGGTGACCGACGGACCGCTGGCGGCGCCCGTCTCCGTCCACGGCCTGTCGCTGGCCTTCGACCACGTCAGCTTTGCCTATCCGGGCAAAAGCGTGGACACCTTGCGCGACCTGAGCTTCAAGGTTCCGGCCGGCGCCACCGTGGCCGTGGTGGGCGCGTCCGGCGCGGGCAAGAGCACGGTCGCCAGCCTGCTGCTGCGTTTCTGGGATCCACGCGCGGGACAGGTCAAGCTGGATGGCGTGGACCTGCGCCAACTGCAGCTGGACGGCCTGCGCGAACGCGTGGCGCTGGTGACGCAGGACACCTACCTGTTCAACGACACGCTGGAGGGCAATATCCGGCTGGCCCGGCCCGAAGCCAGCCCCGAGGACCTGGCGCGCGCGCTGGAACAGGCGGCGCTGGCGGACTTCGTGCGCGCTCTGCCAGAGGGCCTGGCGACGCGCGTGGGCGAACGCGGCATGCAGCTGTCGGGCGGCCAGCGCCAACGCATCTCGATTGCCCGCGCCTTCCTGAAGAACGCGCCGGTGCTGATCCTGGACGAAGCCACCTCGCACCTGGACACGCTGTCGGAAATGCAGGTGCGCGGCGCGCTGGACGTGCTGATGCGCCACCGCACCACGCTGGTCATCGCGCACCGCCTGTCGACGATACGCGATGCCGACCTGATCCTGGTGCTGGAACGCGGCACGCTGGCGGAGGCCGGCACGCACGACCAGTTGCTCAAGCGGCAAGGAGTCTATGCGCGCCTGGCCAGCCACCAGGGCGGCTACGCCGTCAGTAGCGCAACGTCTCTACCGACTTAGCGTTGGCGCGCACTTCCGCATCCGTGAACCAGACCCGCTTGTTGCCGAAGCCGGTGTACAGGTCGAACTGGTCGCGGGTGTGGGCCGACGGCGTGCCGTCCGGGGCGACGAAACCGCTCTGCCCCGGCGCCACCACGTCCACCGCGCGCACGCCGCGGCCGTCGAACACCGTCATGTTGTTCTCGGTGCCGCGATTCTGCGTGGCCGGGAAGCTCAACACCGCCTTGGCGTCCGCCTGCGGCACGCCCAGGAAGTTCTTGGGCGCGAACACCATGGGCGGCGCGGGTATGCGCCAGCTTGCGGGATCCTGGCCGTAGGCTTTCTGCAACGCCCCCAGCGCATCGTCCAACGCGGCCAGGCTCAGGTCCTGCGGCCGCTGGCCGTTGAAGAAATCGTACTTTTGCGGCACGCCCGCGTCGCGGCCGGCCAGCGCGTTGAACAACACCTTCACCCCCACCGTCAAATTGACCGAACCGGTAGCGGGCGCCGCCTGCGTCGGATAGCCGGTGGCGCTGTACCACTTGAAGAAATCGGCGGGCATCTCGTCGGCCAGCGTGCGCTTGAGCATGGCGCGCAGCCAGGCGTCCATCACGGCAGGCCCCGCGTTGTCGTAGTAGCCCGCCTGCTTTTCGCTGGTGCCCATGCCGTCCCAGGACGCCAGCCCCGCAACCAGCTGCGCCCGCGCATCGTCGGCCGGCAGCCCTTGCACCGCTTGCTGTAGGAACGGCAGGAAATGGCGGCGGTTCACGTCGGCATAACTGGTGGTGCGGATCAAGTCCCACATCTGCTGCGCGCTGACCTTGCCGCCATTGGCCGTCATGGCTTTCAGGCGGGTCTCGATCTCGGCGTAGCGGTCCGCCTGGCCCCACACGATGGCGAACAGGTCGGTGGACGGATAGCCGCGCATCGGTTGGTTGTTCCAGTTGGCGATGAAGCCCTGGCGCGGGTTGTAGACCTGCGGGTTGGTCGAGAACGGCAGCATGCCGTCCCAGTCCATCTCGCCAGTGCCCGGCACGGGCAGGCGCGGATCATGGCCTGGACGGCGCTTGGGATAGAAGCCCGTGTGCGCGTAGCCGATGTTGCCCTTGTCATCGGCGTAATACCAGTTGATGGTCAAGGCGTGGCGCGCGGCCTGCTGCTTCCATTGATCCCAGTTGCGCGACTGCGCCTTGTGGGTCCAGGCCATCAGCGATTGCAGTTCATAGCCTTCCCAGGCCCGCGCCTTGGCATAGGCCACGTGCTGCTTGTCGTCGAACTTGGTGACGATGCCGTGCACCGTGCGGTACACGTCCATCACCACCGGCTGCGCATCCTGGACCTCGATGAGCTCGGTGCGCTTTTCCATCGTCTTCCAGACGCCGTCGTGGAAGTAGCGGGTGCGATCGTTGGGGTCGAGCTTTTCGGCGTAGATGTCCACGTCGTCGCCAAAACCGGCGGTCGAGCCCCAGGTCACGTGCGCATTGTGGCCGAACAGGATGCTGGGATAGGCGAACGGCGTGTTGCCCACCACATCGAAGCCCGCGCCGTGCAGACCGATGCCGTAGGTGTAGGCGGGATTCCACCAGCCGAACTGCGGCCCGTTCAACAGGATGGAACGGGCGTCCTTGGCATGGTCGCGGCCCACGATCCACATATTGCTGGTGGTCGGAAAACCGGCGATGCCCGGTTGCCCGGATTCCGCGAACTGCGCCAGCAGCCGCGCCGGCGCGGCAGCGGGCGCCTCGTCCAGCACGCCGCGCGTCTGCGGATCGCGCGCCACGCGCTCAAGCATGGGCGGCGTGCCGTCGTAGCGCGGCAGCGCATAGGACAGCTTGGCAGGCGGCCTGGCGCCATCGGGCCGGTACACGCCCTCTTCCTCGGGCACGGTGGTGGGGGCGCGGCTGTCGGTCATCCAACGCAGCTGGTTGAAGATCTGCATGGCGCGTTCCTCGCCGTGCTGGTCCTTCAGCGCGGTCAGCAGCGCCAGGTTGTCGATCTCGCTGTTGGCATCGGAAAAACGGTTGGCCATGGTGCCCACGAACACCATCGCCACGTCATAGGCCGTCCAGTCCGCGGGCTGGAAGCGCAAGTCGTTGAATTCCTTGGGCATCAGGCTACCGGGCTCGGCGCGCACCCGCGCGATCCAGGCGTTCATGCCAGCCGCGTAGCCGTCCAGGATCTGGCGCTCGGAGGCCGGCAGCGCGGCCAACTGGCGCTGAATGCGCTCGGGCGAGAAATTGCCGCGGATGGATTTGTCGAACGCCACCATGGGCTGGCCCAGCACCTCGGCCACTCGGCCCTGGGTACTGCGCCGCGCCATCTCCATCTGGAACAACCGGTCCTGCGCCACCGCATAGCCGTAGCCATAGAAAATGCCGTACACGGTGTTGGCGTACACGTGCGGCATGCCATAGCCGTCGCGCCGTATCGTGACCTGGCCGCTGGCCGCGCCCGCCGGGCGCATCGCGGCCTCGGGCTGCTTCTGGGCGTTCTGCTGGACTTCCTGGGCCTGGACTTGAGCGCCCATGGCCGCGCAGGCCGCCAGGATGGCGGCCGACAACAAGTGCTGCTTCATTCGAATCTGTCTCCGTATTTGACGAGCCGCGCCGCGGTGCGAGTCCCGGACGCGGTTTGCGGCGCCTCTCGCGGGCGCCGTCTGCGGACCATGATACGAACAGCCCATCTATAATTCCAATGCATTTATTTCATAGTATTTATGCGATCTGAACATGGATTTTCAGAAACTCAAGCACCTGCTGGCGGTGGTCGAGCACGGCACCTATTCGCGCGCCGCGCAAGCGGTCAACTTGTCGCAACCGGCGCTCAGCCGCAGCATCCAGGCGCTGGAAGCCGAACTGGGCTTGCCCCTGCTGGACCGCGGCACCCGCCGCGTGCGCCTGACGCCCTACGGCGCCTGCGTGGCTGAACGCGCGCGCCGCATGCGCTTCGAGGAAGCGGAGCTGCAGCGCGAACTGAAAACCCTGCACAGCGGCGAATCGGGCACGCTGTCCATCGGGCTGAGCCCGGCGCCCGCATCCCTGTTGCTATCGCCCTTCCTGGCCCATATGGCCGAGCGCCATCCCCAGGTGCGCGTGGGCGTCGAACTGGGCGCCACCGCCGCCTTGCTGGAGATGCTGCGCAACGAACGCATCGACGCCATGGTCTGCGACGCCCGCATGCTGTATGACGCGGCCGACCTGGAAACCCGCCCCTTGCCCCCGCTGCGCGCGGGCCTGGTGTGCCGCAAGGGCCATCCCATCCTCGCCCACAAGCGGCCAGGCATCGAACAGATCCGCCAGTACCCGGTGGCTTCCACCACGCTCAGCCCGGAAGTCTCGCTGCGGCTGGCGGAAACACTGGGGCCGGGCGGCGCGCCAGAACACATGGTCAGCCACCGCTGCGAAAACCTGGACGCGCTGGTGGAGCTGGCGCTGCGCACGGACGCCTTGCTGCTAGGAGTGATCTGCGTCACCCGCCAGCAGCAGGAAGCCGGGCTGCTGGTCGAAGTGCCGATCCCGTCCGATCCGCAGCGCCAGGGGCACTATGCGCTGGCCCGGCTGGCGGGGCGCACGCCCTTGACGGTGCAGGACGCGTTGTACGACTTTACGCGCCAGTGTTGGGACGGCTTTGCGGCGTTCAGGCCGAAAGCCCAGGCCGGGAATTATTGATCCGGGCTGGGTCCAGCCACACCGGCTATCGGCGCGTCGCCCCGGCGGCCAACGCGGCAATCCCGATAGGCGCGCGATACCGCGCGGATGCAGCGTTCATTCCTTACATTAATATATGTACGTTCGTACTTATAGTATCATGGGGAAATGGCACTCGTGCAAGCAAAGAACCTGGCGTGATGAACCCGTTGCCTCCCTCCCCCCCGCCCGATGGCCGCCGGCTGCGCGGCGAGCGCGCGCGTACCCGCGTGCTGGACGAAGCCGTGAAACTTCTCTCCGTCGAAGGACTGGGCGGCCTGACCTTCGGGCAGGTGGCCGAAAGGGCTGCAGTGGGGAAAAGCAATCTCCAGGTTCTGTTCGGCGACAAGGAAAACCTGCAATTGGCAGCCTTGGCCCATGCGATCGCCCTGTACCAGGTCCAGGTGGTTGAACCAGCCCTGCGCAAGCGCACGCCGCTGTCGCGGCTACGCGCCCTGATGAACGGCTGGTTCGACTTCGTGGAGACCCGCCAGCTTCCGGGCGGCTGCGTCATCACTGCGGTAAGCAGCGAATACCGTGCGCGTCCCGGCCCCTTGCGCGACGCCATCCAGCAATACCGCGAGTCGGGCCGCCAGCGCCTTTACGCGCTGATCCGCGAAGCCCGGGCACAGGGGCAAATTGCCGCCGATGCCGACGAGGCGAAACTGGTCACGGAGCTGCTGGCCTACCAGGCATACGCCAACGTTGCCGCATCGATGGACGACAGCGCGGAATTCGGCCGCGCCAAGGCAGCCGTCACGGAATTGCTGGCACAAGCGGCTCGCTGACAACAGCGAACCACGCTCCCCGACAAGACCGCCTACGCTTTTGGCCGGCCTGGCTCTTGCTTCGCCGCCTGCGTGCTCAGCCAGTGCGCCACGGCCTGAACAGGCGCCGACGGCGGCCGGTCGGCGAGCATGGCCAGATGGTAGGTATGCCCGGCTATCACCGGCCCAAAGGGCTGCACGAGATGGCCTGCTTCCAGCTCCTCGGCGATCAAGGCCAAGCTGACCAGCGCCACGCCATGGCCGGCGACGGCCGCCTGTATGGCATGGCCTTCATCGGAAAAGCGCAGCTGGCTGGCCTGCCGCGGCAAGGAACGCTGCGCGACCGCGAACCAGCGCTCCCAGGTCGGATTCTCCGGGTGGGACCACTTCCAGTTGAAACGGATCAATGGCACGCCGGCCAGATCGTCCGGTGACGCAATGCCCAGCCGCGGATTCGCCACGGGCGCGAACCGGTCGGTGAACAGCGGCTGCGCGACGAGGCCCGGATACGGCCCACGGCCATAGCGGACCGCGATGTCCACGGCGGCCGATCGCAGGTCGACCACGTCGTCGCTGGCCTGCAACTGCAAATCAATGCCGGGATGCTGGCTGCGGAAATCCGCCATGCGCGGCACCAGCCATTTCACCGTGAATGCATTGGTCGCGGAGATGGTCACTTGCATCCGCGCGCGCTGCTGCGTCAGGCGCGCCAGCGCCGCTTCGAAAGCGTCGAACCCGTCGCGCAGCACCGGATAGAGCTGCGCGCCCGCCTCAGTCAGCGACACCCTGCGCACGTGGCGGTCGAACAGCGCCAGCCCGGTCTGCGCTTCCAGCGCACGGATCTGGTGGCTGACGGCCGTCGGCGTGACGGCCAATTCCTGGGCAGCGGCCTTGAAACTGCCCAGGCGCGCGGCGGCTTCGAATACGCGCAATCCGGAAAGCGGAAGAGATCGACGTTGCATGATCATAAATGAGATTATCTCACCTTATAGCTGACAAATGAACCTTTGTCAGCATTACTCTGCATCCCTACATTTACGGCATGGATCAGCGATTTCCACGCTGTTCCACCGACCCACCATAAATGAAGGAAATCGCATCATGCTACAGCGCGTCATCACCCAGCCCGACAACTACGAACCCTTCCTGCTGTCGCAGGGCATCCAGTTCGGCAACCTGTTGTTCATCTCCGGCCAGGCAGGCGCCGGCGATGACGGCAAGATCGTGGCCGGCGGCTTTCTGGCCCAGGGCGAGCAAGCCTTCCTGAACTTGCGCCGCGCGCTCGAAGCCGGCGGCTCCAGCCTGAAGGACGTCATCAAGGTCACCATCTTCGTCACCGACATGGGACATTTCGAGGACGTGGTGACGCTGCGCCGCCGCTTCTTCTCGGCCCCCTATCCCGCTGACACGATCGCGGAGATCAAGGCGCTCTACGACCCGGCCGCCATGATCGAGATCGAGGCCATCGCCGCCGTGCGTCCCCAGGAGGGCCGCTGACATGAACGCGCTCGACTATCGTCCGAACGGCGCTGCGCAGGCCGGATTGTTCACGCCGCTGCGGCTGGACAGAGGGCTGACCCTGGCCAATCGTCTCGCCGTCGCGCCCATGACCCGGGTCAGCGCCACCGAAGATGGCCGCGCCACGCCGCAAATGGCCGATTACTACGCAGCCTTTGCAGCCGGCGGCTTCGGTCTGGTGATCACCGAAGGCATCTATACCGACCGTGCCCATGCGCAGGGCTACCTGTTCCAGCCCGGCCTGACCGACGACGCCCAGCGCGACGCCTGGCGCGCCGTGGTCGACCGCGTGCATGCGCACGGCGGCCGCATCATCGCGCAGCTCATGCATGCGGGCGCACTGTCGCAGGGCAATCCCCATCGCGGCACGACGCAAGGGCCGTCGGCCGTACAGCCCAAGGGGCAGCAGATGGCGTTCTATCGGGGAGACGGGCCGTACCGGATGCCTGAAGCCATGTCGGACAAGGACATCGCAGAGGCCGTCGACGGCTTTGCGCAGGCGGCGCGCAGGGCGCAGGAAGCCGGCTTCGACGGCGTCGAGATACACGGCGCCAACGGCTACCTGCTGGACCAGTTCCTCACGAGCCACACCAATCTGCGCGCAGACCGCTATGGCGGCAGCCTGGAAAACCGGCTGCGCCTGACCGTGGAGGTCATAGCCGCCGTGCGCCGCGCGACGGGACAGCGCTTTGTCGTGGGCGTGCGCAGTTCGCAGGGCAAGGTCAATGACTTCAGCCACAAATGGGAAGGCGGCGAGGCGGACGCGGCGCAGATCTACCAGACGCTGGGCGCGCAGCCCATCGACTACCTGCACACGACCGAATTCGAGGCCTGGCGTCCGGCTTTTGGAGATCGGGGACCCAGCCTCGCGGCATTGGCGCGGCAGCACGCTCCGGTCCCGGTGCTGGCCAATGGGTCGCTGCATGAGCCGATGGCGGCGGACGGGATGATGGCGCGGCAGGAGGCGGACTTCGTTTCGCTCGGACGTGGCGCGCTGACGCATTCCGATTGGCCTGCAAGATTGCGCGACGGCGCGGCGCTTGAGAGTTTTGATCGGGGGCTGCTGGCGCCGATTGCGGACCTTGCCAATGCGGAGCGGCATCGCGAAGAGCGCTTGTCATCTGTTCTTGGGCTTGGTTCGAAGCGATAGGATGAATCAATGATCGAAATCTTGATCTGATCTTCCGCCCTGCGGCCCGAAGCTGCCCCCCCTAAATCTCTGAATTTGAATTCGTGCTGATACAGCCAACCTGAAGCAGTTTCATCCAAATACTCGAAATGGCACGAAAAACAATGGCTATTGAATCCACCACGCGTGAACGATTTATGTATTATTTTGAGGATATTTCACACCACTTTCGAGCCACTCCCTCAAAGAGATTTTTCTCTTTTACAGATTCATGCCTGTTAAAAAAAATGATGATTCCAAGCGCAAATCGGAGAGTGTAGATTTCGGTTTTTCATTTGCGGCAGGTGGATTCAATCAGCTCCAGGGCGATGCGCTGAACAGTGCTTTCGCAGATTACAAAACCAAGATCATGGATTCGATCACCACCAAAAGTGGTGATTTGACCAAGCAATCCATTGACGTCCAGCAAGGCTTCACTGCAGAAGCCCACCAAGTAGGCTCATTCAACATCGAAGCCGCTGCAAAGGGGCAACTCAACCACAGGGCTACGCTCGATGTCGGGCAGGTCAATGACCCAGTAGCAGATATCCGTGTGCACACCCCTGACGGTAGCCACGACTATCAGGTCAAGTTCTACAAGGATGGAAAACGGAGAGGTGCAGGTGCCACGATGGCAGTTCAGGAACCTGGCAGACAACCACCAGATCATTGGTGTCACCTGCAACCAGATTGATCACCTGCTGGACGTGGATAGCGAGGACTTCGATCTGGTCATCGTTGATGAATGCTCCAAGGCCACCTTGCCTGAATGGATCATGGCCATGTGCGTTGCCCGCAAGTGCATCTTGGTCGGCGACCACAAGCAGCTGCCGCCGACGTTCTGTGAAGAAGAGAACGACGCGCTGGATACCGTTGATGCATTCCAAGGACGCCAAGCCGACATCGTTTTCTTTTCATTTGTGCGCACGACCGGGCCCGCCACCTTCTACGGTGATTCGCGCCGAATGAACGTGGCCATCTCGCGCGCACGTGATGCCGTCTACCTTGTCGGCGATCTGAAGTACATCAAAAGCAAGAATATTGAGGTGCTGAAAAAACTCGCGAAACTTGGCGTAGTGGAAGCTGATTAACTGCCGCTCCCAAAAGAATGCTGGCGGCGAATCGCAAGACCGCAACACGATGAATTAAGATGGCTTTATCCCAACAAACCATGAATTTTTATCATGCTCGATCGTGTCCATCTATCCATCGTGCAAGAGGTGGAAAAGCAGGGTTCGCTGACCGCGGCCGCAGGCGTCCTGCACGTGACGCAGTCGGCCTTGAGCCACAGCATGAAGAAGCTGGAGCAGCAACTGGGCACCGACATCTGGCTACGTGAAGGCCGCAGCCTGAGACTCACGCAAGCCGGTCAATACCTGTTGGCGGTGGCCAACCGGGTGTTGCCGCAACTGACCCTGGCCGAAGAGCGTCTGCGTCAGTTCGCCCAGGGAGAGCGCGGGTCATTGCGCATCGGCATGGAATGCCATCCCTGCTACCAGTGGCTGCTGAAAATTGTCTCCCCGTATCTGGCAGCGTGGCCGGACGTGGACGTGGATGTGAAGCAGAAATTTCAGTTCGGGGGCATCGGAGCGCTGTTCGGCTACGAAATCGACCTGCTGGTCACGCCCGATCCATTGAACAAGCCCGGGCTAGTGTTCGAGCCTGTGTTCGACTACGAACAGGTGCTGGTCGTCGCCGGCAATCATCCTCTTGCCAAGGATGAGTACGTCACCCCCAAACAGCTCGCCAGCGAAGTGCTGGTGGCTTATCCGGTGCCAGTCGACAGGCTCGATATCTACAACATGTTCCTGACGCCGGCCGGCATCACGCCCAAGCGCCACAAGGCCATCGAGACCACGGACATCATGCTGCAGATGGTCGCCAGCGGCCGTGGGGTGGCGGCGTTGCCGCGCTGGCTGGTGCTGGAGTACGCCGACACGATGAACGTGGTGCCCGTCCGGCTGGGCAAGAAAGGCATCGCTAAACACATCTTTCTGGGTGCTCGCGAGGCCGACGTGGGGATCGACTACCTGCGCGCATTTATTGCACAGGCGAAAAGGCCCGCCGCGATTTGACTCTGCGAGCAGCGTCTGCTCGCTGGGCGGCCAAATCCGCGAGCAGACCGGCCGCACGCCCATCCATGAATACAACTAATGGATTGATGAGATCAATTCACTTTTATTCATGAATTGCCCGACATAAACTACGCCCCCTGCATCGTCAATGCCAAGACTGCTGAATAAGAAAGAAAAATTGAGCAGCGCTGAAAATGCAAGACATGGACGCAGGTTTTATCTCAGGATTTAGGGCAGCAGATCACCATGAGTAAAGAGTTTACATTTGCCATCAAGAGCATTTGTTTCGATGAAGACTATCGTCCTTCAGACAATACGCGGATCACCACCAATTTTGCCAATCTAGCCCGGGGGACGAGTCGCCAGGAGAACCTGCGCAACACCCTCAGGATGATAGACAATCGTTTCAATGCCTTGGCGCATTGGGACAATCCCAAAGGCGATCGCTATACCGTCAACCTTGAAATCATCTCCGTCGAGATGAGCATAGCCGGCGCAAGCGGTGGCAATGCCCTCCCTTTGATTGAAATATTGAAGACGAGCATTGTTGACGGCAAAACCAACGAACGCATTGAAGGCATCGTAGGGAATAACTTTTCCTCGTACGTGCGGGATTATGACTTCAGCGTGCTGCTGCTGGAACACACCAAGAATCAGCCCGGGTTCAGCACTCCAGAAAATTTTGGGGACCTGCATGGGAAGCTGTTCAAGTGCTTCGTGAATTCAAGCACTTACAAGGATCACTTCAGCAAACCGCCCGTCATATGCCTGAGCGTATCGAGCAGCAAGACCTATCATCGGACTGAAAACCAGCACCCTGTCTTGGGCGTTGAATACCAGCAAGATGAATATTCCCTGACTGACGAATATTTCAAAAAAATGGGAATGAAGGTTCGCTACTTCATGCCGCCGAACAGTGCGGCGCCGTTGGCCTTCTACCATTCCGGTGATTTGCTGGGTGATTACACCAATCTTGAGCTGATCAGCACCATCAGCACGATGGACACCTTCCAGAAGATTTACCGGCCAGAGATCTACAACGCGAATTCCGCGGCAGGAAAATCCTATCAGCCCAGCTTGAATCACCAGGATTATTCGCTAACCCGGATTGTCTACGATCGAGAGGAACGTAGCCAGCTGGCTATTGAGCAGGGACGGTTTGTCGAGGAACACTTCATCAAACCATACCAAGCGATTCTTGAGCAGTGGTCCGCCAACTACCCTCTTTGACCAATCAAAAGCACCAAGGCATCTATCGTGAAAAAATTGCTACCCACTTCCACTGCCGGCAGCTTGCCTAAACCTTCCTGGCTCGCAGAGCCCGAAAAACTCTGGTCGCCCTGGAAATTGCAGGACGAGGGCTTGACCGAGGGCAAGCAGGATGCGCTGCGCTTGTCTCTGCAGGAACAGCAGCACGCAGGTATCGATATCGTCAGTGATGGCGAACAAACGCGTCAGCATTTCGTGACGACGTTTATCGAGCATCTGGACGGCGTTGATTTCGAGAACCGCAAGACCGTCAGAATCCGTGATCGCTACGATGCGAGCGTGCCGACGGTCGTGGGTGCCGTGGCCCGCCGCAAGCCGGTGTTTGTCGAGGATGCCAAGTTCTTGCGCCAGCAGACCAAGCAACCGATCAAATGGGCTTTGCCCGGTCCCATGACGATGATCGATACGCTATATGACAGCCACTATCAAAGCCGCGAAAAACTGGCGTGGGAATTCGCCAAGATTCTCAATCAGGAAGCCAAGGAATTGGAGGCCGCGGGTGTCGATATCATCCAGTTCGACGAGCCCGCCTTCAACGTGTTCTTTGACGAGGTGAATGATTGGGGCGTTGCCACGCTGGAAAGAGCCATCGAAGGGCTCAAGTGTGAAACCGCCGTCCACATCTGCTATGGCTACGGCATCAAAGCCAATACGGATTGGAAGAAGACGCTGGGATCAGAGTGGCGGCAATACGAAGAAGCTTTTCCCAAGCTGCAAAAATCCAGTATCGACATCATCTCGCTGGAATGCCACAACTCTCGCGTTCCCATGGATCTGATCGAGCTGATTCGGGGCAAGAAAGTGATGGTAGGCGCCATTGACGTGGCGACCGACACCATTGAAACCCCCGAGGAAGTCGCCAACACCCTGCGCAAGGCGTTGCAGTTTGTAGACGCCGATAAGCTCTATCCTTGCACCAACTGCGGCATGGCGCCCTTGTCCCGTGGCGTCGCGAGAGGCAAGCTGAGCGCCTTGAGCGCCGGCGCGGAAATCGTCCGCAAGGAACTCTCGAACTGATCCCCAGGCGGGAAATGGTCGTCGCGAGCGGTTCGCGACGACCCCGCACGGACTGCACCCAGTATCTAACCCCCATGTCACTTTCCAGTACTGCGATCGAGCCCAGGCGCTTTCGCGAAGCGCTCGGACACTACGCGTCCGGCATCACGGTGATTACATCGCAGATCGAAGGCGAGCCGATAGGCTTCACCTGCCAGTCGTTCCATAGCGTTTCAATGAATCCGCCGCTGGTGTCGTTCAACGTGATGTGCAGTTCCGCCAGCTATCCCAAAATTCGCAGCGCGGGTCGATTCGTGGTCAATATCCTGTCGGATGAGCAGGTCAGGATTTCCAACCAATTCGCTCAGCGAGGCACGGACAAGTGGCACGGAGTCGAGTGGCGGGAATCGCCGCTAGGGAATCCGATCATTGCCGGCAGCCTGCACTGGCTTGATTGCGAGATTCATGCCGAACACGCTGCAGGTGACCATCTGATCGTGATTGGCGAAGTAAAAGCCTTAGATCTGCAAGAAACTGCTTCCACGCAGCCATTGCTGTATTTCAAGGGCCAGTATCGCAACATCGCCGCGCACCGCGCGGTTTGAGGGTTGACCTCCACTGCCTGGCCGGATCGAAGAGGACCGGCACCGATTCCAAGCGATCCGGCCTCTTGCCGGCGCATCGCCACTCACTTTAGAATGCGGATGATTCTCATTTTTCCCGGGCGCCGGTTTCCTCCTGGCCCGCGACGAGCCGGAGGGCCGCATGTCCGCGACCGAGTTTGCAGTGCCGCCGCAGGGCATCGATGCCCTATACGCGAATCACCACGGCTGGCTGAAGGGATGGCTGCGGCGGCGGCTCGGTAATTCTTCGGATGCGGCCGATCTCGCGCACGACACATTCTTGCGTCTGCTGGTCCGGGGCGAGACCGTTGCGGTGCGCGAACCGCGCGCGCTGCTGACCACGGTGGCGCAGGGCGTGGTGTCCAATTTCATGCGGCGCCGCAGGATCGAAGAGGCCTATCTGGCCAGCCTGGCCAACCTGCCGGAGCGGGAAGCGCCTGGCCCCGAGACGCGCGCCATCCTGCTTGAGACGCTGATCGAACTGGACCGCCGCCTGGATACGCTGGCCGCCCCGGTACGCCAGGCATTCCTGCTCTCCCAGCTTGAAGGCATGAAGCAGGCGGACATTGCCACGACGTTGAACGTTTCCCTCGCCACCGTGCAGCGCCATATCGCGAAAGCGGCGCACCTGTGCTTTTTCGGCGCCTGAGCATCGGCCTCCTCCTGCGGCCGCGACCGACACCGCCATGCCCCTCTCGTCCACGGATCCGAGCCCGACCGTGTTCCCCCAGCTGGACGGCCCGCCGCTGCCCGCGAGCGTCAGCCTGCGCGCCGTGGAATGGCTGGTCGCGCTGCAAGCCGCCGATGCCAGCAACGCCACGCGCGAGGCCTGCCAGCGCTGGCGCCAGGCGCACCCCGACCATGAGCGCGCCTGGCGGCACATCGAGACCTTCGGCCAGCAACTGCGGGAATTGAACACGCCGCTCGCGCGCGGCACGCTGGCGCATGAGGACCGCAGCGGCCGGGCGCGCCGCCGGGCGGTCAAGACGCTGGCCCTGGCCCTGTTCGCCGGCGGCGGCGGCTGGCTGGCGCGCGACAAGCTGCGGCGCGGCTGGCAGGACTGGCAGGCCGACTACCACACGCATGCCGGCGAGCGCCTGGGTATCACGCTGGCCGACGCCAGCCGCATCGACCTGGACACCGGCAGCGCCATCGATGTGCGCTTCGACGGCGCGCAGCGCCTGGTGCGGCTGCTGCACGGCCAGATCCTCGTCACCACCGCCTCCGATCCGGCCTCCCCTATCGCACGCCCGTTCGTGGTGGAAACAGCCCAGGGCCGCGTGCGCGCGCTGGGCACCCGTTACAGCGTGCGCCAGTTGCCCGATCGCAGTCACGTCGTGGTGTTCGAAGGCGCGGTGGAGATCCGCCCCGATCTCCAGGCGGACGCACCGCGGCTGATCCAGGCGGGCGCGCAGGCCTCGTTCACCCGCGACGCCGTCAGCCCCGCCCAGCCTGCGGGCCCGCGCGACGCATCATGGTCCGTGGGCATGCTGGTCGCGCAGGACATGCCGCTGGCCGAGTTCATCGCGGAACTTGCGCGGTACGTCCCCGGCCGGCTGGCCTGCGATGCCGATGCCGGCCGCTTGAAGGTTTCCGGCATCTATCCGCTGGACAACACCGATCGGGTGCTCGACATGCTGCGCCGCACGCTTCCCATCGAAGTGGACCGATTGACGCGATATTGGATCACCGTGCGCCTGCGCGCCGCCTAGCGCCGCAGCGCGCAAAACCATCTGTCTGGATTCTTTTCGGGCAAACGTGAGGGGTTTCCGATTTTCAAGTGGCAAACCTAGTAGAAGCCACACTTTTCACCGGAAACCGGACCTCTCATGGACTACCGCCTGTACCAGCGCGCCGCGCGCCTCATCACACGCAACACCCTGGCGCTGGCCGCTAGCCGCGCCTTCTGGCTCACGGCGACGGGCATCGCCTTGGGCGCCGGCGCGCACCCCGTCCAGGCACAGCCCAGCGCCAGAGCCTACGCCATCCCCGCCGGCACGTTGGAAAGCGCGCTGACCCGCTATGCGCTCGAAAGCGGGCTGATGCTGTCCTACTCCGCAAGCGATATCGCGGACAAGCGCAGTTCCGGCCTGCAAGGCAGCTTCGAGGCGTCGGAGGCGTTGGCCAGGCTGCTGGCGGGCACGGGGCTGGCGGCCCGGCTACAGCCGAATGGCGGCTACGTGCTGCGGCCCCTGCCCGGCGGGCAGGCAGGCCAGGAGTCCGCGCAGACCTTGCCCGCGATCACGGTCGCGGGCGTCCACGAGGAATCCGCCTCCGGCCCGGTGCAAGGATTCGTCGCCCATCGCAGCGCCACCGCCACCAAGACCGACACGGCGCTGCACGAAACGCCCCAGTCCGTATCGGTGATTCCGCGCGACCAAGTCGTCGCGCAGGCGGCGGACTCGCTGGACCAGGCGCTGGGCTACACCGCCAGCGTCATGTCGCTGGAAGGCGGCGCGCTCAGGCACATAGGCACCCGCTTCACGGTCCGCGGCTTCAACATCACGGGCGCGGCCCCGCTGTATCTGAACGGCACCAAGTTCCCCATCAACTCGCTCAGCGGCGCAATCGAGCCCTACAACTTCGAGCGCATCGAACTGCTCAAGGGGCCGGCCTCGATCCTGTATGGCCAGGCCGCGCCGGGCGGGATCATCAACCTGGTCAGCAAGCGCCCCACGGCGGAACCCCTGCGCGAGTTCGAACTGCAGACAGGCAGCTGGAACAAGAAACAGATCGCCATGGACCTGGGCGGCCCGGTGACAGAGGACGGAAATGTGCGCTACCGCCTCACCGGCCTGGCGCGCGACAGCGACACCATGATCGATTACATCAACAATGACCGTACCTCGCTGGCCGGCGCGCTGGAGTGGCAGATCAGCGACGCCACCTTGATCACGCTGCTGGCCAGCTACAGCCGGACCGACAGCCCCTACGATTCAGGCAAACCGCTGGAAGGCACGTTGCTATCCAACCCCAACGGCCCGATATCGCGCTCACGCTTCGTCGGCGAACCCGGCTTCGACCGATATGTCGTGAAGGGCACGACCGTGGGCTACCTGTCACTCGCTACAGCGATGGCACGAAGAACAACGAATAGTCCGTCTTGAATGATGGGCTTCGTCTGCTCAACGAGCCAACTTTTGGCGAACTGCATTGCGCTGCCGACATCTTCTCGCAGAAGCGCTTCTTCGATTTCGAGGCATGGCCACCAAGCCGACTCTCTTGCAGAGGGATGTGCGCAGACAATTTGTAGCAACCTGGGCGGAACAGCAGAAGGATTACCGCGTATCAGGTTGAAAGCCGAATTTCGGAGATCCTGTAGAAGTTCAGCGCCGGCGGGTTCCTCGGACACCATGTCAACGACGCCTTGAAGCAGGTTGATGCCGTCCGTGGACCATGGATCTGAGCGCAATCTCAGGTGAGCAAGCTTGGCGGCATGTCCTAGCGAGTCCGAGTCGATCGCACCTATCAACTCGAATGCCTGGTCCAGGAGACTGCGGCGTAGATTTGAGCCCGAGCCTCTGGCATTGAAGCGTTCCAGGCACCATTGGACAAATTTTCTCGGTGAGGCCAGACGCACCTGCATCGCGGCCTCTGCGAGGCATTCATCCCGCGACTTCAGCGACAGGCTGAGATCCGGCACATGCGACCCCTCTCTTTTGGACGCATCCGCGGACGACGCCCTGTCGTAAAAGTCGAACACCGCCAGACGCGCGCTATCGAGATGAGAAGGATCCCTTGCTTCGAGATCCGCAATGAGATGATCGCGAACCTTTTCGTGCATGTCGTACACGTCAGGCGATGCCTGCCGGAATATGACTTCCTGAAATACGTCGCTTGCCAGGTAGCCGTCAAATGCAGGCATCCTCTGCGAGATGAGGAACTCCCAGAGCTCCCTTCTGATGTGTGTTGGTACCGCAAGCGTGCGCAATACGTTTCGCATCCCTGGATCCAGGTGATCGAAGAACCGGTCCAGGATCTCGCGGTGAGTGCGTGGAACATCCGGTGCCGTGACGGCTGCGCCCGCCAGCTGACGCATCTGGCAGTACCGGATTCCGACGGCAAGCGACAGAGGATGGCCCTCTGCTGCGTCTTTCAATGCCTTCCGGACATCGGATGCATCGATCCGTCCTGCATCCAGCATGGCATCAACTGCGCCCCGACCCAGGGCATCCAGGGGCACGCTGACGATCCATGGCGCCCATGTAGGATCAATATCCTTCCATGCAACCCGTCGCCTGCCTGCAATGACAAAGAGACAGCCCTTCGCTTCCTCTGCAAAGCGGCGCAGCCAGTTGTCTCCACCAAGATCGGAGATGGCGCCGCCCGCCGGACGATCGCGCCACAATGCCTCGTAGGTGTCAAAAATGAGCACTGGCCTGCGCTGCGGGTGGTCACGCAAGAAGGCGGCTATGTCATAGCCAAGGAACATCGGCAAGGAATCTGCCACTTTCTGTGCGCCGATCTCATTGAGCTGCTCCAGGACGTCCACGCCCCGGGTTCGGTACCAAGCAGATACTTTATTCGACAGCCGAGCGAGCAGTGACACCGCCAGCCCTGCGCCTGGCATGTAATCGGCTGCTTCTACCCCGATGTCGACCAACTCACCGAAGATACTGTCTTCCTTGAACCGGAATAGCTCTGGGTAGTCCTTGGTCAGATCCCGACCCGGCCGGGTCAACGCGAAGTGGCGAGCGAACGCCATATCGAAGGCATGCGTTGCCACCCTCGCTGCGCGCAACTGGTTTCGAACAGTGAACAGTCCATCGACAGCGTCGCGATGGCTCGTGATCGCCATGTCCAGGCGCACCAGGGGACGTGTAGAACAATCTGGGTCCGAAAGCCGCCGCGCAAAACGGTCCAGCAGCGTGGTCTTGCCCTGGCCCCCGACACCATACATGGATAGAACCTGATAATCCATGTTTGGCATGGCGGGCCAGAGCAGGTTCTCGAACACCTGCAACTCGCCCTCTCGCCCCACAAACGGCAAGTTTCTTAAGCGGCTTGGCAGGGTATGGGAAGGCGCTGGACACATTGGGACGACGCGTCAAGGTTGACTTAGGGGAGCTTCACAAACCTGGCTGCACGCTGTCAAGTCGCCGCGGATTCCACCTGCTACTTTTTTCCTCCCCCAAAAGGATGAAGTATTGCCTGGCTTGGGTCGAAACCAGGCGTTGATGATTCCACTTCGGCCAATGGCCCGACCGCAATCGCGATCTTTCCCCGCACTCCGTGGTTGGGACTCTCCAGCCGCGCATGCGCAATCGGAATCTCGGCAAGCGCATAAACAGCGCCCACGTGCGGCCGCAGCTGGCCGCGCGCCACCAGCGCGCTCAACTCGTCGAGCTTGCCGCGGTTCTGCCGCGTGAACACGAAGTGGTAACTCGCGTTCTTGCCCCAGGCCTGGATCAGGTTTTGCGGCTGGGCTAGGTCCACGATGGAGACGAGCCGCCCCAGCTGCGCAAGCGCATCGGGGCTGCGCGCAAGCGTGTTGCCGCCGATGGTGTCGAATACGACATCGACGCCGCGCCCCCCCGTCTCCCGCATGACGGCGTCGACGTAGTCTTCCTTTTCATAGTCGATGACCACATCGGCGCCCATGCTGCGCGCGAACTCGGCGTTGGCGGCGCGCACGGTCGTGTACACCTGTGCTCCGATGGCCTTCGCCAGCTGGATCGCAACATGGCCGACGCCGCCCGCGCCGCCGTGCACCAGGATGCTCTCCCCGACTCTCAGCCCCGCGCGTACGACCAGCGCTTCCCACGCCGTGCCGCCGACCAGGCTCAGGCTTGCCGCCTCAAGATGGCTGAGCGCGGGCGGCTTCTTCCCGACGATGCCTTCGGCGGCGGCGTGGTACTCGGCATAGCTGCCCGGCCCATCGAAGATTTGCGGGGTGTACCAGACTTCGTCGCCAGCAGCGAAAGCGGTCACGCCCGGCCCGACGGCTTCGACCACGCCCGAAACGTCGTGCCCGGTAATGGCCGGCAACGGCACCAGTTCGGAATAATCGCCGCGCCGGACCTGGTAATCCAGGGGATTGATCGAGGTTGCGTGTACCCGGACCAGGACTTGTCCCGCCTGCGGCACAGGCTTGGGCAGGTCGCGGAGTTCGAACGATTCCGGGCCGCCAAATGATTGGAGTGTCATCGCTTTCATGGTTTTCCTTGATTCGAAAAATAGGGATATCGGGAAATACCGATATTTACCGGCAAAAAAATTACAGCTCTTTCCCGATGATCGAGGCCAGAGCGCTGATGGTTGCTTCGTTCCGCTTGTAATAGGTCCACTGCCCGATGCGTCTGGCTTCGACCAGGCCCGCGCGCTGCAGCGTCGCCAGATAGTCGGACACCGTCGACTGCGACAGCCCCACTCCTTCCTGGATACTGCTGACGCAGACGCCCACCGTATGAACGTCGCCTTCGTCCTGGGGCGGGAAGTTCCTTGCGGGGTCCTTCAGTCCTTTGAGGATCTCAAGACGGGTACGGTTGGAGAGGGCTTTGAATATTTCGAGCAGATCCATGCCGCCATGATATCGGGATTTCCCGATATGTCAATAAATAGGAGTCGCGCCCTACTTGTCGACCGACCGCATGTCGCAAGTCGTCTCCGACGACGAGCAGATACCGCGAAACCACGCCCGCCCACGCGTGCGGTCCTTGGGCGCCAGCGGCTCGAACTTGTCGCTGTTGCGCATCTCGTAGTCCAGCAACAGCCATTCGCCCTCGCAGGCGACGATGCCGCGCAGCGTGGCCCTCTCGGTCAGCCAGTCGCCGCCCAGATCCAGCAGCCGCTCGCTGCCGGCGTCCGGGCGGGCGTAGCCCCGCGCAGACTGGATGCCTACCTGCGCATCCCCCGCTTCGATCCAGCCCTCGCCCCGATACACGGGCCGAGGCTTGCTCTGCTCGTCGCCGGTCTTGTCATCGCTGGCGTTCCTGATCTTGAGCCAGCCGTCGCGCGCCTCGGTCACGTCGAAGGTCACGCTGTAGTAGTCGATGTTGGGATCGGGGCCGTCACCGCGCGTCGTCGGCAGGCTGCCCACCACCGCCGCTTGGGCGGACGCCGCCGCGCGCACCTGGATGGCGGGTTTCACGTCGGTCGTCCAACTGGAGAAGCTGCATGCCGTGGGGCCCGGCGGGGTCCAGGCCGCAAGCTTGGAAGTTGTCTGGGCGCTGATGGCAGGCGACAGGGCCAGCGCGGCAAACGCCAGGAGTATCCGTCGCACAGTCATGGGTTTGATCATGTCGTAGATTGGGCGGGTCAGTTGCTGTTGATCCATTCCTGCGTATCCCGGACGAACCAGGGCAGATTCAAGCGCTCCCCTTCGCCGGACTGTATGGTCAGGCGTTGGTCCGAGGATCCAGGCGTGTTGTTCGTGCCCTGCCCCGTGGACGGGGAGCGGCTGCGGTAGTCCAGCTCGGTTTGCTGGGCAGGTTTATCCGCGCAGGCGGCGATCAAGGCGCACGTGGCCGCGGCGAGGACAGTCCGCAGTGCCGGACGAAGGATCTTCATGATGTTCGGGTTCCTGCTGAAGGCACAGGCCCAGGTGCCGGAAATTCAGGGCCTATAGCCCATACCTTACTCGCAATATGGAGCCCTGGCTTCGGGCATGACATACAGACCCCTTAGCCTGCGCCGCGCGACTCCTGCACCGCCACCGTATAGTTCAGCGCCAGCCGGCCGCCATCCGCGTACACCGTCTGCCCGGTCACATAACTGGCGTCGTCACTTGCCAGGAATACCGCCACCTTGGCGACTTCGTCCGTCGATCCCAGCCGCTGCATCGGGATGCGCGACAGCACGGTCCTGCGGGCCTCGGGATTGCTGGTGATCGTGGCCAGGATTTCGGTGTCGATGCTGCCGGGGCCGATGGCGTTGACGCGGATGCCGTGCGGCGCCAGGGACAGCGCCATCGACTTGGTCATCTGGCGCACCGCGCCCTTGCTGGCGCCGTAGGCCAACTGGTCCGGCATCGCCAGTTCCGCCGTCATCGAGGACAGGGTCACGATGGCGCCATCGCCGCGGCCGCCCGCCACCATGGCGCGCGCGGCGGCCTGCGCGACCAGGAAGGTGCCGCGCACGTTGACGTTCATGACCGCGTCCAGGTCTTCGAGCTTCAGGTCCAGGAAATCCGCCGCACGGATCACGCCGGCGTTGCAGACGCAGATGTCCAGGCTGCCCCAGCGCCGCACGCACTCATCGGCCAGCTTCTGGGCGTCGGCGGGATCGGTCACGTCGGCCACCAGTGCGGCAGCGCGTTCCCCCAGCGAACGGGCCGCGGCCAACAGTTCGGCCTCCTTGCGGTCCGCCAGCAGCACGTAGGCGCCCTCGGCCACGAAGCGCCGCGCGATCGCCAGTCCGATGCCCCCGGCCGCGCCGGTGACCAGCGCCACTTTGTCCTGCAATCTCATCTCAGACTCCTACGTAGGCGGCCACCAGGTCGGGCCGCTCTGACAATTCCGCCGAGCTGCCGCGCCACACCGTCACCCCCTTGTCGAGGATGACGTTGCGGTCCGACAAGCGCAGCAAGGCCGTGGTGTTCTTGTCCACCACGATCATCGACAAACCTTCGGCCTTCAGTTGCGCCAGCACGCGCCAGATCTCGGCGCGCACCACCGGCGCCAGGCCTTCGGTGGCTTCGTCCAGCACCAGCAGGCTGGGGTTGGTCATCAGCGCACGGCCCAGCGCCAGCATCTGCTGCTCGCCACCGGACAGCTGGGTGCCCAGGTTGGCGCGGCGTTCGCGCAGGCGCGGGAACAGTTCGTACACGCGCTCCAGCGTCCAGGCACTGGCGCCGCCGCGGTCCATGGCCGTGGCGATCAGGTTCTCTTCCACCGTCAGGGTCGGGAAGATCTGGCGCCCCTCGGGCACCAGCGACAGCCCCATACGGCCGATGCGGTACGGCGCCAGCCCGCGCAGCGAGCGCTCGCCATACCGGATGCTGCCCTGGCTGGCCGGCAGCAGGCCGAACAGGCACTTGATGACGGTGCTGCGGCCCATGCCGTTGCGGCCGATCAGGCCCACGACCTCGCCCTGGCCCACGTCCAGGTCTACGCCGAACAAGGCCTGGCAATGCCCGTAGGCCGCCGTCAATCCGCTGATGCTCAACATGGCGGCTCCTTATGCGTCGGCGTCGTCGCCCAGATAGGCGCGGCGCACGTCCGGGTGGTTGCGTATCTGGTCCGCGCTGCCGGTGGCGATGATCTTGCCGTAGACCAGCACGCTGATGCGGTCGGCCAAGGCGAACACGGCGTTCATGTCGTGTTCGACCAGCACGATGGTGTAGCGGCCCTTCAGGCTTTGCAGCAAGGCGATCACGCCGGCGCTTTCGGCCGCGCTCATGCCGGCCATGGGTTCGTCCAGCAGCAGCACCGACGGCTCGCCCGCCAAGGCCATGGCGATCTCCAGCTGGCGGCGCTGGCCATAAGCCAGGCTGTCCACCTGCGCCTCGGCCACGTCTTCCAGCTTGCAGGCCCGCAGCGCCTCGGTCGCGGCGCCGACCACGTCGGCGCAATCGCGCAAGGCGGTCCAGGCCGACAGGCGCCGGCGGCGCTTGCGCAAGGCGGCCAGGCAGGCGTTGTCCAGCACCGTGTAGCTGTCGAACACCGAAGTCACCTGGTAGGAGCGCAGCATGCCCAGCGCCACGCGCTCCTGCACCGTGGCGCGGGAAACGTCGGCGGCGCCCAGGCGCACGGCGCCGCCATCGGGACGCAGCTCGCCCGACAGCAGGTTGATCAGGGTGGTCTTGCCCGCGCCATTGGGGCCGATCAGCGCGTGCAGTTCGCCGGGGGCCACATCCAGCGACACCCCATCGGTGGCCTTGAGGCCGCCGAAGCGGCGCACCAGGTCCTGCGTGGTCAATCCCGCGGGCGCGGCGGCGGTTCGCATGTTCATGCCGAGGCCTCCTTGCGCAGCGCGTCCGGCGGCCGGCGGTCCTGCTGCCCGTCGCCTGCAGGCGGCAGGCTTGCGGGCGCGACCGGAGGCGGACGCCGCAGCCAGGCCAGCGAGTTGGCATAGCCGCCCTTGGCCACCATGGCGATGATCACCACCGCCGGTCCCATCAGCAGCATCCAATGCTGCGTCATGCTCTTGAAGGCTTCTTCCATCAGCAGGTAGGCCACCGCGCCGAAGATCGGACCCAGCACATTGCCCAGCCCGCCTATCACCACCATGACGATGAGCTCGCCCGACACCGGCCAGGACATGTAGCTGGGCGAAGCGAAGGCGGTCAGGTTGGCCAGCAGCAGCCCGGCCACGCCGGTCAGCACGCCGGAAGCCACGTAGGCCGTCAGACGCACGCCGAACACCGAATAGCCCAGCGCGTCCACGCGGCGCGGGTTGGCGTGGGTGGCGCGCAAAATCATGCCGAAGGGCGAGCGGCGCAGGCGCAGCATGGCCAGGCTGGACACCAACAGCACCGCCCAGGCCGCCCAGTACACGGGCTGGCTGCCGCCCAGGTCGAACAGGCCGAAGGAACTGGCTTCGTAGATGTTCAGGCCATCGTCGCCGCCGTACTCGCGCAGGCTGACCGCCAGGAAATAGAACATCTGCGCAAACGCCAGCGTGATCATGATGAAGCCGATGCCCGAGGTGCGCAGGCAGACCGTGCCGACGACCAGCGCCACCAGCGCGCACACCGCGATGCACACGGCCAACTGCAGCCAACCGTTGCCAAAACCGTAATAGCTGAGGATGCCCACGGCATAACAGCCCAGGCCCAGGAACATGGCGTGGCCGAAGCTCACCAGCCCGGCGAAGCCCAGCACCAGGTTCAGCGCCAGCGCGGCCAGCGCGTAGATCAGGATGCGCGCGCCCAGCGTCACGTAGAAGGGTTCGCCCAGCCATTGCGCCACGAAGGGCACGGCGGCCAGGACCAGGAACAGCAAGGGCAGCGCCCAGCGCCGGTATTTGTGTTCGTGCATGATGATCGAATCCCAGGACAGGCGCGCGTCAACGCCGCGCCGAGAAGACCAGGCCTTGCGGCCGGAACGCCAGCACCACGGCCATCAGCACGTAGATAAGCATGGAGGCCAGGGCAGGCCCAACCGCGTTGGCGACGGACGCGTCGAACACGGCGCGCAGCATGTCGGGCAGGAAGGCCCGGCCCAGCGTGTCTATCATGGCGATCAGCAAGGCCGCCACCAGCGTGCCGCGCACCGAGCCTATGCCGCCCACCACGATCACCACCAGCGCCAGGATCAGCACGGGCTCGCCCATGCCGGACTGCACCGACAGAATCGGCCCCGCCAGCGCGCCCGCCACGCCTGCCAGCACCGCGCCCAGCAGGAACAGCAGCGTCTTCTGCAGGTCCACGTTGGCGCCCAGCACGCTGGCCATGGGCGCGTTGCTGGCGCCGGCGCGGATCAGCATGCCGAAGCGCGTGCGCTGGATCAGGAACCAGGCGCCCACCGCCACCAGCGCGCCCACGCCGATGATCATCAGGCGATACACCGGGTAGTCGTTGCCGAACAGGCTGACGGCCCCTTCCAGCCCCTGCGGCACGGCGGCGTAATACGGCCGGCTGCCCCAGATGACCGAGGCCAGTTCGTTGAAGAACATCATCAGCCCGAACGTGGCCAGCACCTGGTAGAGGTGGTCATGCTTGTACAGCGGCCGCGCGATCAGGCGCTCCAGCGCCACGCCCACCAGGCCGCTGCCCGTCACCGCCGCCAGGATGGCGAAGGCGAACGAGCCGCTGGCGTTGTAGGCGGTGGCGCCCAGGAAGGCGCCGATCATGTACAGCGACCCGTGCGCCAGGTTGATGAAGTTCATGATGCCGAAGATCAGGGTCAGCCCCGAGGACAGCAGGAACAGCAAGGCGCCGAGCTGCAGGCCATTGAGCATCTGCGACAACAGCAAGGATCCGTTCATGGGGCGTCTCCCGGGACGGTTACTTCAGCGGGCAGTCCGCCACGTAGGCGTCCTGGTGGTCGGTGAACACCTTGGCCAGCTGCTTCAGGCCCACGCTGTCGCCTTCCTTCACGACCTGGTAGGCATACAGGTCCTGCACCGGCATGTTGTTGCTGTTGAAGCGGAACTTGCCGCGCACCGTCGGGAAGTTCGCGCCGGCGGCCTTGACCGCCGCGGCCAGGGCCTTGCTGTCGCCGACCTTTCCGCCCTGCTGCTTGACGGCCGCATCCAGCAGGAAGGCCGCGTCGTAGCCGCCCACTGCGTACTCCGACGGCAGGCGCCCATACTTGGCCTTGAAGGCTTCGACGAACTTGCGGTTCTGCGGGTTGTCCAGCGTGGTGGCCCAGGGCGTACCGTAGATCGCACCCACCGCCTGCTCCTTCAGCGCGGTCAGCGTGTTCGAGTCGATCAGGCTTTCCGAGAAGAACGGCAGCTTGTCCATCAGGCCGGCCTGGCGCAGCTGGCGCACGAAGTTCACGCCCACCCCGCCGGTATAGAACACGAACAGCGCATCGGGCGAGGCCGCCTGCATGCGCGAGATCTCCGCCGAATAATCCAGCTGGCCCAGCTGGGTGTAGATCTCGTCGGCGGGAGCGGCGCCATAGAAGCGCTTGAAGCCCGCCAGCTTGTCCTTGCCGGCCTGGTAGTTGGACGACATCAGGTAGGCGCGCTTGTAGCCCTGGTCCTTGACGTACTTGCCCATGGCTTCGGACATGCTGTCGTTCTGCCAGCCCAGCACGAACAGGTTGGGCAGGCACATGCGGCCGGCGATGGGCGCGGGCCCGGCGTTGGTGGACAGCGCCACCACGCCCGATTCCTTGATGCGCCGCAATTCGGCCATCAACACGTTGGAGAAGCCCAGGCCGACGATCACGTCCACCTTGTCCTTCTCGATGAATTTCTGCACGATCTGCGCGCCCACGTCGGGCTTGAGCTGGTCGTCGTCGCGGATCACCACGGCCTTCTGGCCACCCAGGCTGCCGCCCAGTTGTTCGATGCCCAGCATCAGGCCGTCGTACTGGTCCTGGCCCAGTGCCGCCTGGGGGCCGGACAGCACTCCGGTAAAGCCAATGCGGATGTCCGCCATTGCGGCATTGGCCGCGGTCAGGGCCGCGACCGCGGCCAGCGCGGACAGCCCGCGTGCGTATGCTTGCATGCTAAGTCTCCTTGGGGGATGGACGGCGGCGCCGTTCTGCGCGGCGCCTGCCGGTACTGGGGCCTGCTTACACGTCAGAGCTTCACGCAGACATTGCGCAGCTCCGTGTAGAACTCGAGCGAATGCACGCCGCCTTCGCGGCCGATGCCGGACTGCTTGGATCCGCCAAAGGCCGTGCGCAGGTCGCGCAGGAACCAGGAATTGATCCAGCAGATGCCCACTTCCAGGGCCTGTCCCATGCGATGGGCGGTGCCCACGTTGCTGGTCCAGACCGAGGCCGCCAGGCCGTAGGGCGTGGCGTTGGCCAGGGCGACGGCTTCTTCTTCCGTGTCAAAGGGCGCGATATGGCAGCAGGGTCCGAAGATCTCCTGCTGGATCACGGCCGAGGTTTCCGGCAGGCCGGTCCACACGGTGGGCTGGATCCACGCGCCGCCGGCCAATTCATCCGCCATGTCCGGCACGCCGCCGCCCGCCACCACCGTGGCGCCCTCTTCGCGGGCGCGGGCGTAGTAGCCCAGCACCTTGTCGCGATGGCGCTGCGAGATCAGCGGCCCCAGGTTGACGCCGGGATCCTTCGGACGGCCCAGCTTGAAGCCGCGGGCGCGCTCGCCCAGCGCGGCCACGAAGCGGTCGAAAATCGGCCGCTGCACATAGACGCGCTCAGTGCCCAGGCAGACCTGCCCGGTATTGTCGAAGGCGGCGCGCGCAATGCCGGCCACCGCCTTGTCGAAATCCGCATCGGCGAACACGATGCCCGCGTTCTTGCCGCCCAGCTCGAAGGACACGGGCCGCACGCCCACCGCCGCCGCCTGCATGATGGCTTCGCCAGTGCGGGTTTCGCCGGTGAAGGTGATGCCGTCGACCAGCGGATGGCGCGTAAGCTTTTCGCCGGCCGAGCCGGGGCCGCGGCCATGCACCACGTTGTAGACGCCGGGCGGCACGCCGACCTCGTTCATGACTTCACCCAGCAGCGTGGCCGTGGCCGGGGTGTCTTCAGAAGGCTTGACCACCACGGTGTTGCCGCAGGCCAGGGCCGGGCCCACCTTCCAGGTCATCAGCAGCAGCGGCAGGTTCCAGGGGCAGATCACGCCGATCACGCCGCGCGGCACGCGCACGCCGTAGTTCAGGGCATGGCCGCCATCCGGCGTTTCCAGGTCGAAGGTCTCGTTGGGGATGTTGCGCACCAGGTCGGCGAAGATCTTGAAGTTCGCCGCGCCGCGCGGAATGTCCAGATGGCTGGCCAGGTCGTAGGGCTTGCCGGTGTCGGCGATCTCGGCGTCGACGAAGTCGTCGAAGCGGCGGATGATGCCGTCGGCCACCGCGTGCAGCAACTCCACGCGCTGCTGCGTCTTGAGCTTGGCCCAGGGACCGCGCAATGCCGCCTTGGCGGCCCGCACCGCGGCGTCGACCTCGGCGTCGCCGGCCTCGTGGATGCGCCCGATCAGGCGGTTGTCAACCGGATCGCGGTTGTCGAACGTCTTGCCGGTGGCGACCCATTCGCCGTTGATGAAATTGCGGAAATCGGTCATTGCGTCCTCGGTTGTGACAGGTCTGCCAGCGCCGCTTCAGGGTCGCCGGCGGTCAGGTATTCCCACATGCGCTCGTAGATGCGGCCCGTGCCCACGGCGCGGGCCGCCGCCTCTTCGGGCGAGAGCGTGGGCGCGCCTTCGGCCAGGCCGGCCGAGCGCAATTGCCATTCGATGCGCGCCGCGTCCTCCAGATACCAGGTCAGCACCACCGCATGCATCAGGGATTCGGCCGCCACCACCGCGCCGTTGCCACGCATGGCCACCGCGCGCGCCGCGCCCAGGGCCTGGGCCACGCCACGCGCCTGGGCATCGCTGCGTACCAGCTGCGGGTCGTCCCAGAGCGCCACGGCCGGAGAAAAATACGAGCCCATGCCGTGGCGCGGCTGCGGCGTCACGCGGGCCGAGGACAGCGTCATGACCGTGGGCGGCATGGAACGCACCACCCCACCCACTTCGGGACGCATGCGGTAGATATGCTGGTGGATGCGGACCTCGCCCAGCACGCCTTCGGGCAGCTCGCCATGCACCGGCACCACCGTGCCCGCCTCGCCCGGCTCGATCAGCCCCATGGGCCGCGCCGCGCACACCAGGAAGTGGCCGGCGTCGAGCCGGCTGCTGCAATGGCCGTAGGCGTGGACCAGGCCGGCACGGGCCAGGCCGCGCGCCGCCACCCGCACCAGGGCTTCCTGGCCGGCGTCAACCTTCATCGGCACGGCGCTCACGTCTTGAACTCCGGGATGTCGGGCTTGGCGCCCCACATGCAGAACGAGGACGGCACGGCGGGAAAGCTGCGCGGACGATAGGTCTTCTCGTCTTCGGCGCTGATCAGGCGCACGCCGGTGGAGTATTCGTAGATCATGCCGTCGGGCCCATCGAAGTACAGGAACATCGCTCCCGACGTCGGATGCCGCCCCGGGCCGAAGCGGATCGGCACGTTCCATTCCTTCAGCTGATACCAGGCGCGCATGATGTCGTCGATGCTCTCGACCTGGTGGTTGATGTGCTGCACGCCCGGAAAGCTGGACGGGAACAGCGCGATCTTGTGGTGCACTTCGTCGATGCGCAGCAGCGGCGCTTCGCCGATGCGGTCGCTGACCCGCGCCGACAACAGGCCGGTCCAGAAGGCCTCGTCGCGCCGCGCGTCCAGCGTGCGCAGGCCGATGTGCGAAAAGCCCGTCACGCCGGCATCGCGGCTGGGAAAATAGCGGCGGCCGCTGTGATGCGGCGCGTGCACCAGCTCGATGCGGTTGCCGGAGGGGTCGACGAAGCTGAGAAAATCGCGCACGTAGCGCTGCTCGGCGTCCTCGCGCTTGCCCGCGGCGACCTGATAGCCGCTGCGCTCCAGCACCGCGCCGGCGTGCTCCAGCTCTTCGGGCGTATCCACCTCGAACGCCGTGGTGTGGTCGCGCGGATCGCCTTCGAAGTAGCACAGCGTGTGGTCGCGCGAGTCGGACTTGAAATAGACCGCGCCGTGCTCCTTGCGCGCCACTTCCAGCCCCAGCACCGCGGTCGCGTAGCGGACCGCGGATTCCAGGTCGCGGGTACCCAGCCGGACGTACCGGATGTCATGTAGCCGTATCACTGCTTGTCTCCAGGTTGCGCCTGCCGCCGGCTGCATGCCGGTCGTATTCGCGACGCTTTTTTCTACGATAAGCAGCATAAATCTCGGCGTCAATAATTTTTATCGAGATTTTTTGGACGCAGTGATAAAGTAGCTCCATGTCAGACGGCGCCACCCTCCCCCCGCTTGCCCATTCCGCCTCGGCCAACACCCTGGTCGGCGCGGCCTATGTCAACCTGCGCCGCGACATCATCCAGGGTGTGCACCCGCCAGGCTCGCGGCTGCGGGTCGAGCATCTGAAGGACGATTACGGCGTGGGCGCGGGCACGCTGCGCGAAGCGCTGGCGCTGCTGGTGTCGGATGCGCTGGTCATCGCGCAAGGACAGCGCGGCTTCCACGTCACGCCGATCTCGCTGGAAGATTTCCGCGACATCACCGAGAACCGCGTGCTGCTCGAAACCCAGGCGTTGCGCCAGTCCATTGCGCTAGGCGACGACGACTGGGAAAGCGCGGTGCTCGCCGCCTTCCACCGCCTGAGCAAGGCCGAGCAGCGCCTGGCAGCCGACCCCGACACCCGCTTTGAAGAGTGGGAGCAGCGCAACCGCGAGTTCCACCGCGAACTGATCCGCGCCTGTCCCTCGCGCTGGCTGCATCACTTCCTGGGCATCCTGTACCAGCAGGCCGAGCGCTACCGCCGCCTGACCGTCACGCGCAAACCCATTGCGCGCAACCTGGACGACGAGCACAAAGGCATCCTGGACGCCACGCTGGCCCGCGATGCCGACCGCGCCTGTGACTTGCTGGCCGCTCACATCCGCCTGACCTACGACGCCGTGGCGCGCCTGCCGCCGGATCTGTTCACGCGCGATTGAAAACCGCGCCAGTTGAAAAAAACCCACACTGGCGCGTGCTTACCCGTTGATTCGCCTACACCACTTCTATAGAATCTTCAATTCGGGCCTCTGCCCATTACTTTTCCCCCACATCTCACACCACTGGGAGGCGCAAGATGATGAATCCGCATACCGCCATCCCGCGCGTGTCTCCGCGACGCCGTTAAGTCGTCGCCCGCGCGGACCCATCGCTGGATGCCTATCTAGCGACTGGTCCTCCGTGCCCGCCCCAAAAATCTAAACGCAATCGCCCGCGCCTCGCTGCGCAGGCCGTTCCTTCCTCTTTCTACACAAGGACTCCCGGCGTCCTGGTGCCGCCGGGCCATTGCAATGGCTAGAAAAAAAATCGATCTACGAGGGCAGACCTTCAAGGATGTCCTGGGCTTTACCTTCCGCCATTGGCGCGCGCAGCCCTGGCGTACCTCCGGCATCATCGTGCTCGCCCTGCTGTCGGCGTTGACCGATGTGCTGACGCCGCTGTACGCCGGCAAACTGGTTGACGCCGTGGCCTCGGGCGCGGCCGGCGACGAAATCGTCTGGAGCGCGGCCATCACCGCATTCTGGCTGCTGATCGCGCTGGGCATCGGCGGCACGCTGCTGCGCCAGGCCATATTCCAGAACATCATCACCTTCACGCTGAAGATGATGAACGGAATCGTGTCCAACGCGTTCTACCGCGTGCAGCGCTTTTCCACGGATTGGCACGCCAACAGCTTCGCCGGCTCCACGGTGCGCAAGGTCACGCGCGGCATGTGGGCGGTGGACATCCTGAACGACACGCTGCTGATCGCGCTGCTGCCTTCGGTCGTGATGCTGGTGGGCGCCACCGCCCTGCTGGGCGCGCACTGGCCCATCATGGGCCTGGTGGTGGGCCTGGGCTCGGTGCTGTACATCGCCGTGACCGCGGCGCTGTCGCTGGGCTATGTTGCCCCGGCGGCGCGTCTGGGCAACGCCTGGGACACGCGCATGGGCGGCGCTTTGGCCGACGCCGTCAGCTGCAATGCGGTCGTCAAGACCTTCGGCGCCGAAGAACGCGAAGAAGTCAGGCTGGACCGCGTGGTCGACAAATGGCGCCGCCGCACCCGCCGCACCTGGATCCGCGGCACGATCAACGGCGGCATCCAGGGCGCGATGCTGGTCGCCATGCAGGCGGGCATCCTGGGCGCGTCGCTGCTGCTGTGGTCGCGCGGCCAGGCCAGCGTGGGCGACATCACCTTCGCCCTCACGATGTTCTTCATGCTGCAGGGCTACCTGCGCGACGTGGGCATGCACATCCGCAACCTGCAGCGTTCGGTCAACGACATGGAAGAATTGGTCGCGCTGGAAAAGCAGCCGCTGGGCGTGGACGACCGGCCTGGCGCGAGCGAGCTGCGCGTCACGGCCGGCGAGATCCGCTTCGAGGACGTGACGTTCCGCTATGGCGCGCACGACAAGGCGTTGTACGACCATTTCTCGGTGCGCATCGCGCCGGGCGAACGGGTCGGCCTGGTCGGCCATTCGGGCTCGGGCAAGACCACGTTCATCAAGCTGATCCAGCGCTTGTATGACGTGAACGACGGCCGCATCACGATCGACGGGCAGGACATCGCCCAAGCACGCCAGGCGTCCTTGCGCAGCCAGATCGCCATCGTGCAGCAGGAGCCGGTGCTGTTCCACCGCACGCTGGCGGAGAACATCGCCTATGCCCGCCCCGGCGCCACGCAGGCCGAGATCGAGCAGGCGGCGCGGCTGGCCAGCGCCCATGACTTCATCATGGCGCTGCCCAAGGGCTACGACACGCTGGTCGGCGAACGCGGCGTCAAGCTGTCGGGCGGCGAACGCCAGCGCGTGGCCCTGGCCCGCGCCTTCCTGGCCGATGCGCCCATCCTGATCCTGGACGAAGCCACGTCCAGCCTGGACAGCGAAAGCGAGGTGCTGATCCAGCAGGCCATGGACCGCCTGATGGTGGGCCGCACGACGCTGGTGGTGGCGCACCGCCTGTCCACGGTGCGCGCGCTGGACCGCCTGCTGGTGATGGACCGCGGCCGCATCATCGAGGAAGGTAGCCACGATGCGCTGATCCGTCTGAAAGGCGGACTGTACCGGCGCCTGTTCGAACGCCAGGCGCTGGAACTGACCAAGGGCCTGACGCAGTCGGAACTGCTGGAAGACGGCGCGATTCCGCCGCAGCCGAAGGACGAAGAGACGGACGAGTCCTCTTACGCCTACGCCAAGTAAGCCTGACCGCTGGTTCCGCGGCGCAAGCCGCGGGGCCGGCGGCTCAGGCTGGCCGCTGGGCCACGGTCAGGCGCAGGCCGAAACCGATCAACGCCAGCCCGAACACCCGGCTCTGGATCTTCTGCGCCCGCGGGCTGGCCGACATCCAGCGCCCCACCGCCCCGCCCGCCAACGCGCACAGCACGTCCAGCGCCAGGCCCAGGCTGACCAGGATCACGCCCAGCACAGCGAACTGCTGGCCTATCGGGCCCTGGGCGGGCGACACGAATTGCGGCAGCAGCACCGAGCAGAACAGCAGGGCCTTGGGATTGAGCACATTGGTCAGCACGCCGCTCAATAGCGCCGGCCCCAGCCCCGCGCCGCTCGCGGGCGCCTGTCCGGTGGCGTCGTAGGAAACCGGTCCCGCGCGCAACAGCCGCACTCCCAACCAGACCAGATAGCAACCGCCCACCGTGCGCGCCGCATCGAATGCCCAGGGATGGGTCTTGAACAGCGCCGCCAGTCCCAGCGCGGCCAGGGTCACGTGCGCGGCCCGCGCAATGGCCAGCCCCGCGGCCACCGCCAGCGCCTGCCCCCTGCCACGCAGCACGCCGGTCTCCAGCAGCAAGATCATGTCGGGTCCCGGCACCACGTAGACGATCAGCAAGGCCCCTAGAAACATCGCCATATCCGCCATTTCCCCGCTCCTTTTCATCCTGTCCCAGGCGATCATTCTAGGAAAACGGGGCTGGCATGTGCATCCTATTCATGCCATTGGATTTATGATGATTGGCATATTCCACCAATCAAACGAACCAAATCCTAACTCAATGCCAAAACGCGAATTGGATGCCTACGACCGCCGCATCCTCGAAGCCCTGCAGCAGAACGGCCGGCTGACCAATGTGGAACTCGCCGAACAGATCGGCCTGTCCCCTTCGCCTTGCCTGCGGCGGGTGCGGCTGCTGGAAGAAGCCGGCGTCATCCAGGGCTACGAAGCCCGTCTGGCGCCGGACGAAGTCGGCCTGGGCCTGACCGTCTTCGTCGGCATCAAGGTGGAGCGGCACCACGAACGCGACTCTGCCCTGTTCCGCGAGGAAGTCAGCACATTGCCGGAAGTCATTGCCGCGCATCTGGTGTCGGGCGAATCCGACTTTCTGCTGCAGGTCGTGGTGCCCGACCTGCGCGCCTACGAGCGCTTCCTGCTGGGCACGCTATTGAAGCTGCCAGGCGTGAAGGACATACGCAGCAACTTCGCGATCCAGACCGTCAAGCCGCAAAGTCCGCTGCCGCTGGACCATCTGGCGAAGTAAGCGCGCCGCACTCGCGTTCGCGAGGACGGGTTCAAGCCATCGCCGCCGCGGCCCGCTCCACCGCCTGCGAGCGGCGCTCGAAGCGCGCCTGCGACATCTCCAGATAACGCTGCACCACGGCCGGCTCCGAGGTCTTGGGCGTGCCTCCAGGAAACGGCGGCTTGGGGTCGTATTCGATCTGCAGCTGGATCAGCTTGGCGACGTCCTCGCCGCACAGGTCCGCCACCACCTTCAACCCCATGTCGATACCAGAGGTCACGCCGCCGGCGGTGTACAGCTTGCCGTCCACGCACATGCGCTCGTCGCTGGGAATGGCGCCGAAGCGCGACAGCAGTTCGCGCGCACGCCAATGGCTGGAAGCGCGCCGGCCGCGCAGCAATCCGGCCGCGCCCAGCAGCAGCGAACCGGTGCAGATGCCGAACACATAGCTCGCCGCCAGCCCCTGCGCGCGCGTGAACGCTACCCAGTCGGCGTCGACAATGGCATCATCCGTGCCCGGCCCGCCTGGCACCACCAGCAGATCGCAGGGCGGCGCCGATGCGATGGTCTGCGTGGGCACGAAACATAACCCGCGATCGCTGCGCACCGGATCGCGCGTTTTTGCGACAAAATCCACGGTGAAGCCCGGCGCGTTCGCCAGCACTTCGTACGGCCCGGTCATATCCAGCTGGGTCAGCCCCTCGAACAAGAGAAAATTCGCATGCATGACGATGCTCCGTTAGAAACGACGACTTCCAGCATAGGCGGACGCGCCAGGACGCGCGCGCCAAATATGGCGCCAGATGCGCCACTGCGCGTGCTGTTCGTCCTGTACGACGGCTTCCAGCCGCTGGATCTGGCCGGCCCCTGGCAGGCCTTCAGTTCGGCCAACGAGGAAGCCGGCCGCACGCTCTACCGCCTGGGCACCATCGCCGCCACGCCGCTGGTTTCCACCTGGGAACAGGGCCTGCGCATGCAGGTGGATGGCACCTTTGCCGACGATGGCGACGAGCCCCTGGACATGATGTTCGTTCCCGGCGGCCCCGGGGCGGATCTCGCGGGCGCCCATGCCGAGACGCGCGCCTGGCTGCGCCACCGCGACGCGGACGCCGGGCGCACCTGCAGCGTATGCACCGGCGCCTTCGTGCTGGCCGCGGCCGGCCTGCTGGACGGCCGCGCCGTCACCACCCACTGGCGTTCGGCCGACCGGCTGCGCCAGCTTCACCCCGCCCTGCGTGTCGAAGACGACCGCATCTACATCGAAAGCGGCAAGTACTGGACCTCTGCCGGCGTCACCGCCGGCATCGACCTGGCGCTGGCGCTGATCGAACGCGACTTCGGCGCGGACCTGTCGCAGCGGGTCGCGCGCCGGCTGGTGGTCTTCATGCGCCGCAACGGCGACCAGCGCCAGTACAGCCAGGCGCTGCGCTTGCAGGACCGCGTGGCCGCGCCGTTCCGGGATCTGGTGGAAAAAATCGAGGCGCAGCTGTCGGCGCGCTGGTCGGTCGACGACATGGCCGACGCCTGCCAGATGTCGCGCCGCACCTTCCAGCGCAAATTCGCCGCGCATTTCGGCGTGGCGCCCACGGAAGTGCTCAAGCGCCTGCGCCTGGAGCGGGCGCAGGCGCTGGCGGCGTCCGGCAAGATGTCCAGGAAGGAAATGGCGCGACTGGATCAAGCGCTTGCCGGCTAGCCGGCAAGCCCCACCGACACGCCGCCGCACACATACAGCATCTGTCCCGTCATGAAGCCCGCCCGCGGGTCCATGAACATCGACACCGCATGCGCCACCTCTTCGGGCTGGCCCACGCGCCCCACCGGGATCGCCGCCTCCAGCGCCAGCGTCTGCGGCGCCCCCGGCGGATTGGACTGGTTGAACAGCTCGGTCGCGATGGGTCCGGGCGCCACGGTGTTCACCGTGATGCCGCTGCCCGCCAGCTCCAACGCCCAGGTCCGCGTCATCCCGGCCAACGCCGCCTTGGACGCGCCGTAAACGGTGCGCCCGTCCTTGCCCAGGGCGGCGCGGCTGCCGATGTTCACCACCCGCCCGTAGCCCGCCGCCCGCATCCCGGGCAGCAGGGCCTGCATCAGCAGCACTGGCGCCGTGACGTTCAGCGCCATGATCCGCGCCATCTGCTCCTGGGTCACATCACCGATGCGCGCGACCTGGATCATGCCGGCGTTGTTGACCAGATGCAGGACCCGGCGCTCGGCCGCCAACTCCCGCGCGGCGGCGATGGTGGCCGCTGAGTCGCCCAGGTCGACCGAGCGGAACGTCTCGCCGGGCAAGAGCGCCGCGGGCGCGCCGCGGCTGAAGTTGACGACCTCGAAGCCATCTTCGATCAGGCGCGCGATGATGGCGCGGCCTATGCCCCGGCTGCCGCCGGTGACCAGTGCGGTGGGCGTGTTCATTGCGCGGTGATTCCCTTGTCCTTGATGAGTCCGCCCCACTTCTTGCGTTCCCCGGCCTCGAAGGCCGCCAGGTCCGCGCCGAAGAGCGTGCCGGGCTTGGCGCCCATGCCGGCGAAGTTGGCGGTGACGGCCGGGTTCTTCAAGCCGCTGCGCGCGGCTTCGATCAGCTGCTTGACCACGGGCTCCGGGGTGTTGCGCGGGGCGTAGAGCGCAAACCAGGCAGTGACGTCAAAGCCCGGCAGTCCCGATTCCGCCACGGTGGGCAGATTAGGCACCGAGGCGTCGCGCGCGGCGGACGTGACGGCCACGCCCCGCACCAGATTGCCGTCCTTGATCTGCGCCAGTGCGCCCGGCAGGTTGTCGAACAACAGGTCGACCTGTCCGCCCGCCACCGCCGGCAGGGACGCGGACGTGCCCTTGAACGGCACGTGCAGCATGGTCACGCCGGCCATGGCCTCGAAATAGGCGCCGGTCAGATGCACGGAGGAACCGATGCCGGGCGACGCGTAGGTCAGCTTCTTGTCCTTGGACTGCTGGGCCGCCTTGATCACGTCGGCCACCGTCTTGTAGGGCGACTTGGCGCTGACGGCGATGACGTTGGGCGTGGTGGACACCAGCGCGATGGGCACCAGGTCGCGCTCGGGATCGAACGCCATGTTGCTGTAGAGAAACTGGTTGATGGTCTGGGTGCCGATGGTGCCCAGGCCCAGCGTGTAGCCGTCGGGCTTGGCGCGCGCCACGTAGGCCATGCCGATGTTGCCGCCCGCGCCGGGCTTGTTCTCGACCAGCACGGTCTGCTTCAGGCCCGGTTCCAGCGCGTGGGCAATGGCGCGGCCGAAGAGGTCGGCGCCGCCGCCCGGCGGATAAGGCACGACGACGGTGACGGGATGGTCGGGATAGCCGGCGGCATGCGCCGCGGGCAAGGTCAGGAAGGCCAGCGCGGCCAGGGCCGGCGCGGTGATCGCCAACCTGCGGTGCAGGAATTGCGTCATGGGCTTGTCTCCTATCGAACCCGCTGACTGCGGATTTCTTTTTAAAGTACGTAAATACGTACTATATTCATAAGAACATAGAAAACCTCCAGGAGACAAGCAGATGAAACGCTGGACCCAACGCCCCGCAGGCTCCACCTGGGGCGACTTCGGCCCGGATGACGAGATCGGCCGCCTGAACCTGCTGACCGAGGAAAAAGTGCTGCAGGCGGTGCGCGAAGTGCGCACGGGCAAGGTGTTCTGCCTGTCCCTGCCGCTGGACCTGCCGGGCGGCAATGTGCTGAACCCGCGCCGCCACGCGCCGGTGCTCAAACCCACCTTCCGCGAAGGCACGCCCTACCTGAACTTCCAGATGTCCCAGGTGCAGCCCGAGGCCGTGGATGTACTGTCCGACGACCAGGTCACGCTGTCCATGCAGTACTCCACCCAATGGGACGGCCTGTGCCACGTGGGCGCGCTGTTCGACATCCAGGGCGACGGCCAGGCGCGCCGCGTCTACTACAACGGCTATGCGGCCGGCGTGGACGTGTTCGGCGGCGTGGACCCCGACGACTCTCCCGACGCTTGCTGCCCGCCAGGCGGTTCGTATGCGCGCAAACTCAGCGTCAGCCGCTACGCCGAGAAGGGCATGCAGGGCCGCGGCGTGCTGGTGGACCTGGCGCGCGCCTACGGGCCGGGCCGCAGCGTCGTCGACCTGGCGGCCCTGCAAACCGCCATGCAGGCGCAGAACGTGTCGGTCGAAGCCGGCGACATGCTGGTGCTGCGCACGGGCTTTGCCGAAGAGATCGTGGCCATGAACGGCCAGCCAGACCCGCACAAACTCGAACAGACGGGCGCGGTCCTGGACGGATCCGACCCGGCGCTGCTGGACTGGATCACGCAATCCGGCATCGCCGCGATCTGCGCGGACAACTACGCGGTCGAAGCCTATCCGGCGCGCACGTCCGGCCCTGGGCACTCGATCCTGCCGCTGCACCACCACTGCCTCTTCAAGCTGGGCGTGCCGTTGGCCGAACTCTGGTACCTGAAGGATCTGGCCGACTGGCTGCACGCGCAAGGCCGCAACCGCTTCCTGCTGACCGCCCCGCCCTTGCGCATGCCTGGCGCGGTGGGATCGCCCGTGACGCCCATCGCCACGGTGTAAGCCATGAACCTGCCGTACTCGACATTCTCCGAACACCTGGACGCGCTGGCTGCGCGCCGACCCGGCGCGCCCCTCCTGATCGACCAGGACCAGCCCGTCAGCGCCGAGCAATTGCGCGCCCAGAGCCGCGCGCTGGCCGCCGGACTGGCGCGCATCGGCGTGCAGCCCGGCCAGCGCGTGGCGGTCTGGCTGCCCAACTGCGCCGCCTGGGTGGAATCCTTCCTGGCCTGCGCGCACCTGGGCGCGCTGGTGCTGGCGGTCAACACGCGCTTCCGGGCGCTGGAGCTGGCCGATATCCTGGGACGCGGCAAGGCTGACTGGCTGGTGTTCTGGCCCGGGTTCAAGGGCATAGACTTCCAGGCCATCCTGGGCGAGGTTGCGCCGGAACACCTGACTCGCCTGCAAGGCGTGATCGCGCTGGCTGGCGCCGAGGAAGCGCTGCCCTCCTCCCTGCACGGCATACCGGCGCACCGCTACCAGGACCTGCTGGCCTGCTCCGACCCGGCGCCGCCGGCCCAGCCGAATGCGGGCGTGCTGTGCTTCACCACGTCCGGTACCACGTCCAAGCCCAAGTTCGTGCTGCACGACCAGCGCACGCTGCTCAATCACGGTGCAGCCGTGGCCCAGGCCTATGGTTACGACGCGCGCAGCTGCGTGCTGGCCAGCGCGCCGTTCTGCGGCGCCTTCGGTTTCGCCACCCTGGCCGGCGGCCTGGCGCAAGGCGTGCCCGTGGTTTGCGCGCCCGTGTTCGACGCGGCGCAATCCGCCGCCGCGGTGCGCCGCCACGCGGTAACGCATACCTACGCCAACAACGAGGCCCTGGTCGGCATGATGCGGGCGGGAACGCAAGACGACTTCGCCTCGGCCCGGCTGTTCGGTTTCGCCAGCTTCACGCCGGCCTTGGACAATATGCTGGACCTGGCCCGCGAAGCCGGCGTGCCGCTTACCGGCCTATACGGATCCAGCGAGCTGATCGCCCTGGTCGCCGGCCAACCCCGCGATCCGGCCGAGGGCGACGTGTCCGCGCGTCACCAGCCGGGCGGCACGCTGATCTACCCGGATGCCCGGGTGCGTGCGCGCGATCCCGCCACGGGCGAGATCCTGCCACAGGGTCAATCCGGTGAACTCGAAATCCTCTCGCCCAGCCTGATGCAGGGCTATCTGGACAATCCCGAGGCCACCCGCGGCGCCTTCACCGAGGACGGCTACTTCAAGACCGGCGATCTCGGCTACGCGCTGAACCCGCGCCAGTTCGTGTTCCAGACCCGCATGGGCGATTCGCTGCGCCTGTCCGGCTTCCTGGTCAATCCGGTGGAAATCGAGCAGGTGGTCGAAACCCTGCCTGGCGTGCGCGCCTGCCAGGTGGTCGGCGCCACCCAAAAGGGCAAGACCGTACCCTACGCCTTCGTGCTGCTGCAGCCGGGCGCGGCGGCCGACCCGGCGGGCTGGACCGCCGCGTGCAAAGCCGCGATGGCGGGTTTCAAGACGCCGGCCGGCTTTACCGTGCTGGATGCCTTCCCCTCGGTGGAAAGCGCCAACTCGGTCAAGATCCAGAAGCACCGGCTGCGCGAAATGGCCGATGCCATACTCGCGGCTCCGACCATGATGCCCCCGGCCTGAACATGCCCGACCCCAAGCTCTTCTCGCGCAGCCCCCAGCCGCTCTACCTGCAAGCGGCGGCGCTGTTTCGCAGCAATATCCAGAACCGCACCTGGCGGCCCGGCCAGCAGATCCCGCCGCTGGAAGCGCTGATGGAAACCTATGGCATCTCGCGGGCGACCATCCGCCAGGCATTCGGCCTGCTGGAAGACGATGGCCTGATCCGCCGTTCGCGCGGCTCGGGCACTTTCGTCAATGCCGAACTGCCCGAAACGCCCACTCTCTTGATTCCCAAGACCTGGGCCGAAACCGTGGAGCTGAGCAACCAGCTGGGCACGGTGTCGCTGGTGGAATCCAGCGCCGATTCGCCCCTGCCCGATACCCTGGGCATGCCCTGCGGCGCGGACCGCGGCGGCAGCTTCCAATACCTGCGGCGCGTGCACACCACCGATGGCGCCCCCTTCTGCTACAGCGAGGTCTTCCTGGACAGCGTGCTGTTCCGCAAGCACCGCGCCCGCATCCGCAAGAGCACCGTGGCGCCGGTGCTGGACCAGTTCTACGGCGCGCGCATCAGCGAAGCGCGCCAGGTGCTGAACGTGATCGAAGCCGGCCAGGAATCCGCCGAATCCCTGCAGATCCCCGTGTCGTCACCCGTGGCGGAAATACGCCGCTACGCCTGCATCGACGGCCGCGTGGTGTATTTCGCGCGGCTGGAATTCCCGTTCCGCAAGGTGCGGATGGAATTCGACCTGCTGTCCCACCGCTAGACCGCTTTCACCACAAGGAGCCTCCCCACCGCGACCCGCCAGCGTAAGGCCAGAACAGAGCGCCGCAGCAGATCCCCCAAGCGCCAGCAGTATCCGAACAAGATCCGGCATAAAGGAGACCAACCATGAAATGCCGTAGAACCCCCCGGATTTCCCTGAAGTTGCGCAGCACGCTAGCCCTGCTATCCGCCTTCGCCGCCGCGCCCTGCGCCATGGCGCAGGCGATCTCCGACGACGTGGTCCGCCTGGGCCTGATCCTGGACATGAGCGGCGTGTACGCCGACGTCACGGGCAAAGGCAGCGCGACCGCGGCCGAAATGGCCATCGCCGACTTCGGCGGCACGGTGCTCGGCAAGAAGATCGACCTGATGGTGGTGGACCACCAGAACAAGGCCGACATCGCCGCAGCCAAGGCGCGCGAGTGGTACGACACCCAGAAAGTCGACGCCATCATGGACGTGGCGGGCTCCGCCCCCGCGCTGGCCGTGCTGGAAGTGGCCCGCGAGAAAAAGAGGATCGTGGTGTTCAGCGGGCCCGGCACCGAGCGCATCACCAACGACCTGTGCTCGCCCTATTCCGTGCACTACACCTACGACACCTGGTCGCTGGCCAACACCACGGCGCGCGCCACGGTCGAGCAAGGCGGCAAGAGCTGGTACTTCCTGACGGCCGATTACGCTTTCGGCCACACCTTGCAGGCGTCCGCCACCGAGGTCGTCAAGGCCAACGGCGGCACCGTGCTGGGTGCGTCGCGCCATCCGCTGGGCTCCAGCGACTTCGCCTCGTACCTGCTGCAGGCCCAGGCCAGCCGCGCGCAGATCGTGGGCCTGGCCAACGCCGGCGGCGACACCGTCAACGCCATCAAGGCCGCCAGTGAATTCGGGCTGACCAAGGGCGGCCAGAAGATGGCCGGACTGCTGCTGTACATCAACGACATCCACGCCATCGGCCTGGACGCCGCCGCCGGACTGACGCTGACCGAAGCCTTCTACTGGGACATGAACGACCAGACCCGGGCCTGGTCCCAGCGTTACTACGACAAGCTCAAGAAGATGCCCAACATGAGCCAGGCCGGCACGTATTCGTCAGTGATGCACTACCTGAAGTCGGTGCAGGCAGCCGGCACCGACGAGCCGACGGCAGTGATGAAGCAGATGAAGTCCATGCCCATCAACGACTTCTTCGCCACCAACGGCCGCATCCGCGAGGACGGCCGCATGGTGCACGACATGTACCTGTTCGAAGTGAAGAAGCCATCCGAGTCCAAGCGGCCCTGGGACTACTACAAGCTTGTGGCCACCCTGCCCGGCGACCAGGCCTTCATGCCGCTGTCGCGTTCGTCCTGCCCGCTGGTGAAGAAGTAGCGGCGGCGCGGGCGCCCGGTGGGCGCCCGTCTCGCTATGCCCGCAGCTTGCGGTCCAGTTCCAGCACGGATTGGTAAAGCACGCGGGTGCCGTCGAGCAGCTGCGCGGGCTCGATCCATTCTTCCGGACAGTGGCTGCGGCCGTTCAGGCACGGGATGAAGATCATGCCGATGGGGCCGGTGGGCGCCATGTAGACCGCGTCGTGGCCCGCGCCGCTGGGCAGGCGCATGGAGGCGTAGCCCAGCTGATCGGCGGCGGCCTGCACCGCGTCCATCACCAGCGGCGTGCAGTCGGTGGGCCGGGCGCGGCTCAGCTGCGTGAAGCTGGCCGAGAGGCGCAGCGCCGTCAGGTCCGCGGCCACGCCAGCCATCAGGGTCTCGGGGAAGGCGTCCAGCACGGCGTCGCTGTCGCTGCGCATTTCCAGCGTCAGTTCGACGCGGCCGGGCACCGCGTTGGCGGCGTTCGGCGTCATGGACAGGCGGCCCACGGTGGCGACCACGTAATGCGGATTGCCGCTGGCCGCGCTGGCCTGGCGATGGGCCGCGTCGATGATGCGGGCTGCCCCCACCAGGGCGTCGCGGCGGATGTCCATGGGCGTGGTGCCGGCATGGTCGGGCTGGCCTTGCACCGTGATCAGCACGCGGCGGATGCCGACGATGTTGGTGACCACGCCGATGGGCAGGCCGCGGCTTTCCAGCACCGGGCCCTGTTCGATATGCAGCTCCACGAACGCCGCGGTGCCATCGGCAGCGCGCAACGGCGCGCCCAGCGCCGAGGGGTCGCCGCCGATGCGGGTGATGCCGGCCGCCAGCGTCTCGCCCTCGGGGTTGCGGGCGGCCAGCATGTCGGGCGTCAACTGGCCGCAGAGAGCGCGGCTGCCGACGCAGGAGATGCCGTAGTCGCTGGGTTCCTCGGACAGGAAGTCGATGACCTCGAACGGGTGTTCCAGCTGCACGCCGTGCTCGCGCAGGGTGTGGGCGACTTCGATGCCGGCCAGCACGCCGATGATGCCGTCGAAGCGGCCCCCGGCCATGACGGTGTCGCAGTGCGAGCCGGTGGCGATGGGCTTGCGCGCCGGATCGCGCCCGGCCAGCGTGCCTATCAGGTTGCCGCCGGCATCCAGGCGGGTCGTCAGGCCCGCGGCCTCGAATTCGCCGCGCAGCCAGGCGCGGGCCTCATCGAACAGCGGCGAGAATGCGCGGCGCGTCCAGGGGACGTCGGGCAGGGTGTATCGGGAAAGGGTTTCGACGCGGGCCCAGAGGCGCTCGGCGTTCAGGGGAGGAAATTGCACAGGCATTGCCGTGTCCCTCAAGCCTGGCGCGGACGCAGGAAGCGGCCGTCGCCCTTCTGGTTGACGATGCGCTTTCCGTCGTAGACCTGCTGGCCGCGGCACCAGGTGCCCGCGACGCGCACGGTGAACTCGCGGCCTTCGAACGAACTCCAGTGCACCGCCGACAGGCTGGCCGACGGATCAAAGGCATGGCGCTCCGGTTTGAGGATGACGATGTCGGCGTCCTTGCCCACCTCCAACGAACCCTTGCGGTCATCCAGCAGGAAGTGCTGCGCGGGGTTGCGGCTCAGTTGGCGCACCACCATGGACGGCGCGATGCCATGCTCTTCGCAGCCCGTCCAGAAGGCGGGCAACAGCGTTTCCAGGCCGGGGCCGCCGGACGAGTTCTTGAATACGTTCGGATTCTGCTTGCGCTCCAGGCCCCAGCTGACATGGTCCGACGACACGAAGGTGCATTCGTCCTTGGCGATATGAGTCCAGAGCAGATCGACCTCGGCCTTGGGGCGGATCGGCGGATAGTGCTTGGTCTTCGCGCCGAAGCGGCGGGTGTGCTCTTCATGGTTCAGCATCAGGTACTGCACGCAGGTTTCAATGCTGGCGCGGTGGCCGTTGCGGCGGTACATATTGCAGATCTCGAAGCCGCGGGCAGTCGACACGTGCACCGCGTGGGCGCGCGCGCCGGTTTCGGCGCCTATCTCATAGATCAGCGCGGTCGCCAGGTTCTCGATCAGCGGCGTATGGGCCCGCATGAAAGCGTCCCAGCCCGTGTCGTCCGCCTCGATCAGCCGCGCGATGTTCTTGCGGGTCAGTTCCTGCATCTGGTTATGCACGCCGCACACCAATCCGGACGGAGCGATCAGGCGGAAGGCTTCGTACAGGTCGTCTTCCTCGATGCGGGGAAAACGGCCCGGCGTGGCTTCGAAGGTAGAGAACTTGAAGGCGCAGACGCCGCCTTCGATGAGGCCTGCCGCGGCCCCCACGCCGTGCTGGGTGTTCAAGGTGCCAAACAGCGCCACATCCACGTGGCAATCGCGCTCGACCTCGGCGATCTTGGCGTCCAGCTGCGGGCGCGAAGCCACGGGTTCCGGATCGTCGTAGGGCATGTCGACCATGACCGTGACCCCGCCGGCGGCCGCCGCGCGCGACGCCCAACCGAGTCCTTCCTGATTCAGCTGGCTGCCCGAGTGCACCTGGCCGTCGACCACGCCCGGCACGACCCACTGGCCGCGCGCATCCACGCTGTCGCGGCCCGCGGGGGCCGGGCCGGCGCCGCGCGCCGCGATCTTGCCGTCCCTCACCGCCAGCCAGCCGTCCATCGCCACGCCATCCGGGTCGACGATATTGCCGCGCACCACCAAATCGAAATCGCTCATGACCGCCACCATCCTGTGTTGAGTGCAGGCAGTGTAGGAGCGGCCATCCAAAACGTCTTATGCTTATATGTGCGTGAGAATTAACATCAGGTTAAGCATATGAAATTGAATCTGCGGCAGATCGAAGTTTTCCGGGCGATCATGCTCAGCGGCTCCATCAGCGGCGCATCCAAGCTTCTGTTCGTGTCCCAGCCCGCGGTCAGCCGGCTCATCGCCTATACGGAGCAGCGCCTGGGGCTGATGCTGTTCCAGCGCATCAAGGGCCGTCTGTATCCCACCCCTGAAGCCCACCGGCTGTTCGTGGAGGTCACGGCGCTGTACCAGAACGTGCAACGCGTGAACGAAGTGGCCGAGAACCTGGCGGAAAACCGCGAAGGCCAACTGCGGCTGTCGTGCAGCCCCAGCCTCGGCCAATCTCTGCTGCCCCGCGCGATCGCGCAGTTCCGGCGGCAATTCCCGGAAGTGCGCATCGTCCTGCAGACCTTGATCCCCACGGTGATGCAGCAGTCGCTGTTGACGCAGCAGGTGGAGCTGGGCGTGGCCTACATGCCGGTGGACCACCCCAGCCTGGCGTGGCAGCCGCTGTACGAGAACCAGATCGTGGCGGTACTGCCCAAAGGGCACCCGCTGGCGGCACGCGGCCGCGTGACGGTGCACGATCTGGCCGAAGAGCCACTGATCGGTTACAGCGCGGACATTCCCTTCGGAATATTGATCAACAAGCTGTTCGGCGGTGAACATGCGCAACCCGAACCACGCATCGAGGTCCAGCAGGCCCACGTCGCCTGCGCCCTGGTCCAAGCCGGCGCCGGCGTAGCGCTGGTGGACGAGATCACGGTGGCCGGGCCGATCTGGTCGGAAGTGGTGACCCTGCCGATCATCGGCACCGTGAACGCGCCGGTCAATGTGTTCCATCTCGAGCTCCAGCCCCTGTCTCGGCTGGCGCTAGCCTTCATCGACGTGCTCCACAAGCTCGACCAGCGCGGCTAAATCAGGCTTCGGCCTCGATCACGCGCCTAGGGATATCCCTCAGGCGCATTCTCCGCTGCGCCACCGCTCCGCTATGAGCGCGCGGGACAATTAACATGATGTTATGTGTAAAGCATAAAAGGTAATACGACATTATCAAACCTGCTTCCTATGATCCCCCCGTCCATCCCGCAACCGTTGCGGGAATCATTGAAATCAGCAATCGGGAGGAAAGGCGTCATGGGAAGAATTTTGACGATGCAAGATGTCGAAGCCGCGGTTCGAGGCGGATCGGTCTTCGCCTGCGGCGGAGGCGGCTGGGCCGAGCATGGGCGTGAGCTGGGCTCGCTTGCCGTCACCATCGGCCGCCCTGAATTGGTGACCATGGACGAGGTGCCGGACGACGCGTGGATTGCCACCGCGGCCGCGATTGGCGCGCCGGGCGGACTCACCGACTGGCAAATGCTGGGCATCGATTACGTCAAGGCCGCTCAGCGGCTGCAGGACGCGCTCGGAGAGCGCGTCTACGGACTGATCATCGGCCAGAACGGCATGTCCAGCACCTTGAACGGCTGGCTGCCCTCCGCCGTGCTGGGCACCAAGGTCGTCGACGCCGTGGGCGACATCCGCGCCCACCCCACCGGCGACATGGGTTCGCTGGGACTGGCAGGCAGCCCCGAACCGATGATCCAGTGCGCCGTGGGCGGCAATCGCGCCAGCAACTCCTATATGGAGCTGACCGTCCATGGCGCCACCGGCAAGGTATCGCCGGTGCTGCGCAAGGCGGCCGACATGGCGGGCGGCTTCATCGCCAGCTGCCGCAATCCGATCCGCGCATCCTACGTGCGCCGCCATGCCGCCCTGGGCGGCATCAGCAAGGCGCTGGCGTTGGGCGAGGCCATCATCGCCGCGCAGCCGCGCGGCGGCAGCGCGGTCATCGACGCAATCTGCAAGGCGACCCAAGGCGAAATCATTGCTTCCGGCAAGGTGGTGCGCAACACCCTGCGCTACACCGAGGAGGCCTTCGACATCGGCACCGTCGAAATCGGCGAAGGCGCGGGCAAGCGCGTGATCCACGTGATGAACGAGCACATGGCCGTGACCGACAGCCACGGCGCACGGGTCGCCTGCTATCCGGACGTGATCACCACCCTGGACGCCGAAGGCAATCCGGTCAGCGCGGGCCAGCTGCGTGTAGGCCTGGAGGTCAGCGTCCTGCACGTGCGCAAGCAGCACATCCCCTTGTCTTCCAGCGTCACCGACCCATCTGTCTACCCCATCGTGGAAAAGGCGCTGGGCATGAACTTCACCGACTACGCATTGGCATCCTGAGGTAAACGGCGTGAAACGAGAATTCAATATCCCCGGCGGCAACACCCTGCGTTGCAAAGGCTGGCGCCAGGAAGCGCTGCTGCGCCTGCTGGAAAACGTGCTGGCGGTGGGTGAAGACCCGGCCAACCTGGTGGTCTACGCCGCGTTGGGCCGCGCCGCGCGCGACTGGCCCGCGCATGACGCCATGGTCCAGGCCTTGATGGAACTGGAGGAAGATCAGACGCTCATTGTCCAATCGGGCAAGCCCATCGGCGTGCTGCGCACGCATCCGCAAGCGCCGATCGTGATCATGGCCAACTGCAACATGGTCGGCCAGTGGGCTCGCGCCGAGAATTTCTACCAGATGGAACGCGACAACCTGATCTGCTGGGGCGGGCTGACGGCGGGCGACTGGCAGTACATCGGCTCGCAGGGCGTGATCCAGGGCACCTACGAGATCTTCTCGCGCATTGCCGAACGCCACTTCGACAACGATCTGCGCGGCCGCTTCATCCTGACGGCGGGCATGGGCGGCATGGGCGGCGCGCAGCCGCTGGCCGGCCGCATGGCGAACGCCGCCATCCTCACCGTGGAAATCAATCCGGAACGCATCGAGAAACGCATCAAGGCGGGTTTCCTCGAACGGCGCGCGGACTCGCTGGACGAGGCCCTGGCGCTGATCCAACAAGCGCAGGCCCGCCGCGAGCCGATCTCGGTGGGTCTGCTGGGCAACGCCGCCGACGTCTACCCCGAAATCCTGGCCCGCGGCATCGTGCCCGATATCGTCACCGACCAGACCTCGGCGCACGACTTGGTCTACGGCTACATTCCCGCCGGGCATACGCTGGAACAAGTGGCCGACATGCGCCGCAATGACGTTCCTGGCCTGATGGACGCCAGCCGCGCCTCCATCGTCCGCCATGTCACCGCGATGTTGGGATTCCAGGACCGGGGCTCGATCGTCTTCGACAACGGCAACCTGATCCGCACCCATGCGAAACAGGGCGGCGTGGAACGCGCCTTCGAGATCCCGGTGTTCACCGAGGCGTTTCTGCGGCCCCTGTTCGCGCGCGCCATCGGTCCGTTCCGCTGGATCGCGCTATCGAACGACGCCGACGACATCCGCAAGATCGACGATTTCCTGCTGCAACGCTTTCCCGACAACTTCATCGTCTCCAACTGGATCCGACTTGCGCGCAAGGAAGTGCCGTTCGAAGGCCTGCCCGCCCGCATCGCCTGGCTGGGACACGGCGAGCGCACCGAGCTGGCGCTGGAAGTGAACCGGATGGTGCGCGAAGGCGTGCTCAGCGCGCCCGTCGCCTTCACGCGGGACCATCTTGACGCCGGCGCCATGGCTCATCCGAACATCATGACGGAAAACATGCGCGACGGTTCCGACGCCATCGCCGACTGGCCGCTGCTCAACGCCATGATCAACTGCTCGTCCAGCGCCGACCTGGTGGCGATCCACTCCGGCGGCGGCGGATACAGCGGCTACATGACCAGCGCCGGCGTCACGGTGGTGGCGGACGGCACCGCGGCCGCCGACCAGCGGCTGCGCCTGTCGATGACCAACGACACGGCCAGCGGCGTGCTGCGGTATGCCGACGCCGGCTACGAGGACGCCCTGGATGAGGTGCGGAAAAAGAACATCGCCCGCATCGACACCGCCCAGTACGCCCACTGCAGCCCTGGACACGGCGACTAGCAACCATGGACAGAAAGATGCTTGAAGGCGTGCGCGTGCTCGATTTCACGCGGGTGCTGGCGGGACCGTACTGCACGGCGATGCTGGCCGACCTGGGCGCCGAGGTCATCAAGGTCGAACCGCCGCAGGGCGACGACCAACGCCACATGGGACGCATGGTGCAAGGCGAAAGCACCAACTTCATCCTCAACAATCGGGGTAAGAAGAGCATCCGGCTGGACCTCAAGCGGGACGAAGGCCGGCGCATCGCGAGGGAGCTGGCCGCCAGGAGCGATGTGCTCATCGAGAACTTCAAGCCGGGCGTGGCCGGCAAGCTGGGGATCGGCTATGCCGAATTGTCCGAGCTGTTCCCGCGGCTGGTGTATTGCAGCATCTCGGGCTTCGGACAGAACGGTCCGAACGCCGCCCGCCCCTCCTACGACGTGGTGGCCCAGGCCATGAGCGGCTTGATGAGCCTGACCGGCGAGGCCGACGGCGCGCCCACCTTGATCGGCGAATCCGTCGGCGACATCTGCGCCGGCATGTTCGCCGCCTGGGGTGTGATGGCGGCGCTGTATGACCGCGAACGCGGCGGACGCGGCAGGCACGTGGACGTGGCGATGTTCGATTCGCTACTGGCGATGCAGCCCACGGCCTTGGCGCAGTATCTGTTCGGCGGCGCGGCGCCGGCGCGCGTCGGCAACCGCCACCCGCTGAGTTCGCCGTTCGGCGCCTACGCGGCCAATGACGGCCATCTGGTGATCGCGGCGGCAAATGACAAGCTGTTTCAGGCGGTCGCGGATACCATCGGCCGCCCCGAGCTGCCGGCCGACCCCCGCTTTCGCACCGATGGCGAGCGCAGCCGAAACGACGCCGAACTGCGTCCGCTGATCGAAGCCTGGAGCAGGACGCTGAGCGTGCAGGAAGCCGTGGCGGCCATGTCTCGCGCCGGCGTCCCGGCGGCGCCCATCCAGGACACCGCGCAGGCAGTCGACAGCGAACAGGCGCGGGTACGCCAGTTGACCACCCGTGCCCCCCACCCTGTCCTGGGAGAGACGGCGCTGGTCGAGCAGCCCGTGCATTTCTCCGGCATGCGGCGAGGCGAACTGGCCACCGCTCCGGCGCTGGGCCAGCACAGCGCTGAGGTATTGGCCCAGGTATTGGGAATGGACGCCAGCGCGATTGAAGGCCTGCGCGCGGCAGGCGTGATCTAAGGAGCATGGGAATGGAAATGCGGTTCAGCCCGGAAGAAGAACGCTTCCGCAGCGAAGTGCGCGATTTCATCGCCGCCAACCTGCCGGCGGACATCCGGCGCAAAGTCGAACTGGGCCTGCGCCTGGAGCGCAGCGATTACACGCGTTGGCAGGACATCCTGGCGGCGCGCGGCTGGTACGCGGTGAACTGGCCGGAACAATACGGCGGCCCCGGCTGGAGTCCGGTGCAGAAGTACCTATTCCAACAGGAGTACGGCGCGCAGCCCTGTCCGCCGCTGGTGCAGTTTGGCGTCAACATGGTCGGCCCGGTGATCTACACCTACGGCAACGAAGCCCAGAAGACCCGCTTCCTGCCGCGCATCCTGGCCAACCAGGACTGGTGGTGCCAGGGATACTCGGAACCCGGATCCGGCTCCGACCTGGCGTCGCTGCGCACGACCGCCGTGCGCGACGGAGATGATTACATCGTCAACGGCTCCAAGATCTGGACCACCTGGGCGCAATGGGCGGATTGGATGTTCGCGCTGGTGCGCACCAGCAAAGAGGAGCGGCCGCAGCAAGGCATCTCCTTCCTGTTGCTGGACCTGCGTTCGCCCGGCATCAGCCAGCGGCCGATACGCATGCTGGACGGTGACGCCGAAGTCAACGAGGTGTTCTTCGACAACGTACGCGTGCCGGCCGCCCAACTGGTGGGAGGCGAAGGCACGGGCTGGTCCTACGGCAAGTTCCTGCTGGAACACGAGCGCTTCGTGATCTCCGGGGTCGCCCGATCCAAGCGTCTGCTGGCACGGGTCAAGGGTGTGGCGCAACGCCTGCCGGACGGCATGGGCGGGAACCGCCTGGACGATCCGGCGCTGCGCTTGCGCGTGGCGGATCTGGAAATGCAGCTGTGCGCGCTCGAATACACCGAATTGCGTTTCCTGAGCGCCATGAATGCCGGGCAGAGCCCCGGCAGCGCCGCCTCGATCCTGAAAATACGCGGCACCGAAATCGAACAGGCCATCAGCGAACTGGCGATGGATTGCCTGGGGGAAGACGCGTTGGCGCTGGACGAGGCGCTGCTGGACAGTCTGAGCGCCGACTCCCAAGCGCTGGGTCCGGATTTCGCGGCCGCAGCGGGCCCGCTGTACTTCAACTTGCGCAAGGTGACGATCTGGGGCGGCTCGAACGAGATCCAGCGCAACATCCTCGCCAAGCACGTGCTGGGATTGTAGGAGACCACGATGGATTTTTCTTTCAACGATCTGCAGCGCATGCTGCATGAAAGCGCCGAAACCTACGCCCGCGACCACGGCGATTTCGAACGTCGGCGCCGCCTCATGGCCAGCGCCGCCGGCTACGCGCAGGAAGACTGGAAGCTGATGGCCGACCTGGGCTGGCTGGCGTTGCTGCTGCCGGAGGAATTAGGCGGCGTGGGCGGCGGACCGGTCGAAACCATGATCATCATGGAAGCGCTGGGCAAGGCGCTGGCGGGCGAGCCCTACCTGTCGACCGCGGTACTTGGCGCCGGATGCCTGCTGCGGCACGGTACGCCCGCGCAGCGCGACGCCTGCCTGGGCCCGCTGGCGCTCGGCGACTACCGGATGGCGCTCGCGCATCGCGAACAGGACTCCCACGAGAACCGTCATGCCGTGGCCCTGCGGGCGCGGCGGGATGGCGCAGGCTATGTATTGGACGGCGCCAAGCAGACTGTGTTCGACGCGCCCGGCGCGCAGGCTTTCATGGTCTCGGCGCGTACGGACGGCGCGTCGTGCGCGCGCGACGGCATCACCATGTTCCTGGTCCCGGCCACTGCCGCCGGTCTCACGCAGCGGCCATTCCGCAGGTTGGACGGCGGCCGCGCCTCGCATCTCGCATTCGAGGGCGTGCGCGTGGACGACGGCGCAGTGCTGGGCCGCCGGGACGATGGCGCAGCGGTGCTGGACGATCTGTACGCGCACGCGATCGGCGCGCTTTGCGGCGAAGCCCTGGGCGCGATGCAGGCGATGCACGACGCCGCGCTCGATTATCTGAAAGTCCGGCGACAGTTCGGCCGTCCCATCGGAACGTTCCAGGCGTTGCAACATCGGCAGGTGGACATGTACACGGCGCTCGAAGAAGCGCGGTCGTTGACCCTGGCCGCCAACATGGCGCTGGCCGAATCCATGCCGGAAGCGGAGCGGCTGCTTTCCATGGCCAAGGCCCAGGTAGGCAAGTCCGCCCGCATCGTCGGGCAAGGCGCCATCCAGCTGCATGGCGGCATCGGCATGACCGAAGAGCTGCAGGTCGGCGCGCACTTCAAACGGACAACCGTGATCGAAGCCATGTTCGGCTCGCGCCAGCACCATCTGGCGCGCCTGATTCAGGACCGGCAGGCATAGCAGCAAGACACAACCGCAGGGCCGAGGGGCAGCGGTTCATTTTTACGTTTTTTCAGAGCGTGCTCCAAGCGCGCATGATTCCAGGGGAAAGAAATGAAAGACATCACGATCAATCCCGGAGCCGGGGTTCCGCCCGGCCGTCCGGCGCATCAGGCCACGGCGCACGAGCGCAGCGGCCGCAAGGCAGTGATTGCCGCGTCGGCCGGCAATGCCCTCGAATGGTATGACTTCACCGTCTATGCCCTGTTCGCGGTCTATATCGGGCAGAACTTCTTCCATAACGCCGATCCCACCGTGCAATTGATGGCTTCGTTCCTGGCCTTCGGCCTGGGCTTCGTGGTGCGGCCCCTGGGCGCGCTGGTGCTGGGTTCCTATGGCGACCGCGCCGGACGCAAGGCAGCGTTGACCTTGACCATCATGCTGATGGCCGTGGGCACGCTGCTGATCGCCGCGGCGCCGCCCTATGCCGCGATCGGCGTGGGCGCCCCCCTATTGATCGTGTGCGGCCGCGTGCTGCAAGGTTTCTCGGCCGGCGGCGAGGTCGGTGGCGCCACCGCCTTCCTGGTCGAGCATGCGCCGGAAGGCAAGCGCGGTCAGTATGCCTCGTGGCTGCAGGCCAGCATGGGCATTTCCAACCTGCTGGGCGCACTGGTCGCTACCCTGGTCACCACGCTGCTGACCGAACAGCAGGTCGGAGAATGGGGTTGGCGCGTGCCGTTCATCATCGGCCTTGCGATCGCGCCTGTCGGCCTGTGGATGCGCCGTGCGCTGGACGAAACGCCGCATTTCCGCGAAGAACAGGCGCGCCAGGCGCGTCAGGGCGACCATGTCAAGGCGCCGCTGCTGTCGGTCCTGCGGGACTATCCCAAGGAGCTGCTGACCGGCCTGTGCATGTCGGTGCTCTGGGCCGTCGGCCCCTACGCGCTGATCATTTTCATGCCCATCTATGTGCAGAAATCGCTGGGGTTCTCCAGTTCACAGGCCTTCACGGCAGCGCTCGTGGGCAATCTGTTCCTGATCGGGGGTTGCGTGTTCTCCGGCACGCTGTCGGACCGTTACGGTCGCCGCACCGTGCTGCGCGCAGCGGCGCTGATCCTGCTGCTCGCGGTCTACCCGCTGATGATGTGGCTGAAGGCATCGCACACCCTGGGCACGCTCATCGTGGTGCAGTCGCTGTTCTGCCTGATGGTGGCCATGTACGTGGGCGTGGCCCCGGCGGCGCTGTCCGAAGTGTTTCCCACCGCCGTGCGCTCTTCGGGCATGTCCCTGTCGTACAACACGGCAGTCACGGTCCTGGGCGGATTCGCCCCCGTCATTCTTACCTGGATCACCTACACCACGGGCGTGGCGTTCGCGCCCGCACTGTACGTCATGGGAGCCAGCGTGGTCGCGCTGATTGCATTGACCGTTCTGCCGCAGGGCCGCCATGTTTAAGGTATCCAAGACACTGGCCGCGGCCGCGGCGCTCGCGCTGGCCGGCTTTTGCTCGACGCCGCTGGCGGCGGAATCGCCGCGGACCACCGAGCTGGTTCTGCTGGGCGTGGCCGGCGGCCCGACCTGGTATGGCGCCGAGTCGCCGCACGGGATTTCTTCGGCAGTGCTGGTGGACGGACGGGCCTACATCGTCGACCTGGGCTCTGGCGCTTACCGCCAGTTGCGCCGCGCCGGCGTCAAACCCGGCGCCGAACAAGCCGTGTTCCTGACCCACCTGCACACCGACCACATCATCGATCTGGCGAACCTGCTGATGTACGACCCGAGCGCCCGCCGCCGCGCCAAGGCGTCCATGCAGATATACGGCCCCGGACGGCGCGGCGTCCTGCCGCCGCTCGCGCCCGGCATGAAGGACGACCCGGTGATCCACGCGGAAAATCCTTCCGCCGGCACGCGCGATCTGGTCGAGTCGGTCATCGCCGGCATGTCGGCCGATCTGAACATACGGGTGCGCAGCGAAGGCGTGCCGGATATCCGGCAGTTCTTCCAGGCTCATGACATCGAGGTTCCGGCCGGCGTGGTCAAGGATCCGAACACCGAACCGGCTCCGCCGATGGATCCGTTTCCCGTCTGGCAGGATGAGCGTGTCAAGGTCAGCGCCATCCTGGTGCCGCACGGTCTGGTGTACCCCAACTTCGCCTACCGCTTCGACACCGCGGCAGGCTCCGTGGTGTTCTCGGGCGATACGGCGGTCAGCGAAAACCTGATCAAGCTGGCCCACGGCGCCGACATCCTGGTGCACGAGGCGATCGACCCGGCCTGGGTCGACCACATCGTCGGCGCCAAGCCCTGGGACGCCCGCCAACAAGCGTTGGCCAAGCAACTGCTGGAGGCCCACACCACGCCGCAGCAAGTGGGCGAAGTCGCCACCCGCGCCGGCGTCAAGACGCTTGTGCTGTCACATCTGGTGCCGGGTGACGCGCCTGCGGAGCATTGGCTGCAGGCGCGCCAGACCTTCCGCGGACCCGTCGTGTTGGGACAGGACCTGCTGCGCCTGCCCCTGGGCGCGCAGCGCCAACCCTAGCCGCCCCGCACGCTTTCCTGCTCCGCCCCGACACCGCGGGCCGCTTGGCGGTCCGCGGCGCCGCCGCGCCCGTTTCTTTCCCCAAGCCAGGAGTCGCAATGTCCATGCAGCACTCGCCGTCCTCCCCTGCCCGGCCGTATCGGGCAGCCATCCGCCGATCCACTGGCATCGCCGCGCTGCTGGGCGTATTGCTCGCGCCCATGGCAGCCGTCGCGGCCGCCTGCGCGCCCATCGTTCTGGACGGCCAGTCGCTTACCCTGGCGCAGATCGAATCCGTGGCCAGGCAAGGCTGCGGCGTGACGCTGGCCGATGAGGCCATGCGGCGCGCGCAACGCTCCTACGACCTGCTGCTGGCCTACGCGCGCCTGGACCGCCCCGTATACGGACTGAACCGGGGGGTCGGGTTGAACAAGGATCAGACCATTTTCAAAGGAGGAGAAATTTCGCCCGAGGTGCGCAGATTGTCGGAGCAGTTCAACCGCAACCTGCTGCGTTCGCACAGCGCGGCCTACGGCGCCGAGGCGCCTCGGGAGCTCACTCGGGCGGCCATGCTCATCCGGCTGAACACCGCGCTGTTCGGCGGCTCCGGATTGCAGCCTGCCGTGCTGCGCCAGTACGCCGAGTTTCTCAATCGCGGCATCACCCCAGTGATGTTCGGCGAAGGCTCGGTCGGCGAAGCCGACATCACGATACTTCCGCAGATCGGGTTGGCGATGATGGGCGAAGGCCAGGCCTATTACCGCGGCCAGCGCTTGCCCGCGGCGCAGGCGTTGCGCCAGGCTGGCCTCGACCCGGTGCAGCCCTTCGGCAAGGACGCCTTGGCCATCGTCAGTTCCAACGCCTACGGCGCCGCCGTCGCGTCGCTGGCGGCGCTGGATGCCGCCAGGTTGCTTGCCCTGGCCGACACCGTCGCCGCACTGTCGCTCGAAGGGCTGAACGGCAACCTGGCGCCGGTACTGTCCGCATCGCAGGCCCAACGCCCCTACGAGGGGCAAGCGAGTACGGCCGGACACATCAGAACCCTATTGCGTGGCAGCTCCCTGTGGCAGCAGGACCCGCAGCGCGCGCTGCAGGATCCATTGAGCTTTCGCACAGTGAGCCAGGCCCACGGCGCGGCGCGAGACATGTTGGATCTGCTGCAGCGGCAACTGCTGCTGCAGATCAACAGTTCCGACGACAACCCCACCGTGGCGCTGGATGCCCAGCCCGGCGAGCATGCCGAAGCTTACGAATTGCAGTTCTACGTCACGGAAGGCCCGGTTCGAGGCGCCGTGCTGCCCAACGCCGGTTTCGATCCCAGCGCCTGGGCACTGCCTTTGCAGGGCATGGGCGTAGCCTTGTCCCAGGTAGCGCAATTGTCTGCCCAGCGCACGCTGCGGCTGACCGACACCGCATTCACGGGCCTCCCCCGGTTTCTCAGCCCGGGCAACGGTGCCATCGGCTATGGCCCGATTCAGAAAACGGTGTCGTCGCTTGCGGCAGAGGTAAGAATGCTGGCGTTGCCGATGGTGACCGACGTGCAGCCCCAGGCTGGAAATATCGAAGACGTGGGAACCAACGCGCCAGCCACGGGCCGCAGGCTGGCCGCCCAGATCGACCGGTTGACGATGCTGCTGGCGGTGGAACTGATGCACGCCGCCCAGGCCGTGGACCTGCGCGTGGCCCAGCGTCCCGATTTCATGGTCGGAGCGGGGACCAGCGCCCTCAAGCGCGAGTTCCGCAAGCAGGTCCCCTACATGGCCGAAGATCGGCGCAACGATGAAGACATCGTCCGCGCCGTTGATTTCCTCGTGCGGCACCGCCAAGCGTTGGCAGGGGCTGGCGCGGCGCCCTGACCCCTGCCGCGCTTGTACGCCGTGGCCGCCTAGGCGGCCACGGCCTCCTCCAGCATCTCCAGCCGGTCCTGGCCCCAGAATACCTCGCCCCGGTACACATAGGCGGGCGATCCGAACACCCCGGCTGCGACCGCGTCGTTGGTGTTGCGGCGGTAGACGGCCTCGATGCCGGGCTCGGCCGCCGCGGCCAGCAGGGCTGGGGCGTCCAGCCCCTGCTGCTCCACGATGGCGCGCAAGGTGGCTGCGTCCGAGATGTCCTGCTCGTCGCACCATTCGGCTTTCAGGATGGCCTTGTACAACGCCGCCACCGGCAGGCCGGCGTGGTCCGCCGCGATGACGATGCGCGAGGCCAGGCTGGCATCCGGGCACATGTAGGCCGGCTGCGGATTGACGTGGGTGTCCAGCTTGCGGCACCAGCGCGCCAGTTCCGCCACCCGGTAGGCCTGGCGTTCGGGCGAACGCAGGCCCAGCAGGATGCCGCCGGTGCGGGCGTAGACCTCCGGCAGGTCCACCGGCAGGTAGCGGATTTCCGCCTGTTGGCGCGCCGCCAGCGCCTCCAGCCTGTCGGCGCCCAGGTAGGCCCAGTCGGAATTCATCCAGAAGTAGTAGTCGATGGTCTTCATGGCGTCCTCAAGTTGGCGCTAGCGGGCACCCGCAGGGCGCTGGCCATGGCGGACTCGCTGCGCATCAGCCAGGCGCTGAACAAGGCGATCACCCCCAGGATGCTCAAGTACCACACCACGTACTGAGGATCGCCCCCGCCCTTGGCCAGCAGCCAGGTCGCCACGATGGGCGCCAGGCCGCCGCCGATGGCGCCGGACACCTGCACCGCTAGCGAAATGCCGGTGTAGCGCACTTCGGCCGGAAACTGGCTGGAGAACAGGGTGCCTTCCGGCCCGTACAGGCAAGCGTAGACCAGACCCACCGCCAGGCATACCGCCAGGATGATCAGGCCGGTGTCGCGGGTACCCAGCAGGTGGAAAAAGACCGGCGCGCAGGCCAGGATGCCCAGGGTGCCAACCATGAACACCCATTTGTGGCCGATCTTGTCGCCCAGCATGCCGAACAGCGGCATGGTGATCAACGCGACGGCCGCGCCCCATATGGTGGCGTCCAGCATGACAGAGCGTGCAATGCCCAGAGTGCCCGTGGCGTAGGCCAGCGAAAAGGTCACCACGGTGTAGAACCAGGTCACTTCCGCCAGCCTCGCGCCCACCACCACCAGCAGCGCGCGGCGATGGTGCTTCAATACCTCGGCCACCGGCACCTCGACCTTGGCGCCCTTCTCCTTCATCTGCTCGAAATCGGGCGACTCGGCCACCTTGACCCGGATGAACCAGCCCACCAGCAGCAGGACCACGCTGGCCAGGAACGGCAGGCGCCAGCCCCAGGCCAGCATGTCGGCCTCGGGCAAGCTGGCGACCGCGCCCATTGCCAGCGACGACAGGATCAGGCCCGGCGCCACGCCGGCTTGCGGCAGGCTGCCGAAGAAGCCCTTCTTGCCCTCCGGCGCGTGCTCCACCGCCATCAGCACCGCTCCGCCCCATTCGCCGCCCACCGCGATCCCTTGCAGGAAGCGCATCAGCACCAGCAGCACGGCGGCCCAGTAGCCGATCTGCTCATACGACGGGATCAGCCCGATCAGGATGGTGGGCACGCCCATCAGCAACAACGTGATCAGCAGCATGGATTTGCGGCCGATCTTGTCGCCGTAATGGCCGAATATCACGCCGCCCAGCGGCCGCGCGAAGAAGCCCACGGAATAGGTGGCGAAAGCCGCCAGCGTGCCCGTCAGCGGGTCGAAGGCAGGAAAGAAGATCTTGTTGAAAATCAGCGCGGCAGCAGTGCCATAAAGGAAAAAGTCGTACCACTCGATCGTGGTCCCCATCATGCTGGCCAGTCCGGCCGTCACGTAATCGCGGCGCGAACGCGCAGCCGCAGGCTTGGTCGTCATCATCATGACTCCCCGAAAAAAGTGCTGGAGGAATGTAGCTGCGCGGTATCAGGCGGCGGGCAGCGGCAAGGGCGGGATGCCATGCGTCTGCCGTGCCCAGTAATTGAACGTCGCGTTGACGATCGAGGGCTTGAGCAGGTAATCGTGCGCCTCGCGCGCCAGTGCGTCGTCCACCGGCGTCAGCGGTCCGAAGGCCTGCGCGCGGATCTGCATGCGCGCCGCGCGTTCCAGGTACACCGACAGGTAGGTCGCCTCCTCGCAGGTAACGCCCGCCGTCAGGTAGCCGTGATGCGCCAGGATGATGGCGCGCTTCTTGCCCAGCGCGCCGGAGATGATCACGCCCTCCTGGTCCGCGATCGGCACGCCCGGCCATTCGCCCAGGAAGGCGCAGTCGTCGTGCAGCGGCGTCATGTCCATCTGCGAGATCACCAGCGGCTGGCGCGCCGCGGCCAGCGCCGAGGCCCAGGGCGAATGCGTGTGGATGATGGACTGCACGTCGGGCCGCGCCTCGTACACCCACAGGTGAAAGCGCGTGGCCGGATTGGCCATGCCCTCGCCCGTCAGCGTATGCAGGTCGCGGTCCACTTCGATGAAGTCGGCCGGCGTGGCTTCGTCAAAGCCCAGGCCGAAGCGCAAGGTCCAGTACGCGCCGGGACGCTGCGAGCGCACGCTGATCTGCCCGGCCAGGCCGGCCTCCTGCTCGGTCATGGCCAGGATGCGACAGGCATAGGCCATGGTTTCCTGGATGCTGCGCGGCACGGCGTGCAGATGGCGCGCCATTTCCTGCGTGGCGCGGGTGTCGAAATAGGATTTCTCTCGTAATGCGGTGCTCATGTCTTCCCCTGTGTATTGCCCGCGCCATCGGCGCCACCGGACGCCGCGCGAGGTATGCACAGTATGGAAAACCCGCCGCGATACAGCCATGCAGCCAGGGTCATAGCTGCTATTCGAGCCTGCCGTGGCGGTTACTGCGCCGCAATGCGGTGCGCGACCGCCAGCAGTTCGCTCACCAGCGGCAGGGGCTGGCGGTTTGCCAGCGTGATGGCAACCACGCGCCGCCGCAAAATGGGGCTATGGACCCGGACCTTGCGCAGGCCATACTCGGTCAGCAGCTTGTCGGGGATGCGGGACGGCAGGATGCAGGCGCCCACGCCCGATGACACCAGCTTGAGCATGGCGTCTATGGTTTCGGCCTCGGCCACGAACTCCGGCTCCAGCCCCGCGCTATGGATCATCTTGCGCAGCGCGTAATGCGGCGGAAAGCCCACCAGCCGCAGGTCCATGCCGGCCAGGTCGACATCGTCCGGCAGTTGCACATCGCCGCGCACGATCAGGCACATCTCGTCGTCGAACAGCGTGGCCGACGCCAGGTTGTCCGAGGCGACCGCCGCGTCGTAGACGAAGCCCACGTCCGCCTTGCCGCTTTCCACCAGCGCCACCACCTCGGGCGAACTGCGCCCCATCACGGACAGGTTCACGTGTTCATGGCTGCTGACGAAACTGGCCACCACCTCGGCCATGAAGTAGTAGCTGAGCGTATGCACGGTGGCGAGCCGGACCGTTCCCTGCGTCACGCCTTCGCGCTGGCGCACCGCCTCCAGCACCCGGTCGATGTTCTTGTACGCAGGCTGGATACCGTCGAGCAGCCGCGCGCCCGCCTCGGTCAGTTCCACCCCGCGGCCGGTGCGCACGAACAGCGGCTTGCCCACGTGGGCTTCCAGCGCCGCCAGTTGCCGGCTCAGCCCTGACTGGGTCTGGTCCAGGTCCTCCGCCGCGCGCGATAGCGATTTGAGTTCCGCAATGCGCAAGAAATAGCGCAACTGCCGGTCCGGTGTATCCATGCTGCCCTCCCGCCCCCTTTTCGATGCGCTCATGTCGGCGCGGCTGACAGTGTGCACCAGGGACCGGTTCGGCACTACGGGGATTTGCGCTAAGCCCGGGTTGGCGTACCCTGGCATACCCAGGCCCCAGTTGCATCAAGGAACCCCGCATGACCGCGCCCCCGCCCCAACGTCCCATCGCGGCCACCATCGCCGCCGTCGTGCGCGACGGCTGTGTGCTGCTGGTGCGCCGCGCCAACCCGCCTGACCAGGGCCGCTGGGCCTTCCCCGGCGGCAAGATCGACGCGGGCGAAGGCGTGCTTGCCGCGGCCGCGCGTGAACTGCTGGAAGAGACCGGCGTGCGCGCGGAACCACTGCACGTGTTCGATGCGGTGGACGTCTATGACCGCGACGATGCGGGCGCGCTGCGCCGCCACTTCATCCTGATCGCGGTGCTGTGCCGCTGGCAATCCGGCGAACCGGTGGCGGGCGACGATGCCGCCGACGCCCGCTGGGTATCGCTGGAAGCATTGGACGATCACTCGCTCGCGGCCAGCTTCGGCGTGGCGGAACTGGCGCACAAGGCGGCGGCCCTGTCGGCTGCGCGCTAGCGCCTCGGGCTGGCGCCCCCCAAACCGCTTTCCAGCAGCCAATCCCGGAACACCCGCGCCTTGTCCGGCAAGGCGCCCCTGCCCGGCCATACCAGGTAGTAGCCGAAGTCCTCCAGCCAGGCGTCGCCGGCCAGCCGGACCAGGCGTGCGGCCGCCAATTCATCCTGCACCATCGCCACGGGCAGCAGGCCCGCGCCCTGGCCGGCGGCTACGGCCTGCAGCAGCAGGCTGCCATCATCGAAGGCAGGCCCCCTCGGCATGCCTGCGTCCTCCACGCCCTGGGCCGCGAACCACAGTTGCCAGCCGTTGCGCGCTTCGTCATGCACGCGTGGCCAGCGCAGCAGCTCCCGCGCGCCGCCTGGCATGCCCAGCTTCGCCACCAAGGCGGCCGATGCCACCGGCACGACCTCCACGGTCAGCAGGTGTTCGCTTTGCAGTCCCGCATAGCGGCCCAGCCCGTGGCGGATGGCGATGTCCGCGCCGTCCCGGCCGAAAGCCGCCAGCGCGTTGCTGGTGACGACCTGCAGGTCGATCTCCGGATGGCGGGCATGGAAGCCGTGCAGCCTGGGGATCAGCCAGGCCGATGCGAAGAACGCGGTGGTGCTGACGGTGAGCACGCGGCTCTCGGGCGGCAGGGCGATGCGGGCCGACGCCGCGAGGATCTGGCGGAAGGCATTGCGCACCGGCGGCAGGAAACCGTGGCCGGCGTCCGTCAGCTGAATGCCGCGGTTCACGCGCAGGAACAGCGCCACGCCCAGGTGCTGCTCCAGCGATTTGATCATCTGGCTGACCGCGCCCGGCGTCACGCACAGTTCCTGCGCCGCGTCCTTCACGGAGAGATGGCGGGCCGCAGCCTCGAAGGCGCGCAGCGCGTTAAGGGGAGGCAGTCGCTGAACGGTCATGGCCCAAGAAATTGATGATTTAGTTTTTCTAATTCAATTCGAATAGAAATCATGGTTTGTCGCACCGCCTCTCAGGCATTAGTCTGACTGGGTTACTGGCGACCGCATGATGGATAAAGAATAGATGAACTATACGGAAAATATCAAGGCTGCAAGTCTCCACCAACTGGACCTGCTGTCGCTCGCCGCCCTGATCCGGTCGGGCGAGGTCTCGCCGGTAGCGGTCACGCGCGCGCAGTTGCAGCGCATCGAGGCCCTGGACGGCAGCCTGCGCAGCTATGCCCACGTGACCGCCGCGTCCGCGCTGCAGGAAGCGCAGGCCGCGGAAAGCGAGATACGCCAAGGACGCTACCGCGGCCCCCTGCATGGCGTCCCCATCGCACTGAAGGACCTGTTCCGCCGCAAGGGCGTGCCGACGGCCGCCGGCGCCGCGATCCACCGCGGCACGCCCGCCGACCATGACGCCACGGTAGTCAGCCGCCTGCGCGAGGCGGGCGCCGTGCTGCTGGGGCAGCTGCAGATGACCGAGGGCGCGTACTCCGACCATCACCCCGATACCGTGCCGCCGCGCAACCCCTGGAACGCGGATTACTGGACCGGCATCTCGTCCAGCGGATCGGCGGTGGCGACGGCCGCCGGCCTTTGCTTCGGCGCGACCGCCTCGGACACCGGCGGCTCCATCCGCTGGCCCTGCGCCGCCACCGGGCTGACCGGCATCAAGCCGACCTGGGGCCGCGTCAGCCGCCACGGCGTGTTCGAACTGGCGGCCTCGCTGGATCACGCCGGCGTCATCGCGCGCAGCGCGGCCGACGCCGCGGCGCTGCTGGAGGCCATCGCCGGACCCGATGCGAAGGATCCGACCGCGCTGCAAGCGCCCGTGCCGCGCTACACCCAGGAGGCCGAAGCCACGGTTGGCGGCCTGCGGGTCGGCGTGGATGCAAACTGGAACCACGGCAACGTCGATGCCCAGACTCAGCGCATGATGGAAGCGGCGATGCAGGTCTTCGAGCAACTGGGCGCGGTCCTGGTGCCGCTGCAGTTCCCCATTGAGGACGCAGCGCAGGCCGTGCGCGACTGGGCGCCGCTCTGCGCGGTCGAAGCGGCGGTGGCGCACGCCAGCACCTACCCTTGCCGCAAGGCGGAGTACGGACCGGTGCTGGCCGGCGTGATCGAAGCGGGACGCGCGCTATCCGGCCTCGACCACCAGCGCATCCTGTTGCGTCGCATGGCCACGCGAGGCAAGGTCGACGCCTTGTTCGGCCGGGTCGATGCGCTGCTGACGCCAGTGCAGCCCATGGCTCCGCTCACGCTCGAAGCCATCAGCGTTCTAGGACTACAGCCCGGACTGGTCGAAGCCTTGCAACGCTATACCTGCGTGTTCGACATGACGGGCCACCCCTGTCTGACGCTACCCGCCGGCCAGTGCGCGGCCGGCATGCCCATGGGCCTGCAACTGGTGGCGGCCCATTTGGGCGAGCCTGTGCTGTTCCGGCTGGGCGCCGCTTTCCAGGCGGCCACAAACTGGCATCTACGCCGGCCGGCGTTGTGAGGCCGAAGATGAAGATGCATGCGCAACCCGGCGCCGCCCTGCCCATCGCCGGCCGGATCTTCCACGGTTGGCGGGTGGTGGCCGCGGCCTTCGCCATCACCTTGCTGGGCTTTGGCAGCGCCTACTCATTCAGCGCCTTCGTCGACGCCTTGCAGCGCGACTTCTCGGCCACGCGCGGCGCGGTGTCGCTGGTGTTCTCGCTGGCGGGATTTCTCTACTTCGGCTTCGGCGTGGTCAGCGGCCCGCTGGCGGACCGCTACGGCTCGCGCCGCATGGCCTGGATAGGCATGCTGCTGGTGGCGCTGGGCCTGGCGCTTGCCAGCGCCGCGCAAAGCATGATGCAGATCTACCTGGCCTACGGCCTGGGCGTCGGGCTAGGCGTGGGCTGCGCCTACGTGCCGGTGGTGGGCGCCGTGCAGCGCTGGTTCCTGCGCCGGCGCGGGCTGGCCTCGGGGCTGGCGGTCAGCGGCATCGGCGTGGGCACGCTGCTGGTGCCGCCGCTGGCCTGCGCGCTGATCGACCTGTGGGGCTGGCGCGCCGCCTATCTGGCGTTGGCCGCCGCGGTAGCGGTCCTGGGCTGCGCCGCGGCGCGCTGGGTTGAAAATTCGCCGCAAGACCGCGGACTGCAACCCGACGGCGACGCCGCGCCCGCCGTCCGCGCTGCGCCGGCATCCGCACCAGCACCCGCGCCCGCCGGCGTGCCGGTGCTCGCAGCCATACGCAGCAAGGTCTTCGTCCTGCTGTATCTGGCAGCCATGGCCGGCGCCTTCGGCGTCTTCGTGCCCTTCGTGCACCTCATCCCGTACGCCTTGGATCATGGCATCGCGCCGGGGCTGGCCGTGCTGTTGCTGGGCATGGTCGGCGTGGGTAGCACGGCAGGCCGGTTTCTGCTGGGCACGCTGGCCGACCGCCTGGGCCGGCGCGCCTCGCTCGCCACGATGTATGGCGGCATGGCGGCGTCGATGGCGCTGTGGAGCGCTTGCGGCCAGTTCTGGACGCTGGCGTTGTTCGCCCTGGTGTTCGGTGCGTTCTACGGCGGCTGGGTGGCCTTGATGCCAGCAGTGGTCATGGATTACTTCGGCGGCCGGCACGTCAGCGGCATCATCGGCGCGCTCTACACCAGCGTGGCATTCGGCACGTTGATCGGCCCAGTGGCGGCCGGTCATGTGTACGACCTCAGCGGCTCCTATCTGCTGCCCATCGTCGCCAGCGCGGCGGGCAATGCATTGGCGGCGGCGATTACGGCACTGCTGCCGCGGCAACTCGCACCGCAGGCCGAGCCGCGCCGGGTTCTACTATAGAGGCCCAACCAAGCACTTCCCGCCACCCATGCTCGACACCTACCTTGCCCGCTGGCAACTGACGCCCGACGGCGCGCCCATCATCACGCGCGCCGCCCAGCTGCTGCCCGTGCGGCATCGCGGCCTGCCCGCCATGCTCAAGGTCTCGCACGAAGAAGACGAGAAGCAAGGCGGCGTGCTGATGCGCTGGTGGGACGGCCAGGGCGCGGCGCGCGTGCTGGCGCATGACGGCGCAGCCATCCTGCTGGAGCGGGCCACGGGCGCTCGCTCGCTGGCCGAGTACGCGCGCAACGGGCGCGACGACGAAGCCACCCGCATCATCTGCGGCGTGCTGCAAGACCTGCATGCGCCGCGCGCCCGGCCCCTGCCCGCGCTGCGTCCGCTAGAAGAATGGTTCGAGGAACTGTGGCCCATGGCGCAGGCGCAAGGCGGCATCCTGGCGCACAGCGCCCGCCACGCCCGCGCCCTGCTCGACAGCCCGCGCGACCTGACGGTGCTGCACGGCGACGTGCACCACGGCAATATCCTGGACTTCGGCGAGCGCGGCTGGCTGGTCATCGACCCCAAACGCCTGCATGGCGAGCGCGCCTTCGACTACGCCAATCTCTTCTGCAACCCGGACCTGGCGGATCCGGCTCCGCCCGTGGCCATCGAGCCCGGGCGCTTCGAGCGGCGGCTGGAACTGGTCGTCGCGCAGTCGGGCCTGGAGCGCCGCCGGCTGCTGCAATGGATCCTGGCCTGGTGCGGCCTGTCCGCCGCCTGGTTCATGGGCGGCGGCGAGGACGCCGCGATCGGCCTGGACATCGCCCGCCAGGCGCAAGCGCTGCTGGAACGCTGAATCCCGGCCGCTGCAAACAAGGTATCCGGTTCGATGCGGTAAGGTGTAGCCCCACACCCCTTATCTCTTCATTCCCGGAGTACCGAATGACCGGATTGTTCATCGTGGTGGCGGCGCTGGCGTTCCTGATGCTGGCGGCGTATCGAGGCTATAGCGTGATCCTGTGCGCGCCCATCGCGGCCATGGGCGCGGTGCTGCTGACCGACCCGTCGGCGCTGGCGCCCGTGTTCTCGGGCATCTTCATGGAGCGCATGGCGGGCTTCGCCAAGCTCTACTTCCCCGTGTTCCTGTTGGGCGCCGTGTTCGGCAAGCTGATCGAGCTGTCGGGCTTTTCGCGCGCCATCGTGCAAGCGGTGTTGCGCCTGATCGGCGCCGACCGCGCCATCATGGCCATCGTGCTGGTCTGCGCGGTGCTGACCTATGGCGGCGTGTCGCTGTTCGTGGTGGTGTTCGCGGTGTACCCGTTCGCGGCCGAGATGTTCCGCCAGGGCGGCATCCCGAAGCGGCTGATGCCGGGCGCGATCGCCCTGGGCGCGTTCACCTTCACCATGACCGCCCTGCCCGGCACGCCGCAGATCCAGAACATCATCCCCACCACTTTCTTCGAAACCACCACCTGGGCCGCGCCCTGGCTGGGCCTGATCGGCGCCTGCTTCACGCTGACCGCCGGCATCGCCTACCTGGAGTGGCGGCGCAAGCGCGCGATGGCCGCGGGCGAGACCTACGGCACCGAGCTGCGCAACGAGCCGGTCACGCCGCCCAGCGAACGCGAGCACCATCCGCTGGTCGCCCTGCTGCCCCTGGTGGTGGTGGGAGTCGTCAACTACCTGCTGACGCGCTGGATACCGGGCTGGTATCCGGCCGGCTCCGAAGTCGCGCTGCCGGGCCTGCCCAAGCCCATGCCCGTCAACGCCGAAGACCAGGTGGCGCTGTGGGCGGTGATGGGCGCGCTGATCGCAGGCATCTTCACCATCCTGCTGTTCTCGTTCCGCGGCATCAAGGCGCACTTCGCCGAAGGCAGCAAGAACGCGGTGTCCGGCGCCTTGCTGGCCTCGATGAACACGGCGGCGGAATACGGCTTTGGCGGCGTGATTGCCGCCCTGCCCGGTTTCCTGCTGGTTGCCGACGCGCTCAAGTCCATCCCCGACCCGCTGGTGGGCGAGGCGGTGGCCGTGACCTCGCTGGCCGGCATCACCGGTTCGGCCTCGGGCGGCATGAGCATCGCGCTGGCGGCCATGGCGCAGACCTTCATCGACAGCGCGCACGCGGCCGGCATCCCGATGGAAGTGCTGCACCGGATCGCCGCCATGGCCAGCGGCGGCATGGACACGCTGCCGCACAACGGCGCGGTCATCACGCTGCTGGCGGTCACGGGCCTGACGCACCGCCAGTCCTATGGCGACATCTTCGCCATCACGCTGATATCCACCACCTCGGTCTTCCTGGCGATCGCCGTGTACTACCTGACCGGCATCGTCTGAGCCAGGCCCGCGGCGATGACCTCCGCCAGCCATTGCGTGAAAACGCGCACCCGCGCCGACACCTGGCGGTTCTGCGGATACAGCACCGACACAGGCATGGGCGCGGGCGGCGCGGCGGGCAGCACGATCTTCAGCTCGCCCGCCGCCAGCTCGCGTTCGATGCGGTAGCGCGGCACCTGCACCAAGCCCAGGCCGGCCAGCGCCGCGCTGGTGTAAAGCTCCGCGCCGGTGACGCTGACCACGGCCCTGGGCCGCACCTGCACATTCTTGCCTTCGACCATGAAATCCAGCGGCAGGCTGCGGCCCGTGGCGCTGGACAGGTAATCCACCACGCGATGGCCTTCCAGGTCTTCCAGCCGCCGCGGCTCGCCATGGCGCGCCAGATAGGCGGGGCTGGCCACCGTGACTTGCGGCATCAGCGCAATCTGGCGTCCCACCAGCGAGGAATCCTGCAGCGTGCCGGTGCGCAGCACGCAATCCACGCCTTCGCGCACCAGATCCACCAGGCGGTCGTCCTCGCCCAGCTGCAGCACGATGTCGGGATAGCGCGCCAGGAAGTCCGGCAGGCCCGGCATGACGAAGAACCTGGCCAGCGTGCCTTGCGCATTGACCCGCAAGAGGCCCTTGGGCGAGGTATCCAGGAACGCGCCGTCGGCCTCCTCCAGATCCGCCAGGAGCCGCACGCAACGCTGGTAATGAGCTTCGCCGTCATGGGTGAGCCGCACCTGGCGCGTGGTGCGTTCCAGCAGCCGGGCGCCCAGGCGCGCTTCCATCCGCTTGACCAGATTGGTGACCGTGGGACGGGGGATCTGCAGGTCCTCGGCGGCCTGGGAAAAGCTGCGCCTTTCGGCGATGCGCACGAACACCTGCATTTCCTGGAACCGGTCCATGCTCAGCCACCCATTATTAATGCAAATGAAATTATGTTAGCGAATATAGAGTAATTATCTTTTTTCTGGAATAGTTCAAGATACGCCTCACCCCCATGCAACCGGAGATACGACATGAACACCCAGGCCACGCAACGCATCGCGCTCGTCACCGGCGGATCGCGCGGCATCGGCGCCGCCATCGTCCGCCGCCTGGCGCAGGACGGCCACGCCGTCGCCATCAACTACGCGTCCAGCGCCGCCGCGGCCGAGGCCCTGGCCGATGACATCCGCGCAGCCGGCGGCCGCGCCCTGGCGGTGCGGGCCGACGTGTCCCGGGCGGACGAAGTGCGCGCCATGTTCGACCAGGTGGAAGCGGGACTGGGCCGCATCGACGTGCTGGTCAACAGCGCCGGCATCCTGAAGATGGTGCCGTTGGCCGAGACCAGCGACGAACTCTACGAACAGACCTTCGGCATCAATACCCGCGGCACCTTCAACACGCTGCGCGAAGCCGCCACGCGGCTGGCCGACGGCGGCAGCATCGTCAACGTCTCCAGCACCACCATCGCGCTCAACCTGCCGAACTACTCCGTCTACATCGCCAGCAAGGCGGCGGTGGAAAGCCTTACCCAAGTGTTCGCCAAGGAATTGCGCGGCCGCCGCATCACCGTCAACGCGGTGGCGCCCGGCCCCGTCGCCACCGAACTCTTCCTGAACGGCAAGAGCCCCGAACTGATCGAGCACTACGCCAAAATGCCTCCGCTGGAACGCCTGGGCCAGCCCGAGGACATCGCCAATGTGGTGTCGTTCCTGGCGGGGCCAGAGGCCGGCTGGGTCAACGGCCAGATCCTGCGCGCCAACGGCGGCGTCGCCTGAAACCGCGCATTCCGCCGCTACCCGACGCAAGTCCGCGCGCGCGGCCCGACGGCCGCGCCGCGCCATCCCCTCATCCCTACGCATGAGCGCGCAGCCGCAGGCGCACGCGCGGCGCACCGCCTCGATCGCCGCGAATTTGCGTGTATCCCTCATCCGTTTTACCCATGCCCCCATCGCCTGATGGGTTGAGCAGCCGCGCGCGCTTATTACTTTTCTCCACTGATCACTCGGGCCTTTGACTTACGGACAAGTCTGGCCAGCTGGACGAGGTTTGCATGAGACGAGAGCCGGAAGGTCTGTATTAGGCTGATCCCGTAGTACTCCGACTCACCTTGATCAATTGGACGAAAGTAAATGAATCAACTCATTCATCCGGATTGCCACCCCTTCACCGCCGCCGGCAACACGAAGCAGCTCTCGGCGTTCTATGAGGAGGGACGCCGGGTCATGTGGATGATGCTTCGCGCTCAACCGCGTCCGTGCTTCAACCATGAACTGATCGACGAGATCATGACCCTGGCGCGCGCCGCCAAGGACTCCGGCCTGCCCATCGACTTCTGGGTCACCGGCTCGCTCGTTCCTCAGATGTATAACGTGGGCGGCGATCTGAATTTCTTTGCGGAAGCCATACGCACCGGCAAGCGCGAAGCGCTGCGGGCATACGCCCGGGCTTGCGTGGATTGCGTGCATGCCGCCACCCGCGGCTTCGACACCGGCGCGATCTCGCTGGCGATGATCGAAGGCACCGCATTGGGCGGCGGCTTCGAGGCGGCGCTGGCCCACCACTTCGTGTTGGCGCAGAACACTGCCCGCATGGGCTTTCCTGAAATGGCGTTCAACCTCTTCCCCGGCATGGGCGGCTATTCGCTGGTGGCGCGGCGTTCGGGCATGAAGCTGGCGGAAGAGCTGATCAGCACGGGCGAATCGCACACCGCCGAATGGTTCCATGGCAAGGGCCTGGTCGACGTCCTGTTCGAACCGGGCGACGCCTACAAGGCCACCCGCACCTTTATCGACGTGATGCGGCCCAAGCTCAACGGCATGCGCGCCATGCTGCGCGCGCGCCAGCGCGTGCTGAGCCTGCCGCGTTCGGAGCTGATGGACATTACCGAAGATTGGGTCGAAGCCGCGTTCTCGATCGACCCCAAGGACCGTGCCTACATGGAGCGCCTGGTAATGGCGCAGAACCGCCGCAGTTCTTCCAGCCCGGAGTCCGCGCTGGAAGCCACCATGCATTGATCCGGCAACGCGCTGCCGGCTGCGTCAGGCAATAAGATGCAGCCGGCGGCGCTGGGCCAGCCAGGCGGTGAGTTCCGCCGCCGGCATGGGCTTGGCGTATAGATAACCCTGCTTGGCGTCCACGCCCAGCGAGTCCACGAAAACCGCCTCTTCGGTGGTTTCCACGCCCTCGGCGATCACCTTCAGTTCCAGCGTGCGCGCCACCGCGACGATGGCGCGCGCCAGCGCCTGCGACACCGCGTTCTCATTGACGCCGCGCACGAAGCTGGCGTCCAGCTTGATCGCGTCCAGCGGAATGCGGGCGAGCTGCGACAGCGACGAATAGCCGGTGCCGAAATCGTCCAGGTGGACGCGCGCCCCCAGTTGCCGGAACTGCTTGATCAGTTCGATGGCGGCGCCTTCGTCGTCGATCAGGCAGCTTTCCGTCAATTCGATGTCCAGCAGGCAGGGATCCAGGCTGGCGTCGCCGATGGCGCGCATGAAGTCGCTGACCACGCCCTTGTCGTTCAACTGCCGCGCCGACACGTTGATGGCGATGCGGATGTTCAGGCCGTCGCGCTTCCACGCCGCCGCCTGCCTGGCCGCTTCGCGCATGACCCACACGCCCAGGGGCGAGATCAGGCCGGACTCCTCGGCATAAGGGATGAAGGCGCTGGGGCAGACCATGCCGCGCTCGGGCGAGCGCCAGCGCACCAGGGCTTCGACCCCGTCGACCTCGCCGTTGCGCCCCGCCAGCTTGGGCTGGTAGTACAGCATCAGATGGTCTTCGGCCAGGGCCTTGCGCAGATTGGTGTCCAGCCACACGTAGTCCGCGTTGCGGCGGTCCATCTCGGGCTGGAACACGCGGTAGGTATGGCGCCCCGCTTCCTTGGCCACATACATGGCGATGTCGGCGCTGCGCACCACGCTGTCCAGGTCGGCGCCATGCTCGGGATACATGGCGATGCCGATGGAGCAGCTGGTGTAGACCTCGATCAGCCCTTGGCGGAACGGCTCGCGCAGGCGCTCGATGATGCGCTGCGCGGTGGCCTCCAGCTCCCATGTCTGGGCGGCTTCGTGCAGCACGATGAATTCGTCGCCGCCCAGCCGCGCCAAGGTCTGGCCTTCGGACAAGCACGAAGAAATCGCCACCGCCACCGACTTCAACAGGCGGTCGCCGAAACCGTGTCCGTAGTGGTCGTTGATGCGCTTGAAATTGTCCAGGTCCAGGAACAGCACGCCGCCCCGCCCATCCTGGCCCGCCGCCAGCGCCGCCTTCAGCCGCGTGGTGATCGAGTGGCGGTTGGGCAGGTTGGTCAGCATGTCGGTATTGGCCAACACCCGCAGGCGCTCCTGCGCCTGGCGTTCCTCGGTGATGTCGGTGCCCGAGCAGATCAGGTAGACGCGTTTTTCGCCGCTGCCGCTGGTGACGAACTTGTTGCGGAACAGGAAGAGGCGCGGCCCCTTGACCGTATTGATGAGGCGCTCGGCCTCGTAGGACTGCCCGCGCTTGTAGAACTCGGCGATATTGCGGCGTGAAGCGATCGCCTCTTCGCGCGTCATGAACATCTCGAACACGCTGCGGCCGATGATGTCCTGCTCGCGTTTGCCGGTGTATTCCTCGCTGAGCTTGTTGAAGCGCTGCACCCGGCCGTTCTGGTCGACGATGACGATGACCGAATTGGCCTCGGACACCACGGTCTCGGCGAAGGACAGGCCTTCGACCAGATCCTTGGCCACGGATTCGGTATCGGAATGCGCGGAAGCCGTGCCCGCCCATTCGTTGGGATTGATCTTGCGGCCCACCAGATGGAGCCGCAGCATGTCGCCGTACAGCGAGATGTCGATGCGCACGCTGGACGTGATGCCCGTCAGGCTGCGTATCGTCTCGGCTTGTTCCGGGCGCAACGCCGTCGCGATATTGGCCGCGCCCTTGACTGCTGCAAGTTCGAACGCGTCGCTATCGACGGAGAGACGCCAATACGGACTTTGTGTTCCGAAATGCGTGTACAGAATCGACTTTTCGTCCTGGTCGTCTGTCATTGTTATCCCCCTTCTGCCGCCCTGGGAAGGCCCGCAAAATACATTACGGCCTAGTCTATTCGGGGTCAACCACTGTATACAATCTCGCGCAGACTTTATTGCGGTTTATTGCGTCCCCTTTGGTGGTTCATAGCGCAAAACTTTGCATCCGCCATTTTTTCAGTGCGTCTTCCCCAGTTTGCGCGCAAGCCTTGTTGCGTCTTTCGCGACGGCGCGCGCAAACAAAATCGCCGGAAGTTCCGGGTGGAACTTCCGGCGTGTGACGTATAGCCACAACTTTAGGGGTATTAATCTCCCTTTACGCCCGCCTCGTCGATGACCTTGGTCCAACGGGCCAGTTCGGCCGACACGCGGACGCTGGCGTCGGCCGGCGTGGTCCAGGTGGCGATGGCGCCCTGGTTCAGCAGCGACGCCTTGACCTCGGGCTTGGCCAGGATCTTCTTCAACTCGCCGTTCAGGCGCTCGATCACCGGCGCGGGGGTGTTGGCCGGCGCCACGATGCCGAACATCGAGCTGACCTCGAAATCCTTCAGGCCCGCTTCGGCCGCGGTCGGCACATCCGGCAGCGCGTCCACGCGCGCAGCCGACGTCACCGCCAGCGCGCGCAGCTTGCCGGCCTTGACGTTGCCCTGCGCCGCCGGCACGGTTTCGATCATGCTGAGCACCTGCCCGCCCATCAGGTCGGTCATGGCCGGACCGCTGCCCTTGTAGGGCACATGCAGCACCTCCACGCCGGCGGTGCGCTTGAACATTTCGGCGGCCAGATGCTGCGGCGAACCGTTGCCGGCCGATCCCATGGTGATGTAGCCGGGCTTGGACTTGGCCAGCGCGATGAACTCGGCCAGCGTCTTCGCCTGGACCGACGGATTCACCACGAACACCAGCGGCACCGTGCCCACGATGGACACCGGCGCGAAACTCTTTTCCACGTCATAGGTGACGCGGCCGCGGTACAGGGCGGCGTTGATGGAATGGCTGGTCAGCGCGCCCATCAGCAGCGTGTAGCCGTCGGGCTGCGCCTTGGCGACCTGGTCGGCGCCGATGTTGCCGGCGGCGCCCGCGCGGTTCTCCACGATCACCGACTGGCCCAGCGCGCCGGTCAGCTCCTGCGCCAGCACGCGGCCGATCACGTCGGTCGCGCCCCCGGGCGGGTACGGCACGATCATGCGGATGGGCTTGTCGGGGTAGGCGTCGGCGGCCAGGGCGGGAGCGGATGCGCCGGCGCACAAGGCCAGCAGGGAAAGCAACACGGCGCGGCGCGGCCGCAGACGCAGGTCTGACATGTAGGTCTCCTGCCGGGATGGGTATAGGAATGAAAGGGACGCCCGGCTCGCCAATCGCGCCAGTGTAGGTTCGGCATCTTGATTGAAGAATCAGAATTTTTCTATCGACTGATCTATTGATTAGATCAATTAAGTGGTGTCGATAAATCGCTTGCGACGGTTTTCAAAGGCTGGCTATGATGCTGCCATCAGATTATCAATAATATTATCGAGATCAAAAATGAAGGACGAAACCAAGAACGGGGCGCCTGCTCCGGGCCCTTTCGGCAGTGAAGGCGCGTCCGCGCGCGGCGTGGCACGCGGCCTCACCAACTACGGCGACACCGGCTTTTCGCTGTTCCTGCGCAAGGCCTTCATCAAGGGCGCGGGCTATAGCGACGACGCGCTGTCGCGCCCCATCATCGGCATCGTCAACACGGGCAGCAGCTACAACCCCTGCCACGGCAACGCCCCGCAACTGATCGAGGCGGTCAAGCGCGGCGTCATGCTGGCGGGCGGCCTGCCCATGGATTTCCCCACCATTTCGGTGCACGAGAGCTTCTCCCAGCCCACCAGCATGTACCTGCGCAACCTCATGTCCATGGACACCGAGGAAATGATCCGCGCCCAGCCCATGGACGCCGTGGTGCTGATCGGCGGCTGCGACAAGACCGTGCCCGCGCAGCTGATGGGCGCCGCGTCCGCTGGCGTGCCCGCCATCCAGCTGGTCACCGGCTCCATGCTGACAGGCTCGCACCGCGGCGAGCGCGTGGGCGCCTGCACCGACTGCCGCCGTTACTGGGGCCGCTACCGCGCCGAAGAAATCGACGCGGCCGAGATCTCGGACGTCAACAACCAGTTGGTCGCCAGCGTGGGCACCTGTTCCGTGATGGGCACGGCCAGCACCATGGCCTGCATCACCGAGGCGCTGGGCATGATGGTGGCCGGCGGCGCGTCGGCCCCGGCCGTCACCGCCGACCGCGTGCGCGTGGCCGAGAAGACCGGCGCCACCGCCGTCGCCATGGCCGCCTCGCGCCTGACCCCGGACCGCATCCTCACCGGCAAGTCCATCGAGAACGCCCTGCGCGTGCTGCTGGCCATCGGCGGCTCCACCAACGGCATCGTGCACCTGACGGCCATCGCCGGCCGCCTGGGCATAGACATCGACCTGGCCGGCCTGGACCGCATCAGCCGCGAAACGCCCGTGCTGGTGGACCTGAAACCGTCCGGCCAGCACTACATGGAAGATTTCCACCACGCCGGCGGCATGCCGGCGCTGCTGCGCGAGCTGCGCCCCTACCTGCACCTGGACGCGCTGACCGTGTCGGGCCGCACGCTGGGCGAGGAACTGGACGACGCCCCAGCCGCCTTCCCGCAGGACGTGATCCGCACGGCGGCCTCGCCCATCTACCCCGTGGGCGGCCTGGCCGTGCTGCGCGGCAACCTGGCGCCGGGCGGCGCCATCATCAAGCAATCCGCCGCCAACCCCAAGCTGATGGAACACGAGGG